>NZ_JBKBRO010000010.1:0-139907 GCF_046463815.1 Phenylobacterium sp. | reverse complement strand
GGCGGCCAGCTCCAGGCTGAGCTCGGCGAAGCGGCCCAGCATCGCCTCGGCCATGTCGGCAGGGGAGGACATGAACAAAACAGGAACATCAAATCTCCGGGGAGTCAAGGATTTTCGTGCGGGCGGGGCCGTTCGAGAGGGGACCACGGAAAGCACGGAAGGCGCCCGAGCGCGCCCGCACGGAAGAAGGACCACGGATTTCACGGATTGCACGGATGACCGCCGCCCTTGGACCGTCATGGCCGGGCCTGTCCCGGCCATCCCTGGACGCCGGGGGATGCTGAGAGGGCCGAGCGCGTCGCGGCCGGGTTCCAGGCGTGGGCGCCCTTGGATCCCCGGGACGAGCCCCGGGGATGATGGACTGGTTGGCGGCTCGCCGCTTCGCCGGCGCGAGATCGTTCGACGGAGCCGCCCCTCTCCCCGCCCTCTCCCTATCGGGCTGAGCCCGGGGGGAGGAGGAGATTCAAAAGCAAAGGGCCCGGGGTTTCCCCCGGGCCCTCGCCTAGCTTCCGACGGTCGTCGGCGATCGAGATCAGAAGTTGATGTCGATCGTCGAGCGGCGGTTCAGCGGTTCCTTCACGCCGTCGCCGGTGGCGACCGCGGGTTGGGTCTCGCCCTTCCAGTCGACCGACAGGGCCGTCTGGTTCACGCCCGAGCCCACCAGGGCGTCGGCCACGGCCTTCGCACGGCGTTCCGACAGGCGGACGTTGTAGGCCTGCGAACCGGAGGTGTCGGCGTGGCCGACCACCACGACGCGGGTGGCGTTGCCGCTCTTGGCGTAGTTGGCCGCTTCCGTGACCACCGTCTGGGCTTCCGGCGTCAGCACGTACTGATCGAACGGGAAGTAGACGATGAACTGCTTCGCCTCATAGGCCGGCGGAGGCGGCGGCGGCGGCGGCGGGGGCGGCGGCGGGGGCGGCGGCGGCGGCGGCGGGGGCGGCGGCGGCGGCGGCGGGGCGGCGAACGAGTAGCGCAGGCCCAGGGTCACCGACGAGTCGCGGTATTCGCCGTCGAACACGCCCGGCTGCAGGCCGGCCGCGGCCGAGCCCGTCGAGGCGAAGCTGACGTCCGAACCGCCGAGGTAGCGGTAGGTCAGATCGACGTTCAGGCGATCGGTCGCCTTCCAGGCCAGGCCGGCGAGCAACTGCCAGGCGAAGGCCGTGTCGCTGTCGTCGATGCTGAGGTTCTGGATGGCGGGGTTGGTCGCCGAGAGCGTGCCGGTCACGTTCGAGAACTGGCCGACCGTGTCCATCTTGACGTGGTTGATGCCGATGCCGGCGCCCACGAACGGATTGATCGTCGAGCCGGGCAGGATGTCGTAGATGACATTGCCCATGACGGTCCACGAGGTGACGTCGCCGTCCGGCGAGCCGCAGGTCGGCGAGGCGGCCGTGCGGGTCACGCCGGGGGTGCAGAGGCCCAGCACCGCCTGGTTGGTGCCGCCGCGGATCGATTCAACGTCGCCGCCGCGATAGCCGAGCTCGAGCTCGACGCGCCAGTTGTCCGTCAGCTGATAGCCGAGACGGGCGAAGCCGGCCCAGTCGTCTTCCTGGTTGAAGTCCCAGTTGTACGGCTGACCGTTGGCGGCGTTGTTCGAGGACGTCATCTCGAACTCTTGCGGCCAGTGGTAGCCGAGATCGACGGCGCCGTACCAGCCGACTTGCGCCGAGGCGCTGCCGGCGGCGAACACCGCGGCCATCGCGGCCCCTGCCAGGAGTTTGAACTTCATAATCAGAGCCCTCTCGTTGCCCTCAGGTGGTGCGGCCAATTGACCCGGCCGCTTTTATAACAAGGCCGCGGGAATGCGTAAGTGTCGCCAAAGCCACACTCCGATCCCAATTTCGCCGGCCTTCGCAAGCTCTGCCAGGACGCTAGACGACGACCCTTCAGTGATCAACGTCATGCGAGAGAGATCAGACTCCCCGCGCGCCCGGCCCGCCGACCGAGTTTCACCCCAGCCGCCGGATGGTTTCAAGTCGAGCACCTCCGCTCTTCAAGGCCAGGCTTTGCAGCGCGGCCGCCGAATTCTGAAGGAAGCCCGTCGTAATATTTGTGGAGCGTGCGGAGCGTCGCAGGCGCACTGGACGAACGCGCGCCCGAGGCCAGCGGCTGCGAAGCTGCTCCCGGAAACGACATCCAACCCCTCGTCCACCCGCGCGCCCAGGCGCGTCACCGCAGCCCAACGTTCACGGCTACGCTTGGTTCCGCGTTGATGAATGTCACCTGAAGATTTTTTCGCGCCCAACTTCCGGCGCCGTTCAGGCGCCGTCCTCGCGGCGGAAGCGGCGGGCCCGGCCGCCCAGGGCGTCGGGGCGGTTCAGGGCCGCCCGGAACTCGTCGCGCCGTTCGTGCACGGACGCAATCACCAGGCCCATGGGAACGCCCACGCCCACCAGCACCGCCTCGGAGAGCTGGAGGCTGGCCTCGACCGTCTCGGGCACGGCGTCGGTGGCGCCCAGGTCGTAGAGCCGCTGGGCGTGGCGGGCGTCGCGGGCGCGGGCCACGATGGTCAGGTCCGGGCGCATCTCGCGGGCCACGCCGACGATGGTCTCGACGCCTTCGGGATCGTCCATGGTCACCACCAGGGCGGCCGCCTCGGCCAGGCCGCAGCGGAGCAGGAACTCGGGCCGGGCGGCGTCGCCGAAGAAGATCGCCTCGCCCCGGCGGCGGCCGCTGTCCACCAGGCGGGGGTCCATCTCGGCGGCGACCCAGGGGATCTGGTGGCGGCCCAGCATCTCGCCCACCAGGCGCCCCACCCGGCCGTAGCCGACCACCAGGACGCGGGGGACCGAGCCGTCGCCGGCCGCGTCGCTCGCGGCCTCGGGCTCGGCGGGAATCTCCGTCGGGGCGACGTTCCGCCCGCCGACGCGCAGGCCGAGCTGGGCCAGGAGGGGTATGGTGAACATCGACAGGGTGGCGGCGACCAGGGCCGTCTCGGCCACCGCCCGATCGACCAGCCGCTCGGCCATGGCCTGACCCAGGATGACGAAGGCGAACTCGCCCGCCCCGGCCAGCAGCAGGGCGGCCTCGGCCGCCGAGCGCTCACGCACCCCGAAGAGCCGGGCGAGGGCGAACACCAGGACGACGTTGAGCGCCACGAGGCCCGCGGCCGCCCCCACGATCACCGCCGGCCGCTCCAGCAGCAGGGGCACGTTGAGCCCGATGCCCACGGAGATGAAGAACAGGCCCAGCAGCAGGCCCTTGAAGGGCTCGACCCGCACCTCGACCTCGTGGCGGAACTCGGTCTCGGCGAGCAGCAGGCCGGCGATGAAGGCCCCGAGCGCCATGGAAAGGCCGACGGCGGCGCTGAGCAGGCCGGCGCCGATCACCACCAGCAGGGAGGCGGCGACGAACAGCTCCTCGCTCCTGGCCTTGGCCACCGAGCGCAGCATGGGCCGCAGCAGCAGCCGGCCCAGGACGAACAGCGCCACGACGCCGGCCACGGCCGGGGCGAGCGAGAGCAGGAAGGTCTCCAGCGCCGGCGCCCCCGCGCGCCGGCCGAACAGCGTGAGCGTCACCAGGATGGGCGCGACCACCAGATCCTGGAACAGCAGCACCGAGAAGGTCACCCGGCCGGCCAGGGAGTGCTGGCGCTTCTGGTCGCCCAGGATCGGCATGACGATGGCGGTGGACGAGAGCGCCAGGGCCGCGCCCAGGGCCAGCGCCGCGGGCGTCGGCAGGCCGAGCGCCCGGGCCACGCCGGCGATCGCCAGCAGGCTGAGGCCCACCTGCAGGGCGCCCAGGCCGAAGACGTAGCGGCGCATGGCCCGCAGCCGCTCCCACGACAGCTCCAGCCCGATCATGAACAGCAGGAAGACGACCCCCAGCTCGGCGAGCTGCGACAACTGGTCGGGGTTGTCGATGGTGATGGCCGAGAGCCAGCCGACCTCGCCCGCCAGGCTGCCCAGGCCGTAGGGGCCCAGCAGGACGCCGGCCCCGAGGAAACCCAGGATGGGGCTGATCTTCCAGCGGCGGAACAGCGGGACCACCACGCCGGCGGTCGCCAGGAAGAGCACCACGTCCTTGTAGGCGCCCGTCTCGACCTGGCCTTCCATCACCCCTCCGCCGACCTGCAACGCACTATGGCGCACGCCGGATGCTTGCGGAATCCCCGGCGGGGTTTAGGAGAAGCGTCCGTGAAGCCGCCGCGCCAGCCCCTGAACGCGCGCGCCCGACGCCAGGAGCGCCGGGCGATGCTGGCGCTCGTGGCCGTGTTCGCCCTGCTGGTCCAGGCGCTGATCCCGTCGCTGGCCGGCGCGGCGCCCTCGCCGCTCGGTGGGCCGTTGG
Organism: Phenylobacterium sp.; assembly: GCF_046463815.1. Lineage (GTDB taxonomy): Bacteria > Pseudomonadota > Alphaproteobacteria > Caulobacterales > Caulobacteraceae > Phenylobacterium. The sequence goes on along the minus strand of NZ_JBKBRO010000010.1, from coordinate 135,620 downwards.
GCGAGACGGTCATCTGCACCAGCCTCGGGCCGCAGACCGCGCCCACGGACGGCGGCGCGCCGGCCCACGTCGGCCGCTGCGACCACTGCGTCTGTCCCGCCGCCGCGGCCGGCCTGCCGCCGCCGGCGGCGGACCCCGCGCCGGCGACCTTCGCCTACGTCCGCACCGAGCCCCGCGTTCCCCCGGCCGCCCCGCCGCCGCCGGCCCGCGCGCCGCCGAGACCTCCGGGCCAGGGACCGCCCTCGCCGAACGCCTGACGACTTCGCCGGCGCGTGGGGATCAGACCCGCGCGCCCGTCCCAGCACGTTCGGAAATCCAGAAAACATGTCTCTTCAAGACCGCGCCCCGAGGGGCGCCCTGATGCTGGGCGCGTGCGCCTGGCCCCTCCTCGCCTTGCCCGGCGTCACGCAGGCCGCTGAGGCCGCCGCCCCCACCGTGGACACGGTGATCGTCACCGGCGCCCGCAACCCCGAGGACCCGCCGGTGGTCCAGGACGCCCGCCAGCGCCTCTCCGAGACGCCCGGCGCCGTCTCGGTCATTTCCCAGGAGTCCTACGCCGGGCGCGCCGCGCTGGCCCTGGACGACGTGTTGCGCGATGCGCCCGGCGTCTATGCCCAGCGGAAGTGGGGCGGCGACATCCGCCTCTCGATCCGGGGCTCGGGCATCGGCAACGCCAACCACAACCGGGGCCTGCTGATCGCCCAGGACGGCGTGCCCCTGAACGAGGCCGACGGCTACGGCGACAGCCAGGTCGCCGACCCGCTGAACACCCGCTTCACCGAGGTCTATAGGGGCGGCAACGCCCTGCGCTTCGGCGGAGCCTTGCTGGGCGGGGCGATCAACATGGTCACGCCCACCGGCCGCGACGCCGGCTACGACGCCCAGGTCCGCGTGGACGGGGGCAGCTTCGGCCTGATCCGCGAGCACGCGGCGCTGGCGCGGACCCATGGCGATTGGGACGTCTATCTGGCCGGGACCAACCAGACCGGCCAGGGCTGGCGCCCGCAGAGCCAGCAGAACCTCCAGTTCGGGGCGCTGAACGTGGGCCGGAGCTTCGGCGAGGGCCGCGAGGTGCGGTTCATCCTGAACGGCTCGAACATCGCCCAGGAGATTCCCGGCGCGCTGACCCGGGCGCAGTTCGACGCCGACCCGCGGCAGGCCGCGGCCGGCAACGTGGCCAACGACCAGAGCCGCAACCAGCGGGGGCTCAGGGGCTCGCTCAGGACCACCTGGCGGCTGGCCGACGGGCTCACCCTGGAGGCGGCGGCCTACGCCGTCTGGAAGGACCTGGACCATCCGATCTTCCAGGTGATCGACCAGCAGAGCCGCAACTACGGGGCCTTCGCCCGGCTGGACTGGGAGGGCCAGGCGGCGGGCCGCCGGGCCGACGCCTACCTCGGCGCCTGGGCCCGCACCGGGGACCTGGACTCCAACTTCTACGTCAATGTGAAGGGCGCGCGCGGGGCGCCGACCTCGCGCACCCTGCAGAACGCCGAGGCCTTCGACGTGTTCGGCGAGGGCCGCCTCTTCGTCACCGACCGGCTGGCGCTGGTCGGCGGGGCGACCTGGGGCCTGGCCAGGCGCGACTATCGCAGCTTCGCCATCCCCGGCGCGGCGGGGACCTTCGACCTGGACGCCCGGAAGACCTACGACTGGATCGCGCCCCGCGTGGGCATGCTGTGGGAGGACGAGGGCGGCGCGCAGGTGTTCGCCAACCTGACCCGCTCGGTGGAGCCGCCCAACCTGGGCTCGATGTCGCCGACCAACACCGGCTTCGCCCCGGTGAGGGCCCAGGCGGCCTGGACGGCCGAGATCGGGACCCGGGGCCGCCGGGGACCGCTCCTGTGGGACGTGACGCTCTACCGCGCCTGGCTCGACAGGGAGCTGCTGCAGTACACGGTGGGGAACGGCGTCCCGGCCTCGACCTTCAACGCCGACGAGACCGTCCACCAGGGGATCGAGGCGGCGGCGGACTGGCGGGTGGCGGAGGGCCTGCGCCTGCGCCAGACCTGGACCTGGTCGGACTTCCGCTTCAAGGACGACGCCCAGTACGGCGACAACCGCCTGCCCATCGTGCCGGAGCACTTCTACCGGGCCGAGCTGCGCTACGAGCACCCGGCCGGCTGGTGGGTGGCGCCCGCGGTGGAGTGGTCGGCCTCTGACATCTGGGTGGACTACCGGAACACCGTGAAGGCGCCGTCCTACGCGGTGTGGAGCGTGGGCGGCGGCTACCGCGTGAACGCGCGGCTTTCCGTCTTCGTCGACGCCCGCAACCTGGCCGACAAGGCCTATGTCTCCAACGTCCAGGCGCAGATCGCGGCCACCGCCGCCAGCGCCGCCTACTGGCCGGGCGACGGCCGCTCCGTGTTCGGAGGGATCACATGGACCTACTGAGAACCCTGACGCTCGGGGCCGCGCTCTGCGTCGTGGCCCCGGCGAGCGCGCACGTCGCGGTCCAGCCGACCGAGGCCAAGGCCGGGAGCTACCAGGTCCTGCGCTTCGGCGTGGGCCACGGCTGCGACGGCGCCGCCACCACGGCGGTGCGGATCGAGATCCCCGAGGGGGTGTCGGCCGCCCGGCCGCAGCCCAAGCCGGGCTGGACGCTGGACATCGCCCGCGCCGGCGAGCGGGTGGCGGCGATCACCTGGACGGGGGCGCTCCCCGCCGACCAGTTCGAGGAGTTCGTGATGCTGGTGAAGCTGCCGGCCGCGGGCGGGGCGCTCGCCTTCCCCGCCGTCCAGTCCTGCGGGGCCGCGGTGCTGCGCTGGACCGAGCCCGTCCCGGCGGACGGGCCGCGCCCGGCCCATCCGGCCCCCATATTGACCCTGACCCCCGCCTCCGCGCCGCCCGAAGGCGGCCACGATCATCATTAGGAAGAGACCCATGAGATTCGCAGTCCCCCTGATCGCCGCCGCCCTGGCCGCCTCGGCCACCGCCGCCGTCGCCGCCCCGCAGGTCAGCCCCCGGGCGACCTTGGCCTGGAGCCGGCCCGCCGTGGCCGGATCGACCGGCGCCGGGTTCATGACCCTGGCCAACCCCGGCAAGGCGGCCGACGCGCTCGTGGCCGCCGAGAGCCCGGCGGCCAGGACCACCGAGATCCACCGCTCGAGCATGGCGGCGGGCGGCGTGATGAAGATGGAGAAGCAGGCCCAGGTGGCGATCCCGGCCGGCGGGACCGTCGTCTTCGCGCCGGGCGGCTACCACCTGATGTTCATCGGCCTGACGCGGACGCTGAAGGCGGGCGACAAGATCCCGGCGACGCTGACCTTCGCCAGCGGGGCCAGGGTGAAGGCCGAGTTCGAGGTGCGCGTCACGCCGCCGACGGGCGGTAACCACCACTAGAGTCTGTCCAAAATGTAACGAGCGTGACGGCGGGGGCCTGGGCCATGGTCCCCGCCAAACGCCCTTTCTCGAAGAGTATCAAAGCCATGAAGACCGCCTGGCTCGCCGCCGCCGCCACGGCCGCCCTGCTGCTGGCCACCCCCTCGGCCGCCCAACCCGCCGCGGCCGCCGATTCCGCGCCGGCCCCGCGCGACCTGACGAAGGCGCCGCGCATGGGGACCTGGGGCTTCGACGCCTCGGGCATGGACCGCCAGGTGAGCGCCGGCCAGGACTTCTTCCGCTTCGCCAACGGGACCTACCTGGACAAGCTGGAGATCCCCGGCGACCGGTCGAGCTACGGCGCCTTCAACGCGCTGGACGAACTCTCCAAGGACCGCATGCGGGCCGTGGTGGACAAGGCCGCCGCCAACCCCGCCGCCACGGGCGCCGAGGCCCAGGTGGGCGCGCTCTACCGCAGCTTCATGGACGAGGCCCGGGTGAACGCCCTGGGCGCCAGGCCGCTGGCCGCCGACCTGGCCGCGGTGAAGGCCGCCAAGGACCGCCGCGACATCGCCCGGCTGATGGGCGAGACGGCCAAGGGCTTCGGCTCGTCGGTGTTCTCCGTGCAGGTCTACGACGACGCCAAGGACCCGCTGAAGTACGCCGTCTATGTGGGCCAGGCGGGCCTGGGCATGCCCGACCGCGACTACTACCTCGACGCCAAGTTCGCGCCCCAGAAGGCCGCCTACGAGGCCTATGTGGCCAAGCTGCTGACCCTGGCCGGCTGGCCGCAGCCGCAGGCCAACGCCAAGGCCATCGTCGCCATGGAGACCGAGATCGCCAAGGTCTCGTGGACCCGGGCCGAGCGGCGCGACGACGACAAGACCTACAATCCCTACGAGGTGGCCAAGCTGGCGCAGCTCGCGCCGGGCTTCGACTGGCGCGCCTTCCTGGCCGGGGCGGACCTCTCGAAGGCGACCCGGGTGATCGCCCAGGAGAACACCGCCTTCCCGAAGATCGCGGCGATCTATGCGAAGACCCCGGTGGACACCCTGAAGGCCTGGATGGCCTTCACCACCGCCGACCAGGCCGCGCCCTACCTGTCGGACGATTTCGTGCAGGCCCGCTTCGACTTCCGCCTGAAGACGCTGTCGGGGGTTCCGGCCCTCCAGCCCCGCTGGAAGCGCGGCGTGAATCTGGTGGACGCCAACCTCGGCGAGGCGCTGGGCCAGCTCTACGTCGAGGCCTACTTCCCGGCCGAGAGCAAGGCCAAGATGGAGGCCCTGGTCGGCGACCTGAAGACCGCCATGGGGGCGCGCATCGAGAAGCTGACCTGGATGAGCGCGCCCACCAAGGCCAAGGCCCTGGAGAAGCTCGCCAAGTTCCACGTGAAGATCGGCTATCCCGACAAGTGGCGGGACTATTCGGCCCTGACGATCAAGGACGACGACCTCTACGGCAACGTCGAGCGGGCCGCGGCCTTCGAGTGGAAGCGCCAGGCGGACCGGCTGGACCAGCCCGTCGACCGCGACGAGTGGGAGATGACCCCGCCGACCATCAACGCCTACTACTCCTCGACGAAGAACGAGATCGTCTTCCCGGCCGCCATCCTGCAGCCGCCGTTCTTCGACCCCGAGGGCGACCCGGCCATCAACTACGGCGGCATCGGCGGCGTGATCGGGCACGAGATCACCCACGGCTTCGACGACCAGGGGCGCAAGTCCGACGGCGACGGGCGGCTGACCGACTGGTGGACGGCCGAGGACGCGGCCAGGTTCCAGGCCGAGGCCGACAAGCTCGGCAAGCAGTACGCGGCCATGGAGATCCTGCCGGGCGCGCGGATCAATCCCGAGCTGACCATGGGCGAGAACATCGCCGACCTGGGCGGCCTGCTGCTGGCGCTCGACGCCTACCACCTGTCGCTGAAGGGCCAGCCGGCTCCGGTGATCGACGGCCTGACCGGCGACCAGCGGGTGTTCCTGGGCTGGGCCCAGGTGTGGCGCGGCAAGTACCGGGACGACTTCATGAAGCAGATCCTGGTCTCCGACCCGCACGCCCCGCCCCAGGCCCGGGTGGACGTGCCGGTGAAGAACATCGACGCCTTCCACGAGGCGTTCGGGGTGAAGCCGGGCGATCCGATGTACGTGGCGCCGCAGGACCGGGTGAGGATCTGGTAGGGCGATGACAACCGGCCCGTCGTCCCCGGCGCGAGGCCGGGGATGGCGGATAGGGCGGCGGGCGCCGCGGCCGGTCATCACTTCCCCACCCGTCGCGCTTCGCGCGCCACCCTCCCCACGCGGGGGAGGGACAGTTTTGACTCTTTTGTCAGAAATAACCCGGAGCTGAAAAAGATTCGGCCCGCCGAGGGGGATAGTCTCGGCGGGCCGTCTTGAGCAGTCGCTCTGATTGAGCGGGCGTTTCCTCCCCGAAACGCCGGAGACCTTCGGACTTGCGCCGTCATGTCTCTCGCCCGGTGACAGAACGGCAATTTTCTGCCCGAGTCAACGGGCGCAAACGCCGTTACCGGTACAGCCGGATCAGAATTTCGCGATCAGGCGGAATCTTTCGCCGTCTTTTTGACCGGTTCGTCAAAAACACGCGACCTTAGCGTGTCCAAGGCCGGGCAGCTCACGTCAAAGACGAACTCCGGCCGGGCGGCGGTGACGGGGCCGAGTCCCGCCGCGGTCAGCGCCTGGGCGGCCTCGGCGACTCGCGACGCCTCGACCAGCAGGCCGTTCGGCCGCCGCGAGGCGCCCGCGCGGGTCAGGGCGTCGACGACCGCGGCCTCGGCCGCGTCGTCGCGGGCCGGCCAGATGAGGGTGGCGCTGCGCAGGGCCGCGGCGCGGGCCTCGACCACCCGCAGCAGGCGTTCGGCGGCGGCGAGCGCGCCTTCCGTCCAGTCGGCGCGCAGGGCGGCGGCGAGCTGGGCCTGGCTCTTGAGGATGACGCCGTCGGCCAGCACCTTCAGGCCGTTGGCGGCGAGCGTCGCCCCGGTGGTGGTGATGTCCACGACCAGCTCGGCCGAACCCGCGGCCGGCGCGCCCTCGGTCGCCCCGCCCGATTCGGCGATGCGGTAGTCCACGACCCCGTGCCGGGCGAAGAAGGCGCGGGTCTGGGTCAGGTACTTGGTGGCGACCCGCATCCGGCGGCCGGTGCGGGCCAGGTGCTCGGCGGCGACCTCCTCCAGGTCGGCCATGGTCTCCACGTCGAGCCAGCTCCTGGGGGCGGCCACCACGAGGTCGGCGCGGCCGAACCCCAGGGCGCGCAACAGCAGGACCCGGTCGTCCAGGTCCTCGCCCCGCTCGCGCAGCAGGTCCTCGCCGGTGATGCCGAGGTGGACATCGCCGGCGTCCAGGGCGTCGGCGATGTCGCCGGCCGACAGCAGGCGCACCTGGGCGCCGGGCACGCCCCTGAGGCTGGCCATGTAGCCGCGCGACCCGCCGGTGACGGCGAGGCCGAGGCCGCAATCCGCGAGCCAGGCCTCGACCTGCTCCTTCAGGCGCCCCTTGGAGGGGACCGCGATGATGAGGTCGCTCACGCCTCGCCTCCCGCATAGGCCCGCCAGGGCCGGACCATGCAGCCCACCGCCCGGGCCGGGACCCTCCCGCCCAGGCGGGCGAGGAGGCCGTCGTAGCGGCCGCCGACGGCGACGGGACGGTCGGCCCCCAGGGCCGCGCTCGTCACCTCGAAGGTGAGGCCGTCGTAGTAGTCGAAGGCGTGGCCCAGGGCGGGCGAGAAGCGCATCCGGGCCGGGTCGGCGACCTTGGCGAGCGCCGCCAGCCGCACGTCCCAGGCGGCGAGCGCGGCCTTCAGCGCCGTGTTCCGCTTGCCGGCGAGGCCGGCCACCTGGGCGAGCGCCGCCTGGGGCGCGTCCTCGATGGCCATGAAGGCGCGGATGGCGGCGGCCTGCTCGGCGGTCAGCGCCGGGGCCTGGGCGGCCTCGGCCTTGCGCACCAGGCGGGCGGCGATCTCGGCGGGGCCGCGGCCGCCCACGGGCTCCACGCCGGCCAGGGCCCAGACCTCCTCCAGGAGGGCGCCGGCCTCGGCTTCCGAGAGGCCCGAGAGGATGCGGGCCAGGGTCCCCCCCTGCGGCTGACCCTGCATCTGGGCCGCCTCGTCCACGCGGGCCAGCTCGGCCTGGAGCAGGCGCGGGCGGCCGGCGACGCGCGTCAGCCGGGCGGCCAGGCTGTCGGCCAGGGCGAGGCTCTCGATGAACGGCCCGAACAGGCCCACGTCGCCGAGGCGCAGCGTCAGGTCGTCCCGGCCGCCGGCCAGGGCCGAGCGCCAGGCGAGGCCGGCGATCTCGGCGTCCGCCGCTTCCGTGGGACCGTCAGCGGGCGCGAACAGCTCCAGACCGACCTGGAGGAACTCCTCGGGCCGGTCGGCGGCGGACGCGGCGCGGAAGGCGGTCCCCTCGTAGAGGTAGCGGCCCTCGGCCTTGCCGGAGTCGAGGTGGCCCCGGGCGATGGCGACGGTGAAGTCCGGGCGCAGGCAGGCCTCGGCCCCGCCCTCGGCCTGGACCACGAACAGGCGGGCGCGCATGGCCTCGCCGGCCAGGTCCAGCAGCAGGTTCAGCGGTTGCAACAGGGGCGCGTCGGCGCGGACCGCGCCGGCGCTCTCCAGAGGCGCGCGGATGGCGGCGAGCGCGTCGGCCGGAACGGGGGGCTCGACGCGCATCAGCCGGCGTCCAGGATGCGGCGGAGCGCCGGGATGAGCTCGGCGCGGGGGAGGGTCTGCTGGCCCGGGCGCTGCGCGCGCCACTGGGTGTTGTCGGCCACCTTGCCCGAGAGCTCGCGGCCGAGGTCGAGATCCTTCACGGTGACGGTCCCGGCGGCGATCTCGTCCTCGCCCAGCATGACGGCGGCGGGCGACAGCCGGCGGTCGGCGTACTTCATCTGGGCCTTCATGCCCGAGCTTCCGAGGTAGACCTCGGCGGGGATGCCGGCGGCGCGGATCTCGCCGGCCAGGGCGAAGTAGTCGGCCATGCGGGCCTGGTCGAAGGCGATCACCACCACCGGGCCGCGCACGGCGGAGGCGGCGTCGCGGCCGGCGGCCCTGAGCGCGGCGGCCAGGCGCGAGACGCCGAAGGAGAAGCCGGTGGCGGGCGTGCGCTCGCCGGTGAAGCGGGCCACGAGGTCGTCGTAGCGCCCGCCCCCGCCGATGGAGCCGAAGGTGACCTTCTGGCCCTTGTCGTCGGTGGTGGAGAGCAGGAGCTCGGCTTCGAAGACCGCGCCGGTGTAGTACTCCAGGCCCCGGACCACGGCGGGATCGAACACCGCCCGGTCGGGCCCGACGCCGAGCGCGGAGAGCGCCGCGTCGATGGCGGCCAGCTCCGCCAGCCCCGCGTCGCCCTCGGCCGAGCCGCCGACCACGTCGGCCAGGCGGGCCAGGGTTTCCGACCGCCCGCCGACGCCGGCGGCGGTGAAGGCCAGCACCCGCTCGGCGGCCGCCGTGTCCAGGCCGGCGCCCTTGGTGAAGTCGCCGCTCTCGTCCTTGCGGCCCTCGCCCAAGAGCAGGCGCACGCCGTCGGCGCCCAGGCGGTCCAGCTTGTCCACGGCGCGCAGCACGGCGAGCTTCTGGACCTCGGCCTCGACGCCCGCGGCGGCCATCAGGCCGTTCAGGAGCTTCCTGTTGTTGATCTTGATGACCGCCTGGCCGGCCGGCAGGCCCGCGGCCTCCAGGCCCTCGACGGCCATGGCGATGATCTCGGCGTCGGCCTCGGGGCGGGCGGAGCCCACCGTGTCGGCGTCGCACTGGACGAACTCGCGGAAGCGGCCCGGCCCCGGCTTCTCGTTGCGCCACACCGGCCCGTAGGCGTAGCGGCGGAACGGCTTGGGCAGGGTCTCCCAGTTCTGGGCGGCGAAGCGGGCGAGCGGCGCGGTCAGGTCGTAGCGCAGGGCCATCCACTGGTCGTCGTCGTCCTGCAGGGCGAAGACGCCCTCGTTCGGCCGGTCGGCGTCGGGCAGGAACTTGCCCAGCGCGTCGGCGTATTCGAAGGCCCCGGTGTCCAGCGCCTCGAAGCCCCAGCGCTCGTAGACGCCCGAGACGGCGGCCAGGATCCTGCGCTCGGCGGCCACGTCGCGGGCGCGGCGGTCGACGAAGCCGCGCGGAGTGCGGGCTTCAGGACGTTGAGGTGCATCGCTGGACATGCCCGCGCGCTTAGCGGCTGCGGCGTCAGCGCTCAAGGAACTTGGGGGGTTGAGGTCGTCCATCGGGTCGTCTCTCGGGAAGTCTGAGGGACGGACGAAGCTGTCGGAGGAAAGCCCCGTCCGCTGTGGCGGGGCTTCGGGGGAGGTCGCGCTTCCTAAGCCACGCGGCCGCCGTCCGAACCCGCCGGGGTCGGATGGTGGTGATGGCCGTGATGGTGCGCGGACCGCGTCATGACGGGCGGGGCTATAGCGGAAGATAAATGAAGAAACCACGGATTTCACGGATGGCACGGATGGGGGCCGTGCGACGTACAATCCGTGAAATCGGTGAAATCCGTGGTTTGAAGACCTTCGGCCTCCGCTGGCGCGGAGGCTCGGGGTCAGGCCTTGAGGCGGGCGATTAGGGCCTGGGTCGAGGGGTCGTGGGGGTTGGCGGCGGCGCCTTCCAGGTCGGCGAGGACGCGGGCGGCGAGGGTCTTGCCGAGCTCGACGCCCCACTGGTCGAAGCTGTTGATCCCCCAGAGGACGCCTTCCACGAAGGTCTTGTGCTCGTAGAGGGCGATGAGGGCGCCCAGCGCCTCGGGCGTCAGCCGGTCGAGCAGGAGGAAGCTGGACGGCCGGTTCCCGGGGAAGTGGCGCTGGGGATCCTCGGGCATGGCGCGGCCGACCATCAGGGCCTCGGCCTGGGCCACGGCGTTGGCCAGCAGCTTGCGCTGGGCGGCGGGATCGCCCTCGCGCGCCTCGCGGACGGCGACGATGTCCACGGGGATGACGTCGGTCCCCTGGTGCAGGAGCTGGAAGAAGGCGTGCTGGCCGTTCGTGCCCGCGTCGCCGAACACGGCGGCGGCGGTGGCGTGGGGGACGGGGCGGCCGTCGGCGGTCACCCGCTTGCCGTTGGACTCCATCTCGAGCTGCTGGAGGAAGGCCGGGAGGAGGCGCAGGCGCTGGGCGTAGGGCACGACGGCGCGGATCGGTCGCCCCAGGCCGTTGCGGTTGAAGACGTGGGCCAGGGCCAGGAGCGTCGGCAGGCTGGCGTCCAAGGAGGCGGCGCGGAAGTGGTCGTCCATGGCCGCCGCGCCGGCGAGCAACCCTGAGAAGGCCTCCCAGCCCAGCGCCACCGCGCAGGAGAGGCCCACCGCCGACCACAGGGAGTAGCGGCCGCCGACCCAGTCCCAGAAGGCGAACACCTGGTCCTCCGGCGCGCCGAAGGCGCGGGCGCGGTCGGGGGCGGCGGAGACGGCGACGAGGTGGGCGTCGGCGGCCTCGCCGAGGGCGGCGCGCAGCCAGGCCCGGGCGGCCTCGGCGTTGGTCAGGGTCTCCTGGGTGGTGAAGGTCTTGGAGACGGTGACGACCAGGGTCTGCGCGGGATCGAGGCCGGTCAGCGCCTGGGCGAGCTCGGCCGGGTCGACGTTGGCGACGAAGCGCAGGTCGATCTGGGGCTGAAGCGGCCGGAGCGCCTCCCAGATCAGCCGGGGCCCGAGGTCCGAGCCGCCGATGCCGATGTGGACGATGGCCCGGAACGGCTTGCCGGTCGCCCCGGCCCTGGCCCCCGAGCGCACGGCCTCGGCGAAGGCGCGCATCCTCGCCCGCGTGGCCTCGACCTCGGGGGAGACCGGAACGCCGCCGGCGCGGAAGTCGGCGCCGTCGGGCGCGCGCAGCGCCATGTGCAGGGCCGGCCGGCCCTCGGAGCGGTTGACGATCCCGCCGGCGAACAGGGCTTCCCGCGCCGCCTCGACGCCGGAGGCCCGGGCGAGGTCCAGCATGAGGGCGACGTCGGCCCGCGACCACGGCTGCTTGGAGAGGTCGAGGACGAGCCCCGCCCCTTCCAGCGTCAGGCGCTGCGCCCGCCCCGGCTCGGCGTCGAACAGGCCCGCGATGGCGCGCGTGGCGGCGGCGTCTGCGGCGGCGGAGAGCGCCCGCCAGGCGGTGTCGGCGTCGGTCAAGGGTTCCCCTCGTCAGGCGCAGCTAGTCGGCGGAAGCGTACTTGACGCTGCACCCGTAGGACCGGGTTGCGGGCTGGGCCACGGCGCGGCCCGCCTTGATGTCGGCGAGCGCGGCGGCGACGTAGTTCCTGGCGCCCTTCAGGCTCGCGGGGTCGGACGAGGGCTTGTCGTCGATGCCGCCCATGTAGACGAGGGTCCCGGCCTTATCGACGATGAACATGTGCGGGGTGGTCTTGGCCTCATAGGCGCGGCCGACGACGCCGTCAGGATCGAGCAGGACGGCGGTGGAGGCCGCGCCCGCCTTGGCCTGCCAGGCCTTGGCCTGCGGGCCGGTCAGGTGGCCCTGCATGTCGGGCGCCGAGGAGATCACCGTCAGCCAGACCATCCCGTCCCTCGCCGCCTGCTTCTGGAGGCGCTGCATGTTCCCGGAATTGTAGTGCTTCTGGACGTAGGGGCAGCCCTCGTTGGTCCACTCCAGGACGACGGTCCTGCCCTTGAACTCAGCGAGCGTGCGGGTCCGGCCGTCGGCGTCCCTGGCCTGGAAGGCCGGGGCGGGCTGGCCGATCATGGGCTGGGCGAGCGCGGGGGTCGCGAGCGCGGCGGCCGCGCACATCGGGAAGGCGAGGGCCAGGAGGGTTCGGCGGCGCAGCGGTCGGATCATCGGCGGGCTCCCTGGAGTCGAGGTTCGGACATCAGCGCGGCTTCGCCGCCGCGTCGAGGGCGCGGACGACGAGGCCTTCGGTCAGGAGGACCGGCAGGATGGCCGGCTCGCCGCCGTCCGCGCCGTAGACGAGATAGAGCGGCACGCCGGCCCGGCCGAAGCGGGCGAGGTCGGCGGCGATGACGGCGTCCTTCTTGGTCCAGTCGGCCTTGAGGTAGGCCGCGCCGCTGCGGGAAAGCGCCTCGGCCACGCCCCGGGTCGAGAGGGCGACGCGCTCGTTGACCTGGCAGCTCACGCACCAGGCGGCGGTGTAGTTGACGAGCACCGGCCTGCCCTCGGCGCGCAGGGCGGCCAGGCGTTCGGGCGTGTAGGGCTCGTAGGGGACGCTTCCGGCCGGGGCCTCGGCCGTGGTGGAGGTGGCCTCGGCGTAGCGGGGCCAGACGACGGCGCCGATGGCGACCGCCGCCAGGGCGGCGGCGGCCAGGCCCTGGGCCAGGGGGCGGCCGCCCGAGAGCGCCCGGCGCTGGGCCGCGCCGGCCAGCCAGGCGGCGAGCGCCAGCACGATGGCGGCGGCGAGGATGCGGGCGAGCGCGTCGGCGCCGGCCTGCTGGGTCAGCACCCACACGAGCCAGGCGGCGGCGGCGTACATCGGAAACGCCAGGGCCTTGCGGAACACGTCCATCCAGGGGCCCGGCGCCGGCAGGCGGTCCAGCAGGGCCGGCGCGAAGGCGATGGCCACGAAGGGCGCGGCGAAGCCCACGCCGAGGGCGGCGAACACCGTCAGCGCCACGAGGGCGGACTGGCCCAGCGCCCAGCCGATGGCCGCGCCCATGAAGGGCGCCGTGCAGGGGGCGGCGACGACCACGGCGAGCGCGCCGGTGAAGAAGGCGCCGGCCGTCCCGCCGCGGCCCGCGAGGCCCGAGCCGACGTTCTGGAGAGACCCCGCCACCTCGAAGACGCCCGAGAGGTTGAGGGCGATGGCCAGCATCAGGAGGGCGAGCGCCGCCACCACCGGCGGCGACTGGAGCTGGAAGCCCCAGCCGACGGCGGCGCCCGCAGCCTGGAGGGCGACGAGCCCGCCGGCCAGGACCAGGAAGGTGGCCAGCACGCCGGCGCCGAAGGCCAGGCCCTGGCGCCGGGCCTGCGCATGGGCTCCGCCGCCGTGGCCGGCCAGCGAGGCGGCCTTCATGGCCAGCACGGGGAAGACGCAGGGCATCAGGTTGAGGATCAGGCCGCCGACAAGGCCGAAGAGGGCGGCGGTGGCGAGGTTGAGCCCGCCCGCGCCGCCGCCGGAAGCCTTGGCGGGCGGCGCGCCGAGCCCGGCGGCCCCGGCCGGCGCGGGGCCGGCGGCGGCGGTGAGCTCATAGGCGGGCCCGTCCTCGCCCAGCGCCAGCACGCCCGGCAGGGCGGCGGGGCCGTCGCCGGCCTGGAAGTCGACGCCGGGCGTCAGCGTCAGCGTCAGGCCCTCGGAACCGCGCTCGATGGCTTGCGGCCGGGCGTGGTCGATGGCCGTGCCCGAGAAGGGGAAGAAGTAGGCGTCCGCCACGTCGGCGCCCTTCAGCGGACCGCCGGCGACGGCGAGCTTCAGCACCCCGCCCTCCTTGCGGAAGGCGGCCGTCAGGCCCGCGGGCTTTGGCGCGGCGGCGAGCGTCCGGGCGATGGCCGGGCCCCACTTGGGATCGGGGGCGGCCGGCCCGGCCGTCACGGGCAGGGCGAGCGTCAGGTCGGCGCTCTCGGGGATGCAGATCTCCTCGCAGACCAGGAACGAGGCCTTGCCCTTGAGCGCGACCGTCCCGCCGGGCCGCGCGCCGGCCGGCGCGGTGAGGGTCAGCGGCAGCAGGACCTCGCCCTTGTAGCCGTAGTTGACCAGCGGCCCGATCGGCATCCGGTGGGGCGCGGGCCAGACGAACGCCCCGGCCGTCCAGCCGGCGGGCAGGGTCAGGTCGAGCCGGGTCGCCTCGCCGGAATCGCCCGGGTTCCTCCAGTAGGTGTGCCAGCCCTTCTGGATCTGCTGGCGGAGCGCCACGTGGATCGTCTGGCCGGGCGCGATCCCTTGCGCGGACGAGACCAGCTCGGCCGTCAGGTGGCCCGTATTCACCGGACCCGAGCTCGCCGGCTGGGCCTGGGCCGCGCCTGCAAGGACGAGGGCGAAGAGAACGCCCGCCAGGAACCGCATCGTCACCTCGAAAAGCCGCGCCTGCCCCAATGTACGCCGCTTTATGGCGCGCGGATGTCGCGGGCGCAAAGCGGGGCTCGACTTCGCGCCCGGCGCGCGGACATCATCCGGGCGACCGCAGTGCTTTTTTGAGGAGAGGACGCCCGTGCCAGCCCCCTTCGACGAGATCGAGATCGGCCAGGTGGTCCCGCTGGGCGCGGCGGCGGTGGACGAGAAGGCCCTGGAGGCGTTCTGCGACGCCTTCACGCCGGGCTGGAGCGCCGAGCGCGGCGCGCCGGACGCCATGGTCTATGCGATCTGGGCGCGGCTGGACGCGGTGGCCTGCACCGACTGGCCGCAGACCAAGCGCCTGGGCGTCGACGCCCTGCGCTGGATGCGCAACCCGCCGGCCGGCGAGCTGCTGAGGGGCCGGATGACCATCATGGCCAAGGACCCGGTGGGCGAGGACAAGGGCATCGTCATCGCCCAGCACGACCTTTTGGACGAGGCCGGGCGGCTGGTCTTCTCGTGCCTGACGCGGAGCGTGTTTTCGCGGTGATTCCCCTCCCTTGATGGGGAGGGACAGGCCGCGCCAGCGGCCAGGGTGGGGGGGAGTCTCGACCGGGCTCGGCGCCTGGGATGGGCGGGCCGTTGGACGCTCAACGCCCTATGAGACACTTCCCCACCCTCGCTCGCCGTTCGGCGAGCTCTCCCTCCCCATGAAGGGGAGGGAAACCCGCTTAAGCGTTCGCGGCGGCCGGCCGCTGGACCTGGCGGGCCATGGCGATGGCCACGAGGCGGTCCCAGCCGACCAGCGACAGCAGGTGGGCGTAGATCTGGCCCAGGGCGCCGTTGTCGCGCAGCTCGACCAGCTTGTCGGGCGGCAGCTTGTTCAGCTTCTCCTCGGAGACCCCGAAGTACTCGGCGATCTTCTGGGGCTGGCCGGCGGAGCCGTCGGGGTTGGTGGGCGTGAACTGCGCCGTCTTGGTCTCGAACAGGTCGAGGTCCTTGAGGAGCTGGACGAAGCTCATCGTCCGCTGGCGCTCGATCTCGAAGTTGTTGCAGAACTCGATGCACTGCTGGGTGTACTGGGTGGGCTCGCCCTTTTCGTCGAAGAAGGACAGGTCGCCGCCTTCCACCACGAACTCGGCGTCGCGGTCGACGCACAGCACCATCTGGTTGTTGGCCGTGTCGTTGGCGAACACGAACGGATAGCGGCGGACGTAGGCCGGGATGTAGACGCCCGGCTCGAACAGGCCGTTGTCCTGCACGAACATGTTGTCGCCGCTGTTCAGCCCCATGACGGCGATCGGCAGCTTCTCGTCGCCCACGAAGATGATCGGGCCCGAGACCGCCGCCAGCGGGAACTCGCCCACGGTCAGCGGGATGGCGTGGCCGGACTTGGCGAACTTGAACGGGCCGTCCATGCGCTTGACGCCCAGCTTGCCGTGCAGCTCGCGCGCCAGCGGTTCGGGCTTGTTGTAGAAGAGGACGCTGCCGGTCAGCTCGCCGCCCGCGGGCAGTTGGGTCGTTTCGGACATCGAAAACCTTCGGATCTTGGGAGCGCCAGCGGGACTCCCGGCCCGCAGCGCGAAGTCGCCGCTTCTAGCCGATCCCAGGGAAGGCGGCAAATGCGGCGGACGCGGCTTGCGCGCGGGGCCGCCAGCCTCTTCAATCCGCGCCCGAAGACGAACAGGGAAGACGAACAGGGACGCGTCATGCCGATCTACTATCCCGACATCCTGGAACAGCCGCCCACGACCTGGACCTTCACCTACGGCGACAAGGACGTGATGCTGTACGCGCTCGGGATCGGCCTGGGGGCGGACCCGATGAACCGCGCCGAGCTGCCTTTCGTCTACGAGCGCGAGCTGAAGGTGGTGCCGACGGCGGCGACCGTGCTGTCCTCGGCCGGGGTCTCGATCCGCAAGCGCGACCAGGCCCCGCCGCGCGAGGGCTGGCGCGAGAGCGAGATCAACTTCCTGATGGTCGTCCACGGCGAGCAGAAGGTCGAGCTGCACCGGCCGCTGCCCGACTACGGGACCTTCACCGCCGAACAGAGGGTCATCGGCGCCTTCGACAAGGGCCCGGGCAAGGGCGCCGTCGTCCTCAACGAGACCACCTGGACCGACCAGACGGGCGAGAAGGTCGCCACGCTGACCAGCTCGATCTTCGCCCGCGGCGACGGCGGGTTCGGCGGCCCGTCCGAGGGCGCGCCCGAGCCGCACCCGGTCCCCGAGCGCGCGCCGGACATCTCGGTCGACTTCACCACGCGACCCGACCAGGCCCTGCTCTACCGCCTGAACGGCGACCGCAACCCGCTGCACTCGGACCCCGACGTGGCGAAGATGGCGGGCTTCGACCGGCCGATCCTGCATGGCCTGTGCACCTACGGGATCACCTGCCGCGCGGTGCTGCAGGAGATCGCCGGCTGGGACCCGACCCAGATCCTGAGCCATCAGGCGCGTTTTTCGGCCCCCGTCTTCCCCGGCGACACGGTCACCGTGGACCTCTGGCGCGACGGGAACGTGATTTCCTTCGAGGCCCGGGTTAAGGCGCGCGGCGTCACCGTCATCAAGAACGGCAAGACCGTCCTGCGCAGCTAGCCGATAGAGAGCCTCATGTTCCGTATCCTGATGACCGCCTGCGCGGCGGTCGCCCTCGCCTCCTGCGTCGCGGCGCCCATGTCGAACTCGGGTCCGGCTCCCGGCTCCGATCCGCGTCAGGCCCCGACGGGCGCCGTGCGCGCGCCGGGCGGCCAGACCCAGGGCTACCTCGCGCCCACGGCGCTGAGCGGCAAGGACATCATGCCGCCGCCGCCCGCGCCGGGCGGCCTGTACGACCAGGCCGACCGGGCCAACTACGACGCCACCCGCGCGCTGGAGGGGTCGCCGCGCTGGAAGCTGGCCCAGCAGGACAACGACCTTTGGAACGGCGGGGCGCTGAAGCGCTTCTCCTGCGCCATGGACCGGGAGGTGAGCGCCAAGGGGACGCCCACGGCCTGGAAGCTGCTGCACAAGATCGAACTGGACGGGCGCACGGTGGGCACGCCGCCCAAGAACTTCTTCGACCGAAAGCGGCCGCCCCTGGGCAACGACAAGCCGATCTGCGTGCCGCGCGAGAAGTGGCTGGAGACCAACGCCTCGTACCCCTCGGGCCATTCGATGGTGGCGTGGGCGTGGGCGCTGGTCCTCAGCGAGGCCGTCCCGGAGAAGGCCGACGCCCTGCTGAAGCTGGGGATCGAGTCCGGCGACAGCCGGGTGATCTGCGGCGTGCACTTCCCCTCGGACGTGGAGGCCGGCCGCTCGCTGGGGGCCGGCATGGTCGCCCGGATGCACGCCGAGCCGGCCTTCCAGAAGGACCTGGCGGCGATGAAGCGCGAACTGGCCAAGGCCCCGGCGCCGGAAGGGTGCGGGGCCTGATCCCCCCCTCCTCTCCCCCGCGAAGCGAAACGGGAGAGGAACAGGGAGAGGACAAGAGGTTAGCCGCGCTTCGCCACGAACACGACGTGGCGGCGCAGGGGATGGTCCTCGCCCAGCAGGGGATGGTCGAAGTCGCGGGCCGGGTCGTGGGCCATGCCGATGCGGCGCATCACGGCCTGGGACCGCAGGTTCGTCGCCGCGGTGAAGGCGATCAGTTCGGGCAGGTCCGTGCGGGCGAAGCCCCAGGCGAGGACGGCGGCCGCGCCCTCGGTGGCCAGGCCCTCGCCCTGGACGTCGGGGGCGAGGCGCCAGCCCAGCTCCACGCTCGGCGCGGGCGGCAGGTCGGGGCGGGTCACCTGCAGACCGATGGCGCCGACGAGGCGGCCGTCGGCCTTCCGCTCGGCGGCGAAGAAGCCGAAGCCGTCGCGGGCGATCTGGCCGTTGATCCGGTCGATCAGGGCGTCGCTGGCCGCCCGGTCGATGGGGCCGCCCAGCCAGTCGCTCACCCGGGGGTCGCCGTTGATGGCGGCGAAGGGCTCGCGGTCGGCCTCGCGGAACGGCCGCAGGATGAGGCGTTCGGTCTCGATCACGCCGGCCGCCGCTCGACGAGGGCGCCGTAGAGGTCGGTGCGGCGGTCGCGGAAGAAGCCCCAGGCCGCGCGGTGGGTGGCGAGGAAGTCGAGGTCGAACTCGGCGGTGAGCACGCCCTCGTCCTCCCGCCCGAAGGCGGCCACGAGGTCGCCCCGGTGGTCGGCGATGAAGCTGGAGCCGTAGAACCGCTGGCCGCCGTTCGGATAGCCGTCCCACGGCTCGAAGCCGGTGCGGTTGGCGCCCGCCACGGGGATGACGTTGGAGACCGCGTGGCCCTGCATCGCGCGGCGCCACGGCGCGGCGGTGTCGAGCGTGGGGTCGTGCGGCTCGGAGCCGATGGCGGTGGGATAGAGCAGCACCTCCGCGCCCATCAGGGTCATGGCCCGGGCGCATTCCGGGTACCACTGGTCCCAGCAGATCCCCACGCCGATGCGGCCGAAGCGGGTGTCCCAGACCTTGAAGCCGGTGTCGCCGGGGCGGAAGTAGTACTTCTCCATGTAGCCCGGCCCGTCGGGGATGTGGCTCTTGCGGTAGACGCCCATAAGCGACCCGTCGGCGTCGACCATGACGAGGCTGTTGAAGTAGTGGGGGCCCTCACGCTCGAAGATCGAGATGGGCAGGACGACGCCCAGCTCCTTGGCGAGCGGGGCCAGCGCGGTCACGCACGGATGCTCGCGCCAGGGGTGGGCGGTGGCGAACCAGCGCTCCTCCTGGGCCACGCAGAAGTAGGGGCCCTGGAACAGCTCGGACGGCAGGACGACCTGGGCGCCCCGGGCCGCGGCCTCGCGGATGAAGCCTTCGGTCTTGGCGATGTTGGCCGCCAGGTCCTCGCCGTAGGAGGTCTGGATGGCGGCGACGGAGAGCTTGCGGGTCATCAAGCGGGCTCCTGCTGGGTGATGCAGTGGAAGGACCCGCCGCCGGTGAGGATGGCGAGCGACGGCAGGCCGATCACCTGACGGCCCGGGAACAGGTGCTCCAGCGCCTGGACGGCGAGCGCGCCCGGCTGTTCCGCATAGATCGGCACGATCACCGCCCGGTTGGCGATCAGGAAGTTCATGTGGCTGGCCGGGATCGGCTCGCCCTCGTCCCCCTCGATCCAGCCCGGCGAGGGAATGCGGACGACCTTCAGGGCCTCGCCCCGCGCATCGGTCTGGTGGGCCAGCCGGCGGGCCGCGTCGTCGTAGGCCGCCGCGTTGGGATCGCCCCGGCCCCAGGCCACGGGCACGGCCACCACGCCCGGCGCCACGAAGCGGGCCAGGTTGTCGACGTGGCCGTCGGTGTGGTCGTTGCGCAGGCCCTCGCCCAGCCAGATCACCTTCTTCGCGCCCAGGGCCCCCGCCAGGGCGGCCTCGGCCTTCGCATCGTCCCAGCCGGCATTGCGGTTGGGGTTGAGCAGGCACTGGCCGGTGGTCAGCACCGTGCCTGCGCCATCGTGGTCGACGGCGCCGCCCTCCAGGATGAAGTCGTGACGGACGAGCTCGGCGCCGGCGGCCCGGGCGATCTGTTCGGCGACCTCGTCGTCGTGCGGCAGGTCGTACTTGCCGCCCCAGCCGTTGAAGCGGAAGCCGTGCGCCTTCCCATCGGCGAAGATGGGGCCGGTGTCGCGCAGCCAGATGTCGCCGAACCGGCCGGGGACGATCTCGATTCCGGGAACGTCGCCGAGCAGGGCGCGGGCGGCCGCCTCGCCGTCGGGATGGCCGGTCATCAGGCGCACGCGCTCGCCGCCGGGGCCCGCGAGCGCGCGGGCCAGCGCCGCCACCTCGGCCTGGGCGGCCGGGAGGTCGTCCCGCCAGAGGTCGGCATGGCTCGGGAAGCCCAGCCACATGGCGGCGTGCGGCGCCCATTCGGCGGGAACGGTGAAGGTCATGGGCCCCCCAAAGGCGAGAACGGGCGTCGAAGCCGGGCGCAGATGGCCCCCCATGACCCCCGCGTCAAGCATCCTTCCGGCAAAGAGAAAGGGCGGCCGCGTCGCCGCGGCCGCCCGTCCCAACTCTCAACTCGAAGTCCGGCTTAGAACTTGTACTTGGCGCCGAACTTGATCTGCCACAGCGACTGCTCGCGGCGGAAGGCCTTCACCGGCTCCTGGAACGCGCCGCCGGCGCCGGTGCCCGAGATCAGGTAGCGGGCGCCCGGCGCGCCGCAGTTGGCGGCGGCGGTGCTGGTGGCGGCGATGCAGCTCACGTTCACCACGGGGACGCCGCGGTAGAAGTCGTACTGCTCGAGCACGCCCCACTTGTCGTTCAGCAGGTTGCCGAGGTTCTCGACGTCCATGAAGACCTCGAGCTTCGCCCCGTTCGGGAAGAAGGCCGGGATCTCCTGGGTCAGGCGCACGTCGATGGTGGTCACGTCCGCGCTGCGGAAGGCGTTCCGCGGCGCGATCTTGCCGGCGTACTTCGACAGGCCAGAGGTCTCCAGGAACTGCTGGAAGGCGCTGGTGTTGAAGCCCGTGGCGTAGACCACCTTGGGGTCGTTGGCGGTCGGCACGTAGAGCAGGGCGTTCGACGTCGCCTGACGGCCCGAGTAGCTCGTGACGCCCCAGCCGAAGTCGTTGTCGGTGGCGCCCGTCCGGCTGTTGGCGAAGGTGTAGCTGAACGGCAGGCCCGAGCGGTGCTGGGCGAACATGGTCACCCGGGTCTCGTTGTCGCCGAAGAACTTCTTCGCATAGTACAGGTTCAGCGCGTGACGGTGGCGGACCTCGTAGTCCGAGGTGGCCGCGCCCGGACGCTGCGGGTCCTGGGTGGCGAAGCGGGTGTAGCTCGACAGGGCGATCGAGCTGGTCATCGGGTTGACGTCTTCCGCCTGGGTGTAGGTGTAGGTGTAGTTCATCCCCAGGCCGTCCCAGATGCCCTCACGCCATTCCTTGGCCAGCGTGAAGGCCACCGAGTCCGAGCCGCCCTTGTCGATGTTCTTCAGCAGGAAGTCGTAGTTGTTGCCGGTGGTCGTCCCCACGGTGTTGCGGGCGTAGACCGGGCGGCCGTCGGGGGCCACGCCCGTCTGGATGGCGCGCGCGTCGTACCAGTAGAGGGCGTTCTCGTTCATGGCCTTCAGGTAGTCCACCTGGGCCAGCCAGCGGTCGCCGAAGCGGCCGAGGTCGAACTCGTAGCCGACCGACAGGTTGGCCTTCCACACCGTCGGGATCTGGAAGCCGGGCGTCAGGGCGTTCACGTCGCCGCCGCGAGGCGTGAACGTGCAGCCGGCCGGCGCCTGGGTCAGGGTGACGTTGGTGTAGGGACCCGCCGGGCAGATGGCGTTGGTCTGGCTGACGCCGGTGTTCGAGAAGCTGTTCGAAATCCAGACGTTGAGGCCGGTCGAGGAGAACTTGCCGAAGCCGCCGGTGACCGTCAGGCGGTCCATCGGCTCCCAGTTGAACGACACGCGCGGCATGAAGGCCGACTTGCCGTCAAGGTTCTCGGTGTTGTCGAAACCGTTCCGCGACACGAAGGCCGTGTTGAGGATCGGCGCGTCGTCCATCGAGTACCAGTCGAAGCGGGCGCCGGCGGTGACGTCGAGGTTGTCGAGGATCTGGATGCGGTCCTCGGCGTAGAGGCTCGACAGGCGGAAGCCGAAGTCGGCCGCGCCCGTCCGGGCGGTGCCCAGGGTGGCCGGAATCTGGCCCGACGACGGGTCGATGCCGCCGGTCAGCGAGAAGCTGGTGGCGCGGCGGTTGAGGTAGTCGGCGTAGCTGGCGAAGGTGTACGAGCCCAGCGAGTTCGAGACGAAGACGTTGAAGATGTCGTCCTTCTCGGTGCGGGCGCCGAGCAGGAACTCATGCGCGCCGAGCCGGTAGCGGGCGATCGCCTCCAGCGTCTCGACCTTCACGTTCAGGTAGTTGTCGTGGCGGAACTGGTCGGCGCCGAAGCGGATCTGGGGCGTACCGGCGCCGGCCGAGACGCCGGCCAGGTCGGCGACGTTGACCGTCACTTCGCCGACGCTCAGGCCGCCGAGGGGCAGTTGCTGGGTGTCGGTCTCCTTCGAGGAGTAGCGGAACTCGGTGGAGAAGTTGTCGGTCCAGTCCGAGTTGAGCTGGAAGGTGTAGGCCGTCAGCTCCTCGATCTTGTTGTACTGGTGGGATTCAAGGCCGAGGCGGGGCTGGCTGACGCTGTTGCCGTTGGCGAAGGTCGAGCTGACCGAGCCGTTCAGCGAGTTGCCCTTGGTGTTCTGGTAGGTGAACGACGCCCGGTGGTTGTCGGTGATGTTCCAGTCGATCTTGGCCAGCCACTTCTCGTCCTCGACGGGGAAGTTGCCGGTGACCGCCGCGCCCGGGTCGTAGCCGTAGATGCGCTGGGTGTCGGCGCGGAACTTCTCGACCGCCGCCGTGCTGATCCGCGGGATGACCACCGAGGCGCCGGAGTCGGACGGGCCTTCGTCGAAGCCCAGGGTGCCCTCGTACTTGTCGTAGGAGACGAAGAAGAACAGGCGGTCCTTGATGATCGGGCCGCCGAGCGTGCCGCCGTAGGTCTTTTCCTTGAAGTCGGCGCCGGTCTTCACGCCCTCGATGGTGTCGCCCTGCAGGTCGCGGTCGGTGTACTCGTAGAAGGCCGAGCCCGAGAACTTGTTGCCGCCCGACTTGGTGACGGCGTTGATCTGGCCGCCCGCGAAGCCGTTGTTGATGACGCTGTAGGGGGCCACCGAGACGTTCACGGCGGCGACGGCGTCGAGCGAGATCGGCGAGCGCTGGGTCGGGTAGCCGTTGTTGTTCAGGCCGAAGTCGTCGTTCTGGCGCACGCCATCGACGGTGAGCTGGTTGAAGCGGGTGTTCGTGCCCGCGAACGACAGGGCGTCCTGGTTGGTCGGGTCGATGGTCGCGAACGGGTCGAGACGGGCGACGTCCTTCAGGTCGCGGCTGATCGAGGGCAGGCTCTCGATGTCGCCGGCGGTGAAGTTCGAGGCCGGGCCGCCCTGGCTCTTGGCGGCGGCGGCGGCGGTCACGACCAGTTCCGAGACCTGGGCGCCGGTGGCGAACAGGGTCACATCGACCGTGGCGGGCTCGCCGATGCCGATGGCCGAGACGCTGGCGCTGGCGGTGTCGAAGCCGGAGGCCGTGGCGCTCACCCGGTAGGGGCCGCCCGGGCGCAGGCCGCGCACGGAGTAGAAGCCCGCCGCGTCGGTGACCGAGGTCGCGGTCGAGCCGGTGGGCACATGGGTCACGGTGACCGTGGCGTTGGCCACGGCCGCGCCCGAGTCGCTGGTGATCTGGCCGCGGACGGCCCCGGTGGTGGCTTGCGCGTACACGGCCGTCGACGCGGCCGAAGCAAGCACCGTCAACGCCGCGCCACAGGCGAGCCGCTGAATAGACGTCATGGAGTATCCCCTCTCGATAGACTGCCGCGGGCCAATCGCCCCTCCGACGGCCGCGAGTCCTTTAGGCGGCGTATAGCGCGAAAAAGCCGGGTGTGGGTGACGCTTTTGTTACGGTTGCCCCCAGACCGTCACCATGCGGCGAAAGGCGGCGCAGGTGTGCTTTACAGCACACGGTGGGACGCTACCGTCCGCCTCCGCCCCACAGGATGACCATGGCCGAAACCGCTCCCAGGACCGACGAATGGCGCGCCGCCATCCTGTTCACCGTGGCGCTGACCGTGGTTCGGCTGATGGTCCTGTTCACCAGTCCGCTCGAACTCTATCCGGACGAGGCGCAGTACTGGCTTTGGTCGCGGACGCTGGACGTCGGCTACTATTCCAAGCCGCCCATCGTCGCCTGGGCGATCTGGGCGTCCACGGCGATCGGCGGCGACGCCGAGCCGTGGGTGCGGGCGCCGGCGGCGCTCTTCCAGGCCGGAGCCACGCTGGCCGTCTTCGCCCTCGGCCGGCGGCTCCATGGCGCGCGGACGGGGCTGGCGGCGGCGGCGCTCTACGGCCTGATGCCGGGCGTGCAGCTCTCGTCCCTGGTGGCGGCCACCGACGCGCCCCTGCTGTTCTTCCTGGGACTGACGATCCTGGCCTACGCCGCCCTGCAAACCGCCGAGGGCCGCGCGCGCTTGAGACAGGC
The DNA here is from genome assembly GCF_046463815.1 of Phenylobacterium sp. Classification (GTDB taxonomy): domain Bacteria; phylum Pseudomonadota; class Alphaproteobacteria; order Caulobacterales; family Caulobacteraceae; genus Phenylobacterium. Next base: position 111,390 of record NZ_JBKBRO010000010.1, on the reverse strand, counting down.
CGCCGCCCTGGGCGCGGCCCTGGGCCTGGCCTTCCTGAGCAAGTACGCGGCGGTCTATTTCGTGATCGGGCTCGCCCTGCACCTCGCGGTCTCGCGGGAGGCGCGGGCCGCCTGGACCCCCGCCTCGGCCGCCCTGGCGGCGGCCGCCTGCCTGCTCGTACTGGCGCCGAACCTCGCCTGGAACGCCGCCCATGGCTTCGCCACCTTCCAGCACACGGCGGCCAACGCCGGCTGGGGCGGGCGGAGCCTGTTCAATCCGGGCGAGCTCGGGGAGTTCCTGGCCTCGCAGTTCGGCGTCTTCGGGCCGATCCCCATGGGCGTCCTGCTCGCCGGCCTGGGACTGGCCGCCGTGCGGCGGCGGCTTACCCGCGAGGACCTGCTGCTGCTCTGCTTCACGATCCCGCCGGTCCTGATCGTCGCCGCCCAGGCGTTCATCAGCCGCGCCAACGCCAACTGGTCGGGGGCCGGCTACCTGACGGGCGCGGTGCTGGTCGCCGCCTGGCTGACGCGCTGGCGCGCGCGGGGCTGGCTGGTCGGGGCGGTGGCCCTCCAGGCGCTGATCGCGGCCGTCTTCTACGCCTTCGTCATCTCGCCGCCGCTGGCCGAGAAGGCGGGAGCGTCCAACAGCTTCAAGCGGGCCAAGGGCTGGGGCCGGACCACCGACCTCGTGCTCCGCCGGGCCGCCGTGGAGCCGGGGCTGAGCGCCATCGCCGTCAACAACCGCTTCCTGTTCTACGCCATGTCTTACTACGGCCGGGACGCCTTCGCGGCCGGCGCGCCGCCGCTGAAGAGCTGGCTCCTGATGGAGGCCCCGCAGAACCAGGCCGAGACGGCGGCGCCCCTCACCCCCGGCGAGGGCGCCCGCGTGCTGGCGGTGGCCATGGAGGGGAACTACCGCGCCGAGATGGAGGGCGATTTCGCGCGGACCTCGGGCCTGGAGATCGCCAGCGTCTGGCTGGACCGCAAGCACAAGCGCCGGATCGAGATGTTCGTGGGCGAGGACTTCCGGCCCCGGCCGCGCGATCCGGTCACCGGCAAGCCCTCGCCCTAGGCCGCGAAGCGGCGCCTCCCAAGAAGGGAACCACGGAAGACACGGAAGGCGCGCGGGGCGCGCCCGCACGGAAAGGGCCAGCGCCTTCTGTGTCCTTCTGTGTTTTCTGTGGTTCAAAAGGACTGAGCCGCCCTTGGCGGCTCGGGGTCAGGAGCGGCCGCCCCACACCGCCTTGAGGGCGCGGTCGCGGCCGCAGCGGGCGGCGTAGTCGGCGTAGTCGGCGGGGTTCCTGCGGGCGAAGTCCTGGTGGTAGGCCTCGGCCGGCCAGAAGGTCGAGGCGTCGCGGACGCGGGTGGCGACCGGCGCCTTCAGTTCGGCGGCCACCTGGCCCCTCACCTGCTCGGCGATGCGCCGCTCCTCGGGCGAGCCCACGAAGACGGCGGTCTGGTAGCTGGGCCCGAAGTCGCAGATCTGGCCCCGCGTGTCGGTGGGGTCGATGTGGTGGAAGAAGTAGTCGACGAGCTGGGCGTAGCTGACCTTGGCCGGGTCGTAGGTGACCTGCACGGCCTCGAGGTGGCCGGGGTGGCGCATGTAGGTCGGGTTGCGCACGGTCCCGCCGGCATAGCCCGACACGGCGCGGACGACGCCGGGCCTGGCCTCGAAGAACTTCTCCACCGACCAGAAGCAGCCGCCGGCGAACACGGCGGTCTTCAGGGCCGGGGCGGCGGGGGCGGCCGAGGCGGTCAGCAGCGCGGCGGCGGCCGCAAGCATCAAGGGTCTCATGGGGGTCTGGCCTGCGATCCTGGATCTGCGGATCATATCAGCTACGCGGCGCGGCGCGCGCCGGATGCGATGATTCCAGGCCGACGAGCCGATCCAGGCTCCAGGCGCCGCCGCCCCGCGCCGCCAGGTAGAGGAGCAGGCCCGCCCAGCTCAGGTGGGTCGGCCAGGCGTCGGGATAGACGAAGATCTCGATGACCGCCGTCATGCCCAGGAAGGCCAGCGCCGAGAGGCGGGTGAGGAGGCCCACGACGAGCAGAAGCGAGAACAGGTGCTCGGCGTAGGTCGCCAGGTGCGCCGCCAGGTCGGGCGGGATCAGCGGCAGCCGGTACTCCTCCCGGAACAGCGTGTAGGTTCCGTCGGTGATGTGCAGCAGGCCATCCACCTTGGTGCGGCCCGACTGGAAGAAGATCGCGGCCACGCCGAGACGGATCACGAGCGCCAGCACGGCTTCGGGAACGAGACCCTGGAGCGTCGCGGCCAGGGCGCGGACGGGGTTCGGCGGACGGTCGGCGGGGACGGCGAGGGTCATCGGAGCTCCAAGGAAACGAGGGTCTGGAAGGCGCCGAGCTCCAGGAGTTCGGCGAAGGCGGGGGCGAGCGCGAGGTCCGGCTCGGCGGCCAGGGCGGCTGCGCCGGCGGCGGCGAGGCTCCCGCCATCGCGGCAAGCGGCGAGCAGGGCGAGCTGGCCGGGCCCGATCCGGCGGGCGGCGATGTCGAGGCCCGGCCGGGCGAACAGCAGGCCCTCGGGCCGGGCTTGCAGCTCGAAGGCCCGCGGCGGCGGGTCCCGCTGGAGGGCCAGCCAGAGGGACGGGACGGTCGTGTCGAAGGCGGCGAAGCGGGCGGCCGGATGCAGGGCGAGCCCGCATCTGAGAACGTCATCGGGCGTCAGCGCCGTCAGGGCGGCCGGCGCCAGGGGATCGGCGTCGGCGGCGAGGTGGGCCTCGGTCCACAGCATGTCGAGGGCGGCGACGCCGGCGAGGTGGGGCATGTCGGCGGCGGGCGGGAAGCCGGCGAGCCAGGCGGAGAAGTCGGCGCCATAGGCGAGCAGGCAGGCGCTCTCGGGCGGGTGGGCGCGGGCGTGCTCGACCGCCGCGGCCTTCAGCCAGGCCTCTCCGACGAGCTTGGCCACGGTCGGGAACTGGGCGGCGAGCGCATCGGCGCAGCCCTTGGCGATGGTGTTGCGGTGCACGCTGAGTCCCGGCGCCGGATCGGCGGCGGCCCAGCCGGCCAGCGCGGTGTCGTCGCCGCCGAGCGCCGCCACGAACGCCTCGTGAAAGCCGTCAGGCATGGGCGGGCTCCCAGCAGGCCGCCAGCAGGCGTTCGGCGCGGCCGCGCTCGGCCATGAGGTCGGCAAAGGCCGGCACGGCGTCGTCGCGTTCGATGAGGGTCGGGCGCGGGCCGATGCGCCGGATCAGCCGCGCGTAGAGCATCCAGACCGGCTCGGCGACGGGGGCGCCGTGGGTGTCGATGAGCAGGGCGCCGCCCAGGCGCGCGTCGGCCTGGTGACCGGCCAGGTGGATCTCGCCCACCGCCTCGCCGGGCACGGCGTCGACATAGGCCTCGGCCGAGAAGCCCAGGTTGGCGGCGCTGACGAAGACGTTGTTCACGTCGAGCAGCAGGCCGCAGCCGGCGCGGCGGCAAAGCTCCGCCAGGAACTCGACCTCGCCGAACTCGTGGCCGGCCAGCGCCAGGTAGAGCGACGGGTTCTCGATCAGGACCCGGCGGCGCAGCGCGTCCTGCATCCGGCCGACGTTGGCGCAGATCCGGTCGAGGGCGGGCCGGCTGCGCGGGAACGGCAGGAGGTCGGGGGCGTGGACCCCCCGCCGCCGGGACCAGGCCAGATGCTCGGAGACCAGCATCGGGTCGTAGCGGTCCACGAGCCGCCGGAAGGCGTCGAGGTGCGCCTCGTCCGGCGGCTCGTCCGCGGCCAGGGACAGGCCGACCCCGTGGAGCGAGATCGGCTTGTCCCGGGCGATGGCGTCCAGCCACGCGAGCCTGGGACCGCCGGCCGCCATGTGGTTCTCGGCATGGACCTCGAACCACAGGCCGTCGGAGGGGGCCGACAGGGCCTCGGCGTAGTGCTGGGGCTTCAGGCCGAGCCCGGCGTGGGGATGGCTTCGCATGGGGACGCGGTCGCGGGGGATCAGGCCTTGGGCGTCAGCGAGCCCATGCCCTTCGGCGTCTTGATGGTGACGCAGGTTCCGACCGGCACCTCCTTGAAGGCCTTGCCGTCGTAGTCGGTCTTGGACGTGCCCGCGCAGGTCGTGCCGGCCCCGGCCTTGCAGTCGTTGTGGCCGGCCTTGGCGACGCCATAGCACTTCTCCGTGGCGGCGGGCTTCTTGGCCATGTTGTCCTGGGCCATCGCGGCGCCGCCCATGAGGGCGAGGACGGCCGAGGCGGCCAGGGTGGTCTGGAGGGTGTTCATCCGGGAGCTCCTGAAGGATGTCGGACCGGCCACAGCGGCTTGGTCGCGGAGCTAGTTCGCGGCGGGGGCCTCCCGGGTTACAAAGCGACGTCGGAATCTTTTTTCGGCCCGCCGCGTAACCTTTCCCGGGCCGGTGCGAACTTTGGGGGACGGACCCCGAGTGACCATCGAGATCGAACCGCGGTTGAACGCCCTGATGCGACGCGCGCAGGCCGGCGAGGCGGCCGCGTGGCGCGAACTGCTGGGCGTATTGTCCGGGCGGCTGACGGTCTATTTCGGCCGGCGGCTCAGCGCGGCGCAGGCCGCGGACCTGGAGGACCTGGTGCAGGAGACCCTGCTCGCCATCCATCGCCGTCGCGAGACCTACGACCCGGCGCAGCCGTTCACCGCCTGGGCCCACGCGCTGGCCCGCTACAAGCTGATCGACTTCTGGCGGCGGCGGCGCCTGCGGGTTCACGTGCCGCTGGACGAGATGGCCGAGGCGCTGTGGTCCGCGCCCGACGAGAGCGCCGAGGCCCGCATGGACCTGGACCGGGTGCTGGGCGGCCTGCCCGAGCGCCAGCGGACCCTGGTGCGGGACGTGAAGGTGGAGGGCCTGAGCCTCGCCGAGGCCGGCGCCCGGGCCGGGATCAGCGAAGGCGCGGCGAAGGTGTCGCTGCACCGGGCCATGGCCGCCCTGACCGCGAGGATGCGACCGCGTGAAGACTGACGACCTGATCGAGAGCCTGGCCGGCGAGCTGACTCCGGTCTCCCCCCGGGCGCCCGGCCGTCGGCTGGCGGTGGGCGCGACGGCCGGCCTGGCGCTGGCGGCGCTGCTGGTGGCGATCTGGCTCAAGGTCCGGCCCGACCTGGCCGAGGCGATGGGCGGCGCCGCCTTCTGGATGAAGGCGGGCTATGCGGCCGTCCTGGGCGCGGCGGGCTTCTGGTGCGCCGAGCGGCTGGCGCGGCCGGCGGGCTCGGGGCGGGGCGGCCTGGTCCTGGCGCTGGCGGCTTTCGGCGTCCTGGGCGCGCTCGGGATCGGCGAACTGGTCCTGGCGCCGGCCGAGGACAGGATGGCGCTGTGGCTGGGCCAGTCCTGGCGGCGCTGCCCGTTCAACATCCTGGCGCTGTCGGTCCCGGCCCTCGCCCTCGCCCTGGCGATCGTGCGCCGCCTGGCGCCCACGCGGCTGACGGCGGCCGGAGCCGGCGCCGGGCTGATGGCCGGCGGGGTCGCCGCGCTCGCCTACGGCCTGCACTGCCCCGAGACGGAACCGGCCTTCGTGGCGACCTGGTATTCGCTTGGCGTGGCGCTGAGCACCGCCGCCGGGGCGCTGCTCGGCCCCTGGGTCCTGCGCTGGCGATAGCGCCTAGAGCCTTTCCCGTTCAGATGGAATCGTTTGAACGGGACAAAAAGGCTCCAAATCAAAGCCTTGAGCGCGATCTGATCGCAGAACCGGCGCCCATGTTCGCGGATCGCGCTCTAGGTCAGGCGCGGCGTCACGATCACCAGGAAGCCGCCAGGCGTCTTGCGCAGGGCCTCGATCTCGAAACGCTCGCAGAGCCGCGGCAGCCACCACGAAGAGGGCTTCTGGATGAGGTGGGCGTTGCGGCCGTCGGCCAGGTGTTTGACCGCCGGGCCGGTATGGATCGTGAAGAAGCCCCGCCGGACGGTGATCGCCTTCAGCTCGTCCAGGACGTTGTCGAGGAAGTCCGGCTCGATGTGCTCCAGCACGTCGATGCAGCACACCAGATCGGCGGGGCGCGGCGGGCCGTACTCCGGAAAGGCTGGGTCGTAGGGGTAGTAATCGACCGACAGGTCCGGGAAGACCGACAGGGCGCGGCGGAGGTTCTGCCTGCCGGCCCCATAGTCCGACAGCGACCGCGCGGCGTCTTCCAGGAGCAACCGGCGCACCTCGGCCCCATACTGCAGCGACGCCGTGCCGTAGTTGGAACTCTTGTGCAGCGCTTGCTGGAGATGGCGGTAGTCTTCGGAGATGACGGGGCGCGGGTCAGGGTTCATCGGGCCCCATCTCACGCAATCTCACCCCAAATGCAATCACGCAGGCAGCCCCGCCGCCACCTGGAACTCGGCCTCGGTCTTGGCGCGCACCTCGTCCACCGTGACGCCCGGGGCGGTTTCGAGCAGCGTCAGGGGCTTCTTCCCCCGGCTGACGTCGAAGACGGCGAGGTCGGTGATCACCAGGTCCACGACGCCCTGGCCGGTCAGCGGCAGGGTGCAGGCCTTCACCAACTTGGGCGCGCCGGACTTCTCGACATGCTCCATGACCACGACCACGCGCTTGACGCCGGCCACCAGATCCATGGCCCCGCCCATGCCCTTCACCATCTTGCCCGGCACCATCCAGTTGGCCAGGTCGCCATTGGCGGCCACCTGCATGGCCCCCAGGATGGAAAGGTCGATGTGGCCGCCGCGGATCATGGCGAAGCTGTCCGCCGAGCTGAAGAACGAGCTCATCGGCAGGGCGGTGATCGTCTGCTTGCCGGCGTTGATCAGGTCGGCGTCGATCTCGTCCTCGTAGGGGAACGGCCCCATGCCCAGCATGCCGTTCTCGGATTGCAGGGTCACCGACATGCCCTGCGGGATGTAGTTGGCCACCAGGGTCGGGATGCCGATGCCGAGGTTCACATAGAAGCCGTCCCGCAGCTCCCGCGCGGCGCGGGCGGCGATCTGGTCGCGGGTCCAGCCCTTGGATTCCTGGGCCATCAGACTTCCTCCCCGGCGCCGGCGGTATTTGGGGCGCCCTCGGTCTCCCGGGCGCGGACCGTGCGCTGCTCGATGCGCTTCTCGAACGTCCCCTGGACGATGCGGTCGACGTAGATGCCCGGCGTGTGGATGTGGTCGGGATCGATCTCGCCGGTCTCGACCAGGTGCTCGACCTCGACGACGGTCGCCTTGCCGGCGGTGGCCATCATCGGATTGAAGTTCCGCGCGGTCTTCCGATAGACGAGGTTGCCCTCGCGGTCGGCCTTCCACGCCTTGACGATGGAAAGGTCGGCGGTGAGGCCCCGCTCCATGACGTAGAGTTCGCCGTCGAACTCGCGGACCTCCTTGCCCTCGGCCACCAGGGTCCCGACGCCGGTCTTGGTGTAGAAGGCGGGGATGCCCGCGCCGCCGGCCCGGATGCGCTCGGCCAGCGTACCCTGCGGGTTGAACTCCAGCTCCAGCCTGCCCGAGAGGTAGAGCTCGGCGAACAGCTTGTTCTCGCCGACGTAGGAGCTGATCATCTTGCGGATCTGCCCCCCGGCCAGCAGCACGCCCAGGCCGAAGTCGTCCACTCCGCAGTTGTTGGAGACGACCGTCAGGTCCTTCACCCCCGAGGCGCGGATCGCCGCGATCAGGTTTTCGGGGATGCCGCAGAGGCCGAAGCCCCCCGCCATGATCGTCATGCCGTCGAAGAGCAGACCGCTCAGCGCCTCGACCGCGTCCTTGCGAACCTTGTCAGCCATGGACCGCCAATACGACGCAAACGTGCGGTTGAGAACCGGGGTCGCCCAAAAAATTCATCGATTGATGAAGAGCGCCGGGCGATCCTCGATCCCGACGAACCCTCCGGAGCCCCGATGACCGCCGAATCCCTCCTGCTGCAGGCTCTGGTCTACCTGACCGCCGGCGTGATCTCGGCCCCGATCGCCAAGCGGCTGGGGTTGAGTTCGGTGCTCGGCTACCTCGTGGCGGGGGCCGTGGTCGGGCCGTTCGCGCTGAACCTGGTCGGCGCGCCCGAGGACGTGATGCGCTTCGCCGAGTTCGGCGTGGTCATCCTGCTGTTCCTGATCGGGCTGGAGGTGCGCCCGGCCCTGCTCTGGCGGATGCGGACGGCCATCTTCGGGGCGGGCGCGGGCCAGATGGCGGCGACGGCGGCCCTGTTGGGCGCGGCGGGCGTGGCCCTGGGCCTCGACTGGCGCACGGCCCTGGCCGCCGGGCTGATCCTGGCCATGTCGTCCACCGCCATCGTGCTGGCCAGCCTTGAGGAGAAGGGCCTGCGCCAGGGCGCGGTCGGCGAGGCCAGCTTCGGCGTCCTGCTGTTCCAGGACCTGGCGGTGATCCCCATGTTCGCGCTGCTGCCCTTCCTGGCGCTGGGCGGGCCCCCGCCCGGGGCCGTGGAGGACCACGCGGGCGTGCTGCTGCAGGGCCTGCCGAGCTGGGTCCGGCCGCTGGCCGTGATCGGCGCGGTGGCGGCGGTCGTGATCGCCGGGCGCTACCTGACCCGGCCGCTGTTCCGGTTCATCGCGGCGGCCCGGCTGCGCGAGATCTTCACCGCCTCGGCCCTGCTGCTGGTGGTGGCCGTGGCGGTGCTGATGGAGCTCGTGGGCCTTTCGCCGGCGCTCGGCGCCTTCCTGGCGGGGGTGGTGCTGGCCGAGAGCGAGTTCCGGCGCGAGCTGGAGACCGACATCGAGCCGTTCCGGGGCCTGCTGCTCGGCCTCTTCTTCATCACCGTGGGCGCGGGCCTGGACCTTGGGCTGGCGGCCGAACGGCCGGCGACGCTGGCCGCGCTCGTCGCGGGGCTGATCCTCGCCAAGGCCGCCGCCATGTACGCGGTCGCCCGCCTGTTCCGCCGGGACCGGCGCACGTCGGCGACGACGGCGGTCGCCCTGGCCCAGGGCGGGGAGTTCGCCTTCGTCCTCCTGGGCTTCACCCAGGGCGCGCGGGTGCTGGACGCCGAGACCGTGCGGCTGCTGACCGCCGTGGTGGCGCTGTCGATGGCGGCGACGCCGCTGGTCTTCGCCCTCTTCGAGAGGCTGGTTCTGAGCCGTGCGGCGCCCCGGCCCGAGCCCGAGCGCCTGCCCTTCGACGAGGGCCCGCCCGACGCGGTGATCGCGGGGTTCGGCCGCTTCGGCCAGATCGCCACGCGCCTGCTGATGGCCAACGGCTTCAAGGTGGTGCTGCTGGATTCCAGCATCGAGCAGATCGAGCTGATCCGCCGCTTCGGCTGGCCCGTGCACTACGGCGACGCCAGCCGCCTCGACCTGCTGCGCACGGCGGGCGCCGACAAGGCCCGCATCCTGGTGGTGGCCATCGACGACCGCGACAAGGCCCGCGAGATCGTCGAGCTCGCCAAGCAGTCCTTCCCGCACCTGCGCGTGATCGCGCGGGCCTGGGACCGCCGCCACGCCTATGAGCTGCTGGCGGCCGGCGCCGACGTGGTCGAACGCGAGATGTACGAGAGCGCGCTCAACTTCGGCCGGCGCGCCCTGGTGGCCCTGGGCGTCAGCGAGCGCCGGGCGCTGAAGGCCGCCGTGGTGTTCCGCGAGCACGACCAGCGGCTGTTCAAGGAGCTGCAGCCGACCTACGGCGAGGAGGAGCGCTACGTCATGGCCACCCGCGCGTCGCGGGAGACGTGGGAGCGGCTGGTCCGCGCCGAGATGGAGATGCTGGCCCGCGAGGACGAGGCCGAGGACGGCGGGCCCGAGCGCGCCGAGGAGGGGCGGGCTGGCGACGGGCGGCCCGTCGCCCCGCCCCCGCTGGAGACGGGCGGCGAGCGGGTGTAGAGGAAGCGGCATGAGCCAAGCCCTCACCATCCAGGACTCCCTCCAGCCCGTCTCCTTCAGGCTGTTCGAGAGCGACTTCGACGGCTTCTCCCGGCGGCTGTGCGACAGCTATGTCCACTGCGGCTTCGCGGTGATCGGCGACCACGGCATCCCGCAGGACCGCATCGACGCGGCCCTGGACCAGGCCAAGGCGTTCTTCGCCCTGCCCGAGGAAACCAAGCTCAGGTACAAGCTGCCGGTCGCCGGCCAGCGCGGCTACACGCCCTTCGGCGTCGAGACCGCCAAGGGCCACCAGCACTACGACCTCAAGGAATTCTGGCACGTGGGCCGCGACCTGCCCCCGGGCCACCCGTTCCGCGACCACATGCCCGACAACGTCTGGCCCGACGCCGAGCTGCCCGGCTTCCGCGAGAAGGTGCAGTGGCTCTACAAGGCCCTGGACGCCATGGGCCTGAAGGTGCTGGAGGCGATCGCCGCCTACCTGGACCTGCCGCGCCATTTCTTCGCCGACAAGGTGAACGTCGGCAATTCGATCCTTCGCCTGCTGCACTATCCGCCGGTGCCGAAGGACGGGCCGCACATCCGGGCAGGCGCCCACGAGGACATCAACGTCATCACCCTGCTGCTCGGCGCCGAGGAGGCGGGGCTGGAGGTGAAGGCCCACGACGGGAGCTGGATCGCGGTCAACCCGCCGCCCGGCGCGCTGGTGTGCAACATCGGCGACATGCTGCAGCGGCTGTGCAACCACCGCCTGCCGTCGACGACCCACCGGGTGGTCAACCCGGCGCCGGACCGGCGCGGCTTTCCCCGCTACTCCACGCCGTTCTTCCTGCACTTCAACTCGGACTACCTGATCGAGACCCTGCCGGGCTGCGTCGACGCCGAACACCCGAACCGCTACCCGACCCCGATCACCGCCGACGACTACCTCCAGGAACGGCTGCGCGAGATCAAGCTGGCCTGACAAGTCCTCTCCCCCGAGGCGAAGCCCGAGGGGAGAGGAGATGGGGCCTACCACCCGCAGCGTTCGCCCTTGTTCTGCTGCACGAGCCAGGTGTTCAGCGGCTTGAAGTAGTCGGCCACGGCGCTGGCGTCGGTGCGGGTCTCGCCGGTGAACACCTGCAGGGTCTGGGGCCAGGGCTGCGACTGGCCCAGCTCCATCATGCGGTTGAACCTCTCGCCGACCGCCTTCTGTCCGTACACGGAGCAGCGGTGCAGCGGGCCCTTCCAGCCGGCCTGCTGGCAGGCGGCGCGGTGGAACTGGAACTGGTAGACGTGAGCCAGGAAGTAGCGCGTGTACGGCGTATTGCCCGGCACGTGGTACTTGGCGCCCGGATCGAAGGCGTCGGCGGGGCGCTCCGCCGGCGGCGCCAGGCCCTGGTACTTCAGCCGCAGCTTCCACCATTCGGCGTTGTACTGGTCCGGCGTCACCTCGCCCGAGAACACCTCCCAGCGCCAGCGATCGACCAAGAGGCCGAACGGCAGGAAGGCGATCTTGTCGAGGGCCATCTTCAGCAGGAAGGGGATGTCCTCCTCCGTGCCCGGCACCTTGTCGAGCAGGCCGATCTGGTTGAGGTAGGTCGGCGTCGAGGCCGACAGGGCGGCGAAGTCGCCGATGGCCTCGTGGAAGCCGTCGTTGGCCGAGCCGCGGAACAGCACCGGCTGGCCCTTGTAGGCCCGCTGGTAGTAGTTGTGGCCCAGCTCGTGGTGCACCGTGCGGAAGTCGTCCGCGTTCACCTTGGTGCACATCTTGATGCGGATGTCGTCCTTGTCGTCCACGTCCCAGGCCGAGGCGTGGCAGACCACCTCGCGGTCTCGTGGACGGGTGATCAGCGAGCGCTCCCAGAAGGTTTCGGGGAGCGGCGCGTAGCCCAGCGAGGAATAGAAGTTCTCGCCGGTCTTCACCATCTTGACCGGGTCGTAGCCCTTGTCGACCAGCAGCTTGTCGAGGCTGTAGCTGGACGAGAAGCCCTTCGGCTCGACGACGTCGTAGATGTTGCCCCACTGCTGGGCCCACATGTTGCCCAGAAGGTCGGCGCGGATCGGGCCGGTGCGCGGCTGCACGGCGTCGCCGTACCTGTCGTTCAGGCGGGCGCGCACGTAGCAGTGCAGGTTCCTGTAGAACGGCTCCACCTGCTTCCACAGCCGGTCGGTCTCGGCGGCGAAGGCGTCGGGCTCCATGTCGTAGTTGGAGCGCCAGAGCGCGCCGGTGTCCTTGTAGCCCAGGCTGCGGGCCCCCTCGTTGGAGAGCGTCACGAACTGGGCGTAGTCGGGCCGCATGGCCGAGGCGACCGAGTGCCAGCCCTCCCAGACCGCCTTCAGCTCGGCCGGGTCGCGGCTCTCGGCGAGCACGTCCTCGGCGTCGTTCAGGGTGATCTGCTTGCCCTTGTAGGTGAACTTGCCGGTGGAATAGGTGCTGTCGAGCTTGGTCAGCAGGTTGGCCAGCTCGTCGGCCGCGCCCGGACGGTCGGGCGCCGGCGAGACGATGTAGAGCTTGAGCAGCTTCAGCTTGCGGGCGGTGACGGGATCGACCGCCACGCCGTCGAAGCGGGCGGCCTCCTTGGCCAGCCGGGTGGCGAGCTCGTTCTGCTCGGCGCCGGCCTTGGCTTCGAGCCACTGGGTGTCGACGGTGATGAAGTTGGCCCGCACCCAGGCGGCGCGGGCGGCGAAGGCGTTGGCCTTCTCCAGCTGGGCCTCGGCGTTCTCGACGAAGGCCTTGGCCTCGGCGGGGGTGGGCTTGGCGGACCCCGCTTGGGGAGCCTGGGCCACGGCCGGGCCCACGGCCAGCAGGGCCGTGACCGCCGCAGCGGCCATGAACATGGATTTCATTGCGATTCCTGAGCGTTTCTTCTGACGGCCCAAGGGCCGCCGCGTGGCGCGACACAAGCGGCAGCCGGACGCGGCGTCAAGCTCGCGCCGGCCGGTTTACGACGAACCCGCTCTCCGCCCGGGAAGGCCTCGGGGCCCGCTCAGGGGTTGAGGCGGTCGAGCTCCGCGTGGCCGTGGACCGTCACGCCCAGGTCGTTCACCAGACCGTTCGACAGGGAATAGACCCAGCCGTGGACGGCCAGCTTCTGGCCCCGGGCCCAGGCGTCCTGGACGAAGACGTCCGAGGCCACGTTGCGCACCTGGCGGATCACGTTCAGCTCGACCAGGCGGTCCCAGCGGGCGCGGTCGTCGCCGATCTCCTCCAGCTCGTGGCGGTGGTCGTGGTGAACCTCGCGGATCGGATGCAGCCAGTGGTCCACGAGGCCCCGGCGCTGGCCGTCCACGGCGGCGGCCACGCCGCCGCAGCCGTAGTGGCCCACGACCAGGATGTGCTCGACCTTCAGCACGTCCACGGCGAACTGGAGCACCGAGAGGTAGTTGGCGTCCTGGGGCGGGGCGAGGTTGGCCACGTTGCGGTGGACGAACAGCTCGCCCGGATCGAGACCCACGATCTCGTTGGCCGGCACGCGGCTGTCGGCGCAGCCGATCCACAGGTACTTGGGCGCCTGCTGGCCCTCGAGGCGCTTGAAGAAGCCGGGGTCGACGGCGACCTTGCCGGCGGCCCAGTTGCGGTTGTTGTCCTTCAGATCGTCAAGCATCAGGCGGCGTCCGGTTGTCGCTCGGGGTGGGCGGCGGCGAAGGCCGGGTGGGCGGCGGCCCGCTCGGCTGCGGCGCGGATGGCGGGATAGGCCGAAAGGTCGACGCCGAAACGGCCGGCGGAATAGACCTGCGGGACCAGGCAGCAGTCGGCCAGGGTGGGACTCTCCCCGAAGGCGAAGCCGGCGCCGTGGCGGGCGATCATCGGCTCCAACGCCTCGAACCCGGCCGCGATCCAGCGCGCCGCCCAGGCATTGCGGCCGGCCTCGTCCACGCCCAGGCCGGCGAGCGCTTTGAGCACCCGCTGGTTGTTCAGGGGATGGATGTCGCAGGCCACGATCCCGGCCATGGCGCGGACCACCGCCCGGTCGGCCGCGCTCCGAGGCAGCAGCGGCGGTTCGGGATGGGTCTCCTCCAGCCACTCCAGGATGGCCAGGCTCTGGGTCAGCACGAGGCCGTCGTCCACCACGAGGGCGGGCGTCAGGCCCTGGGGATTGAGCCCCTTGTAGGCCGCGCCGTGCTGGTCGCCGGCGAGCAGGTTCACCGGGACGTAGTCGTAAGGGAGCCCCTTGAGGTGCAGCCCGATGCGGACGCGGTAGGGCGCGCCGGCCCGCCAGTAGCTGTGCAGCGCCAGCGCCATCAGGCCACCGTGAAGGAAAGCTTGCCCACGCCCTCGACCTCGCCCTCCACGCGGTCGCCGCGGACCAGCGGGCCGACGCCCTCGGGCGTGCCGGTGAAGATCAGGTCGCCGGGCGCCAGCGCCCACAGCCTGGAGGCCTCGGCGACGATCTCGGCCACGTTCCAGATCATGTCGGAAAGCTGGCCGTCCTGCCGCGTCTGGCCGTTCACCGACAGCGCGATGCGGCCCTGCGGCGGGGCGCCGCTCCAGCGGCGGATGGCCGAGACGGGGGCGGAATCGTCGAAGCCCTTGGCGGCGTCCCAGGGCCTGCCGGCCTCCTTGGCGGCGGCCTGCAGGTCGCGGCGGGTCAGGTCGACGCCGACCGCGTAGCCGAACACGAGGTCGAGCGCCTGCTCGGGCGCCACGTCGCGGCCCGGCCGGCCGACGGCCACCACCAGCTCGATCTCATGGTGCAGGTTGGCGGTCCGGGACGGATAGGCCGGGTCGCGGCCAGGGGGGACCACGGCGTCGGCCGGCTTGGTGAAGAAGAACGGCGGCTTGCGGTCGTCGCCGCCCATCTCGCGGCGGTGGGCGGCGTAGTTCTGGCCCACGCAGAGGATCCGGCGCACGGGAAAGGCCGCCGCCTCCCCTTCGACCGGGACCGTGGGGACGGGGGCGGGTGCGATCGCGAAGTCGGCCATGGGCGGGCATTTAGGCCGGGCGGGCGCGCAAGGGAACCCTACGCAACGTCAATCTCGCCCAGCGGCGCCCGCGGCGGTATGGCGGAGCCATGAGCGAGCCCCCCAATGCGCAAAGCCTCCCGACGGGTCCCCTGGCCGACCTCGTCGTCGTCGAGATGGGCACCCTGATCGCGGGACCCTTCTGCGGCCAGATCCTGGGCGACTTCGGCGCCTGCGTGATCAAGATCGAGGACCCGCGCAAGGGCGACCCCATGCGCCAGTGGGGCCGCAGCCTGCCCAAGGGCCTGTCTCCCTGGTGGCCGGTGATCGGGCGCAACAAGAAGTCGGTGGGCCTGGACCTGCGCACCCCCGAGGGCCAGGAGATCGCCCGCACGCTGATCGCGAAGGCGGACATCGTCATCGAGAACTTCCGCCCGGGCGCGATGGAGAAGTGGGGCCTGGGCTACGAGGCGCTGTCGAAGCTCAATCCGAAGCTGATCATGGCCCGGGTGTCGGGCTTCGGCCAGACCGGGCCCTACTCGCAGCGGGCGGGCTACGGCCTGATCGGCGAGGCCATGGGCGGCCTGCGCTACGTCACCGGCGAGCCCGACCGACCGCCGGCCCGGGCCGGCATCTCCATCGGCGACAGCCTGGCGGCCATGCACGCGGTCATGGGAATCCTCATGGCCCTGCACCACCGCGAGCGGACCGGCCGGGGCCAGGTGATCGACGCGGCCCTCTACGAGAGCGTGCTGGCGGTGATGGAGAACCTGGTCACCGAGTACGACCTGACCGGCTATGTCCGCGAGCGGTCGGGCTCGATCCTGCCCGGCATCGCGCCGTCCAACGCCTATCCATGCGCGAACGGCGAGCTGATCCTGATCGGCGGCAACGGCGACACGGTGTTCGCCCGGCTGACCGAGGCCATGGAGCGCCCGGACCTGAAGACCGATCCCAGGTTCGTGGACCATGCCAATCGCGGCGCGAACCAGGCCGAGCTCGACGGGATCATCGCCGAGTGGACGAGCGCCCGGCCTCTCGCCGAACTGCTGACCCTGCTGGAGGCCAAGGGCGTGCCGGCGAGCCGCGTGTTCCGCGCGCCGGACATGCTGGAGGACCCGCAGTACGCCGCCCGCGAGGCGATCGTCACCACCGAGCACCCGGTGTTCGGGCCGGTGAAGATGCAGAACGCCTTCCCGAAGCTCTCGGAGACGCCGGGCCGCGTGCGCTGGCCGGGACCGGCCCTGGGCCAGCACACCGACGAGGTGCTGAAGGCGCGGGCGGGGCTCACGGACGCGGCTCTGGCCGAGCTGCGCGCCAAGGGCGTCCTCTGAGCGCGCGGACGTGCGCGCCGAAGAGAGGTCGGGTCGCTTGATCCGGGCGATGTCCCGTGGCCGCCGGTCCGGCCCCCGCGGCTGGCCGCGGATCCTCGTCGCCAAGGTGTAAGGCATGGCTGGGGGAAGGCGAGGCGACGCCTTGTCTCAGGTCGTCCTGACGCGCGTCAGGACGTCGCGAGCAGCCCGGCCACGGCCGCCGCCACCTGGGTGATGTCGTAGGGCTTGCGGATCACCGGGGCGTCGAAGCCGCCGGGCGCGCCGCCGGCCTCGCCATAGCCGGTGGCGAAGACGAAGGGCACCTTGCGCTTGGACAGCGCCTCGGCCACCGGGGTGACCGAACGGCCGTTGAGGTTGGCGTCGAGGACGGCGGCGTCGATGGGCCGGTCCAGGAGGGCCATCGCCTCCTCCAGCTCGTAGGCGGGGCCCACCACCTCGGCCCCCGCCTCCGAAAGGCCGGTTTCCAGCTCCAGGGCCAGCAGCACCGCGTCCTCGACGATGAGGACGCGCGAGCCCTTCAGGCTGGCGGCGCCGTTGGCGGCGGCCACGGTCTCGGGAGGCCGGGGCGCCGGCGCCTCGGGGACCGTTTCGGGCCGGGGCGCGACGGCCTGGGCGCCGGCCCGCAGGCGGGCGCGCACGCCGCCCGGCTGATAGTCGATCTCGACCGCGCCGTTCAGCTCGCGGCCGGTCACCTGCTGCAGGAGCGTGGTCCCGAAGCCCTTGCGCCCGGGCGGGCTGACCCGCGGCCCGCCGGTTTCGGTCCAGGTGAGCTCGAAGCCTCCGTCGGGGAGCAGGCCCCAGCGGACGTCCACGTGGCCGGACTCGACCGAGAGCGCGCCGTATTTCACGGCGTTCACCGCCAGCTCATGCAGGGCCAGCGACAAGGCGTTGGCGGCGCGAGGCGTCAGGAAGAGTTCGGGACCTTCCAGGCTGGTCTGGCCGGGCGCCAGCGCCGACAGTTCGGCGGCGGCCAGGTGGTCCACCGCCGCGCCCCGCCAGCGGGCGGCGGTCAGCAGTTCGTTGGCCGAGGCCAGCGCCTTCAGCCGGCCGGCGAAGTTCTGCAGGAAGGCGGGCAGCGACGTGGTTCGCTTGGCCGTCTGGACCGCCAGGGCCTGGACCGTGGCCAGCACGTTCTTCACCCGATGGTCAAGCTCGGCCATGAGCTGCTGGCGCCGCTCCTCCTCCAGGCGGCGGCCGGTGACGTCCTCGACGATGCCGGTGATGCTGGCGGGCTCGCCGTCGGGGCCGCGGACGATGATCCCGGCCACCCGCACCCAGATCACGCGGCCGTCGTCGGGCCGGATGTGGCGGAACTCGCTGTCGAAGGCGTCGCGCTCGGCGAGGTCGGCCTCGCGGGTGCGGGCGAGCCGCTCGCGATCGTCGGGATGGACCAGCCGGTCGAGGCCGCGGCCGCCCTCGGCGGGCGTCTCGCCCGGCTCTATGCCGATGATGGCGGCCATGCGCGGGCTGACCACGAAGACGTCGCGGGCGAAATCCCATTCGAACTCGCCCAGACCGGCGGCCTGGAGGGCCAGCTCCAGGCGCCGTTCCTGACCTTCGGTCTGACCTGGGCCCACCGTTCGGCGCGTCATCGCCCATACATAGGCAATGGCGGCGGCCGGCGCGACCACGTTTCTCCGTGAACGGCCCGCTCACCGGGAGGGCTGTCTTTGCGGCGTCATCGGAAGCCGCCTATGCTGGAGCCCCCTGAAGCCCAGTCCAGCCGGAGGCCCCCATGCCCCCCAAGACCACCGAGTCCACGCCCGAAGAGGTCACCGCCGCCGCGGCCAACGACGTCGCCCGGCTCTCGGCCGAGGCCCAGCGGGTGATCGGCGAAGCCGCCACGCGCATCGAGGCGGCCGTGCAGGAAGGGCTGGAGCAGCTCCGCGCCCAGTCGCGGGTCTATGCCGACGCCGCCGGCCAGCACCTGGAAGACGCGGGCGAATACGTCAGCGACCAGGTCCGCGCCCGCCCGCTCGCCGCCACCGGCCTGGCGCTGGGCGTGGGCGTCGCCATCGGCCTCCTGCTGGCCCAGGCGGGCCGCCGTTGAACGCCAGGCGCCTGCTGAACCTGGCGGCCGCCTTCGCGGCGGTCGCGGCGGCGGCCGTGGCGTGCGTCATCGCCGCCGCCTTCGCCGTCTATGCGACGGCGCGCGTCTGGCTGGGCCCGGCGGGCGGCGCGGCGGTGACCGCCGCCGTCTTCGCCGTGGTCGCGGTGGGGATCGCCGTCCTCGCCACCCGCAAGGTCGCACCCGAGCAGGCCGCCGAGGACGTCTCGCTGGTGGACCGCCTGATGCAGATGGCCAAGGAGCGTCCGCTGATCGCCGCCGGCGCGGCGGCCGCCATCCTGACGATCGTCGTGCGCAATCCGGGCGTCCTGACGGCGGTGCTCTCGGCGTTCCTGGCCGGCCAGGCCGCCAAGCCCGACGGCAAGTAGCGGAACGGCCGCCCCCATCGAGCGTTGCCTTGCCGCAGGCGCTTCGGCCTGCGCTGGAGACATCCCATGCTCGGTTGGGCCCTCACCTTCCTGGTGGTCGCGCTGATCGCGGGCGTGCTCGGCTTCACGACGGTGGCCGGCGCCGCGATCTCGATCGCCAAGATCCTGTTCTTCGTCTTCCTGGTGCTGTTCCTGGTCTCGATCGTCATGCACGTCGTGCGCGGCCGGGGCGTGGGGCCCATGCCCTAGGCCGAGGCGCTAGAGCGCGTTAGGCGAAAGTGTAAGCGGTTTCGCCGCTTGAACGCGCTCTACACCTTTGAATCTAGAGCACGATTCAGCGTTCAGGCGATCCCGCCTGAACCCATCGTGCTCTAGGACGGCGTTCTGCGGTCCAGCGACCAGGTCCGGAAGGGCTCGTAGCGCGAGCCCTTCCAGGCCAGCGCGGTGACGCGGAAGCAGGCGTCCTCGATCTCGACCACGTTGAAGCCCGGCGGCGCGCCGCGCTCGCGCACCGACAGCGTGCCCGCCCCCACCGCATAGGTGCGCCCGTCGCCGTAAGGGTAGGGCCAGGCGAAGGGCGCGTGGATGTGCCCGGAGAGCACCAGGTCCACGCGCGCCCCGGCGAAGGCCGCCGCCGCCGCCTCCCCGCCCCAGACCCGGGCCGTCATCGGCCCGCCCAGCATCTCGATCAGCGGGTGGTGGACGACCACGATCCGCACGCAGTCCGCCGCCTGACCGGCCAGCCAGGCGGCCGCCTCCCGGGCCTGGGCGCCCGAGATCTGGCCCTTGGACCAGTTGAGCCGGGGCTGGGCGCCCCGGGCGGTGTTGACGCCGCGCACCGCGAAGCCGCCGCCCAGCCAGCTCTGGGCCGGGGCCGGACCGATCCAGCGCTCGAAGCGGCGGAAGGGGGCGAAGAGGCGTTCGGCCCAGGCGAGATAGGGGGCGTCGTGGTTGCCGGGCGTGACCAGGCGCTGCCCGGGCAGGGCGTCGAGCCAGGCGCGGGCCTTCTCGAACTCCCGGACCTCGCCATAGCGGGTGAGGTCGCCCGAGACGACCACGAGGTCGAAGCGGCCGGCGGCCAGGTGCTCGGCGGCGGCGGCCACGGCGGCCTCGTTCTCGCCCCCGAAGTGGATGTCGGAGAGGTGCGCCAGGCGGATGGTCACGGTCACATGTCCCCTGCGCGGACGTCTGGGGGGATCGACAGGATGCGGGCCACCGCCGGGTCGTAGCGGACCTCGGTGAGAGACTTCAGGCGCACCGACTCGCCGTCCAGCACCGCCGGGATCGACCGGGCCGACCAGACGCGGGCGAGCTGGCAGCGGCGGCTCTCCACGGCCGGATCGTCGCGCCAGTCGCGGACCAGGGCGTTGATCCCCAGCCGGAAGGCGTCGGCGGCCCCTCGGACGTTGAGGGCCGCGGCCTCGAGGGCCCGCTCCTCGTCGGCCAGCGCCCGGGACGTCACCGGGCACATGAAGACCAGCGCCTCGGCCTTCTCGCGCGGGGCGCTGTCCAGGATGTAGCGCAGGCGGCCGGTGAAGGCGCGCCGGAGCGCCCGCCGGGCCCGCACCCAGGCGAGCCGCCGCCGCCCGTAGCGCGCGGCCTCCCGCGCCGGCGCCCAGAGGGCGGGCGACCCCAGGATGGCGGCCACCATGAACTTGTGGCCCTCGACCTCGCCGCCGCCGATCAGCCGCTCCTCGCCCTGGTCCAGCGCGATGGTCAAGGCGTCCTGCCAGGGCCGGGCGCCGTAGATGGCGTGGGGGAGCATGTTCATGGTGCCGCCGGGCAGCGGGGCCACCACCGGGCCGTCGGGGCCGCACATCTCGGCGGCGGCGCGGGCCGTGCCGTCCCCGGCCAGCACGACCAGCAGGTCGGGCGCGGCGTCCACGGCGCGACGCAGGCACTCGCCCAGCTCTTCCGTGGCCGGCGCGCAGACGTTCGCGGGCACGCCGAAGTCGGCGAAGATCTTCTTCGCCGCCTGCGGAGCGTCGGCGTCGACGCTCCCGGATGCGACATTGGCGACGACCTCGACCCGCCGGAAGCGCGGCCTCGTCCCCCTCGCAGGCGCGTCAGCGGAGCCGGTCAGTCGCGTCGGTCCCGTCGTTTGGAGTGGCTGTCGAAATCATGCCTCGTCGATCGCACGGCTGGCGTCGCGTCTCGGCGCGCGAGGTCCGTTTCGTCGGGATATGCAACCATCGCCAAGCCCTCCTTGGGCGATCGCGGGAACGATCCGGCGATGCAACGACCACGCCCACGCTTGGTTCCGGTCGTGCTCCGGCCATGTTTTCGGCCATGTTTCGGGCGGAACTGCCAAGCTTGAGATGCGTTTGTGTGCGGGGGACACGGAAGGAGAGCCAAGGAATGCTCAAGCCTATGATCGCCCTGGCGGGCGCCGGCCTGCTGGCCGCGGCCTGCACCGCCACCGGGAACACGGAACGCAACGCCGTCGGCGGAGCTGCGCTGGGCGCCTTGACGGGCGCCGCCATCGGCGCGGTGTCCGGCGATGTCGGCGTGGGCACCGGCGCGGCGGTCGGCGCCGGCGTCGGCGCCGTGGCCGGTGCGGTGAAGGGCTGCCGCGACGACGGCGGCTGCGGCGCGGCGCCCGCCAACCGTCGCCAGTACTACGACGAGCGCGCCGGCCGGTACTACTACTACGACCCGGGCACGGGCCGGTACTACTGGGAGAATGGCACGCCCCGCTGACGGGCGCACGCACCCCGTGAGGACGCAGAGGGCGGTCGGAGGTCTCCGGCCGCCCTTTTCCGTTCGGACGAAGACCGACAGGAGGGGCCGATGGGGATGAAAACGGGCGTGGTCCCGAAAACCGAAAAGAATGGGCGGGTCCTGTCGGACCCGCTCCCGAAAACCGAAAAGAAGGGGCGGGTCCTGTCGGACCCGCCCAGGGGTGCATCATCGAGAAAAGGGGTGCGGAGACGGCAGACTGGCATGCTCGCCAGTCTCAAGTCGGGGGGGGGGCGTCGCCGCCTCCGCATGGCCTAAAACACACGGGCCCTGGATGCGTTCCAGGCGCGATCAACTTTTTTCGGGCCCGCCGCGCCGCACCCGCGGAGGAACATGGTCAAGGCGCCGGGCGTTTGAGCCCCTGGCGGGACGCCGCGCGAGGCGCCCGCGAGGAAAGGGCCCGTCATGCGCAATTCCTTCGCGGCCCGCGAGGGCGCCCGGCTCCTGAAGACGCCGAGCCCACGCCGGCGGGCGGGGCGACGCCGGCTCGCGGCGGTCTGCGGCGTGCTCGCGCTGGCGCTCGCCAGCGGCCTGATCGGCTCGCTCACCGCCGGCGGACAAGACCCCCGGAGCCCAGAGACTGGCCCCTTCAGCTACTTCCCGCACCAGTAAGGAGATGTCGATGGCGTCCTCGACGCGCGAGACCACGCGGCCGATCCTCGGAGCCACCCGGGCCCGGCAGGGCCGCTTCGGCCGCCATGTGTTCTGGGTGCTGCTGTTCGGGACGCTGCTGGCCGCCCTGGGCCTGTTCGCGGCCTGGACCTGGCGGTCAGGCGACCTGGCCTCCACCAATTCGAACAACGGGCCCTCCAGCGCCGCCGAAGCGTTCCGCGCGCCCGAGCCCGCCCCGATCCAGTCGGCTGTCGAGGGCCAGGTGAACGACACACCCGACCATATCGCGCCGGCCGGCAAGACCCCTTCCGGCGGCGGCTCCTCGCCCACGCCCTAGGCGCTCCATCCCCCCGCGGGCAGGAAAAAGGGCGCCGCTCCGGCCGGGAGCGGCGCCCTCTTCGTTCGATCCGTCGTTCGACCCCAGCCCGGGCGTCAGGCGGCGCGCTTGCTCGCCTTCCGGGGATGGAAGAACAGCGCCTGGCCGATGGCGGCCTTCACCGTCTCGGGCTGGAAGGGCTTGGTGATCAGGAACGTGGGCTCGGGCCGCTCGCCGGTGAGCAGGCGTTCGGGGAAGGCCGTGATGAAGATCACCGGCACGTCGTAGCGGGCGAGGATGTCCTTCACCGCGTCGATGCCCGACGAGCCGTCAGCGAGCTGGATGTCGGCCAGCACGAGGCCGGGGGTCTTGCGGGCGACCGCGTCCACGGCCTCGGTGCGGGTGGCGGCGATGTCGACCACCGTATGGCCCAGCTCCTTCACCAGCGCCTCGATGTCGGCGGCGATGACCGGCTCGTCCTCGATGATGAGGACGTCGGTGGCCAGCTCGGCGTCGATCTCGGCCTGGGCCTCGGCGATCAGCCGCTCCACCTCGGCGAAGTCGGCGTCCAGGATCTGGGCGGCCTCGGACGGGGTGAAGCCTTCAAGGGCGGTGAGCAGGAAGGCCTGGCGCGACCGCGGCGCGATGCGCATCAGCCGGCGAGTGGTGTCGTCGGCGACGGCGTCGTCCTCCTGCGGCCCCTCGAGCTGGGCGCCCGAGGTGCACCAGATGGCGTGGAACACATGGTAGAGCGCCACGCGCGGGGTCATGTCGGCTTCCAGCACGCGCTCGCCCGCGGCCAGCGCCTCGAGCGCCACGCGGACGTAATGATCGCCGGTCGCCTGGTCGCCCGTCAGTGCGCGGGCGTAACGGCGCACATAGGGAAGATGCGGCGCCAGTCGGGCTAGAAGACTCAAAGGTGACCCCTCCCGTTTTCAAGGATCGGAAAGCGGCAGCCCCGCGCAGGAGCCTTCGCCCCCGCCCTGGCGCCATGATGCTCCGGAAACGTGTCCGTTGGGAACCGGTTCCATTGTGGACCGGCTTTCCGCATCTTGTGGTTCCGGATCGGGAACCTGACGCGGATTTGAAACGTTGGACGGCGACAAGGAACCAGAGAGGGGGCGGCCGCCGCACGAGCGGAGCGCCGACGACATGATAGAAGAGCGTCCCACACCGGATCGTGGCCGGCCGTCCGCGGCCCTGGACGAAGCCCGCCTGCGCCAGCAGGCGATCGGCGTCCGCCTGCGCCAGTTGTTCGACGAAGTGGTCAACGAGAAGGTCCCGGACGAGTTCCTGGAGATCCTGCGGCGGGCCGACGAGCGCAGCTCGGAGAAGGGCTGATGGGAGTCCGCGCCGAAACCTCTCCGGCCAACGACGAGGCCTTCAAGCGCGAGCTCGTGCAGCTCATCCCGCACCTGCGCGCCTTCGCCCGCACGCTTTGCGGCGATCCCGCCGCGGCCGACGACCTGGCGCAGGACGCCATGATGAAGGCCTGGGACGCCCGCCAGAGTTTCCAGATGGGCACCAACATGAAGGCCTGGACCTTCATGATCCTTCGCAACCAGTTCTATTCCGAGAAGCGCCGGTCGTGGCGCCAGAGCCAGCTCGACCAGGAGGCCGCCGAACGGACCCTGGTGGCGGTGGACGATCCGGAGGCTCCGGTCGCCCTCGACGAGTTGCGCCAGGGCCTTTCCATGCTGCCGCCGGAACAGCGCGAAGCGCTGATCCTGGTGGGCGCCGGGGGCTTCGCCTACGAGGAGGCGGCCGAGATCTGCGGCTGCGCGGTGGGCACCGTGAAGAGCCGGGTGAGCCGGGCCCGGCGCGCGCTGCACGCGATCCTGGACGAGGGCGCGTACGACCGCGACGGCGCGGCCGCGGGCGACGCCATGCGCTCTATCCTGGCGGATGCGGAACGGCTAAGCACCGTCCGGTAGGGACGGAACCGGGCCGTTGAAGACCAGCCTGCCCTGGGGGTCGTTGAGCACCATCCGGGTCCGCCTGACGGCGGCCCTGGCGGCGGCGCTGCTGCCGGTCCTGATGCTCGGCGCCCTGCAGTCCGTGATCGGCTTCCAGCGCGAAGGCCGCGTGCTGCGCGAGAACCTCGGTTTCGCGGCCGAGCGCAGCGCGGCGACCGCCCGCGCGCGGATGGAAAGCGCCGACGTCCTGCTGCAGACGCTGGCGCCGGGGGCCGTGGGGTTCCAGTGCGCCCAGCGCCTGGGGCAGGCGGCCAGCCGCATCCCCGGCTACCTGAACCTGATCCGCTTCGACCGTCAGGGGCGGGTGGTCTGCGCGGCGGGCTCGGTCCCGGCCGACCCGCAACGGGCCCTTAGGCCCTGGTTCAGCCGGCTCCGGGCGGGAGACGCCCTCGTCATCACCCGCGACCCCGGCTCGCCCTACGCCCCCGAGCCCGCGGTTCTGACGGCGGCGCGCGCCACGGCGGCCGACGGCCGGTTCGACGGCGCCTTCGTGGCGGTCATCGCGCTCTCCAGCCTGCAGCCCTCGGTGGGCGATCCCTCCCTGCCAAAGGGCGCCGAGGTAGGCCTGGTCGAGAAGACCGGCCGCTACATCACCGTCACGGCGCCTGGCGCCTTCCCCAACCTCCCCCGCGACTGGCGGGCCAGGGTGCAGGCCGAGGGCTCGCTCGTCTGGTACGGCCGCGACGCCGAGGGCCGCCGCCGGGTCTATTCCGCCGCGCCGGTGGTGGGCGATGAGGTCTATGTGGTGCTCTCGGCCCAGTCGCCGGGCATCCTCTCGTGGGCCTGGCTGAATCCGCTGACCGGTCTCCTCTTCCCGCTGCTCACCTTCGCGCTGGCGCTCGCGGCCGTCTCGGTGGCCGCCGATCGGGTGGTGGTGCGCTGGATCACCTACCTCCAGCGCATCGCCGCGCTCTACGCCCGCGGTCGGCTCAGCGTGCGTCCCGTGCAGGCCGAACGGATGCCGCCCGAGATCCGCGAGCTGGCCGAGACCATGGAGGACATGGCCGACGCCATCGTGGGCCGCGACGCCTCCCTGCGCGACAGCCTGGCCCAGAAGGACGCGCTGATGCGCGAGATCCACCACCGGGTGAAGAACAACCTGCAGGTCATCTCGTCCCTGCTCAACATGCAGCAGCGGTCGCTGGCCGATCCCGCCGCCCGCTCGGCCATGAGCGACACCCGTCAGCGGATCACGGCGCTGGCCCTCATCTACCGCGCGCTCTACCAGGGCCCCGACCTGAAGCGGGTGGACCTGCGGCCGTTCCTGGAGGAGCTGACCGCCCAGCTCGTCTCGGGCGAGCTGATCCACGGGCCGGCCGTCCGCACGGAGCTCGCCGTCGATCCGCTGGTCATCGATCCCGACCGGCTGGCGCCGCTGGCCCTGTTCGCGGTCGAGGCGATCACCAACGCCCAGAAGCACGCGTTCCTTGGACGGGGCGGCGTGCTGACCGTCGCCTTCACCGTGCGGGGCGAGGAGGCCGAACTGGAGATTTCGGACGACGGTTCCGCGCCTGACAACGCCCTGGCCGCCGCCGGCGTCGGACGCACGCTGATGACGGCCTTCGCGCGTCAGCTTCGCGGACGGGCGGAACTGGTGCGCAATCCGGCGGGCGGCGTCACCGCCCGGCTGGTCTTCCCGACCCCGGCCGCCGACGGGCCTCCGACGCCCGCCCGGGGGGGACCAGGCCGCGGAAACAAGGCGGGGGGGAACCAGGCCGCGGCCTAGGCGTTGCGGCGACGCCTGATCTCATCACCCCGGGAGACCCCCATATGCGCAAGGTTGTTCTGATGGCGGCGCTCGCCGCCAGCATGGCGGTCGCCGCCTGCAACACCGTCGCCGGCGCCGGCCAGGACATGAAGTCGGCCGGCGAGGCCGTGACCGAGACCGCCCAGGACGCGAAGAACTAGCCCCGTCGGCGATCGTCCCGGAAGCCCCGTCGCACCCGCGGCGGGGCTTCCGCATGTCCGGGATCAGGCGGCGGAGCGGGCCGCCGAGCCCCCGGCTCCCGAGATCCGGGCCGCGTGGACCCCGGCGGCCGGATCGACCGGGTCGAGCCAGGCCTGGGCGGACTCCGAAAGGCCCAGCACGAGCCGGCCGCGCGGCGTCAGCGCGCCGGTCAGCCCGGCCATCGCCCGCTCGCGCGCCTCGCCGGTCATGGTGCCCAGCACGTTGCGGCACAGGATCAGGTCGAAGCGGCCGAGGACGCTGAAGTCCTCCATCAGGTTCACGCGGCGCCAGCGAATCATCTGGCGGATGCGGGGCGAGATCGCGAACAGCTCCCCCTGCTTCTCGAAGCCGTCGACCAGCCGGCGGGCCGGCAGGCCCCGTTGGACCTCGAACTGCGAATAGAGGCCGGCCTGGGCCTTCTCCAGGCTGCGCTCGGAGAGGTCCGAGGCGAACAGTTCCACGCGCCCGGCCAGCGCCGGCTCGTCCGCCAGCCGCATGGCCAGGGAATAGACTTCCTGCCCGGTCCCGCAGGCGGCGCACCACGCCCGGACGCCGGCGCCGCCCGACGCCCGGACGAGGTCGGGCAGCACCTCGCCCACCAGCGTCTCGAACACCGCCGGGTCGCGGAAGAAGGTGCTTTCGGATGGCGCCATGGCCTCGACGGCGGCCTGGATGAGGCGCGGCTCGTCGAGACGGCGCACGGTGTCCAGGAATTCGGTCAGGGAGCCGAAGCCTTCCCGGCGCGCGACCGGCCCGAGCCGGCTTTCGATGAGGTAGTCCCTGTCGGGGTCGACCCGCAAGCCCGCGCGGGCGGCGCAGAGGGCGGCGACGAACTCGCGGTGCTCCAGGGCGATCATAGGGCGAGGCCCGCGCTCGGGTGAAGGTCCAGATGGGCGAGCTTGCCGGCGACGATCTCGCCGTCGAACGGCTTCATGATGTACTCGTCGGCCCCGGCGTCCAGCGCCTCTCGGATGCGGTCGAGGTCGTTCTCCACCGAACAGAAGATGACGCGGGGCGCCGCCCCGCCGGGCTCGGCGCGCAGGCGTCGCACGAACTCCAGGCCGTCCATCACCGGCATCCGCCAGTCGAGCAGCACGGCGTCGGGCATGATCGCGCCGCACCAGGCCAGCGCCTCCAGGCCGTCGCCCGCCTCGGCCACGTCGAACCCGAGATCCTCCAGGATCCGGCGCGCGACCTTGCGGATCACGCGGCTGTCGTCGACGACCAGGCAGGTCTTCACGGGCGCGGGGCCTCCTTGCTCACGCGGCGGGTTCTTGGCCGACTTGTCGCGTGAGACGGTTAACGGCGGGTTGGCCCCGATCCCGCATTCAGGCCGGCAGCGTGGCGGCGAAGACAATGCGGTCTTCGTTGACGTCGGCGAACACCCGCCCGCCGGCGTCGGCGACGAACAGGTGCACGTAGTAGGCCTGGACCCAATGGCCATGCAGCCCCTCGCCGAGCGGCTGGCCCTGCAGCCCGCTCAGCACCTCGGGCCGCAGGCGGGCGCGCGGGCCCGTGGCGTCCACGGCGAGCGCGATGGAGGCGCCTTCCTGCACGGCGCGCACGCGTGCGGTCCCGCCGGTTGGCAGCGCCGCGCCGGCCATCTGGGCGAGGTTGAGCAGGGCGCGCGCGGCGGGCTTGTTCACCGAGGGCGTCTCGACCGTCCATTCCAGTTCGGCGCGCATGTGGCCGAAGACGCCCCGGGCCAGCTTCTCCAGGTCGCGCACGTCGAAGGTCTCGGCCGAGGCCGAGGCGCCGAACGCCACGCGGCAGAAGGCCAGCAGGTCGGCGAGCTTGCGGGCCGAGGTGGCGATCAGGCCCATGGCCTCGTCGCGCATGTCCTGGGCGGACGGATCGTCGAGCAGATCGAGGCCCGAGACGATGGCGCTCGCCGGGCTGATGAAGTCATGGCACATCCGCGCGGCCAGGAAGGCGGCGAGCTCCGCCGGGCGGACGGCGGCCGGGACAGCCTCGGAACTATCGGTCATGGCGCGCGACCTTGGCGTGATTTGAGCCTTTGGAAAACCGGGCGGGCTATCTATGAGAGCCCCGATGGAGCCGTTCTCGGACCCTTTCCTGGAA
Source organism: Phenylobacterium sp. (assembly GCF_046463815.1). Classification (GTDB taxonomy): domain Bacteria; phylum Pseudomonadota; class Alphaproteobacteria; order Caulobacterales; family Caulobacteraceae; genus Phenylobacterium. Next base: position 83,378 of record NZ_JBKBRO010000010.1, on the reverse strand, counting down.
CCCGGCGTCCTCGTCCGCCACCCGACCGAGGCGGACTGGGGGCTGGGCCAGGTGCAGTCGGTGGCGGGCCGCAAGGTCACCGTCAACTTCGAGAACGCCGGCAAGCAGGTGATCGACGCCACCGTGGTCCGGCTGGTGTTCGTGGGCGACGACCCCCGAGGAATCTGAGGGCGATTTGAGACTGACCGACACCGACGTGGGCGAGGCGCTCGCCGAGATCTGCGAGGCCGCGGCCGCGCTCATCCTGCCCCTGTGGCGTTCGGGACTGGCGGTCGACCGCAAGTCGGACGAGAGCCCGGTGACGGAGGCCGACCGGCGGGGCGAGGCCCTGATCCTGGCGCGGCTGGCCGAGCGGTTCCCCGGAATCCCCGTGGTCTCGGAAGAGGACGCGAGCGAGTTCGGGACGCCCGACGCCATCGGCCCGGTGTTCTTCCTGGTGGACCCCCTGGACGGCACCAAGGCCTTCGTGCGCGGCGACGCCCACTTCACCGTCAACATCGGCCTGATCGAGGACGGTCGTCCCGTGGCCGGCGCCGTCTGCTGCCCGCCCACCGGCGAGACCTGGTTCACCAAGGGCGAGGCGACCCTGAAGCGGACGGGTGGTGGAGAGGCCGCGCCCGTCCATGTGCGGCCCTGGCCCGAGGGCGACGCCCTGGCGCTCACCAGCCTGACCGCCAAGGCCGACGAGGTCGGCTACCTGCGCGACCGCTACGGCTTCGCGCGCGCCGAGGGGATGGATTCGTCCATCAAGCTCTGCCGGATCGCCGAGGGCGCCGCCGACATCTATCCGCGCCACGGCCCCACCATGGAATGGGACATCGCCGCCGGCCACGCGGTGCTCCTGCGCGCGGGCGGGCGGCTGACCACGCCGGACGGCGAGCCGTTCCTCTATGGCAAGGCCGACAAGGGATTCCGCAACGGCCACTTCGTCGCCCGCGGCGGATAGGCTCCCGCTAGATGTACTTGGGCGTGTTCCACTCGGCCGATACTGGCGCCGAGGCGGCGTCCCAGGCCTGCGTCCGCGCCTCGGGCGCCGCAGCGGCCGGTCGGCCGAGGGCGAGATAGCTCAGGAAGCCCACCAGGAAGCCGATGGCGGCGAGCCAGAGGAAGGGCCTGAATGCGTCTGCGGCGCCGGTCATGGACGTGGTCCCGGTTGCTTCTGAGAGGACAACTGTCTCGACGGCGGACCGGTTGCGCAGTCTTTCCCTTGATTTTTGCGAATAGGTCGCATTAGCACAGTGGCGCGGCCGCGTGGCCGAGCTTGGCGGGATGATCGACCTCATGACCCAGACGCCCATGGCGCGGCTGCGCCGCCTCTGGCTGGACGTCCACCTCTGGATCGGCGTGGGCCTCATGGTCCTGCTCATCCCGCTCAGCGTGACGGGATCGGTCCTCGTCTGGCACGACCAGGTGGACCGGCTGCTCTATGCCGAACGCTACGCGGTGAGCGGGCCGGACGCCGCCCTGCCCGTCGAGGCCTACGCCAGGGCCGCCGAGACCGCCTTCGCGGGGCGGGCGATGCTGACCCAGGTGCGCCTGCCGCAGGAGCGCGGCGACCCCGTGGTGGCCGTCGGCCGCATGATGGGGCCGGGCGGGCGGCCGCGCACGCTGAACGCCTGGATCGACCCGCCAACGGCCAGGGTGCTGGCGACCGGCGAGACCGCCAAGGGCTTCACCCAGATCATGCACCGGGCCCACGGCACGCTGTTCATCCCCGAGGTGGGCCGCAAGGTGGTGGGCTGGCTGGGCTGGGCCATGTTCGTGAGCTGCGCCACCGGCCTTTGGCTGTGGTGGCCGAGGAACGGGGCCTTCCTGAAGGCGCTGCGCTGGCGCCGCGGCCCATCGACGATGTTCAACCTGCACCACATGCTGGGCTTCTGGATCTGCCTGCCGCTCGCGGTGCTGTCGCTGACCGGCGTCTACATCTCGTTCCCGCAGACCAGCCGGGCGCTGTTCGGGATCGAGCAGCCCGCGCCCCGTCCCGGCGGCCCGGCGGGACCGGGGGGCCGTTTCGCCCCGCCGATCGAGGCGCCGAACCTCACCCTGGCCCAGGCGGTGGCCGCGGCCCGGGCCGAGGCGCCCGGCGCGCCCGTGATCAGCGTCAGCACGCCCACCAAGGGGAAGGAGCCGGCCTGGCGCGTCCAGGTGAAGGCGCCAGGCGCGAAGGAACCGCGCACGGTGCAGGTGGTCGACGCCACGGGCCGGGTAAAGGCCGCCCGGGGCGGCCCCGGCGGAAGCCCCGAGGGCGGCCCCGACCCGCTGTCGCGCTGGATGCGCAAGATTCACGACGGCGCGGGCATGGGGATCGTCTGGCAGACGATCATCTTCGTCGGCGGGATCGCGCCGGCGGTCCTGGGCGTCACCGGCGTGGTGATGTGGCTGCGCCGACGCGCCCGCCGGATCGCCATGCAGCGGCGCATCGCCGAAGCCTGATCGGCTTCTTGCGAATGATTCTCATTGCAACGCCGTTGCGTCGTAGATAAGAACGCCTCGCATTATTAGTCGCAGTAACGGGGGTTTGGAGATGTCGACACGCCGGGGAATCGTGGCCCGCAAGAAGCACGCGCTGGCGTTCGTGGCGGGCGTGGCGGGATTGTCCCTCGGCGCGGCGGCCCGCGCCGAGGACGCCGCCGCCGCCCCGGAAGTGGCCGGCGTGGACGTCACCGGCGCCCATGCCCGCGGGCCGGACTCGCCGAAGTTCACCGCCGCCCTGGTGGACACCCCGCGCAGCGTGACGGTGATCCCGCGCGACGTCATCGAGAAGACCGCGGCTACCTCGCTGACGGACATCCTGCGCACCTCGCCGGGCATCACCTTCGGGGCCGGCGAGGGCGGCCAGCCGCTGGCCGACCGGCCGTTCATCCGCGGCCAGTCCTCGGGCAACAACATCTTCGTGGACGGCGTGCGCGACACCGGCGGCCAGACCCGCGAGGTCTTCGCCCTGGAGCAGGTCGAGGTCATCAAGGGCGCCGACAGCGCCTATTCGGGCCGCGGCTCGGGCGGGGGCAGCATCAACCTGACCAGCAAGCGCCCGCGCCTGGACGACTTCGTGAACGTCCAGGCCAGCGTCGGGACGGACAGCTACTACCGCGGCGTGGTGGACGCCAACCACCAGCTTGGCGAGACTTCCGCGGTCCGTCTGAACCTCATGGGCATGGAGAACGACAGCCCTGGCCGCGACGCCGCCGAGTTCAGCCGCTACGGCGTCCTGGCGGGGATCGCCACGGGCATCGGAACCCCGACGCGGGCCACCCTGCTCTACTACCGCCTGCGCACCGACGACCTGCCCGATTACGGCGTGCCGCTGACCCGCAAGGCCGAGGCCATTCCGCGCACCGCGAGCGGCGTTCTGCCCGTGCCGCGCGACAGCTTCTACGGCCTGAAGGCGCGCGACTACCAGGAGACCCACGCCGACGCCGTGACGTTGGTCGCCGAGCACGACGTGTCCGAGGCGCTCAAGCTGCGCAACGTGTTCCGCGCGTCCAAGACCCTCAACGACTACATCGTCACCAATCCGGGCGACGGCGGCGCGGCCCAGCTCGTCGGCGGCGAATGGTGGATGAAGCGGGGGACCAAGTCGCGCTGGAACCCGACCCGCACCGTCGCCAACCTCCTCGACGCCTACGGCAAGTTCGACACCGGCTTCATCGGCCACAGCTACGACGTGGGCCTGGAGCTGTCGCGCGAGCAGAACAGGAACGCGGCCTATGTGGTCTACACGACCGCCGGCGCCGCCTGCCCGGCCGGCTTTTCGGGCGCCAGCAACAGCACCGGCGTCGGCGACTGCACCCGCCTCTTCGCGCCCAATCCCGACGATCCTTGGCAAGGGACGATCACCCGGCCCACGCCGTCGCGGAACATCACCAAGACCGTCGGCGTGTACGCCTTCGACACCCTCTCGTTCGGGGAGAAGTGGCTGCTGAACCTGGGCGTCCGCCACGACAGCTACAAGGTCGATGGCACGGACGTCGGCGTGACCAGCGCCAACGGCGCGATAACCGGCGAGACGCTCACGCCCCGGAGCGGCGACTGGGACTTCACCAATTACCAGCTCGGGCTCGTCTACAAGCCCACCGAGCAGTCGAGCCTTTACGTCTCGTACGGCACGACCTCGACGCCGCCGACGATCGCGGCGGGCGACCAGAACACCGGGACGGGAACCGGGACCGGCAACCTCGCCAACGTCCTGCTGGACCCCGAGGAAGTGGAGAGCTTCGAGGTGGGCGCGAAGGCGAGCCTGCTGGGCGAACGCCTCTCGACCTCGATCGCCTACTTCGACCTCACGCGAAAGAACGCCCAGATCCAGATCGAACCCGGGGTCTACGCTCAGGCGGGCGAGGCCACGGTGAAGGGGGTCGAGATCGGCGTCAGCGGTCGGGTGACCCAGCGCTGGGAGGTGTTCGGCGGCTACACCTACCAGGACAGCGAGCTCGTCCGCGGCGCCTACAACGTCGTGGGCGTCGGCGACCCCCTGGCCAACACGCCCAAGCACAGCGTCAGCCTGTTCACGACCTACGAGGTGACGGACGCGCTGAGCCTGGGCGGCGGCGCCTACCACGTCTCGAAGAGCTTCGGCGGCAACCAGGGCGGCGCCGGCGGCGGGACCTATCGCGTCTATGCGCCGGCCTACTGGCGCTTCGACCTCTTCGCGGCCTACCAGGTCACCGACAACGTCGACCTGCAGCTCAACATCCAGAACGTGACGGACAAGGACTACATCGTGCGCACCAACGGCGTGCACCACGCCGACTACGGCCCCGCGCGGCAGGCGATCCTGACCCTCAACGTCCGGTACTGACCGCCATGATGCTGCACATCCCCGAGGTGCTGACCAAGGCTGAGGTCGCCGAGCTGCGCGCCCTGATCGACGCGGCGCCCTGGGTGGATGGCAACGAGACCTCGGGGACGCAGTCGGCGCTGGCCAAGCGCAACGCCCAGCTTCCCGAGGGCTCCCCGGCCGCCGCACAGGCCGGGGAGGCGATCCTGGACGCCCTGGAGCGCAACCCGCTGTTCGTGGCCGCCGCCCTGCCGCAGGTGGTCTTCCCGCCGCTGTTCAACCGCTACGCCGGCGGCGAGGCGTTCGGCCTGCACGTGGACAACTCGATCCGCCAGAGCCGCGACGGGCGCACCCGCATCCGCAGCGACCTGTCGGCGACCCTCTTCCTCACCGAGCCCGGGGACTACGACGGCGGCGAACTGGTGGTGGAGGACACCTTCGGGACGCACGAGGTCAAGCTGCCGGCCGGCGACATGATCCTCTATCCGGCCTCCAGCCTGCATCAGGTCATGCCGGTGTCGCGCGGCGCGCGGGTTTCGAGCTTCTTCTGGATCCAGAGCCTGGTGCGCGAGGACGCCCGGCGCGAGCTGCTGTTCCAGATGGACCTGGCCATCCAGCAGCTCGCCGGCAAGGTGGGGGCCGGCGCCCCGGAGCTGGTCTCGCTCACCGGCGCCTACCACAACCTCCTTAGGATGTGGGCCGAGACCTGAGCCCCTACCCGGCGGCCCGCAAAACCGGTATGCCCCCGCGCGACCGATCTCGAAGGAGCCCGCCATGCCGCTCGACGCGCATCCCCAGAAGACCTTCCGCTGGGACGATCCGCTGGACCTGTCCTCCAGGCTCTCGGAGGAGGAGCGGATGGTGTGGGAGGCGGCCCGCGCCTACGCCCGCGAGAAGCTGCTGCCCCGGGTGGTCAGCGCCTACGCCGAGGAGCGCTTCGACCGCGAGATCATGACCGAGATGGGCGAGCTTGGCTTCCTGGGCCCGACGCTGCCCGAGGAGTACGGCTGCGCCGGGGTCAACCACGTGGCCTATGGCCTGATCGCCCGCGAGATCGAGGCCATCGACAGCGGCTACCGCTCGGCCATGAGCGTGCAGTCCTCGCTGGTCATGTACCCCATCCACGCCTTCGGCTCCGAGGAGCAGAAGCGCCGGTTCCTGCCCGGCATGGCGGCCGGCAAGATCGTCGGCTGCTTCGGCCTCACCGAGCCCGACGGCGGCTCGGACCCCGCCTCCATGCGCACCGTCGCCAAGAAGGTCGACGGCGGCTATGTGCTCTCCGGCGCCAAGATGTGGATCACCAACTCCCCGATCAGCGACGTGGCCCTGGTCTGGGCCAAGCTGGACGGCAAGATCCGCGGCTTCCTGGTCGAGCGTGGGACCGAGGGCTTCGAGACCCCCCAGATCAAGAACAAGCTCTCCCTGCGCGCCTCGATCACCGGCGAGATCGCGCTCGCCGACGCCTTCGTGCCCGAGGACATGATGCTGCCCGGCGTCGAGGGCCTGCGCGGACCCTTCTCCTGCCTCAACAAGGCCCGCTACGGCATCGCCTGGGGGGCCATGGGCGCCGCCGAGTTCTGCCTGCACGCCAGCCGCGACTACGTGTCGAGTCGGTCCCTCTTCGGCCGCACGCTGGCCTCCCGCCAGCTCGTCCAGAAGAAGCTCGCCGACATGCAGACCGAGATCGCCCTCGGCTTCGAGGGCGCGCTCGCCCTCGGACGCCTCATCGACGAGGGCGCCTGGGTCCCCGAGGCCATCTCCATGCTCAAGCGCAACAACTGCGGCAAGGCCCTCGACATCGCCCGAACCGCCCGCGACATGCACGGCGGCAACGGCATCTCCGGCGAGTACCACGTCATGCGCCACGCCTCGAACCTCGAGACCGTCAACACCTACGAGGGCGCCCACGACGTCCACGCCCTCATCCTCGGTCGCGCCATCACCGGCGAAAGCGCGTTCTGATCCGCACCCGGAGCAGCCGCCCCACAACTTTGCGTTTACCCCCGAAGTGTAAGCCTCGCGCCCTTCGTTGGGGGAAACCTGATGGCCCGCAAGAGCGCAGTAGGCGCCGCCGACAGGGCTGAGATGATCACGTGGCTGTTCGAGAGCAGCCGCGACCTGATGCATGTCGTGGGCCCGGACGGCCGCCTGCGGCTGGTCAATCCGGCCTGGGCGGCGTTCACGGGCATCCCCGAGGCCGAGCTGATCGGCCGCCGGGTCATCGAACTCTACCACCCCGACGACCAGGCCGGCGTGCGGGCCCGGGTGGCCCAGTCGGTGACCGGCGTCGTCTATGAATCCGAGGCGCGCGTGCGGCGCAAGGACGGCGAGTGGCGCTGGTTCGCCGCGCGGCGCCAGGTGATGGCCGACGGCTCGCACATCGTGTCCATGCGCGACGCCACCGACGAGCGGATCCATCGCCAGGAGCTGGAGCAGGCGAGACGCACCCGGAAGCTGCTGGGCGCCTCGGCCGGCATCGGCATCTGGACCTACGATCCCGCCGAGGGCCGCATCTGGTGGTCCGACGAGATCGTCAACCTGGTGGGCCTCGATCCCGAGGCGGTTCAGACCCCCGAGCAGTTCCGCGCCATCATCCACCCGCAGGACCGGCGGCGCACGCTGCGGGCCTTCACCCAGGCCGTGAAGACGGGCGCGCCGCTGCAGCTCGAGCATCGCATCTGGGCGCGCGACCACTGGATGGTGGTCCGTGCGACGGTGGCCACCGAGGCGCGCCCCGGCGGCGCCTTCGCGCTGAAGGGCATCTCCGAGAACATCACGGAACTCGCCGCGGCCCGCGACGCCGCCCGCCACGGCGAACAGCAGATGCGCAAGGCCCGCCGCGAGGTGCAGGTCAACGCCCGGCGCCTGAAGATGGCGCTGGAGGCGGCCGAGGCCGGGGTCTACGAGATCGACCACGTCGCCCGCAGCTTCTGGGCCTCCCCCGAGTTCGAACGCATCACCGGCCGACGCGGGTCGAGCTACGAGGAGGCGGTCCAGCTCAGCTATCCGGGCTTCCACCCCGAGGACCTTCCGCACGTGCGGGAGTCGTTCCGCGCCCTCCACCGGGGCCGCAAGAAGTCGGGGGAATCCTTCGAGGCCCGCATCGTGCGCGCCGACGGGACCGAGCGCTGGGTGCGCGTCTACCACCACCTGAAGGTCGGCCGGAACGGGCGCTGGCTGAAGGCCGTCGGCCTGGTGCAGGACTGCGACGCCCACAAGCGCCAGGAACTGGCCCTCATGGAGGCCCAGCGCGCCGCCGAGGCGGCCGGCGAGGCCAAGGGCGCGTTCCTCGCCAACATGAGCCACGAGATCCGCACGCCGCTGAACGGGGTGATGGGCGTGCTGCACCTCCTGAAGACCGAACGCCTGACCGACGAGGGCCAGGCGCTGCTGGAGGAGGCGCTGTCGTGCGGCCAGATGCTGGCCGAACTGCTGAACGACGTCATCGACTTCTCCAAGATCGAGGCCGGGCGCCTGGAGCTGGCCTGCGAGCCGGTGGACGTGAAGGCCCTGGTCGAGGGCGTGGCCCGGCTGCTGAAACCCCAGGCCCAGGCCAAGGGCCTGCAGCTCATCGTCGACGTCTCGCCCGAATTCTCCTGGGTGCGTTCCGACCCCGTGCGCCTGCGCCAGGCGCTGTTCAACCTCGTGGGCAATGCGGTGAAGTTCACCGAGAAGGGCCATGTGGTCGTGCGTTGCCGGACGGCGGACGCGGGCGTGCTGCGCTTCGAGGTGGAGGACACCGGCATCGGCATTCCAGAGGCCGCCCAGGCGCGCCTCTTCCAGCGGTTCAACCAGGCCGACGCCTCGACGACGCGGAAGTTCGGCGGCTCGGGCCTGGGGCTCGCCATCACCAAGCGGCTGGCCGAGATGATGAACGGCGAGGTCGGCTTCCGCTCGACCGAGGGCCGGGGTTCCACCTTCTGGCTCCAGGTCGCCGCCGAGCCGGCCGAGGCCGAGGTCGCGCCGGCGGAGACGCACCAGACCGTGCTCGAGGGCCTGCGGATGCTGGTGGTCGAGGACAACGCCACCAACCGGCTGATCGCCACCAAGCTGCTCGAGAACCTGGGCGCCTCGGTGGAGACGGCGGCCGACGGCTACCTCGGCGTCGAGGCCGCGGCGCGCGGCGGCTTCGACCTGATCCTGATGGACGTGCAGATGCCCGGCATCGACGGGCTGGAGGCCGCCCGCCGGATCCGCGGCCTGGGCGGGGCGGTGGCCGCCACCCCCATCGTGGCGCTGACCGCCAACGTGCTCGCCCACCAGCGGCAGTCCTACCTGGACGCCGGCATGGACGGCGTCGTGGGCAAGCCGATCTCGCCCGCGGTCCTGCTCACCGAGATCGCCCGCCTGAGCGGCGGCGCGAGCGAGGCTGCGGCCCCGCCGGCCGACATAGCCGTGGCCTGACCGCACGGCGGTCAGCCGGAGCCTTTCACGGGTCGCCGAACCGGTGATAGAGCAGGGCCACAAGACCTTGGGGGAGGAATTCGGATGGCCGAGACGGCCGCAGGCCGGGCCGACGCGCCCGCGAAGGAGACGCCGCTTCGCACCGTGGTGGCCGCGTCGTCCGCGGGCACCGCCTTCGAATGGTACGATTTCTTCGTCTTCGGCAGCCTGGCCGGGGTCATCTCCAAGACCTTCTTCACGGGCCTTTCCGAGACGGCGGGCCTGGCCGCGGCGCTGGCGCTGTTCGGCGCGGGCTTCCTGTTCCGGCCGCTGGGCGCGCTGGTGTTCGGCCGCATCGGCGACCGCGCCGGCCGCAAGGGCGCGTTCCTCATCACCGTGCTGATGATGGGCGGCGCCACCTTCGCCATCGGCCTGCTGCCCAGCTACCAGCAGGCGGGGATGGTGGGCCCCGCCCTGCTCATCCTCATGCGCATCATCCAGGGTTTCGCCCTGGGCGGCGAATACGGCGGGGCGGCGATCTATGTCGCCGAGCACGCGCCCGCCGACCAGCGCGGCTGGGCCACGAGCTGGGTGCAGACCTCGGCGGCGCTGGGCCTGTTCGGCGCGCTGATGGTGATCCTCGCCACGCGGCTCATCCTGGGCGAATTCGCAGGCGCCGAGGCTTTCGACGCCTGGGGCTGGCGCATCCCCTTCCTGTTCTCCGCGGGCCTCCTGGCCATCTCGGTCTGGATGCGGCTGAAGCTCTCGGAGAGCCCCGCCTTCGCCAAGCTCAAGGAGGAGGGCCAGCATTCCAAGGCGCCCTACGCCGAGGCCTTCGGCCGCTGGGAGAACCTGAAGCTCGTGCTGCTGGCGCTGTTCGCCATCATGTCGGCGCAAGGGGCGGTCTGGTACACGGCCTTCTTCTACGTCCAGACCTTCATGGAGCGGTTCCTGAAGGCGCCGCCCGAGACGATCACCGCGCTGATGCTGTCGGCCACGGCGGCCAGCGCCGTGGGCTACGTCCTCTTCGGCTGGCTCTCGGACCGCATCGGCCGCAAGCCGGTGATGCTGTTCGGCATGACCCTGATGCTCGTGGCCTACTTCCCCGGCTTCCACATGCTGTCGAAGACGCTGAACCCGGCGCTGGCCGAGGCCGAGGCCGCCACGCCCGTGGTGGTGATCGCCGACCCGGCCGAGTGCTCGCTTCAGTTCGACCCGGTGGGCAAGGCGAGCTTCGTGTCGTCGTGCGACATCGCCAAGGGCGTGCTGGCCAACGCCGGCGTCTCGTACCGCAACGAGGCCGCAGCCCCCGGCCAGCCGGCCATGGTCCGCGTGGGCCAGACGACCATCACCTCGGCCGACGCCCGGGGCCTGTCGCCCGAGGCCGCCAAGGCCGTGAAGGCCAGCGTCGAGGCGCGCATCAAGCAGGGCCTGGCCCAGGCCGGCTATCCCGCCTCGGCCGATCCCGAGCGGCTGAACTTCTGGGGGGCGTTCGGCGTCCTGCTGGTGTTCGTGATCGCCGCCACGGCGCTCTACGGCCCCATGGCCGCCTGCCTGGTGGAGCTGTTCCCCACGCGGGTGCGCTACACGGCGCTGTCCCTGCCCTACCACATCGGCACGGGCTGGATCGGCGGCTTCGTGCCCTTCAGCGCCTTCGCCATCGTGACGGCGGTGGGCAACATCTATTCAGGCCTGTGGTTCCCCTTCGCCTTCACGGCGCTGTCGGTGATCTGCTGCCTGTTCTTCCTGCGCGAGACGAAGGGACGTCCGCTCGACGCCTAAGTCCGGGCCTTCGCGCCAGCGGGAGCCAGGAGGGTTGGAGCCACGGATTTCACGGATTGCACGGATGAGGTCCGCGCTCCGATCCGTGGAATCCGTGGTTTGACAAACGGCCGCTTCGCGGGCGGCGCTAGCCGGCGATCGGCAGGACCTCGGTGTCGACGCCGGCGGCGTCGAGCGCCGCCTGCTCGGTGCGCCAGGCCGTCCCGGTGACCAGGCGGGCCACCCGGCGGCCGTCGCGGGCCAGATCGATCAGCGCCTCCACCGGCACGCCCTCCAGGCGCTCGGCGTCGCGGCGGGCCAGCATCATGACATCCGCGTGGGCGTCCGCGTCGCAGGCCAGCACGTCGGCGGCGGCCAGCGCCCGGGCGGCGCGCAGGGTGAGCAGGTCGGCGGGACCGCGGGCGTCCACGTACTGGATGGCGGCGGGCAGCGGCGCGTCCTGGGCCAGGGCCTGGCGCAGCAGGTCCCGCGCGCGCTCCATCTCGTTCCGCATGGCCGCCTCGGCGGCGGGGCCGGCGAGCGCCGCGCGCAGGAAGGCCCGCCGGCGGTGCGGCTCGGGGAGCGCCTGGCGCACCTCGTCCTGCAGGGTGCGGAACAGGGCCGCGACCCGGCCCGCCCCCTCGGGCACCCGGGCCTCCAGGTCATGCCGCAGCAGGGTGGCCAGCATGGGCGAGGCGCCGCCGGTGCCGATGGCGGCCACCACCTCGCCCCGGTCGATCACCGCCGGGGTGGTGAAGTCGCAGAGCGCCGGGCGGTCCACCACGTTGACCGGCACGCCGGCCGCCCGCGCGGCCTCGGCCGCGTCGCGGGCGAAGGCGTCGTCCTCGGCGGCCACGAAGGCCAGGGTCGCGGCGGCGTAGGCCTTCGGGTCCAGGGCCTCGGCCCCCGATAGCCGGACCACGGCGGCGGGCGAGCCCTGGAACAGCCGGGCCTTGGCCTCGGCCCCCTCGCCCTCCCCCGCGATGACCACCGTGCGGCCGGCGAGCGGGAAGAAGGCGGGGAAGGCGTCCATGGGCCGAGAGGCTACTTCAGGGTCTTCAGGAAGGCGACGATCGCCTCGCGGTTCTCGTCCGAGGGCACGTTCAGCATCATCCTGGTCCCCGGCGCGAAGGTCGACGGCGCCTTGAGGAAGGCGTCGAGGTTGGCGTCGGTCCAGGTTCCTTCCTTGGCCTTGAGGGCCGGGGAATAGGCGAAGTCCTTGGACGCGATCCTGGCGCCGGCCACGCCCGACAGGCTCGGCCCCATCGGCCCGCCCGTGTGGCACAGCTTGCACTGCATGTTGAAGAGCTGCTGGCCATCGGCGGCCAGCGCCGGCGCGGCGGCCAGTGAGAAGACCAGGACCGGGACGGCGGCGGCGATGCGGAACATGGGCTCTCCTCGGGATTCGTAAAGGCGGTACGGAATAGCCGCCGGACCGGTGTTCGGCCAGGGCGGATTTACCGCCTCGTCCGGACGGCGTTAGGGTGCGGCTGTCTTAGCCTCGGGGATCGCAGTCATGGCTCTTACGCTCGATGTGAACGGGCAGGCCCGCAACGTCAATGCGGCGCCCGACACGCCCCTACTCTGGGTCCTTCGGGACGAACTGGGGCTGACCGGCACGAAGTATGGCTGCGGCATCGCCGCCTGCGGCGCCTGCACGGTGCTGATCGACGGCCAGGCCATGCGGTCGTGCCAGACCCCGGCGGGGGCCGTGGGGGCTGCGAAGATCACCACCATCGAGGGCCTGGGGGGGACCCACCCGCTGCAGCAGGCCTGGGTGAAAAACGACGTGCCCCAGTGCGGCTACTGCCAGTCGGGGCAGATCATGGGGGCGGCGGCCCTGCTGGCCCAGACACCCAGGCCGGACGACGCGGCGATCTCGGCGGCCATGGACGGCCACATCTGCCGCTGCGGCGCCTACCAGCGCATCCGGGCGGCCATCAAGGAGGCCGCGGGCATGTCGGCCGCGACCGTCGCCGAACCGGCCCTGCCGGTCCCGGCGCCCAAGGCCTGAGGGGGAGGCCTGCGATGAACAAGCCCGTCACCCGCCGCGAGACCCTGGCCATCGGCGCGACGCTCGCCGGCGGCGCCCTGCTGATCGGCTGCTCGCCCGCGGACATGCTGAGCGTCGGCGCCAGCACCAAGGTCGGCGCCTTCGGCCCCTTCATCCGGATCGCCCCCGACGGCGCCGTCACGGTGATCTCCAAGCACATCGAGTTCGGTCAGGGGAACCACGCGGGCCTCGCCGCCATCGTGGCCGAGGAGCTGGACGCCGACTGGGACAAGGTGCGCGTCGAGCAGGCGCCGGCCAACGCCAAGCTCTACGGCAACAAGCTGATGGGCGGGACGCAGGGCACCGGCGGCTCTTCGGCCATCCCCTCCTCGTGGGACCAGCTGCGCCAGGCGGGCGCGGCGGCCCGGGCCATGTTCGTCGAGGCCGCGGCCAAGCGGTGGGGCGTGCCGGCCGGCGAGGTGACCGTGGCGAACGGCGTCGTGGCGCACGCCTCCGGAAAGCAGGCGAGCTTCGGCGAACTCGTGGAAGACGCCGCGAAGATCGCGCCGCCCCAGGCGCCGAAGCTGAAGGACACCAAGGCCTTCACCCTGATCGGCACGCCGCGCGTGCGCCGCAAGGACAGCCTGGCCAAGAGCACCGGGACCGCGCGCTACACCCAGGACGTCCGCCTGCCCGACATGCTGACGGCGATGGTCGCCCATCCGCCGCGGTTCGGGGCCACGGTGAAGTCCTTCGACGCCGCGGCGGCCCGCAAGGTCCCCGGCGTGGTCGAGGTCTACAAGATTCCGACCGGCGTGGCGGTCGTGGCCAATTCCACCTGGGCCGCCAAGCAGGGCCGCGACGCGCTGAAGGTCGAGTGGGACGAGGCCAAGGCCGAGAAACGCGGCTCGGCGGCGCTTCTCCAGCAGTTCAAGGACCTCGCGTCCGGCAAGGCCCAGCCCGAAGGCAAGGTCAAGTGGCAGGCCTTCGAGAGCCGGGGCGACGCCGGCGCGGCCGCAGGCGGGACGGCGGCCCTGGAGGCGGCCTACGACTTCCCCTACCTGGCCCACGCCACCATGGAGCCGATGGACTGCGTGGCCATCGTGAAGGGCAACCAGGCGCGGCTGATCTTCGGCTCCCAGACCCAGACCCTGGACCAGCTCAACACCGCCAAGATCGTCGGCAACCTGCCGGGCGCCATCCAGATCGAGACCCTGCCGGCCGGGGGCTCGTTCGGGCGGCGGGCGAACTTCCAGTCCGACTACGTGGCCGAGTGCGTCCACATCGCCAAGAAGGTGGGCAAGGGCCGGCCGGTGAAGCTGGTCTGGACCCGCGAGGACGACATGCGCGCCGGCTACTACCGGCCGCTCGTCCACCACACGGTGCGGGTGACGGTGGACGCCGACGGCTATCCGGCGACCTGGCGCCACCGCATCGTCACCCAGTCGATCATGAAGGGCGCGCCTCCCGGAGCGCCGGGCGGCAAGATCGACATGACGGCGGTCGAGGGCGCGGCGGGTTCTCCGTACCTGAAGGCCACCCCCGTGGTGGACGCCCAGCTCCTTACGCCGGACGCCGGCGTGCCGGTGCTGTGGTGGCGCTCGGTGGGCGCGACCCACACGGCCTATGTCATGGAGCACACCATCGACCAGCTCGCGCGCCGGGCCGGCAAGGACCCGGTGGAGTACCGCCGGGCGCTCTACCGCAAGGCGGGCGCGAACCGGCACCTGGCCGTCCTGGACCTCGCCGCCGAGAAGGCCGGCTGGGGTTCGCCCACGCCGGCCGGCTGGACGCGCGGCGTCGCGGTCCATGAGAGCTTCGGCTCCGTCGTGGCCCAGGTCGCGGAGGTGAAGCTGGAGAACGGGGTCCCCAGGGTGGGCCGGGTGGTCACCGCCATCGACTGCGGCATCGCCATCGCCCCGGACCAGATCGCCGCCCAGATGGAGGGCGGGACCTGCTACGGCCTGTCGGCGGCGCTGTTCGGCGAGATCACCCTCACCGACGGCCAGGTGGACCAGGCCAACTTCGACACCTACCGCGTGCTGCGGAACTCCGAAGCGCCGACCGTCGAGACCTACATCGTCCCCTCGGCCAATCCGCCCAGCGGCGTGGGCGAGCCGGGGACCCCGGTGATCGGCCCGGCCGTGGCCAACGCGCTCCTGACCCTGACCGGACAGCCGACCTACGCCCAGCCGTTCGTGAAGGCGTAGGAAACGCCGGGCTGGCCAATCCGGGCTGGCCAGACGCGGCGTCAGCCGGTCCAGCATGGCGCCGACGCCTGCTGGAGCCTGCCCATGACCTATCCGCTGCCGAACGCCTCGACCGACCTGACCGGCCAGGTCGCCTTCGTGACCGGCGCCTCGTCGGGCCTGGGGAAGCGCTTCGCCCGGGTGCTGGCGGCGGCCGGCGCCAAGGTCGCCATCGCGGCGCGGCGGATGGACAGGCTGGAAGCCCTGGCCGGGGAGATCCGCGCGGCCGGCGGCGAGGCCTTCCCCATCGAGGTGGACGTCTCGGACGACGCCCGGCTCCCGGGCGCCATCGCCAGGGCGGAGGAAGCCCTGGGCCTCGTCACGGTCCTGGTGAACAACGCCGGCGTCCCCGACGCCCAGCGGGCCGTGAAGATGCCGCCCGAGCTGATCAACCGCGTGCTGGACGTCAACGTCCGCGCGCCCTTCGTTCTGTCGTGCGAGGCGGCGCGCCGGCTGATCGCGGCCAAGCGGCCGGGCCGGATCGTCAACATCGCCTCGATCGCGGCCTTCGACTATTCGGGCGGCGGGGCGGCGCTCTATTCCGTCAGCAAGGCCGCCGTGGTGCGCATGACCGAGGCCCTGGCGGTGGAGTGGTCCGCCTTCAACATCAACGTCAACGCCATCGCGCCCGGGGCCTTCGCCTCGGAGATGATGGACGGCATGCTGGCCCGGGTGGGCGACATCTCGCAGCACTTCCCGCGCAAGCGGCTGGGCGACCAGGCCCAGCTCGACAGCACCCTGCTCTATCTGGTTTCGCCCGCCTCTGAGGCGGTCACCGGAACCTGCATCAAGGTGGACGACGGCCAGGGCCGCCGCTGAGCCCCGACAAGCACAACACCAGGAGGAACACCCCATGAGCGCCTTCAAGGACGGCCTGCTGGCCGGCAAGACCGCCTTCGTCGCCGGCGGCACCAGCGGCATCAACCTGGGCATCGCCAAGCGCTTCGCCGAGCTGGGCGCCAAGGTGGCGGTGGCCGGACGCGACCCGGACAAGGCCAGGCGCGCGGCCGAGTCCATCGGACCCGACGCCCTGGGCCTGTCGGCCGACGTGCGCGACTACGCCGCCATCCGCGCGGCCATGGAGCAGGTCGTCGAGGCCTTCGGGGCCATGGACATCGTGGTGTCGGGCGCGGCGGGCAACTTCCTGGCCCCGGCGGCGGCCATGTCGGCCAACGCCTTCAAGACCGTGGTGGACATCGACCTCCTCGGCACCTTCAACGTCTTCCGCGGCTCCTACGACCTCTTGAACAAGCCGGGCGCCTCGCTGATCGCCATCACGGCGGGCCAGGCGGTGAACGCCATGCCGCTGCAGATCCACGCCTGCGCCGCCAAGGCGGGCGTCAACCAGGTGATCCGGGTTCTGGCCATGGAATGGGGTCCGGAGGTGCGGGTGAACGGCATCTCGCCGGGCCCCATCGAGGACACCGAGGGCATGGCCCGGCTCGCGCCCGATCCCTCGACGCGGGCCAAGCACCACGAGCGCATCCCGATGCGCCGCTGGGGTCGCATCTCCGAGGTGGCCGAGAGCGCCGTCTTCCTGTGCAGCCCGTCGGCCCAGTACATCACCGGGACCATCCTCGACTGCGACGGCGGCTCGCAGCTCGGGGACG
Source organism: Phenylobacterium sp. (assembly GCF_046463815.1). Taxonomy (GTDB): domain Bacteria; phylum Pseudomonadota; class Alphaproteobacteria; order Caulobacterales; family Caulobacteraceae; genus Phenylobacterium. The sequence goes on along the minus strand of NZ_JBKBRO010000010.1, from coordinate 66,605 downwards.
CCACCCGCCGCGACATCGGCAAGGGCCTGGCCTGAGGGAGGACGCCATGGCGACCTACGAAACGATCGAGGTCGAGAAGCGCGGGCCGGTCGACTGGCTGACGCTGAACCGCCCGGACGCGCTGAACGCCATCTCGCTGAGGATGGTGGACGAGCTGCGCGACTACTTCGGACGGCTCCACGACGACGGCTCGGTGCGGATCGTGGTGATGCGGGGCGCGGGCCGGGCGTTCTGCGCCGGCCTCGACATCAAGGAGGCCGACGGGAGCCAGGCCGCGCCGTTCGGCGGCGGCTTCGGCTTCCAGGGACACCTGGCGGACGTCTACGTCCGCATGCGGCGCTGCCCGCAACCGATCGTCGCCCTGGTTCATGGGGCGGCCTGCGGCGGGGGCTTCGCCTTCGCCCTGGCGGCCGACATCCGGATCGCCGGCGAGAGCGCGCGCATGAACGCCGCCTTCATCCGCCTGGGCCTGTCGGCCTGCGACATGGGGGTCAGCTACTTCCTGCCGAGGCTGGTGGGGACCTCGGTGGCCTCGGAACTGATGCTGACCGGCCGGTTCATCGGCGCCCAGCGGGCGCTGGCCGCCGGTCTCGTCTCGGAGGTCGCGCCCGACGATGCGCTGGAGGCCGCCGCCCAGCCCTATCTGGACGAGATGCTGATGGCCTCGCCCATGGGCCTGCGGCTCACCAAGGAAGGGCTGAGCCTGGCGGTGGATGCGCCCAGCCTGGAGGCCGCCATGGCCATCGAGAACCGCAACCAGGTGCTCTGCGCCCGGACGAAGGACTTCGCCGAGGGCCGCCGGGCGTTCATCGAGAAGCGCAGGCCGGTCTACACCGACAGCTAATCCTCAACATCCTCGGGCGCGTCGACGTCGTAGAGCACGCCGTCGTCGGGGGCGTCGATCAGGGCCAGGCGTTCGCCCAGGGCGTCGAGGATGATCCGCGCGCCCACGTCGCCCCGGAGCGCCATCACCTCCGGGAAGAGGTCGCGCGACAGCACCACCGGATTGCCCCGGCGCGCGCCGAACCGGGGGGCGGCGGCGGGCGCGCCGGCCCGCACCGCCTCGCACAGGGGTTTCAGGACCGCGTGCGGCACGCGCGGCATGTCCCCCAGGAAAACCATGCAGGCCTCGGCGTCGGGCGGCAGGCTGGCGATCCCGGCCCGCAGGGAGGCGGCCATGCCTTCCTCCCAGTCGTGGCAGTCGACGATCTGGACGGACGGGTCGTGGGCCAGCGCCGCCTCGGCGATGCGCGATCCCTCGGCGCCCGTCACCACCGTGACCCGGCGCACGGGCGCGGCGAAGGCCGCCGCCAGCGCGCCGTCCAGCAGCACGCCGTGCCCATAGGCCGTCAGCAGCTTGCCGCCGCCGAACCGGGACCCGGCCCCCGCCGCCAGAACAACCGCCTCTGTCGCCACGGCCTCATCGCCTCTATCTTCGCAATTCCATGACGCGCACGCCTGCCTTCCCGCCGCAAGGCCCCCCGCTGATCGACGGCTTCGGCCGGACGGTCACGTACCTGCGGCTGTCGGTCACCGACCGCTGCGACCTGCGCTGCACCTACTGCATGGCCGAGCACATGACCTTCCTGCCGAAGGCGCAGGTGCTGACGCTGGAGGAGCTGGACCGCATCGCCTCGGCCTTCGTCGCTCTTGGCGTGCGCAAGCTGCGCCTCACCGGCGGCGAGCCCCTGGTGCGCAAGGGCGTGATGGAGCTGGTGGAGAGCCTGTCGCGTCACCTCGCGACCGGCGACCTCTCGGAGCTCACCCTCACCACCAACGGCACGCGGCTGGCGGAATTCGCCGACCGGCTGGCGGGCGCCGGCGTGAAGCGGATCAACGTCTCGCTCGACACCCTGAGGCCGGACCTGTTCCGCGCGCTCACCCGGGGCGGCGACCTCGCCAAGGTGCTGGCCGGGATCGACGCCGCCCAGGCGGCGGGCCTGAAGGTCAAGATCAACGCCGTGGCGCTCAAGGACGACAACGCCTCCGAGCTGCCCGGCCTGATCGCCTGGGCTCACGGCCGGGGCCTGGACGCGACCCTGATCGAGACCATGCCGATGGGCGAGGTCGAGGCCGACCGGACGGACCAGTTCCTGTCGCTGAAGGACGTCCGGCGAGAGCTGGAAGGTTTCTGGACGCTGGAGGACATCCCGCTGAACACCGGCGGCCCGGCCCGCTACGTCCGCGTCGCCGAGACCGGCGGGCGCCTGGGCTTCATCACGCCGCTGACGCACAACTTCTGCGAGGCCTGCAACCGCGTGCGGCTGACCTGCACCGGGACCCTGCACACCTGCCTGGGCCAGGAGGACTCCGCCGACCTGCGCGCCGTCCTGCGGGCCGGGGCCTCGGATGCGGACCTTATCGAGGCCATCCGCCTGGCGGTGGACGCCAAGCCCAAGGGCCACGACTTCCGGATCGCCCGGGCCGCCGGGCCGGCCGTCGCCCGCCACATGTCGACGACGGGAGGCTGAGGGTGGCCCGCGTCCTCCTGTTCGGCCCCTTGCGCGACGTCGCCGGCTGGCGGGAGAAGGTCGTGGACGGCGCCTCGCTGTCGGCGCTGAAGGCCGCGCTCTCGGCCGGAGACGCGGCGCTCGCGGCGGCGCTGGCGGCCCCTGGCGTGCAGGTGGCCGTCGACCGGGCCATCGTGCGGGGCGACCCCGCGCTCGCGCCCCACGCCGAGGTCGCCTTCCTGCCACCCATGAGCGGCGGATGATCCGGCTCGTCGACCAGCCCTTCGACCCCGGCGCCCTGCTGAGCGCCTTCTCGCGCGGGCGCACCGAGACCGGCGCCGTGGCGACCTTCACCGGCATAGCCCGGGCCGAAGGGGGCGAGACCAAGATCCTCGAGCTGGAGGCCTACCCCGGCTTCACCGAGGGCGAGATCGGCAGGATCGCCGAGCAGGCGCGGAGCCGCTTCGCGCTCGACGACCTGATGATCCTGCACCGGGTGGGGAGGATCGCGCCGGGCGAACCGATCGTCTTCGTGGCCACGGCGGCCGGCCATCGCCGCGCCGCCTTCGAGGCCTGCGACTTCCTGATGGACTACTTGAAGTCCGCCGCCCCGTTCTGGAAGAAGGAACACGGCCCGGCGGGCGCCCGCTGGATCGAGCCCACGCCCCAGGACCTGAAGGACCGCGCCCGGTGGGAGAAGGAGCAAGCCCCATGAACGCCCCAGCCCTGAAGCCCGGCGGCCGGATCGACGAGGCCCGCCCGTTCAAGCCGGTGAAGGTCGCGGTGCTGACCATCTCCGACACCCGGGACGAGGAGAGCGACACCTCCGGTCATCTGCTGGCCGAGCGGGTGACGGGCGCCGGCCACGAGCTGGCCGGGAAGGCCATCGTCCGCGACGACGTGGACGAGATCCGCAGGCAGGTGCTGGCCTGGGTCGGGGAGGGCGTGGAGGCCATCGTGACGACGGGCGGCACCGGCATCACCGGCCGCGACGTGACGCCCGAGGCCATCCGCCCGCTGTTCGACAAGGAGATCGACGGCTTCTCGGTGATCTTCCACCTGGTGAGCTACCAGTCGGTGGGGCTGTCCACCCTCCAGTCGCGGGCGCTGGCCGGCATCGTCAAGGGCTGCTTCGTCTTCTGCCTGCCCGGCTCGAACGGGGCGGTGAAGGACGGCTGGGACAAGGTGATCTCGGCTCAGCTCGACAGCCGCCACGGCCCCTGCAACATGGTCGAGCTGATGCCGAGGCTGATGGAGGCGTGAGGAGGCTCACCCACATCGACGAGACCGGCCGGGCCCGCATGGTCGATGTCTCGGACAAGGCCGTGACGACCCGCGAGGCGGTGGCTGAGGGCTTCCTGCGGATGAGCCCGGAGACGCTGCGGCTTGCCGTGTCGGGCGAGGGAAAGAAGGGCGACGTGCGCGCCGCCGCCGAGATCGCCGGCGTGATGGCCGCCAAGAAGACCTCCGACCTGATCCCCATGTGCCACCCCCTGCCGATCGCCAAGGCCGAGGTGCGGGTGGAACCGGCCGAGGGCGGGCTGTCCGTCATCGCCCGGGTGAAGACCACCGGCCAGACGGGCGTGGAGATGGAGGCCCTGACGGCGGCTTCGGTGGCGCTGCTCACGCTGTACGACATGCTCAAGGCCGTCGAGAAGGGCATGGTCATCGAGGCCGTGCGGCTGGTCAGCAAGACCGGCGGCAAGAGCGGAGACTGGCGGGCGTGACGCTGCTCCCGGTCGACGAGGCCCGGGCGCGGATGTTGGCCGAGGTTCCGGCGCCCGTGACGGAACGGGTTCCCGTGGCGGAGTCCGTCGGCCGTGTGCTGGCCGAGGACGTGGCCGCCGTGCGCGACCAGCCGCCCTTCGACGCCTCGGCCATGGACGGCTATGCGGTGCGCAGCGCCGACGCGCCGGGAACGCTCAAGGTTGTGGGCGAGAGCGCGGCCGGCCACGGATATGCGGGCGAGGTCCGGCCAGGCGAGGCCGTGCGCATCTTCACCGGGGCGGCGATACCCCAGGGCTGCGACGCCGTGGTCATCCAGGAGGACGTCCAGCGCGACGGCGACACGGCGACCGTGCCCGCCGTCGAGGCCGGGCGCCATGTCCGGCCGGCGGGCGGCGACTTCCGGGCCGGCCAGGCCCTGCTGGCGCGCGGGACGACCATCGATCCCTGGCGGCTGTCGCTGGCCGCCGCGGCGGGACGCGCGGAGCTGACGGTGGCGAGGCGCCCGCGCGTGGCGCTGTTCTCCACCGGCGAGGAGATCGTCGAGGCGCCCGCGACGCCCGGGCCGTTCCAGATCTACGACTCCGGCTCGCCGGCCCTGGCCGCCCTGATCCGAGGCTGGGGCGGGGAGGTCCGACGGGCGCGGCCCGTGCGCGACGACCTGGAGGCCACCATCGAGGCGCTCCGCGCGGCCGAAGGCGACCTCGTGGTCACCCTGGGCGGAGCCTCGGTGGGCGACCACGACCTCGTCCGCAAGGCCGGCGAGGCGCTGGGGCTGGAGCTGAAGGTCGCCAGCGTGGCCGTGCGGCCGGGCAAACCCACCTTCTTCGGCGTGCTGGGCGACGGCCGCCGGATGCTGGGCCTGCCGGGCAATCCGGCCTCGGCCTTCGTCTGCGCCGAGATGTTCCTGCGGCCCCTGCTGATGGCCTGGCAGGGCGCGCCCGCCGAGCCCCGCGCGATCTCCGCGCGCCTGGAGGAGGCCCTGCCGGCCAACGGGCCCCGCGAGCACTGGATGCGCGCCAGGCTCGCCTTCGAGGGCGGCGGCGTCACGGTCCGCCCCTACCGGGACCAGGACTCCTCGCTGGTCAGCGTGTTCGCCTTGGCCGACGCTCTGCTGCGCAGGCCCGCTCAGGCCCCGGCGGCCGAGGCCGGGTCGGTCGTGGACGTGCTGCCGTTGTCGCGACTGCCCTCGGGCGCATAGCGCAGGGCGACGAGCTCCCCGATCACCGAGACCGCCACCTCGAAGGGCGCCTTGCCGCCGATGTCGAGGCCGATGGGCGCGTGCAGCCGGGCGATGGCGGCTTCCGGCATGCCCTCGGCCCGCAGTTCCTCCAGCCGCCCCTCCAGCCTGCGCCGCGCACCCAGCAGGCCCACGTAGCCCGCGTCGGACGGCAGGGCCGCACGCAGCGCCTCGCGGTCGGTGTCGAGGTCGTGGGTGGCCACCGCCACCGCCGTCCACGGATCGAGGCCGACGACCGCCAGGGCCTCGGCCGGCTCGTCACGGCGATAGGCGACGCCCGCCACCGGCGGCGGGGTGACCGGGCCCTTGGGCCGCACCAGGGTCGTCTCGAAGCCCGAGCGGACCCCCAGTTCGGCGATGGCCAGCGCCGTGGGATCGCCGCCCACGATCACCAGGCGCGGCCGGGGTTCGTAGCGGCGCAGCACGGTCGCCTCGGCCCAGGGCGAAACCTCGGCGGCGCAGACGCGCGCCCAGCCGTCGCTGACCCAGGTGACGGGCCGCCGCTCGTCCTCGGCCGCCAGCAGTTCAGAGAGCGCCGGGTCCTCGGCCGGCACGCGCTCCAGCACGATCTCGATGCGAGCCCCGCAAAGCAGCCGGATGTCGGGCCAGGGACTGCCCTCGCCATAGACCAGGGTGCGCGGCTCGCCGTCCGCGAGGCAAGCCCAGGCGTGGCCGGCCACGTCGCCTTCCACGCAACCGCCCGAGAAGTAGCCGCTGACGATTCCCGGCGCGAAGACCATCTGGGTCCCCTCAGGCCGGGGTCCACCGCCCTCCACGGCGATCAGGGTGGCCAGCACGCAGGCCTGGCCGGCGTCGCGCGCCTGGCGCAGGGCGGGACGAACGTCGTCGGCAAGGCCGAAGAGCGGCCACTCCGCCAAGGGCGGCTCGGGCAGGGGATCTGTCACGCCTTAAGACTCACGAAAGGTCTCGGTCACCGGTTCTTAGGTGTTCCAGGTGATGATGGGACCTCAAGAGGACTTCACCAAGCCTTCGACCCCATGAACTCTCCCCTCAGCAAGCTCGGCCTCGGGTCCGGGCAATTCGGCTTCGACCAGCCGGCGCTTCGCGGCCGGCCGCGCGAGGCCGAGGCCCGCGACATCCTGGCGATCGCGGCGCGATCCGGCCTGGGCGTGCTGGAAGTGGGCCGCCACAGCCACACGGGCGACGGCATGCTGGGCCAGGCCCTGCCGCGCCCCTGCCCGTTCCGCGTCACGCTCACGACCGTCCGTCCCGACCGTGGCCCGGACCTGGTGGAAGCCGAGCTGCGCGCGCAGATGCGCCGCCTGGGCGTCGACCAGGTGGACACGGTGCTGGCGCCGTCCGCCACCGACCTCTTCTCGCCGCTAGGCCCGCACCTGTGGGAACGCCTGCGGACGCTGAAGGACCAGGGGCTATGCCGCCGCATCGGCGTGTCGGTCTACGCCTCGGACGATCCGATCGGCCTCGCCAAGCGCTTCAAGCCCGACGTGGTGCAGGCGCCGGCCTCGCTGCTGGACCAGCGCCTGCTGATCGACGGCACCCTGGCCGAGCTCGCCGGCATGGGCATCGAGGTGCACCTGCGCTCGATCTTCCTGAACGGCGTGCTCTTCCTGCCGCCCGACCGGGCGCCGAGCCACCTGAAGGCCGCCGCCGGCCGCATCAGCCGGGCGCGCCGGCTGATCGCCGAGGGCCGGTCCGACCCGCTGCAGGCGGCGCTCGGCTTCGCGCTGTCGCGCCCCGAGGCGTCCGCCGTGCTGGTGGGCGTCAGCTCGGCCGCCGAGATGAGCGCGGTCGTGGCCGCCGCCATGAGCCCGCCGCCGGACCTCGACTGGGACGAGATGGCCCTCGACGATCCCGAGGCGCTCGCCTGGGCCGCCGCCTAGTTCCGAAGCCTGACCCCGATGTACACGGCCCGTCCGGGCTCGTTGTAGCCGAAGGTTTCCTGGAAGCCGCGGTCGGCGAGGTTCTCGACCCTGGCGGTCAGGGTCACCTGCTCGGTCACGGCGTATGAGCCCGCGAGGTCCGCGGTGGCGAAGCCCCTGCGCACGATGCGGCTGAAGCCGTCGCGGGCGGTGTCGGACTGGCTGGACTCGGCGCGGACCGTGAAGGCCGCCGTCCAGGGGCCGTCCTCCCAGAACAGCGCCGCCGCCCCCGAGCGGTCGGGGACGCGCAGCAGGCTCTGGCCCGTCGTGCGGTCGACGGCGTCGGTCCAGGCGGCGGCCAGCTTCAGGCGCAGGGCGGCGGTGAGGCGGGCGTCGAGCTCGCCTTCCAGGCCCTCGGAGCGGGTGCGGGCGATGTTGACGTAGCGCAGGCCCTGGTAGGCGATCTGGTCGCGGACCGAGAGGCGGTAGGCCGTGAGGGCGGCGGAGAGGCGGTCGTTGCGCCAGCCGAGGCGCAGGTCGTAGCCCTCGGCCTTCTCAGGGACCAGCGGGACCGGCGGGGCGAAGCAGAAGGCGCAGACGGCCTGGCTGATGGTGGGGGTCTTGAAGCCCGTGCCGGCCGAGGCGGTCAGGGTGAAGCCATGGCCGGCGTCGAGGGCGGCGGCGAGGCGGCCGGTGGTCCTGGCCTTGAAGGCCTCTGGGTCGTCGTGGCGGGCGCTGGCGGTCAGCGTAAGCCGTTGAAATTGATGACGAATGACGCCGAACACGGCGGTGTTGGAGAGGTCGAGGGCTGTCCCGTCGGAGAGTTCGGCGCGGGTCTCCTGGCGCTCGGCGCCGACGGCGAGACGGTCGGTCTCGCCGGTCCAGCGCAGCACCTGGCGGCGGGCGTCGAAGGCGGCGGGGAAGTCCGAGACGTTCTTCCTGTGCAGGTCGTAGAGGCTGTAGCCCACGGCGTGTTTCAGGCCGAAGGCGTCGGCCTGGGCGCGGAGCTGGCCCAGCCAGGCGCGGCTGGTGTTGCGGTCGGGGGTGTCGCCGAGCTCGTAGGCGGGGGCCGGGAAGCCGTCGATGTCGATGTCGCTGTCGGTGTAGCGGACGCGGCCGTCCAGCTTCACGGCCCCGAGCTGGACCCGGCCGGCGAGGTTGGCGGTCACGGTCTTGAAGCCGTCCTTCTCGGTCCCCGTGTCGGCCTTGGACACGCCGTCCGTGCGGAAGGCGGCCACGCTGGCCGAGAGCGCCCGGTCGTCATGGGAGAGGCCGGCGCCGGCGAACAGGCGGGCGGTGTCGAGGGAGCCGCCCTCGGCCTCCAGGCGCCAGCCAGAGAGCTCGCGGGTGGTGAAGGCCACCACGCCGCCGATGGCCTCCGAGCCCCAGAGCGAGCCCTGGGGTCCCGACAGCACCTCGATGCGGGCAAGGTCGGCGGTCTGGAGGGAGGCGGGGTCGAAGGCCCCGTTGGGGTCGGCCGCGTCGCCCACGGGCGCACCGTCCACCAGCACCAGGGTCTTGTCGGGCGAGGCGCCGCGGATGCGGATGGCCGAGACGCCGCCGAAGGCGCCGTTGCGGGCGATGGCCACGCCCGGGACGGTGGCCAGCACGTCGGCGGCGAAGGGCATGGCCCGGGCGCGGAGCTCGGGCTCGTCCACCACGCGCGCGCCGGTCACCTCATGGGGCGCGGCGGGCAGGCGGGTGGCGGTGACGATCACCGTGTCGACGGCGGCGTCCTCGGCATGGGCGCAGAAGGGAAGAGCCGCGAGGGCGGCGGTGGAAAGCAGCAGAACACGCATGGTCGAACGACCTCCAGTGAAGGAGTCGCTGCGACGGAAGAGCCTTTTGAGGGACCCTGCCGGTCCACGGCCTGGTCCCGGGCCACGGAGAGCGACAAAGCGCGCCGGCAGGTCTCCTGGCTCACGGGTCGCCGGACCTCGTCCCCGCCTTCCCGGATGTCACTCCAGTGGCGCCCTCCTTCGTCCAAGGACTTCGGAGGATCGGACGCGGCCCTCGCCGCCTACAGTTGCGGGCACAGCCGGGGCTTTCCACCCCGTTCCCTTGACCGGTACGCGGGTCCGGTATTGCCCCCCTTCGGTCGGATGGGCAAGGTCCGGCCATGCGCATGCTTCACCTTGCGGCAGCCGCCGCCCTCCTCGCCCCGCTCGCCGTCAACGCCCAACCCTTAGGCGGCGAACAGCCCCTGCTCCGCGAGCTGACCAGCCAGGTGCAGCCGGCCCGCCAGCGGGCCGACATCGAGAAGATGGTCTCTTTCGGCACCCGCCACACGCTGTCGGACACCAAGAGCGACAAGCGCGGCATCGGCGCCGCCCGCCGCTGGGTGGCGTCCGAGTTCGCGGCGATCTCCAAGGACTGCGGCGGCTGCCTGACGATCGCCACGCCGTCCCAGACCTTCACCAACAACCGCGTGCCGACGCCCACCGAGGTGATGGACGTGCTGGCCATCCAGAAGGGGACCACCGATCCCGACCGGGTGATCGTGATCTCGGGCCACCTGGATTCGCGCGTCACCGACGTGATGAACTTCAAGGCCGACGCGCCGGGCGCCAACGACGACGCCTCGGGCGTGGCCGCCGTGATCGAGGCCGCCCGCGTGCTGTCGAAGCACAAGTTCCCCGCCACCCTGGTGTTCGCGGCCCTGTCCGGCGAGGAGCAGGGCCTCCTGGGCGGCAAGGTGCTGGCCGACTACGCCGTGCAGCAGGGCTGGCGCGTGGAGGCCAACCTCAACAACGACATCGTCGGCAATTCGGAAGGCCTGAGCGGCGTGCGCGACAACACCCACGTCCGCGTCTTCTCGGAGGGCACCCGCACCACCGAGAGCGCCGAGGAGGCCAACCGCCGGCGCTACAACGGCGGCGAGGTGGACAGTCCCTCGCGCAACCTCGCCCGGTTCATGGACGTCATCGCCGACCGCTACCTGACCAACTTCGACGTGGTGATGGTCTATCGCACCGACCGCTTCGGCCGCGGCGGCGACCAGGTGGAGATGCTGAAGGCCGGCTTCCCGGCCGTGCGCGTCACCGAGGCGGTGGAGAACTATCGCCGCCAGCACCAGGACCTGCGCACCGAGAACGGGATCAAGTACGGCGACACGGTGGACGGGGTGGACTTCGAGTACCTGGCCCAGGTGACCCGGCTGAACGTGGCGACCATGGCCGCGCTCGCCAGCGCGCCGAAGCCGCCCGAGGGGGTGGAGATTTCCGGCGCGGTCAGCGCCGACACGACGGTGAAGTGGACGCCGTCGCAAGGGGCGGCGGCCTACCGGGTGTGGTGGCGCGGCACGACCGAGCCGCAGTGGCGCCAGTCGCGCCTGGCCGACGGCGCGGCGAGCACGGTGCTGAAGGGCGTCAACATCGACGACTGGTTCTTCGGGGTCAGCGCCATCTCGCCCGACGGCTGGGAGAGCCCGGTGGTGTTCCCGGGGGCTGCCGGGACCTTCGAGCGCCGGCCGCCGGAGACGGGCAAGTAGGGGAATAAACCACGGAAAACACGGGAGGGGCGGGGGGGCCGGAAACCACACCGCTCATCCCCGCGAAAGCGGGGACCCAGGCTTGAACCACGGATTTCACCGATTTCACGGATTTCGCGACGGACCATCCGTGCAATCCGTGGTTTCAACGCTGAGCCGCCGCTAAGCGGCGTCTCGGGACAACTTCCCCCGTCATCGCCGGGCTTGTCCCGGGGACCCATATGCGCCGATCGCCCTCCAGTCCGGCGAAGGCCTGCGTCTATGGGTGGCCGGCACGAAGGCCGGCCATGACGAGCTGGAGGCCGCAGGCCGCGGCGCGCGGTCCCCCTCCCGACATCGCTGCCGCGATGGGGGAGGTAGCTACCCCAGCGCCGCCTTGTAGAGCTTGGTCAGTTCGGCCCAGGCGCGTTCGGCTTCGGCCTGGTCGTAGACCTGGCTTCCGGGGACGCACCAGCCGTGGTCGCCCTGATAGACCTCGACGGTCGCCGGGCGCTTCGCCTCGGCGAAGGCCGCCTTCAGGATGTCCTTGGATTTCGGATCGCGGGCGTCGTCGTTCTTCGCGATGGCGACGAAGTAGGACGCCCTGGTCTTCGGGATCAGCAGGTGGGGACTGGCCGGCCCGTCGGTGGTCAGGCCCGCGCCGTGGAAGGAGGCCACCGCCCCGATCCGGGCCGGCAGGGCGCCCGCCGTCTGGAAGGCCAGCGGCCCGCCCATGCAGTAGCCCTGCACCCCGGCCGGCCTCTTCGTGTTCGTCTGGGCTTGCGCGTCCAGGAAGGCGAGGAAGGCCTGGGCGTCGCCCGCCGGCCCGGCGCCGGCGGCGATGGCGGCGCGGTAGGCCATCAGGGTCTGGCGGCCGGAGGGCGTGGCGAAGCTGAGCGCCTGGGTCTGGGCCTGGTCGGCCGAGCGGTAGAAGGGGTTGGGGACGAGGACGACATAGCCCTGGGCGGCCAGCCTGCGGCCCATCTGGCGGAACACCGGGCGCAGGCCGCCGATGTCGGTCCAGATGAGCACCGCCGGCCAGGTCCCCTTGCCGGCCGGATGGAGGAGCACCGCCTCGGCCGTCCCGTCGGGCGTCTTCACCGTGACGTCCTTCTCCACGACCTGAGCCTGGGCGCGGGCCTCGGCGGCGGTCAGGGCGGCGGCCGCCGCCGCGCCCAGGCCGAAGGCGCGGCGCGAAACGGCCGGGTCGGCCGGCAGCCACGGATTGATGTCGTCGTCGCACATGGCGGGGCTCCCTCGCTGATGGGCTCAAGCGTGGGGAGGATTGTTGCGACGGTATTTCCGCGGAGGGAAGCCCAGCCGCCGCGAAGCGTCAGCGGATTGGGTTCAACCACGGAAAACGCAGAAGGCGCGCTGCGCGCGCCTGCGCAGAAGGGCTCGGCGTCTCCCCCCTCGTCATCCCCGGGCTTGTCCCGGGGACCCATATGCGCCGACCGATCTCCAGCCCGACTAAGGCCTGCGTCTCTGGGGGGCCGGCACAAGGCCGGCCATGACGGTCGTGGGTTCGTGGACAAGGAAAAGCGCCGGCCTTTCGACCGGCGCTTTGTCGTTCGAGCCAGGAAGCCTGTTACGCCCAGGCGCCGTAGGGGTCGGCGAAGGGCTTGCCGAGGGCCTCGGCGACGGCGGGGTGGGTGATCTGGCCCTTCAGCACGTTCAGGCCCTTGGCCAGGTGCCTGTTGGCCTTGAGCGCGTCCAGGCCCTTGTCGGCGAGCTGGAGGCCGAAGGGCAGGGTGGCGTGGCCCAGCGCCTCGGACGAGGTGCGGGGCGCGGCGCCCGGCATGTTGGCCACGCAGTAGTGGACCACGCCGTCGATGACGTAGGTCGGGTTCTTGTGGGTGGTCGGACGCGAGGTCTCGAAGCAGCCGCCCTGGTCGATGGAGACGTCCACCAGCACCGAGCCGGGCTTCATGCGCGACAGGTGCTCGCGGCGGACCAGCTTGGGCGCGGCGGCGCCGGGCGTCAGCACCGCGCCGATGACCACGTCGGCCTTGAGGATCTCCTCCTCCACCGAATCGTAGGTCGAGTAGCGGGTGATGACCCGGCCGGCGAAGATGTCGTCGATGTAGCGCATGCGCGGGATGGAGCGCTCCATCACCACCACCTCGGCGCCCAGGCCCGCGGCCATGACCGCCGCGTTGGCGCCCACGACGCCGCCGCCCAGGATGCAGACGCGGGCGGGCGGCACGCCGGGGACGCCCGAGATGAGCAGGCCCATGCCGCCGTTGTGCTTGAGCAGGGTCTCGCCCGCCGAGAAGACGGCGATGCGGCCGGCGACCTCGGACATCGGCGCGAGCAGCGGCAGGCCGCCTTGCGCATCCGTCACCGTCTCGTAGGCCACGGCCGCGCAGCCCGAGTTCAGCAGCCCCTCCGTCTGGGCCGGGTCGGGCGCCAGGTGCAGGTAGGTGAAGAGGATGTGGTCGGCGCCCAGCCTAGCCCACTCGACGGCCTGGGGCTCCTTGACCTTCACGATCATCCTGGCGGCGTCGAACACGGCCTCGGCGGTCGGCAGGATCTTGGCGCCCGCCCGCACATAGGCCTCGTCCACATAGCCCGCGCCGGCCCCGGCGCCCGCCTCGACCACCACCTCGTGGCCGTGGGCGACGTATTCGCGGACGGCGGCGGGCGTCAGGCCCACACGATATTCGTCCGGCTTGATCTCGCGGGGCACGCCGACGCGCATGTGGGCCTCCGATGGGGGACGTTATTGCAGGAGGCGCGTGGTTTGGGGGCAGTGCGTGCCGCTGTCAACCGGCGATAGGCGAAGGCGGGTGGAGGGGGGAACACGGAAGCCACGGAAGGGCGGGGTGACTCGCCCCTCTCCTCCCCCGTCGGGGGAGGGGGAGGAAAGGAAAAAGGCGGCCCCGTCGCCGGAGCCGCCTTCCCTGTCCCTCCAGGCGAGGGACTACTTCTTCAGCATCTGCTGGATTTCGGCCTGGGTGGCGTTGATCGTCGCCGCCCCGCCGTCGACCGCCAGGTTGGCCGCGTCCACCGCGAAGGTGTCGGCGCCCATCTTGATGGTGGCCATGGTCTTGCCGCCCTCCCTCTTGACGTCGGCGACCTGGCCGATGCTGGCGCCGGACTTGTCCTTGACGGTCATGCCGGTGGTGACGCTGGCGTCGGCGCCCGCCTGGGCGGCCGACGAAGCGCCGCTCATGCCGGCATGGGAGCCCGCATGGGCCCCCGCGGGCGTCTCCGTCGCTTCGCCGGAGGCCGGCGGCGTGGACGAGGTCGCGGCCGAACCCGTGGACTGCGCGAACGCGGCCGGCGCGACCGTGAGCGCCGCGATGGCCGCGGCGGCGGAAAGGACTTTCATCATGATAGACGTGCTCCCTGCACGCCCCCACACACCCCTGCGAGGCCCATAACCGCCGGGGCGCGATCCGGTTCCGCGGAAATTCGCCCGCCTCTCCCCTTGCATCCCGTTGGGACAGAGGGCGCGGAAGGTTGTTTGTCACGGCCCGGCTCTATAGGTTGCCGGCCTTCCATTGAGCCGCGCCCGAGCAGAGGGATCCCACGCGCGCATGAGCGACGCCGAAAAACGCACCTTCACCGACGAGGAAGCCCTGAGCTTCCACCGCCTCCCGCGCCCCGGGAAGATCGCCATCGCGGCCACCAAGCCGATGGCCACCCAGCGGGACCTGTCGCTCGCCTATTCGCCGGGCGTGGCGGTGCCGGTGCTGAAGATCGCCGAGGACCCCGAGGCGGCCTACGACTACACGTCCAAGGGCAACCTGGTGGCGGTGATCTCGAACGGCACCGCGATCCTCGGCCTGGGCGACCTGGGCGCGCTGGCGTCCAAGCCGGTGATGGAAGGCAAGGGGGTGCTGTTCAAGCGCTTCGCCGACGTGGACGCGCTGGACATCGAGGTCTCGGCCACCGACCCGGACGAGATCATCACCGTCGTCAAGAACATCGGCGTCACCTTCGGGGGCATCAACCTCGAGGACATCAAGAGCCCCGAGTGCTTCCGCATCGAGACCGAGCTTCAGGACCTGCTCGACATCCCGGTGTTCCACGACGACCAGCACGGTACGGCGATCATCACCGCCGCGGGCCTGATCAACGCCTGCGAGATCACCGGCCGCGACATCTCGAAGATCAAGGTGGTGCTGAACGGCCCCGGCGCGGCGGGCATCGCCACCCTGGAGCTGATCAAGGCCATGGGCGTGCCGCACGACAACGTGCTGGCCGTCGACCGCAAGGGCGTGCTGTGGCGCGGCCGGCCCGAAGACATGAACCAGTGGAAGAGCGCGCACGCGGTCGACACCGACAAGCGCACCCTGGCCGAGGCGCTGGACGGCGCCGACGTGTTCATCGGCCTGTCGGCCAAGGGCGCCCTGGACGGCGAGCTGGTGAAGGCCATGGCGCCGAAGCCGATCATCTTCGCCATGGCCAACCCGGACCCGGAAATCACCCCTGAAGAGGTCTATGCGGTCCGGCCCGACGCCATCGTGGCCACCGGCCGCAGCGACTATCCGAACCAGGTGAACAACGTCCTGGGCTTCCCCTACATCTTCCGCGGCGCCCTCGACGTGCGCGCCCGGCGGGTGAACATGGAGATGAAGATCGCCTGCGCCCGGGCGCTGGCCCAGCTCGCCCGCGAGGACGTGCCCGACGAGGTGGCCGCCGCCTACCACGGCACCCAGCTCCGCTTCGGGCCGGAATACATCATCCCGACGCCGTTCGACCCCCGGCTGATCTGGTACATCCCGCCGTTCGTGGCCCAGGCGGCCATGGACACCGGCGTGGCGCGCCGGCCGATCGAGGACATGGACGCCTACCGCGCCAGCCTCGCCCAGCGGCTCGACCCCACGGCGGCCTTTCTGCAGAAGCTGCAGGGGGCGGTGCTGTCGGGGCCGAAGAAGAAGATCGTCTTCGCCGAGGGCGAGGAGCCCAGCGTCATCCGCGCCGCCTACGGCTTCCAGAGCGCGGGCCTGGGCCAGGCCATCCTGGTCGGCCGCGAGGAGCTGGTCCACGAGAACATGCGCCAGGCCGGCCTGGACCCGGCCGAGGCGAAGCTGGAGATCATCAACGCGCGCCTGTCGCACTGGAACGAGCAGTTCGTCGACAACCTCTACGCCCGCCTCCAGCGCGAGGGCTACCTGCGCCGCGACGTGCAGCGCCTGATCAACCAGGACCGCAACGCCTTCGCCGCCTCGATGGTGGCGCTGGGCCACGCCGACGGCATGGTGACGGGCGTCACCCGCGCCTACGATCAGGTGCTGGAGGAGGTTCTGAGGGTGATCGACCCCGCCCCCGACGGCCGGGTCATCGGCATGAGCGTGGTGCTGGCCAAGGGCCGGACCCTGTTCATCGCCGACACCAACGTCACCGAGATGCCCGAGGCCGCCGACCTGGTGGAGATCGCCGTCGAGGCGGCCCGGGCCGTCAAGACCCTGGGCTTCAAGCCGCGGGTGGCGTTCCTGTCCTACTCGGCCTTCGGCAACCCCATGGGCGAGCGCTCCGAGAAGGTGCGCGAGGCCGTGGCCATGCTGGACGAGATGGACGGCGTGGAGTTCGAGTACGAGGGCGAGATGCCGCCCGAACTGGCGCTGGAGCCGGAACGGCGGGGCAACTACCCGTTCATGCGCCTGTCCGGGCCGGCCAACGTGCTGGTCATGCCGGCCATCCACTCGGCGGCCATCTCCACCCAGCTCCTGAAGTCCATGGGCGGGGCGACGGTGATCGGGCCGATCCTGCTGGGGCTCTCCAAGGCGGTGCAGATATGCCCGCTGTCGGCCTCGGTGTCGCGGATCATCCAGCAGGCCACCCTGTGCGCCTACGACCGCCCGCTGGCCGAGGTGGACGCCTGATGCGGGGCCTTACCCGCCTGAGCTAGGGGTCGCGCGCCGTTCGGGGGAGCGGGCGATCCGTCGTCCCTCCCCGGAAGATGAGGAGCGCGTCCCCGTGCAGCTGGGCATCGACTTCGGCACCACCAACACCGTGCTCGCCCTGGCGGGCGCGGCCGGGCCGGCGAGCCTCGTCAGGTTCCCCGCGCCGGCCTCCTTGCTGGATGGAGGCGCCGACGGCGCCTCCGGGGGCGAGCTCTTCGCCTTCCGGAGCTGCCTGTCCTTCCACGCCCCGGCCGAGGACCCGACGCGGCGGGAGATCGCCGCCGGGCCCTGGGCCATCGAGGCCTACGTCGAGGACCCGGCCGAGACGCGGTTCATCCAGAGCTTCAAGAGCTTCGCCGCGCAAGGCAGCTTCACCGAGACCCAGATCCTGGGGCGGCGCTACCGCTTCGAGGACCTGCTCTCGACCTTCCTCTTGAAGGTGCGGGACTACGCCGGCGACGCCCTGGGCGAGATTCCCGAGCGGGTGATCGTGGGCCGGCCGGTGCGGTTCGTGGGGGCCGCCCCCGACGAGGCCCTGGCGCTTTCCCGCTACGAGACGGCGTTCAGGCGGATGGGGGTGAAGGAGATCCTCTACGCCTACGAGCCGGTGGGGGCGGCGTTCTTCTTCGCCCGCGAGCTTGCCCACGACGCCACGGTGCTGGTGGGCGACTTCGGCGGCGGCACCTCGGACTTCTCGATCATCCGCTTCGAGCGTCACGGCGGAGAGCTGCGCTCGACGCCGCTCGGCCGGGCGGGCGTGGGCGTGGCGGGCGACGCCTTCGACTACCGCATCATCGACCGGCTGGTCTCGCCGGCGCTCGGCAAGGGCTCGTCCTACACGTCGCTCGGCAAGACCCTGCCGATGCCGAACCGCTGGTACACGGCCTTCGCCCGCTGGGACCAGCTCGCCCTCATGCGCGCCGGGCGCGACATGCGGGACATCCGCAGGATGGTCCGCGACGCCGACGAGCCCGAGAAGATCGAGCGCCTGGTGGAGGTGCTGGACGAGAACCACGGCTACCGCCTGTACCGGTCGGTCTCGAAGCTGAAGGAGGCGCTGTCGTTCGAGGACGACGCCGAGTTCCGCTTCGAGGCGGGCTCGATCTCGATCGCGGCGGACGTGGCGAGGGCCGAGTTCGAGGCCTGGATCGCCCCGGAACTGGCCCTGATCGAGGACGCCGTGGACCGGGCGCTGGCCGACGCCGGCCTGGGCCCCGAGGGCGTCGACCGGGTGTTCCTCACCGGCGGCTCGTCGCTGGTCCCGGCCGTGCGCGAGGTCTTCCACCGCCGCTTCCCGCGCGAGCGGATCGAGACCGGCGCCGAGCTGGAATCCATCGCCTCGGGCCTGGCGCTGATGGGCCGCGAACGCGACCTCGGCGCCTGGACCATGCGGGCGGCTACTTCCTGAGCGTCGGGTTCTCCAGGTCGAGGTCGGCGGCGGGGACGATCTCGAGGTTGGGGAGCCGCGACTTCAGCCCTTCCGCGAAGGCCTTGGCGTCGCCGGCCACGATGACGCTGGAGGTCGCGGGGTCGAAGACCTTGCGGGCGAAGGCCTGGACCGCCCCCGCGTCCACCGCCTCCACCTTGCGGGTGTAGAGGGTGAGCTCGTCCAGCGGCACGCCGTAGAGGGCGAAGTTGCCGAGGATGTCGGCGAGGCCGCCCGACGTCGCCACCTCGCGGCCGAAGCCGCCGACCAGCACGGACTTGCGGGCCTTCAGCTCCTCGGCGGAGGCGGGCTCGGCGGCGAGCTTGGTCATCTCGGCCTTGATCAGGTCCAGCACCTGCGGCGCCGACTCGTTCTTGGTCTGGGCCGAGGCGCGGAAGGAGCCCGTGGTGCGGTTGGTCGAGAGCCCGGCCCGGGCGCCGTAGGACAGGCCCCGCTTGATGCGGATCTCGGCGTTCAGGCGGGCCGAATAGCCGCCGCCCAGCACCGTGCCGGCCACCATGCCCGGATAGTAGTCGGGGTCGGTGCGGGCGATGGCGGGCCGGACCACGTTCACCGAGGCCTGGCCCGTGCCGGGCAGGTCGATGACGACGGCGCGCGGCTTCGGCTCGGGCCGCACGTCGGGCGCGGCCGGCAGCGGCGTCATGGGCGCGGTCCAGTCGCCGAACGCGGCTTCCGCGAGCGCGAAGCCATGCTCGGGCGCGATGTCGCCGGTCAGCACGAGGATGGCGTTGTCGGGCCGGAAGAAGCCCTGGTGGATGGCCGCGAGCGTCTCGGGCTTCAGCCTGGCGATGGAGGCCGGCGTGCCCTGGGGCGGGTGGCCGAAGGGCGTGCCGGCGAACACCACCGGGGCCACGACGAAGGCGGCGAGCGACCCCGGCTGCTGGTAGGCCACCTGCAGGCTGTCCAGGGACTGATGGCGCTGGCGCTCCAGTTCCTCGGCCGCGAAGGCCGGGTTGCGGGCCACGTCGGCCATGATGGCGAGCGCGGCGGGCAGCTTGTCGGGCATGGCGCTGAGCGTCACCGACGAGGATTCCAGGCCCGCGCCGGCGGCGAGGGTCGCGCCGAGCGCCTCGGTCTGGCTGGCGATCTGCTGAGCCGAGCGGGTCTTGGTGCCCTCGGTCAGCATGCCGGCGGTCATGGAGGCCGCGCCCGACAGGCCCCGCGGATCGGCCCAGGCCCCGGTCTTCACGGTGAGGTCGGCGGTGACCAGCGGCAGGTCGGACGAGCGGGCGACGATCACCTTCAGGCCGTTGGCGAGCGTCCGCTCGGCGGGCCTGGGCAGGACGGGCTGGATCGGCTCGCCGATGGGGGGCGGCGTCTCCCGCTGGCCCTCGGGCGCGAGGGTGAGGACGGGGCCGGTGTAGGTCGCCACGGTCCTGGGCGGCGGCGGGGCCTTGACCTCCGCCTGACCCTTCGGCCGTTCGGACTCGGCGCGGTAGCGGATGGTCATGCGGCGGTCGTCGGCCAGGTACTTGCGGGCCACCCGCTGGACGTCGGCGGCGGTGACCGCCTGGAGGTCGGCCAGTTCGGTGTTGGCGCGGGCGGCATCGCCGGTCAGCATCAGCGCCTGGCCGAGCGCGAAGCCCCGGCCGTCGATGGTCTCGCGCTCGCGCAGCTTGCCCGCCACGAGCTCGTTCTTGGCTTCCGAGAGCTCGGCCTCGGTGGGCGGCGCGTCGCGCAGGCGCTTCACCTCGGCCAGCAGGGCGGCCTCCCCCTCGGCGATCGTGTGGCCGCTGGACATGACCGCGCCCACCATGAACAGGCCCGGGTCCTGGGGCAGGTCGGCGTTGGACATCGCCTCGACGGCGATCTGCTTCTCATAGACCAGGCTGTTGTAGAGCCTCGACGACTTGCCCGACGACAGGATGGCGTCGAGCACGATGAGCGCGGGCGCGTCAGGGTCGGCGGCCCTGGGCGCCTGCCAGGTCATGACCACCGCCGGCAGCGGCACGTTGGGGCCATAGCCCTCGAAGACCCCGGCCTTCGTGCGCGGCGGCTCGACGGCGGTGACGCGCGGCATGGGCGCCGGCGGCGGCTTCAGGGCGCCGAAATACTTGTCGACCCAGGCGTTCAGCTTCGCCTCGTCGAAGTTCCCCACCACGATCAGGGCGGCGTTGTCGGGCCGGTACCAAGTCTGGTGGAAGGCGCGCACGTCGTCGATGGTGGCGGCGTCCAGCTCCTCGATGTTGCCGATCCCCGGGCGCTTGTAGGGATGGACCGCGTAGCTGGCCTGGGGGACGTAGAGGCCGAACAGGCGGCCGTAGGGCTGGGAAAGGTAGTTCTGGCGGAACTCCTCCTTCACCACGTCGCGCTCGGACCTGAAGGTGGGCTCGTCCACGACGAGGGCCGACAGGCGCTCGGCCTCGACCCACAGGAGCCGCTCCAGGTGATTGGCCGGCACCACCTCGTAGTAGTTGGTGAAGTCGTCCCAGGTCGACGCGTTGTTGAAGCCGCCCACGTCCTCGGTCATCCGGTCGATGCTCTCGGCCGGCAGGTTGCGGGTGGCCTTGAACATCATGTGCTCGAAGAGGTGCGCGAAGCCCGAGCGCCCCTGCGGATCGTCCTTGGAGCCGACCCCGTACCAGACCTGCACCGAGACGTTCGGCGTGGTCGGATCGAGCGAGGAGAACACCTTCAGCCCGTTCGCCAGCGTCCGCTGCTTGAAGACGATCGGCGGAACCTCCGCCGCTCTGGAGGCGGCGGCGGCGGGGGCGGGTTGCGCCAGCGCGGCCGGCGCGAGGGCCGAGGTGGCGAGGAGGACGGCGAGGCCAAGACGGCGAGCGGTGCGGAGCATGAGGCATCCCGAATGGGCGAGGGTCTGGCCAACACCTAGCACCCAATCGGGACGCGCGAAGGTTACGAGGTTGTCATGGTGGAGACGGCCGCAGGGGCCTTCCACCCGGTCATCCCCGCGGAAGGGGGCCTACGCCGCCTGCTGGGCGCGGAAGTGGGCGAGCGCGGTGAAGAAGGTCTCGAAGACCGGGGCGAAGTGGGGGCGGGCCCGCATGCGGGCGATCCAGGCCTGGATGTTCGGATAGGGCGAGAAGTCGAAGCCGGGAATCTCGCCCAGCAGCACGTAGGAGATCCCCAGGTAGTCGGCCAGCGTGATCTGGTCCCCGCAGACGAAGTCGCGGCCGGCCAGCATGTGGCGGTCGAGGATTTCCAGCCACTTGACGGCGGCCTCGGCGCCATAGGCCGTGAGGCCCGCCAGCATCTCGGGCGACATGCCCTTGGGCACGCCCATGTGCGGGTAGCAGACCATCAGGCAGAAATACTCGTGGAACTGGGTCGAGAACCACGAGATCGCCTCGTCGACCCGGGCGCGGGCCTTGAGGTCGGCGGGATAGGCGGGCGAGCCGACCTTGGCCGCCAGGTAGCGGAGGATGGCGGCGCTTTCGCCGAGGCCGAAATCGCCGTCCACCAGGAAGGGCACGATGCCGTTGGGATTGAGCGTCAGGTACTCCGGATCGCGGTTCCCGCCGCTCATCAGGTCGACATGGACACGTTCAAGGGGGATGTCATGTTCGGCCGCGAACAGCAGCACGGGACGCACGGTGGTGGAGAGCGGGTCGCAGTAGAGCTTCATGGAAATCCCCCGGGGGCGCGTCGCGGAACGTTTCGGCGAGCGCCGTTCTGGAAACGAGCGGCGGGACTACCCATGTCACGGCGAAGCCGCAAGTTGCGTCCTTGCAGCGGGGTTCTGCGCAACCGCAGAATGGGCGCAGAGTGGGACCATGTTCGACTGGAACGATCTGAAGGCCTTCCTGGCCGTGGCGCGGGGCGGATCGACCCTGTCGGCGGCGCGGGCGCTGGGCGTGAACCAGACCACCGTGGCCCGCCGGATCGAGGGGCTGGAGGCGGCCCTGTCGCTGAAGCTGTTCGAGCGGGGCCAGACCGGCAGCCGGCTGACCCAGGCGGGACGCGATCTTGTGGAGGAGGCCGAGCGCGTCGAGCGCGCCGCCGAGCGCTTCGCCAACCGCGCCGCCGGCCACCAGCGGGGCATGGCCGGCTCGATCCGGGTGACCGCCACCGAGATCATGGCCAACCACGTGCTGATGCCGGGCGTGGCGGCGTTCCGGCAGAAGCACCCCGAGGTGAACGTCCACCTGATCGTCACCGACCGCGCCCTGGACGTGGAGGCCGGCGAGGCGGACATCGCCATCCGCACGGGCCTGGCGCTGCCGGCCTCGGACCTGATCGCCCGCAAGCTCGGCGACCACGACTTCGCGCTCTACTGCAGCCGGGACTACGCGGCCCGGCGCGGGACGCCGACGCCCGAGACGCTGTCCGACCACGACCTGATCGGCGGCGACATGGAGATGGCCGACGGCCCCGGCATGGCCTGGATGTTCAGCCTGGCGGGCGGCAAGGCGCCCGTGACCCGCTCCAACACCATGAGCAACCTGCTGCACGCCCTGAAGGCCGGCCTGGGGGTGGCGCCCATGGCCTGCGAGGCGGCGGACGCCGACCGCAACCTCATCCGCTGTTCCGGGATCATCGAGGAGGCGCGGCCGTCCTCCTGGATCCTGACCCGGCGCGAGCTGAAGGACGCCCCGCGGGTGCGGGCCTTCCTGGACTTCATCGTCCCCTACCTGCAGGCGCAGTCGCGGTTGCAGATCGAACGCGGCCGGCAGATGCAGGCCCAGGCCTCGGCGGCCAACGACCTCAGCGGAACGGACGAAGCGGGCGCGGCGTCGAGCTAGGCGGCCCGGTCCTCGCGCTTGACAATCCGTATATTCGATTGTATATACGACCCCGCCGTGGGGAGCTTGTAGTAACCCGACCGCGTCAGCGGCTTGGGAGTGGACACAGACTGGAGAGATCTATGGCTACGTTCCAAGCGACAAGGCTGACATGTCAGAGCAAGAAACGTCGTACTTCGAATGGGACGAAGGCAAAGCAGAGCTGAATCTGCGGAAGCACGGAATTTCGTTCGACGACGCCGCATATGCCCTTCTGGGGCTGGCGCTTACACAGGAAAGCTCGGGCTACGAAGAGACCCGATTCACTTCCATCTGCATCGCAGAGGGAAGGTTGATCGTTGTTGTGTGGACACCACGCGACGGTGCGATCCGGATCATTTCAGCCAGAGCGGCGAGGACAAATGAGCGGAAGCAATACGATCAGGCGATCGGCCGATCAGCTTCGGCTAGGCACATCGGACTGGCGAAGGGTCGACCAACAATCGGATGAGGATATCGCGCGCGCCATTTCGGCGGACGCCGATGCAGCGCCGGTTTTGGATGAGGACTGGTTCCGAAGCGCCGAGTTGGCGCTACCCTCCCCGAAGATTGCGACTTCCATACGGGTCGATAGTGACGTGATGAACTGGTTCAGGTCACAGGGCCGCGGCTGGCAAACTCGGATGAATGCAGTCCTTCGCGCCTATGCTAAGGCGCAGGGCGGCGTGAAATAGCGCCCCTCACGGCGCTTGAAGCCTTCCCTTCCCACCACGCCCTCTGCGGGGCGCGGTCCCCCCTTCCCATGAACGGGAAGGGAGAGGAGGTTCAATCGAACGGATCGCCCCAGTCGAGGCGGCGCGCCTTGGCGTGGGCGGGCTTGTCGCGGCGGGGGACGAAGCGGGTCTCCAACCCTTGCGGGCCGCAGAGCTTGAACTCGATGCCCGGCTTGGCCGCGCGCGGCGGGGCGAGGATGCGGGCGGGCGCGGGGGCCGCCGAGAGTCCGGGCCGGACCGCCAGCAGGTAGGCGAAGCGCTCGTCCTCGAACGGGACCTCGGCGCCCTTGGCCAGGCGATGGTCGCGCGAGCGCGGCAGGCGGACGCTGAAGTGGCACCAGTCGGGGGCGACGATCGGGCAAGGTCCCTGGTGCGGACAGGGGGCGAGGATCACCGCGTCGGCCTCGATCAAGGCCTCGCGGGCGGCCTTCAGCCGGGCGAAGCCGGCGGGCGTGCCGGGCTCGACCAGGGCCAGCACCCCCTCGCAGGCGTCCCACAGCGCGCGGACCAGCGGCGCCTGGGCGGGCGGCGCGATCTCGGCCAGGGCGTAGCTGGCCATGACGAGGTCGGCCCGGGGGAACGGGCCGCCGGCGGTGAGGTCGAGGCGAGTGGCCTGGGCGGCCTGGAGCGCCGGGGGACCGTCGGCGGCGAGCCTGCGGGCGAGGTCCAGGAAGGGTGCGGACGAGTCCAGCCAGGCGGCGGCCTCGATCCCCGGCCAGGCCTCGAGCGCGGCCCAGCTCCCGCCGGCCGGCCCGGCGCCGGCGTCGGTGAGGCGCCGCGGCGAGAAGCCCGGCGCGAGCCGGCGGGCCTCGGCGAAGACGGCGGCGCAGGCGGCGTAGGTGGCGGGCAACCTCGCCAGCGCATAGGCGAGCGCGTCCTCAGGGCCCCGGATGACGGACGCCGAGGTCCCGCCCGACCGATAGGCGGCGGTGGTCGCGGCGGTGCGCTCGGCGAGCCCCTTGCGCGGGACCCCCTCCAGCTCGCGGTCGACGGCGGCCTTCAGACCGGAGGGAAGATCAGGCGACAGCTTCGGCCCGCGCCTTCAGGAGATCGTCCACCACGGAGGGATCGGCCAGGCCCGTGCGGTCGCCCGGCTCGCCACCCTCGGCGATGCGGTGGATCATGCTGCGGACCACCTCGCCGCCCTGGCTGCGCGGCAGGTCGCGCGGGATGAAGATGGCGGCCGGCACGGCGTGCTCGCCCACCTCCCGGCGCAGCACCGCGCGGATGTCGGCCTTGAGGATGTCGCTGGCCTGGAAGCCCGGCTGCAGGGCCACGTAGCACCACAGGGCCCGGTTCCCGCCCGCATCGGGGCCAGCCACGACCACCGCGTCGGTCACCGGGGTGTGCTTGACCAGGATCTGCTCCAGCTCGGTCGCCGAGAGCCGGTGGCCGCCCACCTGGATCATGTCGTCGGGGCCGGCGGCGGCGCGGTTGGCGACCAGGTCCTCGACCACGGCGGGATCGGCCAGGGTCGAGGTGTCGCCCAGGTTGGAGAGGTCGTCCTCGGCGATCTTGCGCAGGATGCGGCGCATGATCTTGCCCGAGCGGGTCTTGGGCAGGCCGGGCGCGAACTGGATCACGTCGGGCGCCGCGAAGGGGCCGATCTCGCGCCGGACCCAGCCGCGCAGCTCGGCCTGGAGCGCCTCGGAGGGCTGCTGGCCGACCTTGAGCGTGACGTAGCAGTAGATGCCCTGGCCCTTGATCTCGTGCGGGTAGCCCACGACGGCGGCCTCGGCCACGGCGGGGTGGCCGACGAGGGCTGACTCGATCTCGGCGGTGCCCAGGCGGTGGCCCGAGACGTTGATGACGTCGTCCACCCGGCCGGTGATCCAGTAGTACCCGTCCTCGTCGCGGCGGGCGCCATCGCCGGTGAAGTACTTCCCCGGATAGGTGGTGAAGTAGGTGACGATGAAGCGCTCGTGGTCGCCGTAGACCGTGCGCATCTGGCCCGGCCAGGAATCGGTGATGCACAGGTTGCCGCTGACGGCCCCCGTCAGCTCCTTGCCCTCGGCGTCCACCAGCATGGGCTTCACGCCCGGCAGGGGCTTGGCGCAGGAGCCGGGCTTCAGGGCGTGCGCGCCCGGAAGCGGGGTCATCAGGCAGGCGCCCGTCTCGGTCTGCCACCAGGTGTCGACGATCGGGCAGCGCTCCTCGCCCACCACGCGGTGGTACCAGAGCCAGGCCTCGGGGTTGATCGGCTCGCCCACCGTGCCCAGCAGGCGGATGGAGGACCGCGAGGTGCGGCGCACCGGCTCCTCGCCCTCGCGCATCAGGGCGCGGATGGCGGTGGGGGCGGTATAGAAGATCTCGACCTTGTGCTTGTCGCAGACCTCCCAGAAGCGCGAGGAGGTCGGGTAGTTGGGCACCCCCTCGAAGATCAGGGTCGTCGCGCCGTTGGCCAGCGGGCCGTAGACCACGTAGCTGTGGCCGGTGACCCAGCCCACGTCGGCGGTGCACCAGAAGACCTCGCCCGGGCGGTAGTCGAAGACCACCTCATGGGTCCAGGCGGCCCAGGCCAGGTAGCCCCCCGTGGTATGGAGGACGCCCTTGGGCTTCCCCGTCGAGCCCGAGGTGTAGAGGATGAACAGCGGGTCCTCGGCGTTCATCGGCTCGGGGTCGCAGGTGTCGGCGACCGCCTTCTTCAGCTCGCCGAAATAGGCGTCGCGGCCGGCCTGCATCGGCACGGCGGCTCCTGTGCGGCGCACGACGATGACGTCGGTCACGCCGGGGCAGGACTTGAGCGCCTCGTCCACATTGGCCTTCAGCGGCACGACCTTGCCGCCGCGCAGGCCCTCGTCGGCGGTGATGACGATCCTCGAATCGCAGTCCTGGATGCGGCCGGCCAGGCTGTCGGGGGAGAAGCCGCCGAACACCACCGAGTGGACGGCCCCGATACGGGCGCAGGCCAGCATGGCCGCCGCCGCCGCCGGGATCATCGGCAGATAGATGGTGACCCGGTCGCCCTTCCGGACGCCCTTGGCCTTGAGCACATTGGCCCAGCGGCAGACCTCGGCCAGGAGCTGCTTGTAGGTGAGCGCGTCATAGGCCGAGCCGTCGTCGTTCTCCCAGATCACCGCCACCTCGTCGCCGCGGGTCGGGATATGGCGGTCCAGGCAGTTGACCGAGACGTTCAGCACCCCGTCGGCGAACCAGCGGATGCGGAAGTCCTCGCGGTTGAAGGAGACGTCCTTCACCTGGGTGAAGGGCTTCATCCAGTCGAGGCGCCGGCCGATCTCACGCCAGTAGCCCTCGGGGTCCTGCTCGACGCGGGCGACGGCGGCCTCGTAGGCGGCGGCGTTCATGTGCGCCCGCCTGGCCCATTCCTCGGGAACCGGGAAAACCTCGTTGTCCGACATGGGGGGGCGCCTCCGAACTCAAGACCTTTGCGCCACGCAGTATTCCCACGCGGGGGCCCTGCGCAACTCGCCGCAGCGGAAGTCGTCCGGCCAAGCTTGCGGGGACTCAGGGGCCTGGGCATTTTCCGCCGATGCTTCGGATGGGTGCGGTCGTGGCGCTGTCGGCGCTGGCGTTGGGTCTCGGCGGCTGCGAGGGCCGGGCGAAGGCCGACGCCGCCGAAAGCGCCGAGCGGCTGCTGGCCGCCGCCGAGGCCGGCGACCGCGTCGCCTTCGAGGCCGAGATCGACCGCCGCGCCGTGCGCGAGGACGTGCGCCGCCAGATCATCGACCTGGCCCGCGAGACGGGCGTCGAGGTGGACGGCGGCCCCTCGGACCTCGCCCTGGACCGCATGATCGGCCCCAACGCCATCCGCGTGGTCCGCGCCGGCCCGGCCCAGCCGATGAAGGACCGCCTGAAGATGACCGGCGGCAAGGCCTGCCTGCCGGGCGAGGGCGGCCGTTGTCTGCTGACCTTCGCCAAGGAGAAGAGCGGCCAGAAGGACCGCTGGCGGCTGGTGGGCATGCAGGCCATGGACCTGACCGTCGAAGTCGCCGAGGCTGGCGACTGATCCCCCCGAGCCGGAGCCTCCCATGCTGCTGCACCTGTCCACCTGGGCCGAGATCGAGGCCTTCCTGAAGCGCTCGCAGACGGTGGTGGTCCCGATCGGGTCCAACGAGCAGCACGGGCCCACGGGCCTGCTCGGCACCGACTGGCTGTGCCCCGAGATCATCGCCCACGAGGCGCAGAAGACCGGCGACATCCTGGTGGCGCCCACGTTCAACATCGGCATGGCTCAGCACCACCTGGACTTCCCCGGCACCATCGCGCTTCGGCCGTCCACCTTCATGCTGGCGATCGGCGACTGGTGCCGGAGCCTGGCCCACCACGGCTTCACCCGGCTCTATTTCCTGAACGGCCACGGCGGGAACGTGGCGACCATCGAGGCGGCGTTCTCCGAGCTCTACGCCGAGGCGAGCTATGCGGGGGTCAAGCGCGGCTTCGCCTGCAAGCTCAGGAACTGGTGGGACCTGTCGGGGGTGACGGCGCTCGCCAACCGCCAGTTTCCCACGGGCCACGGCAGCCACGCGACGCCGTCCGAGATCGCGGTGACCCAGTGGGCCTATCCCGACGCCATCAAGGCGGCCAACTACGCGCCCCAGGTGGCGCCGACGGGCCCGATCCGCGAGGCCATGGATTTCCGCGCCCGCTACGCCGACGGCCGCATGGGCTCCGATCCCGGCCAGGCCACGCCCGAGAAGGGCGGCAAACTCGTCCGGACGGCGGCCGCGGCCCTGCTGGAGGACGTGGCGGCGTTCTCGGCGGAGGCCGCGCCGGCCTGACCGTCAAGCGGTGAAGACCTCGCCGTCCCGGACCTCGACCGGCCAGGGGCGGAGGCGCTCGCCCGTGCAGGGCCCCGCCACGCAGGCGCCGTCCAGGCGGAACAGCGCCCCGTGACCGGCGCACAGGATGTGGCGGGCGTCGCGGGTCAGGTAGCGGTCGTCGAGGGCGGCGAGCGGCCAGCCGGCGTGGGGACAGGAATCCACGAAGCCGCGCACGGCCTCGCCCTCGCGCACCACGAAGCCGGCGAACAGGCGCGAACCCTCGCGGAAGCGGAAGCCCCTGGTCCCCGGATCGGCCAGGTCGGCCACGGCGCAGAGCCGCGTCCCCGGCGGCGGCCGGGCCGGATTGTCGGGCTCAGAGCTGGCCAATGGAGGCCTTGAATTCCTTGATGGTCACTGACTGCCAGAGGCCGGCCAGGGTGTAGGGGTCGGCGGCGTTGAACGCCTCGGCGGCGGCGCGGTCGGCCACGTCGAGGATCAGCAGGGAGCCCGCCATCTCGCCCTCGTCCGACAGCAGCGGCCCGGCCAGCTTCACCTGCGCGATGCGCTCGCGGACATAGGCCAGGTGCGCCTCGCGGGCGCCCAGGCGGACCTGCAGCGCGTCGGGCTTGTCGAGGCAGACGAGGGCGTAGAGGGCCATGATGATCCTTAGAATTCGT
Source organism: Phenylobacterium sp. (assembly GCF_046463815.1). GTDB lineage: Bacteria > Pseudomonadota > Alphaproteobacteria > Caulobacterales > Caulobacteraceae > Phenylobacterium. The sequence continues at coordinate 37,725 of NZ_JBKBRO010000010.1, read as the reverse complement.
CCTTGAGCGGCCGGGCGAGCAGGCCGCGGATGGCGGTGTCGACGTTCACCTCGCCGGCCAGGATGGCGGCGACGGCTTCCGAGATCGGGACCTCCACGCCGAGCCTGGCGGCCAGGTCGCGGACGGCGGGCGCCGAGGCCACGCCCTCGGCCACCGAGAGCTTGCCGGCGAGCGCCTGTTCGAGGGTCTCGCCCCGGCCGAGCGCCAGGCCGACGCTCATGTTGCGGGACTGGGCGCTGGAGCAGGTGAGCACGAGGTCGCCCAGGCCGCAGAGGCCGCGCAGGGTGTCGGCCTGCGCCCCCAGCGCCACGGCCAGGCGGGTCAGCTCGGCGAAGCCGCGGGTGATCAGCGAGGCGTGGGCCGAACGGCCGAGGCCCCGGCCCTCGGAGATGCCGCAGGCGATGGCCAGCACGTTCTTCACCGCCCCGCCGGCCTCGGCGCCGATCATGTCGAGGGCGACGTACGGCCGGAACTCGGGCGTGGCGATGGTCTGGGCGAGCCGCCGGCCCAGGTCCTCGTCCGGGCAGGCCAGGGTGACGGCGGTGGGCAGGCCGCGCGCCACCTCGCCCGCGAAACTGGGCCCCGAGAGCACGGCCGGCGCGGCGTGCGGCACGGTCTCGGCCAGCACCTGCGTCATCAGCTTCAGCGTGCGCTGCTCGATCCCCTTGGCGCAGAGCACGACGGGCAGGCCGTCGCGGGCGTGGGGGGCGAAGGCTTCCAGCGTGGGCCGCAGGAACTGGGCGGGCGCCACGGCCAGGATCAGGTCGCAGGACGCCAGTTCGGCGAAGTCGGCGACGGCCTGGATCGCGGGCTCAAGGGCCACGCCCGGCAGGAACAGGCGGTTCTCGCGGTGGGCGTCGATGGAGGCCACAACGTCGGGCTCGCGGGCCCAGAGCACGACCTCAAGCCCCGCCCGCGCGCAGACCTGGGCGAGCGCCGTGCCCCAGGCGCCGCCGCCGATGACGCCGGCCCGCTTCACGCCTTGGCCCCCTTGCGGCCGGGGACGTGGGTGGGGCTGGCCGCGGCGGCGGCCGCGTCCAGCGGCCAGCGGGGCCGGGCCGGGGCGTCGAGGGGATCGGTGAGGCCGAGCGCGAGGCGTTCGGCGCCGGCGAGCGCGATCATCGCGGCGTTGTCCGTGCAGTAGGCGAGCGGCGGGGCGTGGAAGGAGAAGCCGCGGGCGGCGGCGGTCTCGGTAAGGCGGGCGCGGACCAGGCGGTTGGCCGCCACTCCGCCGGCGACGACGAAGCGCAGGTCGCGTCCCTGGTGCTCGCGGGCGTAGATCTGGAGCGCGCGGTCGGACTTCTCGGCGAGCTGGCTGGCGATGGCGGCCTGGACGGCGGCGGCGAGGTCGCGGCGGTCGACCTCCGAGGTCAGGCCCTCGGCGATGCGGGCGGCGGCGGTCTTCAGCCCCGAGAACGAGAAGTCGCAGTCCTTCCGTCCCAGCAGCATGCGCGGCAGGGGGAAGCGGGCGGGATCTCCACCCTCGGCCAGCTTCTCCAGGGCCGGGCCGCCGGGATAGGGCAGGCCCAGCGTCTTGGCGATCTTGTCGAAGGCCTCGCCGGCCGCGTCGTCGATGGTCGAGCCCAGGCGGCGGCAGGCGCCCACGCCCGCCACGTCCAGGAGCTGGCAGTGCCCGCCCGAGACCAGCAGCAGCAGGAAGCGATAGGGCAGGTCCGCGCCCAGCCGGGCCGAGACGGCGTGGCCCTCCAGGTGGTTCACGGCCACGAGCGGCAGGCCGCGGGCCAGGGCCACAGCCTTGCCGAACGACAGGCCCACCATCACCCCGCCCACCAGGCCCGGTCCCGCCGTGGCGGCCACGCCGGTGAGGTCGCCGTAGCCCAGGCCGGCCTCGGCCATGGCCCGGGCGGCGATGGAATCGATGCTCTCGACGTGGGCGCGGGCGGCGATCTCGGGCACCACGCCGCCGAACGGCGCGTGCTCGGCCACCTGGCTGGCGATCACCGAGGACAGCACCTCGACCCGGCCGTCGGCATGGCGGCGCACCACCGAGGCGGCGGTCTCGTCGCAGCTCGTCTCCAGGCCAAGCACGGTGTGGTCGGGTTGGGTGGCGGTGGTCATCCGGTTGCCGGGGGCGGCCTGCTGGGCTAGCAGGCCCTTCTTGTCTTTCCGCTCCGAGGTAGACCGCCCACCGTGCCCACGCAACCTGCAGGCCAAGCGCCCGTCCGGATCGGGGCCCGCGGCTCCAAGCTCAGCCTCGCCCAGGCGGGCATGATGCAGCGCCGGATCGCCGAGGCCCTTGGCGCGGATCCGCTGGACGCCGCCCAGGTGGAGCGCGTCGCGCCGCTGATCGTCATCACCACCACCGGCGACCGGGTGCAGGACCGCCGCCTGCTGGAGATCGGCGGCAAGGGCCTCTTCACCAAGGAGATCGAGGACGCCCTGCTGGACGGGCGGATCGACTGCGCCGTCCACTCGATGAAGGACATGCCGGGCGAGCTGCCGCAGGGCCTCTGCATCGCCGCCATCCCCGAGCGCGAGGACCCGCGCGACGCCTTCCTGAGCCGGGGGCCTGAGACCCTGGAAGACCTGACCCAGGGCGCGATCCTCGGCACCGCCAGCCTGCGCCGCCAGGCCCAGAGCCTGCACCGGCGGCCCGACCTCGACGTCCAGCTCCTGCGCGGCAACGTCGACACCCGGTTGGCCAAGCTGGAGGCCGGCGAGGCCGACGCCATCCTCCTGGCCTATTCGGGCCTGCGGCGCCTGGGCCTCGGCCACCTGCCCAAGAGCCTGATCGACCCCAAGCTCGCCCCGCCCGCCCCCGGCCAGGGCGCGCTGGCCATCGAGACGCGCGTCGCCGACCGCGACCTGCCGTGGGTCCAGGCGCTCCGCTGCCACCCGACCACCGTGGCGGTGGCCGCCGAGCGCGGCGCGCTCGTCGCCCTGGAGGGTTCTTGCCGCACGCCGATCGGGGCGCACGCCTGGCTGGAGGGCGGGACGCTGAAGCTGATCGTCGAGGCCCTGTCGCCGGACGGCAGGCTGCGCTTCCGCCGCGAGGGGCAGACCGAAGTGGCCCAGCTCGCCGCCCCGGAAGCCTCGGCCCGCGACCTGGGCATGGGCCTGGGCCTGGCCATCAGGGCCGAGGCCGGCGACGCCATCGTGCTGTGAGGCAGGCCTCGCCCGTGGGCGAGGCGACGTCGGACCACGGAAGACACCGAAGGACGCAGAGGGGCGTTAGTTCGGCGGGCGCCGCGCCCGGTCCCTTTGAACCACGGATTTCACCGATTTCACGGATTGGGGCGCGGCGGATCATCCGTGCAATCCGTGGTCAGACGCCGCTTCGCGGCCGGGCCTCGCCATTTCGCCCGCGCCGGCCTTCTCCCTGCCCTCTCCCTCTCCGAGCTGCGCTCGGGGGGAGAAGAGGTGCGGCGTCGCATCCGCGTCACGCTCGCGTGGGAGGTGTGGCGCGGGGACACGCGGGGATTGAAGAAAAGTGCGCGCTGTCCCAGGGTTATTTCCAAAAGCTAAAGAGGTTCGGGGCGACAAGCAGAGCATGGCCGCCCGACGCCAACGCATCTGGATCACCCGCGCCCAGCCCGGCGCGGACGTCACCGCCGAGCGCGTGCGCGCGCTGGGCCACGAGGCCGTGGTCGCGCCGCTGCTGGCGGTCCGCATCCTGCCGGACGTGGACGTCGACCTGACCGGCGTGGCGGCGCTGGCCTTCACCTCGGCCAACGGCGTGCGGGCCTTCGCCGACGCCTGCGGCGAGCGCAGCCTGAAGGTCTTCGCCGTGGGGGCGGCCACCGCCCAGGCGGCGCGGCAGGCCGGCTTCCGCTCGGTGCTGTCGGCCGACGGCGACGTGGAGGCCCTGGCCGAGGGCATCGGCATCCGGCGCGGCGAGCTGAAGGGGACGGTGCTGCATCCCGGCGCCGCCGAGCCGGCCGGCGACCTGGCCGGGGCGCTGCGCAAGCACGGGGTCGAGGCCCGCCACCTGATCCTCTACAAGACCGCCCCGGTGGCGATCAGCGACGCCGAGACCGAGACGCTGATCCGGTGCGACGCGGCCCTGCTGCATTCGCCGCGCGCCGCCCAGGTGCTGGCGAAGATGCTGAAGGTCCACCCCGCGCCGGACCTCCGGGCGCTCGGCCTGTCGAAAGCCGTCATCAAGCCCTTGCAGCGAACGCCCTTGGCGGCCAAGGCCTATCCGCCCTTCCCCCTGGAAGCGGCCCTGCTCAACCTGATCGACCGCCGCCCATGACCGCGCAGACCGACCCCGCCCTGCCCAAGGATCCCGCCGACTACCGCCGCGGCGCGCGGCCGGCGCTGGGCCTTTGGTCGCTGCTGGCGCTGTGCGGCCTGTGCCTGCTGGTCGGCGCCGGGGTCGCGGTCGTGGCCCCCCGCCTGCTGCCCGGCCGGACCCCTGCCGCGCCGGCGCCGACGGCGGCCGTGGCGACCGCGCCCGCGACGCCCCTCGCGCCGCCCGCGCCGCCGCCTGTCGCGGAGGACCCCGACACGGCCGAGATCGCCCGGCTGAACGCACGCATCGCGACGCTGGAGAGCCAGGGCGCGCGCACCAGCGAGGCCGCCGCCGCCGCGCTCGCCGCCAGCGTCCTCGTGGAGACCACCCAGGGCTCTCGGCCCTTCGCGGGCGAACTCGGCGCCCTGCGCCGGGCCGCCCCCGACCTGCCGGAGCTCGCCGCCCTCGCCCGCGTCGCCGAAACGGGCGCGCCGAGCCGCGCGGCGCTGGCCGCAACCTTCCCCGAGTACGCGGCGCGCGCCGCCACGGCCGCCCGCCGGCCCGCCGACGGGGCCCGGCTGGGCGACCGGATCGTCTATGTGATGTCCCGCGTGGTCAGCGTGCGCCGGGTGGGGGACGTCTCCGGGTCCGGCCCCGACGCCGCCCTGGCCCGCGCCGAGCGGGCCCTGGCCGAGGGCGACGTGCCCCGCGCGCTCAAGGCGCTGGACGCCCTGCCGCCCGCCGCCCGCGACGCCCTGGCGCCCTGGCGGGCCGAGGCCGAGCGCCGCGCCGAGATCGACCGGCAGGTCGCGGCCCTTCGGACGCGGGCCTCCGACGACCTTGCGACCCAGACCGGGGGAGACGACGCATGATCCGGGCCGCCATCGTCTTCTTCCTGGTGGCCGCCGTCGCGGTGGCCGTGCTGGCCCTCACCGGCGACCCCGGCCAGGCCAGCGTCGTCTGGCTGGGCTGGCGGGCCGACATGACCGCCGCCGCGGCCATCCTGATCGCCCTGATCGCGAGCCTGCTGGCGGCCTTGATCTGGCGCACGGTGCTCTGGGTGCTGGACGCCCCGCAGAGGGCCGAGCGGGCCCGGGCCGAGGCCCGCCGGCGGCAGGCCAACGACGTCCTGGCGCGCGGCTTCCTGGCCGCGGCCGGCGGCGACGGCTCCGAGGCCCGCAGGCTGGCCCGCAAGGCCGCCGAGCTCGCCTCGGACGCGCCGGGGCTGGTGCGCGTGCTGGCCGCCCAGGCCGCCGAGGCCGCGGGCGACGTGGCCGAGGCCCACGCCGCCTACACCGCCATGCTGGGCTTCCCCGAGATGCGGCTGGCCGGCCACAAGGGCCTGATGCAGCTCGCCCAGTCCCAGGGCCAGCGCGAGACGGCGCTGCGCCACGCCCAGGAGGCCTATGGCGAGGCGCGCAGCGCCCGCTGGGCCTGGCGCGCCCTGCTGGAAAACAAGCTGGAGGCCGGCGACTGGGCCGCGGCGCTGGAGCTCGTGAAGAGCGCCCTGGATCGCAAGATCGTGCCGCCCGTGGTGGCCGAGCGGGCCCGCGCCGCCCTGCTGGCCGCCTCGGCGGCCCAGCTCGAGCACGCCCCCGACGCCAAGGCCCGGGCCGTCGCCATGGACCAGGCGGTCGAGGCCGCCAAGCTGCAGCCGGGCTTCGCGCCGGGCGTGGTCATGGCCGCCCGCCTGCTGGCCCAGGGCGGCAAGGTCGGCCGGGCGGCCGCGACCCTGGAGAACGCCTGGCGCGCCGCGCCGCACCCGGCGCTGTGGCTGGCCTACCGCGACCTGCGCACCGACGAGACCCCGCGCGAGCGGGCCAAGCGGCTGTCGGAGCTCGCCGCCGTGAACCCCACCCACCGGGAGAGCCTGATCCTCTATGTGGAACAGGCGCTGATCGCCGGCGACCCGGCGGCGGCGCGCGAGGCGGCCGGGGCCCTGGAGGCGGAGCCCGTCACCGCCCGCATCGCCGGCCTGATGGCGCGGGTGGCCTTCGCGGCGGGCGCGCCGGACGAGGCGCGGGTATGGCTGGCGCGCGGCATCAGCGCCCCGCACGAGCCCGACTGGTCCGACCTCGACCCCGAGGGCCGCGCCTTCGCCTACCACGCCCAGGACTGGGCGCGCCTCGTGATCACCTTCGCCGAGGCGGGCGAGCTCATCCACCCGCGCCACGACCGCGGCGAGCGCGCGCTGCGCGAACTGCCCGACCTGCCGCTGGCCTACGATTCGGAGCCCATGCTGACCGAGCCGGTGCTCTATCCCGTGGACGAGCCTCCAAGGGGCGACGATTTCGGCGGGGACGACTTCGGCGGGGACGAGCCGCCGACCCTCCCGGGTCCCCCCGCGGCGCCTGTCCGGCGAAGGACTGCGAGGCGGCGCTTGGCGAGCGCGCCGAGAGCCGCTAAATAGGCGCTCCTTCGCGGCCGGGCCCGTCCCGCCCGCGGCCGGAAAGCCCTTTTGGGCCGCCATAGCTCAGCCGGTAGAGCGGCGCATTCGTAATGCGTAGGTCGGGTGTTCGAGTCACCCTGGCGGCACCACCCCTCCCCCTGAACACGACGCGCCGCCCGGCGCGGGCCGCCTCCCCTCAGTAGGGCGGCGCGGCGCAGCAGAAGTACCGGCCCTGCCAGAGATCGATGCAGGCCGACGGGCACCAGAGCTGACCCTGAGAATAGAGGCCGTCGTCGCGGAGCGTGACGTCGTCGGGCAGGGTGGTGCAGGACGGGGGCGGGATCGGCCTGGCCGGCGGCGGTCCGGGCGTCTGCCAGTCCCAGCACATCCGGCCGTTGTCGTCGCCCAGGCGCGCGGGCGCCGGACTGACCTTCGGCGCGTCGGCCGGCGCGGCTTCGGCGGGCGGGGGCTCCGCCGGCTGGGCCCCGCCCGCGGGCGCGACGGAAAGCGCCAGTCCCAGGATCGCGGCCGCCCCCGCCGCCGCGCCGAACATCGCCCAAGCCCGCATGTCTTCCATCCCCATGACCAAGCTTGATTCCAGCGGAACATGGTCCGGGCGAATCGGCAACCCGGCCAACCCCGGGTCGCGCTTCCGGGCCGCCCGGCAATCGGCTAGGAGGCGGGCAAGGGGGAATTCGATGGACTACGCCTTCGAGGACGCCGCGCTCGAACAGGAGATCGCCGAAGCCGCGGCGATCGCCGATCCGACGGCCCGGAACTCGGCCCTCAACGCCGTCTTCACCAGGCTGATCCGGCTCCCGGGGAAGTTCAGGACGCCGGAAATCTACGGCCGCAAGCTGTTCGCCCCGGGGCTGGACGCCCTGATCCCCATGGTCGCCGGCCGCCTGGGCCTCGGCGACCGGCCGGGCGTGAAATCCAACGACAACCCCTGCATCGTCGACACCCGCCTCTACGGCACCGGCGGCCATAGCCGGGTGGTGGCCGACATCCTGAACCACCTGCGGCCGGCCACGGCGGCCATCATCCATACCGACCTCTACCGCGAGCTGCGCTACCGCGCCTTCATGGGGGCGCACGGCCTGCGCACCGACATGGGCGAGCGGGCGACGATGATCGTGCGCGGCGAGACGGTGCCGGAGCTGGCCGCGGCCATCTACTCCACCCTGGCGGCGCTCAGGCCCACGCGGATCTTCCTGCTGTGCCATCCGATGGACGTCGCCGCCGTCCTGGCCTGCTGGCCGTTCCGCGACGTGGTCGACTTCGTGCACCACGCCGACCATGTGCCGGCGCTGGGGGTCACGCTGCCGTTCTCCGGGCACGCCGACCCGACATTCACCTGCCACCTGGCCTGCCGGGCGGCGGGGCTGGACGCCGTCTATGTCGGCCTGACAGCCCCCCACGTCGACCTGCCGCCCCGGTCCGGCCGCGGCGGGCGGCCCGTCCGGCTGGCGACCTGCGGCAGTCCGCACAAGTACGCCGGGACCTTGGCCGGCCACACCTGGGGCGACTACGCCGCGGCCGTGCTCGCCCGACCCGACACCGAGGTCGTCCACATCGGCCCGACGACGCCCGAACTGGAGGGGGCCGTCCGGCAGGCCCTGGAGACCGCGGGCGTCGACCCGGCCCGGTACGTCTTCACGGGATACGCGCCGAACCTGCCGCGGGCCCTGGTCGAGAGCGGGGCCGAGATCTACCTGTCGAGCTTCCCGGAAAGCGGCGGCAAGGCCAACTTGGAGGCGCTGGCCGCCCACCTGCCGATGATCGTGCCCCGGGCGCCGGAGCCGCCGCCGCTGCTGCGCTTCGGACTGCCGCTGCCCCGGTGCATCCAGATCGTGGAGCCCGGTCAGATGTCCGCCGCCATCGACGCCGCCCTGGCCCTGGGCGAGACCCTGCGGACGCCGCAGGCGCAGGCGCATCTGGCGCAGGAACTCGGCCGCTTCGGCGCCTGGGTGAAGGACCTGAAGGCCGAGCCGTTGACGGCCGAGGCGGACCTCAGCCTGCCGCCTCCGCGGTGACCATGGCGTAGCGGACCAGCTCCTTGTCGGAGAGCCAGCGCATGTCGTTGGGCCGGGCGGGCGGGGCCGGCGTGAGCAGCTCCAGCCTGGCGCCCAGGCGGGCGCGGTCGGCCCGGTCGGCGACAAAGTAGGTCCGCAGCCAGATGCGCGCGGGGGCCATCCAGCCAGGCGGCGTCCCTGAGCGCGCGGATCATGCGGGCAGGGGGCCGGCGGAGACGCGGGCGTCGGGCGCCAGCCGCATCCAGGCCGCCTCCAGGGCTGTTTGGAAGCGCGCGTGGGACCACAGCTCGGCCGTGGCGCGGCCGGCCTCGACGCGGCGGGCGAGCTCCGGACCGGCCGTCCGGACCACGTCGGCGGCCTCGGCGAGCGCATCGGCGGCGGCCTCGCAATCGTCCTCGGCGACCCAGAAGCCGTTCTCGGGGGTGGCGAAGTCGCGGCCGCCGATCCCCGTGAACCCCGCGCAGACGCAGCCGCTGGCCATGGCTTCCAGCGGCGTCATGCCCACCGATTCCAGCCGGCTCAGGCTGAGGAACAGCGCCGACCTCGCGAAGACGTCGGCCACCGTCGATTCGGGCGCCTCGTCCAGGATCGCCCAGCCGATGCCGGCGTGGGCGGGATGGAAACGGCGGAACATGGCCTGGATCGCCTGGGCCTCGAAGGGCCGCTTGCGCGGCGCGCAGGCGATGGCGAGGGCCTTCGCGGCGCCGGGCCGGAAGACCCGCTCGTCGGCGAAGCAGGGGACGAGCTCCACCCGGGCCTCGGGGAAGGCCCGCAGGATCGAGGCGGTGCAGGTCCGACCCACCGAGATGAAGTCGGGGAAGCGTCCGGGCGGGAAGCGGGCCACGCCGGCGTAGCCCAGGGCGGCGAAGGTGAACTGGTTCTGGCAGAAGACGACCGAGCGCAGGGGTAGGTCCGCGGCGTGGGCGATGGCGTTGGGCGCGTCGTCGGGAACGACCAGGATGTCGTCCGGGCGGAAGTCCGTCTCCACTTCCACCGGGCCCCGATAGGTCGTCCACCGGGGCATGACGTTGGCGGCCCTGCGCCAGAAGACGGCGTCGAAGCCCAGCGCCCGGAGCGTCTCCACATGGCGCAGGATCATCTTCTGGCCGCCGGCGACCTGGCCGGTCGGAAACCCGAGATAGACGATGCGGCTCATGTAACGTGGGTAGCGGCTTCAGCCCGCGAAGGCCATGGCCAGCGCGGCCGCCGCCATGACGGCGGTGGTGAGCCAGCCCAGGACCAGCACCGCGCCATGTTCCCGGAAGCCGCCCATCAGCCGCCGCCGGCTGGCCACCCACATCATCGCCGCGATGATCGGCACGGCCGCGACGCCGTTGATCACCGCGCTCCAGAGCAGGGCCTTCACCGGATCCAGCGGCGAGAAGCCGATGCCGACGCCCAGCAGGGTCGCGGCGCCGATCACGCCGTAGAAGCCCACCGCCTCCCACGGCTTGTTCTCCAGGCCGCACTTCCAGCCGCGGGATTCCCCGAAGGCGTAGGCGGCCGAACCCGCCAGCACCGGCACGGCCAGGAGGCCGGTGCCGACAATGCCGAGGGCGAACAGGGCGAAGGCGAAATCGCCCGCCACCGGCCGCAGGGCCTCGGCCGCCTCGGCCGCCGTCTCGATCTGGGCGCCGCCCGGGCGGCCGTGCAGGGTCACCGCCGTGCTCAGCATGATGGCGAAGGCCACGAGGTTCGAGGCGGCCATGCCGGCGAAGGTGTCGACGTTGATGCGGCGCAGCTCGCGCCGCGCCTGGCGCGGGGCCTCCCGGAGCGGCTTCGCGCCCCGGTGGTTGCCGATCTCCTCCACCTCCTGGCTGCTCTGCCAGAAGAAGAGGTAGGGGCTGATGGTGGTGCCGAAGACGGCGACGATCATCATCAGCGCCTCGCGGCTGGGCTCGAAGCGCGGGATGAGGACGGCCGTCAGCGCCGCGCCCCAGTCGACGCCCACCACCAGCACCACCGCCACGTAGGACAGCAGCACCAGGGTCAGCCACTTCAGGAAGCGGGCGTAGCGCGCGTAGGGCACGAAGAGCTGCAGGACCAGCGAGACCAGCGCGAAGGCCACCGTCATGGCCTGGGCGTTCCAGCCAAGCGCCAGCTCGGCCGCCTCGCCCATGGCCGCCAGGTCGGCGCCGATGTTGATGGTGTTGGCCACGAACAGCAGGACGACCAGGCCGGACACCGCGGGCCTCGGCATCACCTCGCCCATGTTCATGGCCAGGCCCTTGCCGGTCACCCGGCCGATGCGCGCACTGACGAGCTGCACCGCGCACATCAGGGGATAGGTCAGCACCGTCGTCCACAGCATGGCGAAGCCGAACTGGGCGCCGGCCTGGCTGTAGGTGGCGATGCCGCTGGGATCGTCGTCGGCGGCCCCGGTGATGAGGCCGGGCCCGAGATTCTTGAAGGTCGCGGCGCCCCTCAGCCGCCTATGCAGTCTCTCCATACGGGCTCCGCACCGGCTCCAGCGACAGGAATGCGGAGCTTAGCCGCAGCCTTCCCCTTCCCGCCAGAGGCGGCCGCATGCCGGCGGGCGCGTCAGAGCGGCGCGCAGGTGGAGAGGTTGACGGGCCCCGCCTCGGCGCGGGTCCACTGGCCGCCGGCCTTGGTGAAGCGCGCGAAGGCCGAGCCGGACTTGCCGGTCGAGCCGTCGGGATTTCGACCCGAGAAGCGCATGGCGGCCACGACCTGGGCGGTGACGCCCTTCGACTGCGCCTCGGGCGTGATCTCCTGGGCGCCCTTGCAGGTGACCTCGAAGCCTTCGCAGCCCTTGCCGTCCACCTTGGCCTTGCAGGCGGGATGGCCGGCCTCGATGTCGCCGCGCCAGGCCAGCACCTGGGCGTCGAGCCCGGCGTAGGGGTCGCTGGAGTCGGCCGCGCCCCCGCCCGAACCGCAGGCGGCGAGCAACAGGCTGAGCGACAGGACGGCGGCGGCGGGACGAAGGATCAAGGCGCGAGCTCCGCGAAATCGAGGAAGCGGAGCCCTTAACGCGCCGATCAAGGCGCCGTTGTGACGAATCCGCGGGAAGGCGCCTTTTAGGGCGCCGGCGCCGCCGCCGTCATCACCGGCCCGATCTCGTCGTGCAGCACGAGGTCGGCGTAAGGGTCGAGGTCGGTGGGCTCGCGGTTGACGATGGCGAGCCTGGCCCCGTGGCGCTTGGCCAGGATCGGGAAGCCTGCCGCCGGATAGACCACCAGGGACGAGCCCAGCACCAGGAAGAGGTCGCAGGCGAGCGTCTCGGCCTCGGCGCGGGCCATGGGCTCGGGCGGCATGGCCTGGCCGAAGGAGATCACCGCCGTCTTCACCAGGCCGCCGCAGACGCGGCACGAGGGCAGGTCGCCGGTGGCCTCGTACAGGGCCTTCAGTTCGGGCAGCTCGTGGCGTTCCTCGCATTCCAGGCAGGCCGCGTAGCTGGCGTTGCCGTGCAGCTCGATCACCTTCTCCGGCGGCACGCCCGAGGCCTGGTGCAGGTTGTCGACGTTCTGGGTGATGACGCTGGACGCCTTGCCCTGGGCGACGAGGCGCGCGACGGCGTGGTGGCCGGCGTTGGGCGCGCGGCCCACCCAGCCCGCGGCGCCGGAGAACGCCCGCTCCCAGGCCTCGCGGCGTTTCTCCTCGCTGGAGACGAACTCCTGGAAATAGATGGGCTTCATCCGGCTCCACACGCCGCCCGGGCTGCGGAAGTCGGGGATGCCGGATTCGGTCGATATGCCCGCGCCGGTGAACACCACGATGCGGCGGGCGTCGGCGATCATCCGGGCGAGGTCGGCTCTGGACATGGCGCCGAGGTTAGCGCCGGCGGGGCCTCGTCGGGAGGGGGATCGGCCCGGTCGCGGTCGGGGGGGGGCGCCAGGGGTGTGAGGCCGGGCCGATCCGTGACCGTCCGTGTCCGACAGGCAAGTCGTTGGAGGGTCGGGGGAATAACCGCTTCTCAAATTACAGGTTCCGGCGTGCGCGGAAAATTCGGTCCCGTCCGGGAGGGAACCACGGATTGCACGGATTTCACGGATGACCTCCGCGATCCGTGGAATCCGTGAAATCCGTGGTTGGAATGGGCCGCGACGCGGCCTGTTCAGCCCGGCGCGCCGAACACCCGTGCGAAATCGGCCTCGTCGGCGCCGTCGATCTCCAGGCGCTTCACCCGCGAGGTCTCGCCGCTGGCGATCCGCACGGCCGACTTGGGGACCTTCAGGGCCCTGGCGATCAGCACGGTGACGGCGGCGTTGGCCGCGCCGTCCGAGGCCGCCGCGCTCACCCGCACCTTCAGGACCGGCCGCCCGGCCTCGTCCACGCTCCAGCCGTCCACGGCGTCGCGCCCGCCCTTGGGCGTCACCCGGACGGCGAGGCGGGCCATGGCCCTAGCCCAGCGCGGCGATGACGGGGGTGAAGATCATCGGCAGCAGGTAGCGGATGACGCCCTGCAGCACGAGGATGGCGATGATCGGGCTGATGTCCACGCCGCCGAGCGGCGGGATGACCTTCTGGAACGGGGCCAGCACCGGCCGGGTCACCGCGTCCAGGAAGCGGACCACGCCATAGACGAACTGGTTGCGCAGGTTGATGACGTTGAACGCCACCAGCCAGCTCATCACCGCGCTGATGATGATCGCCCAGACCAGCAGTTCCAGCAGGGTGGAGACGATGAAATAGAGAAAGCTGCCCATCGGGGAAGGGTTTAGCGGGCTTTCGGGCGGCGGCAAAGCGGGGCTTCCGAACCGCGCGCTTGACAGGCGCCCCGCCAATCGCCTTATTCCGCGCCTTCCTGGGGCCGTAGCTCAGTTGGTAGAGCGCCTCGTTCGCAATGAGGAGGTCAGGGGTTCGACTCCCCTCGGCTCCACCAATCCTTCCGGATTGGCCCCCGGGAACGCTGAATTGCCCAGCAAGATCATGCCGAAGCCGGTCGCGGAGCGCCGCGGCGCGGGCGTCGCCGCGACGGAGCTTGACCCGGCGCCTCTCGCGCGCCAATCAGGGCGTGGGGATGGAGTCCCCCTTAAAACCGCCGTGAGGCTGATGACTCCTACCGACGTGAACACGCGGTGGGATTCTGTCCGGGGGCCTGCCGCGTCAGACCCGTTCTCCCCCGACATGAGTGACCGGCCGACACCATCGCGGTCGGCGACGCAGGAGGTCGCGTGGCGACATACCTCTGGATAGCCCTCGGCAGCGCGCTGGGCGGCATGGCGCGCTATGGCTGCTCAAGCCTGATCTCGAACTGGATCGGGCCGACGTTTCCATGGGGCACGCTGGTCGTGAACGTCGTCGGCTCCTTCGTCATCGGCTTCTTCGCGACGCTCACCGGTCCGGACGGCCGCGTCCTGGTCCCCTCGGATGCGCGCCAGTTCGTCATGGTGGGGCTCTGCGGCGGGTTCACGACCTTCTCGTCGTTCAGCCTGCAGACGCTCGCGCTCGCGCAGGACGGCGAGATGCTGCGCGCGGGCGCCAACGTCGGCGGTTCGGTGCTGGCCTGCCTGGTCGCCGTCTGGGCGGGCTACGTCGCCGCCGCCGCGCTCAATTCTGTGAAGGGAGGCTGAGCATGAAAGCCCCACAATCCGCCGTCCTCGTCCGCATCTACACCGAGGAGGGCAAACGGAACGGCGATGGGCCGCTCCACGAGGCCATCGTCCTGAAGGCCCGCGAACTTGGCCTGGCCGGAGCGACCGTGCTTCGGGGGCCGATGGGCTATGGCCACACCCACGCGATCCACACCGCCAAGATCCTGGATCTCTCGGCCAGGCTGCCCCTCGTGATCGAGATCGTCGACACCAGGGAGAAGGTCGACGCCCTGCTCGAGGCGCTGGGCGACATGCGCGACCTCGGCCTGGTGACCACCGAGAACGTGCAGGTCGTACATTACGGCGACGGCGACCTGTGATCCGGCAGGCTCCGCCGATCGCCCCACCCTGAGGGAGGCGCCTCATGCAGGCCATACCGTGGCAGGCCTGGGCTCTGATGTCCGCCGGCTTCGCCGCCCTGACCGCGATCTTCGGCAAGGTCGGGGTCGAGAACATCAACAGCGACTTCGCCACGCTCATCCGGACCTTGGTGATCATCGTCGTGCTCGCCGGCATCCTGGCGGCGACGCGTCAGCTCCAGCCGCTCTCGACGATCTCCGCGAGGACCTACCTGTTCCTGACGCTTTCAGGCCTGGCCACCGGCGCATCGTGGCTCTGCTACTACCGCGCCCTCAAGCTCGGCGACGCGGCTCGCGTCGCGCCGGTCGACAAGCTGAGCGTCGTCCTCGTGGCGGTATTCGGGGTGGTGTTCCTCGGGGAGCGGCTGTCGGGCTGGAACTGGGCGGGCGTGGCCCTGATCGCCGGCGGCGCCGTGCTCGTGTCGCTGAACTCCTGACGCCGGACGGCGCCCGCTGGCCCGGGCGGCGGCGTTCGTTGTCCGTAAGGGAGCGCGAGCCTATCCTCTGGGCTTCCCAAGGAGCCCGCCCCTGTTCAGCCTGTTCCGAAAGCGCAAGGCCGAAGCCCCGGCGTCGACCGGCGGGCGGCTGGTCTATGCGGTGGGCGACGTGCACGGGCGGCTGGACCTGTTGGAGCCGCTGTTGGCCGACATCGCCGCGGATGCGCGCGAGAGCGGGGGTAAGCCGCTGATCGTCATGCTGGGCGACTATGTGGACCGGGGGCCGCGATCCAGGGGCGTGGTCGAGCGGCTGATCGCGCTCGCCGCCGATCCGGCCTTCGAGACGCGGCTCCTGAAAGGCAACCACGAGGAGGCGCTGCTGCGCTTCCTGGACGACCCGGCGTTCGGGGCGGTGTGGATGGAGAATGGCGGCGGGCCGACGCTGGCGGACTATGGCGTGCAGCCGCCGGCGGCCCGCACCGACGAGGCGGCCTGGACCCGGGCCCGCGACGCGTTCGCGGACGCCCTGCCGCCCGCGCATCTCGCCTTCTACCGGGGCCTGGAGCTGATGGTGACGGCGGGCGACTACGCCTTCGTCCATGCGGGCGTGCGGCCGGGCGTGGCGCTGGAGGACCAGGCCGAGCGCGACCTGTTGTGGATCCGCCAGGACTTCCTGAGCGCGCCCGGGCCGTTCGGGAAGGCCATCGTCCACGGCCACACGCCCGCCGAGGAGGCGCAGCTCACGCCGCATCGCCTGGGGATCGACACCGGGGCCTATGCGACGGGCGTGCTGACCGCCGTGCGGCTGGAGGGGCAGGAGCGCCGCCTGATGCAGGCCCGGGTGAGCCGCGCTTGACCCGCGCCGCCGCGTCGCGCGAGTTAGGCCCAGCATTTTTCGGAGGGGTCGTGGGCCAGCCAGTCAGGATCGCCATCGCGGGCGCGCTGGGGCGGATGGGCCGGGCCGTGGCCCTGGCCGTGGAGGCCGATCCGGCGCTCGCGCTCGCCGCCCGCTTCGACCGGCCCGGCGCAGAGGGGGAAGGCCTGGTTCCGGTGGACGCGGCGCTCGCCGCCGCCGACGTGGTCATCGACTTCACCACGCCCGCGGCCTCGGCCGAGCTGGCGGGCCGCGCGGCCCAGGCGGGCGTGGCCCTGGTGATCGGCTCCACCGGCTTCGACGGGGCGCAGCTCGGCGCGATTTCGGAGGCGGCCCGCAAGGTCGCCGTGGTGCGGGCCGGCAACTTCTCGCTGGGCGTCAACATGCTGATGGGGCTGGTCGCCCAGGCGGCCCGCGCTCTGCCGGCCGAGGCCTACGACATCGAGGTCTTCGAGGCCCACCACCGGCGCAAGGTGGACGCGCCTTCGGGCACCGCCCTGATGCTGGGCGAGGCGGCCGCCGAGGGCCGGGGCGTGTCCTTGAGCCAGGTCGCCCGCCATGCCCGAGACGGCCTCACCGGCGCCCGGCCCGAGGGCGAGATCGGCTTCTCGGTCATGCGCGGCGGCGGCATCGTCGGCGAGCACAGCGTGGTCTTCGCCGCCGAGGACGAGATCCTGATCCTCTCCCATTCCGCCCGCGACCGGGGCCTGTTCGCCAGGGGCGCCGTCGCCGCCGCCCGCTGGGCCGCGGGGCGCGAGCCCGGCGAGTACGACATGCAGGACGTGCTGGGCCTGAAGGGGCGCTGAAGGGCATGGCCGGGCTCGCGGACCTCGACGCCACGGCCCTGGTCCAGGCGCTCGACGCCAAGCGGGTCTCGGCGGTCGAGCTGCTGAAGGCGGCCCTGGCCCGCCACGAGGAGACCCACGCCAGCCTGAACGCGGTGGTCAACGCCGACCTGGAGCGGGCCTTCGAGCGCGCGCGGGCCATCGACGACCTGAGGTTCAAGGGCGCGCCGGTGGGGCCGCTGGCCGGCGTGCCCATGACCATCAAGGACACCCTGGACGTGGTCGGCATGCCGGCCTCGTCGGGCCTCGCCGACTATCGCCGCCGGCAGTGCGAGGACGCCGTCGCCGTGGCCCTGGCGCGCAAGGCAGGCGCCGTGATCTGGGGCAAGACCAACGTCCCCGTGCTGGCGGCGGACTGGCAGAGCTTCAACGGCCTCTACGGCGCGACCAACAACCCCTGGGACCTCGCCCGCACGCCGGGCGGATCGTCGGGCGGGGCGGCGGCGGCGCTGGCGGCGCGGGTGACGCCCCTGGAGATCGGCTCGGACATCGGCGGATCCTTGCGCATCCCGGCCAGCTTCTGCGGCGTGTTCTCGCACAAGCCCACCTGGGGCATGGTCTCGCAGCGGGGCCACGTGCCGCCCAGGCCCGGCTCGTTCGTGGAGCGGGACCTGAACGTTGTGGGGCCGATGGCCCGTTCGGCCCGGGACCTGCGCCTCTTGCTCTCGGTGATCGAGGACGGGCCTCTCGCGCCCAAGGCGCCGCCCATGGACCTCAGGACCGCGCGCATCGGCGTCTGGCTGGACGAGCCGGCCTTCCCGCTCGACCCGGAGGTGCGCGAAGTCGTCGCCGCCTTCGCCCGCGACATCGGGGCGGCGGGCGCGGCGGTGGAGCCGATCCCCGCGCCGGTGGACGCCCGGGCGCTGCTCCAAGCCTACCAGACCCTGCTGGGGGCCGTGCTGGGCGAGGACCTGCCGCCCGGCGCGCTCAGGCGCATGGAGACCACCCGGCCGCTCGCCCGCCTGGCGCTGCGGCGCGGCGCGGGGCCCCTGTCGCTGGCGGCCATGACGCTCGCCTACACCGCCCGCCACACCGACTGGATGGCCGCCGACGCGGTGCGCGCGCGCCTGCGGCACGAGATCTCCGGGGTGTTCGACCGCTTCGACGCGATCCTGGCGCCCGTGGCTCCCGTGCCGGCCTTCCCGCACGACCACCGGACCTTCCAGCAAAGGTGGCTGATGCCGTCCGACGGGCGGAAGATCGCCTACAACACCCTCCTGACCTGGATCTCGCTGGCCACGGCGCTGCGGCTGCCGGCCACCGTGGTCCCGGCGGGGCGCACGTCGGGCGGCCTGCCGGTGGGGGTGCAGCTCATCGGGCCTCAGGGCGGCGACGGGCGGCTGCTCGCGCTGGCCCAGGCCCTGGACGAGCGGGTGCGCAGCTTCGAGCCGCCGCCGGCGTTCGCCTAGCTGGAGCCCGTCGAGCCGAAGCCGCCGGCGCCGCGGGCGGTCTCGTCGAGGCTCGCCACCTCGGTCCAGGCGGCCTGGACCACGGGCGCCACGACGAGCTGGGCGATGCGGTCGCCGCGACGGACGTGGAAGTCCTCCTCGCCGAGGTTGGCGAGGATCACCTTCACCTCGCCCCGATAGTCGGCGTCGATGGTGCCGGGCGTGTTCAGGCAGGTGACGCCGGACTTCAGCGCCAGGCCCGAGCGCGGCCGCACCTGGGCCTCGTAGCCGGCGGGAAGCGCGAAGGCGAAACCGGTCGGCACCGCGGCCCGCGCGCCGGGCTTGATGGTCAGGGTCTCGCCGTCGGCCACGGCGGCCCGCAGGTCCATGCCGGCGGCCTGGGCGGTCTCGTAGGCCGGCAGCGGCAGGCCCTCGGCGTGGGGCAGGCGCAGGATCGGGACGGTCGGCGCGGTCACTTGAACTCCTCGGCGATGCGGGCGGCTAGCCTCCGGGCCACCTCGGCCTTGGGCGCCCGCTCCCATCGCTCGATTCCGCTCTTGGAGACTATGGCCACGGCGTTGTCGTCGCCGCCCATGGTCCCCGCCACGCTGACGTCGTTGGCGACGATCCAGTCGCAGCCCTTCTTGGCCAGCTTGGCCTTGGCGTAGGCCTCCACGTCGTGGGTCTCGGCGGCGAAGCCCACCACCAGCTTGGGCCGGGCCTTGGCTTTCGACAGGGTGGCCAGGATGTCGGGGTTCTCAACGAGGGCGATCGGCGGCGGACCGCCCTCCCCCTTCTTCACCTTGCGATCGCCCAGGCTCTCGGGCCGCCAGTCGGCCACGGCGGCCACGCAGACGGCGATGTCGGCCGGCAGGGCCGCCTCGCAGGCGGCCAGCATCTGGCGCGCCGTCTCCACGTCCACCCGGGTGACGCCGGCGGGCGCCGGCAGGGCGGTGGGGCCGCTGACCAGCGTCACCTCGGCGCCCAGGTCGGCCAGGGCCCGGGCGATGGCGTATCCCTGCTTGCCGGACGAGCGGTTGGTGATGAGGCGGACGGGGTCGATGGGCTCGGCCGTGGGGCCCGCCGTGACGATGGCGCGTCGGCCCTTGAGAGGCTTCGCCGCCGCGCCGGCCAGCGCGTCCTGGATGGCCTGGAAGATGGCGGCGGGCTCGGCCATGCGGCCCGGGCCGTATTCGCCGCAGGCCATGACGCCCTCGTCGGGGCCCACGAACAGCACGCCGTCGGCCTTCAGGGTCGCGAGATTTCGGCGGACGGCCGGGTGCTCCCACATGCGCACGTTCATGGCCGGGGCCATCAGCACCGGCTTGTCGGTGGCGAGGAGGGTGGTGGAGGCGAGGTCGCCGGCCAAGCCGTTGGCCGCCTTGGCCATCAGGTCGGCGGTGGCCGGCGCCACCACCACGAGGTCGGCCGAGCGCGACAGCTCGATATGGCCCATCTCCGCCTCGTCGGTCAGCGAGAAAAGCTCGGAATGGACCTTGTCCTCGGCGAGCGCCGAGAGGGAGAGCGGGGTGACGAACTCGGCGCCCGCCTTGGTGAGGATCGGGCGCACGCCGATCCCGGCCTTGCGCAGCAGCCGCGTCAGCTCGAGCGCCTTGTAGGCCGCGACGCCACCGCCGACGATCAGGAGAACCCGCTTCCCGTCCAAGCTCGCCGCCCCTTCGCGAAAGAGGGCCCTCATGTAGGGCAATGGGGAGGACTCGACAAACCGGCGGAGCTGTGTTCTCATTTCGTTCCAGCTCGGCTTTGACGGGAGGTTTGGGATGGCTCGGGTGAAGATTGCGCTGGCCCTCTTGGGCGGCGCTGCGGTCCTGGCGCTGGCGGCGTGCGACAACGGCCCCTCGGCGGTGGCCCAGCAGCAGGCGGCGGGGACCCAGATGGCGGTGGCCGAGGCGCCGGAAGCCGCGCCGAGGTCCGGGGCGCGCGAGACGCCGCGCATGGATCACCGGGAGGACCCGGTGAAGCTGGTGGACGGCAAGCCCATGTGGTCGGCCAGCCGCCGCTACTCCGCCGAGGAGAACGCGCGGCGCGCGTTCGAGCGCAACGGCCAGGACTTCGGCGCTCGGTCGGTGGACGAATTCGTGAGGACCGCCCACGCCTTCGTCGAGAAGCCGCCCAAGGGCACGCTGACCCTGACCCGGGCCAACGGCGACCGGCTGTTCTACGACCCCAGAGGCAACGTCTTCGCCGTGGCCAGCAAGGCCGGCGCGCCGCGGACGATGTTCAAGCCCGACGACGGCCCGGCCTACTGGGAAGAGGTCAAGGCCCGCGAGGCCAGGCGCGCCCAGGGCCGGCAGACCGCGCGGCGCGACGCCGACGACGAGGCGTAGGGGCTCCTCCCCACCCTCTCCCTTTCGCTTCGCCGGCGAGAGGAGATCTAGCTCAGCAGCGCCGCCAGCAGGAACGCCAGGCCCGAGGCGGCGGCGCCGAGGGCGAACCAGAGGAGCGGCGTTCCCCCGCGGCGTTCCTCGACCACCGCGACGGCGGTGGGCTGCGGCGCCGTCTGGGCCAAGCGGGCCAGATTCCGCACCGCGCTCTCGGCCTCGGCGGCGAAGCGGCGGACGCGGGTGGCGGGCGAGAGCTCGCGCGCGATCCAGCGGCGCACCACCGGCTCGGACGCCGCCCAGATGTCGTGGTCGGGGTCGATGCGGCGGGCCACGCCCTCGACCGTCATCATGGTCTTCTGCAGCAGCACCAGCTCGGGGCGCAGGCGCATGTCGAAGAGGGCGGTGATCTCGAAGAGCTGGGTCAGCACCCGGCTCATCGGCACGTCCCTGGCGGCGCGGCCGAAGATGGGCTCGCCCACCGCCCGGAGCGCCTGGGCGAAGGCCGAGACGCTGTGGGTCGCCGGGACGTAGCCGGCCTCGAAGTGGACGCGCGCCACCTGCTCGTAGTCGCGCTGCAGGAAGCCCCAGAGGATCTCGGCCAGGTAGCGCCGCTCGGGCGCGCCGAGCCGGCCGATGATGCCGAAGTCCACCGCCGTGATCCGGGCCGGCGGGGCCACGAACAGGTTCCCCTCGTGCAGGTCGGCGTGGAAGACGCCGTGGTCCAGGGCCTGGGCCAGGAAGGCGCGGATCAGGCTGTCGGCCAGCGCCTTGCGGTCCAGCCCCGGCTGGGCGAGCGCATCGTCCTCGGAGAGCGGCCGGCCCTGCGCCCACTCCATGGTCAGCACCCGCTTGCCGACGCCTTCCCAGACGACCTTGGGCGCGGTCATGTAGCCGTCGTGGGCCATCACCTCGGCGAGTTCGTCGGCGCCGGCGGCCTCCAGGCGCAGGTCGAGCTCCAGCTCGGTGGCGCGGACCACGGTCGTGGCGAAACCCCTGGGCTCCAGCCGGCGCGCGGCGGGGACCCAGCGGTCCACCAGCCGGGCGGCCAGGGTCAGCACCGCCGCGTCGTCGGCGACGCGGCGGGCGATGGCGGGGCGCAGCACCTTCACCGCCACCCGGCGGCCGTCGACCAGCGTCGCCTCGTGCGCCTGGGCGAGCGAGGCGGCGGCCACCGGCTCGCCGAAGCTCGCGAACAGGGTCTCCACGGGCCGGCCCAGGGCGTATTCCACCTCGGCCCGGGCGACCGAGGTCGGGAAGGGCGGCAGCCGGTCCTTCAGGCGGCTGAGGTCCTCGGCGAACTCCCGGCCGAAGATGTCGGCGCGGGTGGAGAGGAGCTGGCCCAGCTTGATGGCCACCGGCCCAAGCTGTTCGAGGGCGCGGGCCAGCCGCTCGCCGGGCCGCCCCTGCCGGGCCTGGGGTCCGGCCAAGGCCCGCAAGGCCCGGGCCGCCGTGCGCACCGCCGAGGAATAGAGCGGGTCCAGCTCGCGCGGCATGAGGGCGTCGTTGCGGACCAGGGTCCAGCCGGCTCCGACCAGCCGCAGGAAGGCGCCGACGCCGGCCACGGTCTCAGATCGCCCAGCCGGTGTGCAGGGCCGCGACCCCGCCGGTGTAGTTGGTGAAGCCCGCCCGGCTGAAGCCCGCCTCGCCCATCATGGCGGCGAAGCGGCGCTGGTCGGGGAAGCGGCGGATGCTCTCCACGAGGTACTGGTAGCTGTCGCGGTCGCCGGCCACCCGGGCGCCGATCTCGGGGATCACCTTGAAGGAATAGGCGTCGTAGAGCTTGCGCAGGGCCTCGGTGGTCGGGCGCGAGAACTCCAGGCACAGGAACCGGCCGCCCGGTTTCAGCACCCGGCGGGCCTCGCGCAGGGCGGCGGAGATGTCGGTCACGTTGCGGATGCCGAAGCTGATCACATAGGCGTCGGCGCAGGCGTCGGGGAGCGGCAGGCGCTGGGCGTCGCCCACGGCCCAGGCCATCTCGGGCTCGAAGCCGCGCTCGCGGCCGGCCGCGATCATCTCGGCGTTGTAGTCGATCACGAAGACGCGGGCGTCCGGGCCGCCCCGGCGTTCCTGGGCGCGGCGGGCCATGCGGGCGAAGCGGCGGGCCATGTCGCCCGTGCCGCCGGCCACATCCAGGATGGTCTCGCCCGGCTGCGGGTTGAGGCGCGCGGCGACCGCGTCCTTCCACAGGCGGTGGACGCCCCCGCTCATCAGGTCGTTCATCAGGTCGTAGCGGCGCGCGACCCGGTCGAAGACGCCTCGCACGAGGCCCGCCTTCTCGCTGGCGTCGACGTCGCGGAACCCGAAGGTGGCGGAAGGTCCGGTCATGGCGCGCGTCTTAGCGGTTCGCGCGCCTCCAGCAAAAGTGGAAACCGGTTTTGCGCCCGGGAGGCGCGGAAAAAACTAGCCCGCGCCGGCGATGGCGTGCCAACCAGGGGCCATGCCCGAATTGCCGGAAGTCGAGACGGTCCGCGGCGGCCTGGCCCCCGTCCTGGAAGGCCGAAGGCTGGTGCGCGTCGAGGCCCGCCGGCCCGACCTGCGCTTCCCCTTCCCCGAGAACTTCGTCCAGGTCCTGACCGGGGCCACGGTCGTCAGGCTGGAGCGGCGGGCGAAATACCTGCTGGCCCGGCTCGACCGGGAGGACACCCTGGTCGTCCACCTGGGCATGACGGGGCGGTTCGAGATCGAGACGCCGGAGCGCCAGGAACGGCCGGGCCATTTTCATTACGCGGCGCCGCCGGACCCGAAGCACGCCCACGTGGTCTTCGAGACCGACGCCGGCGTGCGGATCACCTATTACGACCCGCGCCGGTTCGGCTACATGGCGCTGGTCAACACCGCGACGCTGGAGCTGCACCCCTGGTTCTCGGAGCTGGGGCCAGAGCCGCTGTCGCCGGCCTTCGACGCGGCCCGCCTGAAGGCCGCCTTCGCGGGACGCAGGCAGGGACCCAAGACCCTGCTGCTGGACCAGAGGATCGTGGCGGGCCTGGGCAACATATATGTCTGCGAGGCCCTGCACCGGGCGCGCATCTCGCCCTTCAAGCCGGCCGGGAAGATCGCCAGGGCCCGGCTGGAGCCGTTGGTCCAGGCCATTCGCGACGTGCTTTCCGAGGCCATCGCCGCCGGCGGCTCCACCCTGCGCGACTACGCCCAGGCGGACGGAGCCCTGGGCTATTTCCAGCACAGCTTCCGGGTCTACGACCGCGAGGGACGCCCCTGCGCCAACGCCGGCTGCGGGGGCGTGATCGCCCGCCAGGTCCAGGCCGGGCGCTCGACCTTCTATTGCCCGGTTTGCCAGAAATGATCGCGGCCATGAGACGACTGATCGCGGGGGCGCTCGCCGCCCTGCTGTTCGCAGGCCCGGCGCTGGCCCAGCCGCCGGTGTGGGTGGTGAGGGACCAGGATTCCGAGATGATCCTGTTCGGCTCGGTCCACATCCTGCCGCCCGGGCTGGACTGGCGGCCCGCCGCCCTGACCCGGGCGCTGGCCGAGGCCGACGACCTGTGGTTCGAGCTGCCTATCGGACCGGCCGCCGACCAGGAGGTGGCCAGGCTCGCGGGCTCCCGCGGCGTGCTCGCGCCCGACCAGTCCCTGTTCCGCCTGCTGCCGCCCAAGGACGCCGAGCGGCTGGCGAGGGTGGCCGACGCCTACGGGGCGGACAAGGCCGTGCTCGACCGGCTGGAACCCTGGCTGGCCGAGATCGCGCTCGCGGCGGCGGCCTTCCGCAAGGCCGGGGCCGGCGCCCAGGACGGCGTGGAGCGGGCCATCGCGGCCGCCGCCCCGCCCAGCGCCCGGCGCCGGGCCTTCGAGACCCCCGAGGAGCAGATCGCGCTCTTCGACGAGGCGCCGCTCGCCGACCAGCTCGCCTCGCTGAGCCAGACCGTCCGCGAGATGGAGGACGACCCGGACGCCTACCAGGCGCTCGTGCGCGCCTGGGCCGCCGGCGACCTCGCCACCCTCGACCGCGAGGCCCTGGAGCCGCTGCGCCAGGCCTCGCCCGCCCTCTACCGCCGCCTGGTGGACGCGCGGAACGCCCGCTGGACTGAGCAGCTCGACGCCCGCCTCAAGGGACGGGGCCGCACCGTGGTGGTGGTCGGCATGGGCCACCTGATCGGGCCGGGCGGGGTGCCGGCCCGCCTGCGCGCGCTTGGCTATTCCGTCGAGGGGCCGTAAAGCCGCGCCAGCCATAGGAGAGGCGGAGCGGCCATGAGCTTTGAGACCATCCTCGTCGAGACCCCCAGCCCGGGCGTGACCCTGATCCGCCTGAACCGGCCCGAGGCGCTGAACGCGCTGAACACCAAGCTGCTGGGCGAACTGTCGCAGGCCCTGGACGCCGCCGAGGCCGACGAGGCCGTGCGCTGCGTGGTGCTGACCGGTTCGGAGAAGGCGTTCGCCGCCGGCGCCGACATCAAGGAGATGTCGGACAAGACCTACGCCCAGATGTTCTCCATGGACTTCTTCACGCCCGCCGCGCGGCGGATCGAACAGTTCCGGAAGCCGATCGTGGCGGCGGTGGCGGGCTACGCCCTGGGCGGTGGCTGCGAACTGGCCATGCTGTGCGACTTCATCATCGCCGCCGAGACGGCGAAGTTCGGCCAGCCCGAGATCAACCTGGGCGTCATGCCGGGCATCGGCGGCACCCAGCGGCTGACCCGCTACGTCGGCAAGTCCAAGGCCATGGACATGATCCTGACCGCCCGGATGATGGACGCGGCCGAGGCCGAGCGCGCGGGCCTGGTCAGCCGCATCGTCCCCGCCGAAAAGCTGCTGGACGAGGCCCTGGCGGCGGCCGCCAGGATCGCCGCCCAGTCGCCGCTGGCCGTGCTGATGAACAAGGAGCTGGTGGACGCCGCCTACGAGACCACCCTGAGCGCCGGCGTGGCCATGGAACGGCGCCTGTTCCACTCCCTCTTCGCCTTCGAGGACCAGAAGGAGGGCATGGCCGCCTTCGTCGAGAAGCGGAAGCCGCAGTTCAAGGGGCGGTGACCCTCCCCCCCCCGCCGCTTTCGCGGGGGAGACAGGTTGACCCGCAGCCCGCCCTTGCGTATATCCGCGCCTCCATTTTCGCCCGCCCGGTCCGTGGCCGGGCGCGATCCGTTTCGAGAGCTTTGACGAATGGCCAACACGCCCGGCGCCAAGAAAGCGGTCCGCAAGATCGCCCGCCGCACTGAAGTGAACACCGCCCGCCGCTCGCGCGTGCGCACCTACCTGCGCAAGTTCGAAGAGGCCGTGTCCTCGGGCGACGCCGCCGCGGCCAAGGACGCCTTCGTGAAGGCCCAGTCCGAACTGATGCGCGCCGTCAGCAAGGGCGTGTTCCACAAGAACACGGGCTCGCGGAAGGTCTCGCGCCTGGCCGCCCAGCTGAAGAAGCTGTCGGCCGCCTGAGGGCCGATCCGGAGGGGACGCTTTCCCCTCCATTCCACTCGGTATTCTTTCTGAACAGCGCCCGGCTCCGGGCGCTGTTTTTTCGTGCGCGGAGCGCTTCCGGAGGCCCCGGTCGCGGCGAATCTGGTCCGCCGGCGGAGCGAGTTTTCAGGCTTTCCCTTGGCCCCAAAAGGCTCGGCTGTGAGTCAACCGAAATATCCGTCGACAGCGCGAAGAATCACCGTTGACCGGCGGAAGGCCCCGACTAGTCTTCGAGGTCTTACAGGCGTCTTCAAGCTGATCCCGGGCAAAAACGGGACGCCGGCGGAGCACATGCGTTCGCCGGACAAGAGTCTGTTTGTGTTTGAAAATCTCCGGTCTGGGGGTTCGGGGCCCGGACCGGGCGTCGGCAGGTTCGATGGGGTTGAAGGGATGACAAGCGGGGGGGCTGCGGGAGCAATGGCGGTGGCGCCGGCGGGAGCCGTGTGGACCAAGACCTGCCTGATCCTGAAGCGGGAATTGGGCGAGGCCACGTTCGGGTCGTGGCTGGGCCAGGCGGCGCTCAGGGAGCAGGGCGACGAAGTGTGCGTGGTCGCCGCCACCGGGGTCGCGCGCGACTGGATTCGGCGCCATGCGTGGCGCCGCATCGGGGAGATCTGGGCGCAGAACGATCCGCTGGGCCGCCGGCTGGACCTGAAGTCGCGGATGGAGGTGGAGTCCGCCGGCACCGTCGCGCCGGCCCCGGCCGCCACGCCATCTGCCGCCAACGGAGGCGCCGCCGCGCCGGACGTGTTCGAAGTGGAGGCCCCCGCGCCGGTGGCCGCCCGCCAGGGCCGCCTGCAGGGCCTGCAGGAGCGGTTCTCGTTCGAGACCTTCGTCTCGGGCCCGGCCAACGAATTCGCCTTCGCGGTCGCGCGCCGCGTGGCCTCCTGGGCCGACGGGCACTTCAACCCGGTGCTGTTCCACGGCCCCTACGGCTTCGGCAAGACGCACCTCTTGAACGCGCTCGCCTGGGAGGCCATGCGCTCGGCGCCGGGCAAGCGGGTGGTCTATCTGACCGCCGAGCGCTTCACGACCACCTTCGTGAAGGCCCTGCAGGACCGGCAGACCCAGGCGTTCAA
Organism: Phenylobacterium sp.; assembly: GCF_046463815.1. Taxonomy (GTDB): domain Bacteria; phylum Pseudomonadota; class Alphaproteobacteria; order Caulobacterales; family Caulobacteraceae; genus Phenylobacterium. Next base: position 10,820 of record NZ_JBKBRO010000010.1, on the reverse strand, counting down.
GGACGAGCTGCGCAACGCCGACCTGCTGCTGATCGACGACGTGCACTTCGTGGCCGGCAAGACCCAGACCCAGGAAGAGCTGTTCCACACGCTCATCGCCCTGGTCGAGGACGGCCGCCGCGTGGTGATGACCGCCGACCGCTCGCCCACCGAGCTTTCCGAGATGGAGCCGCGCCTGCGCTCGCACCTGCAGGCGGGCCTGGTATGCGGCATCGAGCCGGCCGACCGCAGCCTTCGCCTGGGCATCCTGGAGCGCAAGCTGCAGACCCTGGCCGCCCAGGGCCGCTTCCACCCCGCCGCCCGCGGCGAGGTGCTGCAGTTCCTGGCCGACCGCTTCACCGACAGCGTGCGCGAGCTGGAAGGCGCCCTGAACACCCTGGTGGCCCGGGTGGGCGGCGACATCGCCCGCCTGACGCTGGACGAGGCCCAGGCGATCCTGCGCCCCCACCTGTCGTGCACCGAGCGCAAGGTGACGGTGGACATGATCCAGAAGGCCGTGGCCGAACACTACGCGCTGAAGCAGGCCGACCTGATCTCGGAACGCCGGGCCCGCGCCGTGGCCCGCCCGCGCCAGGTGGCCATGTGGCTGGCCAAGCAGATCACCACCCGGTCCCTGCCCGACATCGGCCGCCGCTTCGGCGGGCGCGACCACACCACCGTCCTGCACGCCGTGCGCCGCATCGAGGCCCTGAAGGCCGAGGACGCGGCCATCGCGCGCGACATCGACGTCCTGCTGCGCAAACTGCGCGGCTGACGCCTACCGGAGAGCGACTGACGAAAGGCCCGCCGGCGACGGCGGGCCTTTTGCTTTGAACTTCTGGAACCGGGAATGGCCGCGGAGCGGCGGGCCGGCCTTCCAGGAACCACAGAAAACACGGAAGGCGCGCGAGCGCGCCTGCACAAAAGAGCCGCAGCGCCATTCTGTGTCTTTCTGTGTTTTCCGTGGTTTCATGAAAAAAGACGGCCGGATCGCTCCGGCCGCCCCTTCCAACGCTTACTGCGATGAAGTCGGAGGCTTACGCCTCTTCCTTCTCCTCCTGCTTGGCCGACAGGTCCTCGCCGGTCTCCTGGTCGACGACCTTCATGGAGAGGCGGGTCTTGCCGCGGTCGTCGAAGCCCAGGAGCTTGACCTTCACCTGCTGGCCTTCGGTCAGCACGTCCGAGACCTTGTTCACGCGCTCGTTCGAGATCTGCGAGACGTGGACCAGGCCGTCCTTGGCGCCGAAGAAGTTCACGAAGGCGCCGAAGTCGACGATCTTCACGACCTTGCCGGTGTAGATCTGGCCGACCTCGGGCTCCGAGGCGATCGACTTGATCCAGTCCTTGGCCGCGTCGATCTTGGCCTGGTCGGCGGCCGCGATCTTGATCGTGCCGTCCTCGCCGATGTCGATCTTGGCGCCGGTCTTTTCCACGATCTCGCGGATCACCTTGCCGCCCGAGCCGATCACTTCCCGGATCTTGTCGACCGGGATCTTGATGGACTCGATCTTCGGCGCGAACTCGCCCAGCTCGGCGCGCGGCGCCGTCATGGCCTTGTTCATCTCAGCCAGGATGTGGTCGCGGCCGCTCTTCGCCTGTTCGAGGGCCTTCTTCATGATCTCCTCGGTGATGCCGGCGATCTTGATGTCCATCTGCAGGGACGTGATGCCGTCGGCCGTGCCGGCCACCTTGAAGTCCATGTCGCCGAGGTGGTCCTCGTCGCCGAGGATGTCGGAAAGGACCGCGAAGCCGTCCTTCTCGAGGATCAGGCCCATGGCGATGCCGGACACCGGCTTCTTCAGCGGGACGCCGGCGTCCATGAGGGCCAGCGAGCTGCCGCAGACCGTGGCCATCGAGGACGAGCCGTTGGACTCGAAGATCTCGGACACGATGCGGATCGTGTACGGGAACTCCTCGTAGGACGGCAGCATCGGGCGGACGGCCCGCCAGGCCAGCTTGCCGTGGCCGACCTCACGACGCCCGGGGGCGCCCATTCGGCCCGTCTCGCCCACCGAGAAGGGCGGGAAGTTGTAGTGCAGCATGAACTTCTCGAAGTACTTGCCTTCGAGGGCGTCGATGAGCTGCTCGTCGTCGCCGGTGCCGAGCGTGGCCACGCAGAGCGCCTGGGTCTCGCCGCGGGTGAACAGCGCCGAGCCGTGGGCCCGGGGCAGCACGCCCACTTCCGAGACGATCGGGCGGACCTGGTCGACGGTGCGGCCGTCGATGCGCTTGCCGGTCTCGAGGATCGAGCGGCGCACGATGTCGGCCTCGATCTCCTTGAACACGCCGGAAAGCTTGTTGACGTCGTAGCCGTCCGGGTTGGCCTCGGACTTGCCGAAGTGGCCGACGGCCTTGTCCTTGGCCGCGCTGATGGCCGCGTGGCGCTCGGACTTGCCGGTGATCTGGTAGGCCGCGCGCAGGTCGCCGCCGATCAGCTCCTTCACCTTGGCGGCCAGCGCCTCGGTGTCGTCCGGCTGGAAGTCGAACGGCTCCTTCGCCGCGTGCTCGGCCAGCTCGATGATCGCGTCGATCACCGGCTGCATGCCCTTGTGGGCGAAGGTGACCCCGCCCAGGACCTGCTCTTCGGACAGTTCCTGGATCTCGGATTCGACCATCATCACGGCTTCGGCGGTGCCGGCCACGACGAGGTCCATCTTGCTGTCCTTCATCTCGTCGAGCGTCGGGTTGAGGACGTACTCGCCGTCGATGAAGCCGACGCGCGCGCCGGCGATCGGGCCCATGAAGGGCGCGCCCGACAGCACCAGGGCGGCCGAGGCGGCGACCATGGCCACGATGTCGGGATCGTTCTCGAGGTCATGGGCGAGCACGGTCGCCACCACCTGGACCTCGTTCTTGAAGCCCTTCACGAACAGCGGGCGGATCGGACGGTCGATCAGGCGGCTGGTGAGGGTTTCCTTCTGGGAGGGCGCGCCCTCGCGGCGGGGGAAGCTGCCGGGGATCTTGCCCGCGGCGTAGAACTTCTCCTGGTAGTTGACCGTCAGCGGGAAGAAGTCCTGACCGGGCTTCGCCTGCTTGGCGTAAACGGCCGTGGCCAGCACCATGGTCTCGCCGTAGGTGGCGAGGACGGCGCCGTCGGCCTGGCGGGCCATGCGGCCGGTTTCGAGCGTGAGGGTCTTGCCTCCCCACTCGATGGTCTTGCGCTTGATATCGAACATTTTGGCTTCTTTCTCATCCCGCGGGCGTATTCCCGGCGGGGGCGGACAGGGCGTCGGACTTCCGAAATCCTCTCCAGTCAGACAGGCGGGGGCGAGGATTTCGTTCGAACCCTCACGTACGAAGAACGGGGAGCCTGACCTTCAGGGCCCGTCCCGCCGCCCTGATCCTTCGGCCTGTCGCGAAGGGAGCGGCGGTAAATGTGACGAGGACCCGCCGGCTGGCCGGACGGGTCCCCGAAGAACCAGACTAGCGGCGCAGGCCGAGCTTCTCGATCAGGTCCTGATAGCGAGCCGCGTCGGACTTCTTCAGGTGATCGAGGAGCGAGCGGCGCTGGGAGACCAGCTTCAGCAGGCCCCGGCGCGAATGGTTGTCCTTCTTGTGCGTCTTGAAGTGTTCGGTGAGGTTCGCAATCCGTTCGGAAAGGATCGCCACCTGGACCTCGGCGCTGCCCGTGTCCGCTTCGCCGCGGGCATGGGTCTTGATGAGCTCAGCCTTGCGTTCGGCCGTGATCGACATCGGGTTTCTCCGCTCTCGTCAAAGGTTGAAGACGCGCGAGGGTTCGAGCCGGCCCGCACGCATCTCGCAGAGCGCCACGATCGCACCGCCCGACATGGCTGAAACGGTTCTGGAGCCCGGCTTGAGCCCGGCCTTGACCACTTCGACCTGTCGGGGAACGAGAACGATCGACCGTCCCTGCTTCAGTCGGAAGGCGTCTTCATCGGTCACGGCCAGCGCCGGGATGTCGTCCAGCGCGGTCTCGACCGGAAGCAGGGCCTCCGCCTGGCGGGCCTTATGCCCCAAATCCTCAAGGAATTCCAGCGTCACGGAATCCTGCTCGGTAAACGCCCCCACGCGGGTGCGGCGAAGCTCGCTGACGTGGCCGCAGGCCCCGAGCGCCTCGGCGATGTCGCGCACCAGCGCGCGGACGTAGGCGCCCTTGCCGCACTCGATCTCGATGGTCACGTGGTCGGGGTCCGTCGCGTCGGCGATCCGCGCCGAGTGGACGACCACCTTGCGGGCCGCGAGCTCCACCGCCTCGCCCGCCCGGGCGAGGTCATAGGCGCGCTCGCCGTCGACCTTGATGGCCGAGAAGGCCGGCGGAACCTGGTCGATCTCGCCCACGAAACGGGGCAGCACGGCCTCCACCTGGGCCAGCGTCGGGCGGACGTCCGAGGTCGCCAGCACCTCGCCCTCGCGGTCGTAGGTCGCCGTGGTGCGGCCCCAGGCGATGGTGAAGCGGTAGGCCTTGTCGGCGTCCATCAGGAAGGGGACGGTCTTGGTGGCCTCGCCCAGCGCGATCGGCAGGATGCCCGTGGCCAAGGGATCGAGGGTGCCGGCGTGGCCGGCCTTCTGGGCGTCGAATATCCGGCGGACGCGGCTGACGGCCTGGGTCGAGCCCAGGTCATAGGGCTTGTCGAGATTGATCCAGCCCGAGACCGCCTGGCCCTTCTTGCGGCGGCCCATCAGTCCTCGTCCTTCCAAGCATCCGACGGCGCGTCCGGCCACAGGTCCTGGCGCACCCGGGGATCATCGAACAGCTTGGCCATGCGGGCGGCCTCGTTGAAGGTCTCGTCGTGCCGGAAATGCAGGTCGGGCGTGAACCTGAGCTCGATCGCCCGGCCCAGATGGCCGCGGATGAAGCGCGAGTGCCTGTTCAGGGCCTTGACCACCTCGTCGGCGTTGTCGCCGCCCAGGGGCTCGACGAAGACGGTGGCGTGCCGCAGGTCGGGATTGACCCGCACCTCCGTCACCGTGACGGACACGCCGGCCAGGACGGGATCGTTGATCTCCTCCTCGCGGAAGATCTCCACCAGGGCGTGGCGGACCAGCTCGCCGGCGCGGAGCTGGCGCTGGGAGGGGCCCTGCGGACCTTTGGATTGGGGGCGTTTCATGGTCTCGAACCTTTCGGCCTGAGGCGCGGATCGGACGCGCCCGTCAGGGAAGGGCGCGCTTCTAGAGAGGTCGGCCGCCCAAGTCCAGCGTCACGCCGCCCCGGTGCGCTCCCGGAAGAACGCGATCACGCGCTGCTCGGCCGCCTTGGTGGGGCCGTCCTCCTTCAGGTTGATGGTCAGCACCGAGTGAGGATGCTTCAGGCCGCCGGGCTTGGCGTCCTTGGGATCGATCTCGATGACCTCCAGGGCGGGGCCGAGCTCGCGCCGCAGCGTCTCGAACCGTTCGTCCGGCACGAAGGGATCGCCCTTGAACCTGAGCGCCATCATGGAGAGCCCCTCTTCGACGAAGCGGCGCCGGGCGCAGGCGACCTCGGCGGACGAGGCGTCGATCCCGGCGGCGTTCTTCCTGCCGATCGGCAGCGAGGGCTGGGAGAGCACGGGGGCGACCACCGAAGGCTCGGTCATCATGGCCAGCGCGAAACCGCCGGTGAAGCACATGCCCACAGCGCCCACGCCCTGGCCGCCGCACTCGGCGTGGACCTGGCGGGCCAGCGCATTCAGCCAGTCGACGATCGGGCTGGAGCGGCCGCCCGCCCAGACGTTGAATTCGCGGCGGATGCACAGCCCGCCCAGCATGGTGAGCGCGCCCGCCGGATGGGTCGCGGGCCGGCCCGGAACGCCGAACAGCACTGGACAGAAGACCGTCATGCCCGCCGCCGCCACCCGGTCGGCGAAGCGGATGACGTCGGGGTGCAGGCCCGGCATCTCGTGGATGACGATGACCGCCGGCCCCGAGCCGCGCCGATAGACGTCGCGCGTCCACCGGCCGTGGCTGAAGCCGAACTTCGCGTACTCCGAAAGCGCCGCCTCGTAGCCCATCTCGTCTCCCCCGTGCTGGAGGGAGCTTAAGCCTATCGGCCCTTCAGGCGCAGTTCGGAAAGTTCACCCTCGAAGCCCGAGAGCCGCCACTGGCCGTCCGGCCCCTTGGTGAAGATGAGCAGGCAGGGGCCGTCCTTCTTGCGCGTGGCGCAGACCCGGCCGTCGGGCAGCGGCTTCAACGCCTGGGAGATGGCGATGGGATTGGGGATCTTCGTGTTGCGGTCGTAGCCGTAATAGGCCGCCACGCCCCGGAAGACGCTGGGCTGGATCAGGGTCTCGCCCGCCAGGTCGGCGAGCGCCGGCGCGAGGATGGCCGCCAGGCCCCCCAGCCGCTCGTCCTTGCGCCCCTCGGCTGTCAGGCGGGCCTCGATCTCGTCCTTCAGGGCCTCGCGGTCCACGTGGGCGTCGAAGGCCTGCTGGTCATCGTCGCGGATAGCGACCAGCAGCGCGTGGACGTCGCTCGCCGCGTCCAGCTTGCGCACCGAGGCGCAGGCGGAAAGCGATAGGGCGGCGAGCAGGATGACGAGCGTGCGCAAGGGGAAGCCTCCGAACTGGGTCAGGGGCACAGGCTAGCGCCTCCGGCGCTCCGGATCACGGCCTCTCAACGCTCAGTGGGCCTGTAGGCTGCGGGTCTGGGCCGTGGCCGAGGCCCGCGACCGGAAGGCCGCCACCTCGGTGGCCTTGATGGGGCCGGCCTTGTTCCCCCAGGAGGAGCGGATGTGGGTCAGGATGGCGGCGAGCTGCTGATCGGTCAGTTCGCTCTTGAAGGCGGGCATGCCGCCCCGGCCGACCAGCACCGTGGTCGCCACGCCCGCGGGCGGCCCCACGACGAGCTTGGAGCCCGCGAGCGGCGGGAAGGCGCCGCGCACGCCCAGGCCCGTCCGCTGATGGCAGGCGGCGCAGTTGTCGTTGAACAGGGCCTCCCCGGGGCCGGCGGCCAGGGCGACGCCCGGAAGCATCAGGACGGGTGCGGCCGCCACCGCGGCGGCGAACAGGACTTTACGCATCGTCTCCCTCACGCCTGCTGGACCCGCGCGTGCAGCTTGGCGACCTGCTGCCACGCGCTCTCGATCGCGCCGGCCTGCCAGCCGGTCAGGTACGACAGGTGCTCGCCCGCCAGATAGAGGCGTCCGTCGGGTTCGAGAAGCGTCGGATAGGCGCTCTTGCGGCCGGCCTCGCTCCATTCCGCCCAGCCGCCGAGGTTGTGCTCGGCCAGGTGCCAGCAGAACGAGAAGGCCGTCTCGAAGCTCTCCGCGTACTGCGGAAACACCTTCTGGCCGGCGGCGAGGGCGAACTTCGCCCGCTCGTCGGGCGGCAGGGCCGAGATCCGCGCGGCCTCGCCGCCGAAGGCGTAGTAGCCCAGCAGCACGCCCTTCTGGCCCTGCCAGCCGGTGGACGGCAGGGAGATCGAATTGATCCCCGCCATGTCGGTGTAGATGTGGCCACCGTAGATGCCGTGGTCCTCTTCCCAGAACCGGCGCTTCATCTGCAGGCCGATCTTGTTCACCGCCGCGTAGGAGACGCCGCTCATGGCCTCCAGGAACGGCTTGGAGACGTCCAGGCGGATGTTCTTCAGCACCGACAGCGGGATGGTGCAGAGGCAGTAGTCGGCCTGGATCGCCCCCTTGGCGCCCTTGGCGTCGGTGAACGAGACGGTGACGCCCTTGGGCCCTTGCTGGATGCGGTCGACCACGGTCTCGTAGCGGATCACGTCCGGCGGCAGGTTCTTCACGAAGCCCGCGGCGATGCGGTCCATGCCGCCCACCGGTTGGAACATGGTCCGCTGCTGCTCCCAGCCCGCCACCGAGGTCAGCACCCGCCAGGCGCCCGAGCCCAGCAGGTCCGTCAGGGCGTAGGGCGTGGATTCCTTGCCGGGACCGGGATCGAGGCCCGCGCCCGGGGCCACGTCGAAGCCCCGGCCCTCGGTCCCATGATAGGCGAGGTCGGCCTTCGACAGCCGACCCTCGTTGACCAGATAGGCGATGAAGGTCTCGCGGTCGGCGGGTGAGAGGGCGGCGTCCAGGTCGCCCTTGCCCGCCACCTTGGCCAGCAGTTCGGCGGCGTAGCCCCGGGTGTCGGCGGCGATCTGGCCCTTGCGCACCGGCTTGCCGGCCAGCGCGCCCTTGCCCTTCTCGAAATAGACGTAGGCCGCGTCGTTGTCGTTGACGAGCACCTCCAGCGGCACGCCGAACAGCTTGGTGTAGTGCAGGGTCGAGTGGTGGTGGTACGGGATCCGCCAGGGCCCGTGGTTGATGTAGAGCCCCTCGTCGAAGTCGCAGACCTGGGTGTTGCCCGCCAGGTCCGTGTGCCGGAAGCCCTTGCGCGCGGTCTGGGAGCGGCCGCCGGCGAAGCTCCGGGCCTCGAGGACGGTGACCTGGTAGCCCGCCTTGCCCAGCTCGTAGGCGGCGGTGAGGCCAGCTAGGCCGGCGCCCAGGATCACCACCTTCGCCCCCTTGGCCCCGCCCGACAGGACCGGCGGCGCGGCCTGGGCCGACGCGAACCCGAAGCCCAGGGCGTCCAGGCCGGCCATGGCCAGCGACACCCCGCCCACCGCCATCAACTGCTCGAAGAACCGCCGGCGCGTCAGCACGCCAGCCGGACCCGTCACGCTGTCACTCATGTCTGTCGTATCCCCTCGACGTCGAGGCCACCTCGCCAGCCGTCCGTGCGGCGGGCAACGGCGGGAGCGCTTCGGGGTGCGGAGGAAATCGGCGGCGCCGCGCCATTGGGCGCCGCGCCACAACGCTGTGCGCGCTTCGTGATCTGCGGATACGGAAAGGGCGCGGACCTCGCGGCCCGCGCCCCAACGCTTCAATATTGAAGGACCCGGTCTAGAGCGACCGCTTCACCTCTTCGAGGTTGAAGCACTCGATCACGTCACCAACCTTGATGTCCTGGAAGCCGGCGAAGGTCATGCCGCATTCCTGGCCGGACGGGACCTCGTTGACCTCGTCCTTGAAGCGCTTGAGCGTCTGCAGGACGCCCAGCTCCAGCACCACCACGCCCTGACGGACGATCCGGACGCGCGCGCCCTTGCGGACCACGCCGTCGGTGACCTTGCAGCCGGCGACGCGGCCGACCTTGGTGATGTCGAAGACCTGGAGAACCTCGGCGTTGCCGAGGAAGGTTTCGCGCTGGATCGGCGCCAGCATGCCCGAGAGCACGCCTTTGATGTCGTCCAGCAGGTCGTAGATGATCGCGTAGTAGCGGATCTCGACGCCTTCGCGTTCGGCCAGGTCGCGGGCCTGCTTCGAGGCGCGGACGTTGAAGCCCAGGATCGGGGCTCCGGCGCCTTTGGCCAGCATGACGTCGCTTTCGCTGATCGCGCCGGCGCCCGACAGGATGACGCGCGCCCGGACCTCGTCCGTCGCCATCTTGTCCAGCGAGCCCACGATGGCTTCCGCCGAGCCCTGCACGTCGGCCTTGATGATGACCGGCAGCTCCGAGACCTTCTTGTCGGCGAGCTTGGCCATCATGTCGGCCAGGGACGCGCCCTGGACCGGCGCGCCGGCCTTCTCGCGCTTCACGCGGACGCGGTACTCGGTCAGCTCGCGGGCGCGGGCCTCGCTCTCGACCACGGCGAAGGGCTCGCCCGGGTCGGGCGTGCCGTCCAGGCCCAGGATCTCCACCGGGACCGACGGCCCGGCCTCGGCGAGCTGTTCGCCGCGCTCGTTCAGCAGGGCCCGCACGCGGCCGAAGTTCGGGCCGGCCACGACGATGTCGCCGCGCTTCAGCGTGCCGCGCTTGACCAGCACGGTGGCCACGGCGCCGCGCCCCTTGTCGAGCTTGGACTCGATGACCATGCCGTCCGCGGTGCGGTCCGGATTGGCCTTCAGGTCCAGGACCTCGGCCTGCAGCAGGATGGCCTCGATCAGGTCGTCCAGGCCCATCTTCTGGGTCGCGGAGACCTCGACCGCCTGGGTGTCGCCGCCCAGGCTTTCCACCACGATCTCGTGCTGCAGCAGCTCGTTGATCACCCGGGTCGGATCGGCGTCGGGTTTGTCGATCTTGTTGATCGCCACGATGATCGGGGCGCCGGCCGCCTTGGCGTGCTGGATGGCCTCGATCGTCTGGGGCATCACGCCGTCGTCGGCGGCGACCACCAGGATGACGATGTCCGTCACGTTCGCGCCGCGCATCCGCATGGCCGAGAACGCCGCGTGGCCGGGCGTGTCCAGGAAGGTCACGCGCTGGCCGTTCTCCAGGCGGACCTGGTAGGCGCCGATGTGCTGGGTGATGCCGCCGTGCTCGCCCGACACCACGTCGGTGGAGCGCAGGGCGTCGAGCAGCGAAGTCTTGCCGTGGTCGACGTGGCCCATGACCGTGACCACGGGGGGCCGCGGCTCCAGGTGGTCGTCGATGTCCTCGGCGCCGATGAAGCCCTCTTCGACATCGGCTTCGGACACGCGCTTGACAGTGTGGCCGAATTCGGTGGCCACCAGTTCGGCGGTGTCGCTGTCGATCACGTCGTTGATCTTGAGCATCACGCCCTGACGCATCAGGAACTTGATGACCTCGACGCCGCGGGTCGCCATCCGGTTGGCGAGCTCGCCCACGGTGATGACGTCGGGGATGACCACCTCGCGGGCGACGCGCGCCTGCTCCTGCTGGCCGCCCTTGCGCTTCTCACGCTCGCGTTCGCGGGCCCGGCGCACCGAGGCGAGGCTGCGCATCCGTTCGGCGCCGTCGGCGTCCCCGGCCACGGCCTGGATGGTCAGCCGGCCCTCGCGGCGGTTCGGCGCGCCCTTGACGCGGCTGATCGCCTTGCCGGGGCCGGCGTCGCGGCGGCGGTCGTCCTCGTCGGGCCGCCGGTCGAGGCTGGCGGCGCCGGGACGCGGCGCCTGGCGGGCGGCGCGCTGGATCTCGGGCGTGGCGGGCGGCGCGGCCGGACCG
>NZ_JBKBRO010000009.1:0-153651 GCF_046463815.1 Phenylobacterium sp. | reverse complement strand
GCTTCCCGCTCAGCTCGTAGCGCTTCACGCTCATCAACCCGCTCCGAATCACAAACCCGGAGACCGATTGATTCAGCACCTTTCAGGCATGGGAATCCTGAATGTGGATTGGTCCTAGAGCCTTGAGCGCGATCCGATCGCAAGACCGCGCCCACGCCTGCGGATCGCGCTCTACAGGAACATCTGCAGCAGCCAGGCGCCGAGGCCGGTCAGCACCGCGCCGGTGGCCGCCCCGCGCACGAAGGCGCCGTTGCGCTCCCACCAGATGCGGCGCGCGCGCATCCGCTGGGCCCTGTCGACCTTCCGCCGCTGCATGCGTCTCCCCCCGGGTCCTGGCCGGTTCTTGGCCGGTCTCGGGCGGAGTTCTAGCCCAGCCGATGCGGAGCGGTCGAATCGGGAAAAGGTCCGCCTCCGGCTATTTTCCGGCCGCCTCCACCTCGCGCAGCGCCGCGTTCAGCCAGCCGCTCTCATTGGAGTTGCCGGACCTGGCCAACAACGCCTTCAGCGCGTCCCGGCGGGCGGCCAGCGCGGCGGGATTGGCGGGCTCCACGGCCAGCGCCGCGCTGGTCAGGCGCAGGGCCAGGGCGTGCTGGCCCTGGGCGTTCAGCTCGGCCGCCCGCGCGGCGATCGGCCCCGCCCCGGCCGTCAGCCTGGCGAGTTCGGCCTGGGCCTCGGCGGGGGAGACCGCGTACATGGTCGCCGGGTCGCCGTCGAACCAGCCGGCGTAGCCCTCGTAGATGCCGCGCACCGACCAGGCGACCTGGCCGTAGCCCTCGCCCACGTCCAGCTCGGGCGGCAGCTTGATCGTCTTCATGAGGGTGAAGACGTCCTGGCCCTCGTTCATCCCGCGCACCGTGGCGTCGTGGACATAGAGGATGGCGTCCCGGTACCGGGTCAGGGCCGCGCGGACCTTCTCGGCGCCCACCACGGGCTCGCCGTGGCTGGGGAAGATCGCCTCTGGGTTCAGGGCCAGCACCTTGTTCAGCGAGTCCACGTACTCCAGGGCCTTGCGCTGTTCGGTGCCGCGCAGGGTGTAGAGGTTCGGGAACGAGCCGTAGAAGTTGTCGCCGACGAAGGCGGCCTTCAGCTCGGGAATCCAGACCGTGAGGTGGTCGGGCGTCTCGCCCGGCGTGGCCATCAGCCGGAAGGTGAGGTCGCCCACCTTCAGCGTCGTCTCCTTCTCGAAGAGGATGTCGGCCACCTTGGGCCCGGCATGGTTGCCGGGGCTGGCGGCGCCCGGCCGCCGCCGCACCGTGTTGTCGTACTGGGCGGCGTTCCGATAGGCGAAGAAGCCGGCGAGACGGGTCTGGTAGTCCAGGAACTCGGTCTGGTGGGCCTGGGCGACGACCTTGGTGGCGGGCCCCTTCCACAGCGGCACGCCGCCGGCGTGGTCGCCGTGGGCGTGGGTCAGGATGATGTAGCGGACCGGCGCATCCGAGACCGCGGTCAGCAGCCTGTGGTGGCGCGCCGCGGGCCCCGGCATCGAGGTGTCGACGATCACGTTCCCGCCCTTGGTGGTGACCATGTAGGTGTTGCCGAAGCCGATGGCCTGATGGATGCGGCCGTTCGCGAAGTGCAGGGCCTCGGTCTGGTCGGCGCCCGCGCTGGTGGGTTGCACGTTGGTCAGGGGCTGGGCGTGGGCGGCGCCGGCGACGAGCATCAGGGCGAGGGCGGCGGCGAGGGTGCGCATGCGGGAGCGGTCCTTGAAATCCGACGGTCCGCAAGCTCGTCCGCGCGCGCACGGGGGTCAATCGGCGGCCCGGGCTTCACCCGCATGGCCCGAGGCTATGGGGCGTTTCCGGGGAACCAGGCCGGGGTCGGGGCGTTTTCGCCCGGAAGGTAGCCGGTCCCGTGGGGCCGGCAGGGGTGCGCGGCGAGGAACGTCGCTCGCCCCCCGGGGGAGCTTTCGTTGGCCGAGGATCCGGAACTTGCAGGCTTCGTGCGCGAGCACGTGCGCTCCGTATGGGCGCTGGAGCTGCTGCTGCTCTTGAAGCGAGATCCCGAGCGCCGCTGGCCCGCGGCCGATCTGGTGCGGGAACTGCGCGCCAGCACGACGCTGGTGGGCGACAACCTCGCGCGGTTCGAACGCAGCGGGCTCGTCATCCGCGACGACGACGACGGCTGGCGCTACGCCCCGGCGAGCCCGGTGCTGGACGCCCTGGCCGGCCTTCTGGAGCAGGCCTACCGGGAGCGTCCGGTGGCCATCGTCAACCTGATCGCCCGGCCCGTGGACCCGATCCAGGGCCTGGCCGACGCCTTCAAGTTCCGCGGGGACAAGTGATGACGGACCTGGGACCCGGCCTGGTCTACGGCCTCTGCCTCCTGGCCAGCGCGCTGTGCGCCGGCCTGCTCCTTCGCGCCTGGCGACAGAGCCGCTCGCGCCTGCTGCTGTGGACGGCCACCAGCTTCGTCTTCCTGGCCATCAACAACCTCTTCCTGGTGGCCGACATGGTGATCTTCCCGAACGTCTTCCTCTGGCCCTGGCGCCAGGCCGCCTCCCTGCTCGCCATCGGCGTGCTGGTCTACGGCTTCATCTGGGAGGCCGAGCAGTGATCGACCCGCTGATCCTGGGCTTCTTCGGCGGCGCGCTGACCCTGGGCTTCCTGGTGGCCGCCGTCTTCTTCCTGAAGTTCTGGCGTCGCTCGCGCGACCCGCTGTTCCTGACCTTCGCGGTGGCCTTCGTGCTGCTGGCCGCCAACCAGGCCGCGCCTGTGATCTTCAACATCCCGCGCGAGGACCAGGGGACCGTCTACCTGCTTCGGTTCGCGGGCTTCGCCCTGATCATCCTGGCGATCCTGCGGAAGAACCTCCAGAAGCGCTGACAGGCCTTACGGCGTCTCTGCCTGGGCCTTCATGGTCTGCAGCACGCCCGCGAACATCTGCGTGCGGCGGGCCTTGTTGGCGTCGCGCTGTTCGGCGGGGATCGAGGCCTGGTCGTAGAACAGGGTGTAGACGATCTTCGACGTCTTCGCGTCCACCGGCCGGACCTCGACGGTCCCGTGGTAGAGGATCTTCGGGTCGATGTCGGCGTAGGTGTAGGAGAGCGGGGTCCTGGCCACCAGCACCTCCTCGATGCGTCCGGCGATCTTGCGCAGCGCCCCCACCTCGCCGTCGGTCCCTTGCGTGATCTCGCAGGTGGCCTTGAGCCAGGCGCCGATGTCGCAGTAGCCGCCGACTTTCTTCCAGACCGTCTCGGCTGGCGCGTTCACCGCCGTCTCCTGGACGATCGAGACGTACTCGCCCGCATGGGCGGTCCCCGCCAACCCGGCGGCGAGGCCGGCGGCGGCGAGCGCGATCTTCAGACGCATGGTGCTTCCCCCCTCTTGGTTGGCCCGATCAGGCCATACCGGAAGCTCGAAGCCAAGCCGGTCTTTCCGGGCCGCCCCCGGCGTCAGATGAGGGCGGGCAGGAGCCAGAGCGCCAGGAGGACCAGCGCCGCGATGACGAGGATGCGGGCGGCGTGCGGATTGGAGCCCAGGATGCGTTGCCCCGGCGGCCGGGGCGGCGGCCGGCGCTTCGCCTGTTCGCGGGCCTTGCGGTAGCGGCGAAGGTCGGTCACACGCGGGTCGTCTTTCGGCCGCCGCGCCATCAGCCCGCCAGCTTTTCCAGCTCCTCGGCCGAGATGTCGGCGTTGGAGTAGACGTTCTGGACGTCGTCCTCGTCCTCGAGCGCCTCGATGAGCTTCATGAGCGTAGCGGCCGCGTCACCCTCAACGGGCGTCATGGTCTTGGGCCGCCAGGCGATCTTGGTGGCCTTGGCGGGGCCGAGCGCGGCCTCCAACGCCTGGGCCACTTCGTTCAGGGCGTCGAAGGCGGTCCAGATGGTGTGACCGTCCTCGTCGGACTCCACGTCGTCGGCGCCGGCCTCGATGGCGGCCTCCATCACCTTGTCTTCCGAGCCGGCGTCGGGGCCGTACTCGATCTGGCCCACCCGGTCCCACATGAAGGACACCGAGCCCGTCTCGCCCAGGTTGCCGCCGTTCTTGGTGAAGATGGAGCGGACGTTGGCCGCCGCGCGGTTGCGGTTGTCGGTCAGGGCCTCGACGATCACGCCGACCCCGGCCGGACCGAAGCCCTCGTAGCGGATGGCCTCATAGGTCTCGGCGTCGCCGCCGGCGGCCTTCCTGATGGCGCGGTCGATGTTGTCCTTGGGCATGGACTCGGCCTTGGCGTTCTGGACCGCCAGGCGCAGGCGCGGGTTCATGTCGGGGTCGGGCAGGCCGGACTTGGCCGCCACGGTGATCTCGCGGGAGAGCTTGGAGAACAGCTTGGACCGGGCGGCGTCGGCGCGGCCCTTGCGGTGCATGATGTTCTTGAACTTTGAGTGTCCGGCCATCGTCCGTTCGGGAAGCGTTGAAGGTGGAGTTGCGGGGCTTCTACCCCGAAGCGCCGTCGGCGCGGAACCCCCGCCGGGCTACAGCCCCGCGATGGTCCGCCCGCAGGCGGCGGTCTCCTCGGGCGTCATGCCGGAGCGGAGCTGGATGCGGCGGATTTCCCGGTCCTCGTCGCCGTAGGGCCAGTAGCGGATGGTCCGCTTGCGGCCGCGCGCGTCGACCAACCTGGCGACCACCTCGTGGCTGGTGTCGCCGGGCGTGAAGGCGAGGCTCTCCAGCTTCATCCCGTTGCGCAGGCCGCTCATCCAGGCCGGGCCGTTCCGGATCACGCCGCGCACCGTCTTCGTGGCCAGCGAGCCCTGGGCGTCGAAGCCGGTGTCGAAGCCGTGGGTGAGGGTGACGGTCGACAGCAGGCAGCCGCCGAACATCGTCTCGGGCGGGGAGATGCGCTCGCGGCCGGCCACGTGGCGCGCCACATCCTGCCGCAGGTTGAGCTGCACCGAGCCCCAGGCGGCGTTCATGAGCCGGTCCAGGAAGCCGGTGGTCTCGGCGGGCGCGAGGGCGCGGCGGTCGTGGGCGGCCTTGATCACGTCGTCGAGGTCCCGGCCCGGCGCCTTCAGCCGGATTTCCTCGTCCCACTTGAGCGCCAGCAGGAGGGCGCGGGCCGAACTGGGCGCAGCCGGCGCGGCGTCATGGGCCTTCAGCGCCGCGTCGAGCTCGTGGGCGGCGTCTTCGGGCGTGGCCAAGCCGGCGCGAAGGCGGGCGCGGATGGCCAGGAAATCGCCCAGGCCCTCGGCCAGCCAGCCGGACTGGGGCTCGGGCGCGGCCGGCGGGGCGGCCAGGCTCCAGACCCAGCGCCGCATCCGGTCGCTGGCGACGCCCGCCCTGGCCTCCGGCGCGGCGTCCCTGGCGGCCGGCAGGATGACGGCCAGGTACGGGTCGGCCGGGGGCGGCGGGGCCGCGGCCTTCGGCGGCGCCGAGGCGCAGGCGGAGGCGAGCAGGGCGAGGGCGAGGACGGCGCGATGCATGCCGGGCAGCTTAGCCTGCGTCGCGGCGGAATTGCGTCAGTCGATCGGCTCGCAGTCGAAGCGGACCACCTGGCCGTTCTGCAGACGGTGGACGGCCTCATGCGCCGCGTCATGGTCGAGCATCGCGTCGCTGGGCAGCCCCATGTAGATCGCCCGCAGGACGCGCCCCGTCACGCCGTGGCTGATCAGTATCGCCCGCCGGTCCGGCTCGGGCGGCAGGGTGGCCAGGAAGTCCTCCAGCCGCGCCCGGACCTGGGCGTGGCTCTCCGCGCCCGGCGCGTCGAAGATCCGCGCGCGGCGCAGCGGCTCGCCGGGACGGCCGACGAGTTCGGTCCAGTCGCGGCCCTCCCACGCGCCGCAGTCGACCTCCATCAGCCTGTCGTCGGTCTCGATCGTCAGCCCGGTGGCCGCGGCGACGAACGCGGCCGTCGCTCGGGCGCGCCCGAGCGGGCTGGACACCAGGCGCCAGGCGCCGGCTTCCCGCGCCACGAGGTCGGCGACCAGCGAGGCGACCGCGCGGGCCTGCCGGCGTCCGCGCTCGGTCAGGGGTGAGTCGCTGCGGCCCTGAAGGCGCCGGGCCACGTTCCACTCGGTCTCGCCATGGCGCAGGAGCAGGATCACCGCTTGCGGCGCACGACCGGGTGCGAGGACGACAGGCCGCCGTCCACGGGAAGCGTCTGGCCGTTGACGTAGGAGGCGTCGTCCGAGGCCAGGAACAGGCCGGCCCGGGCGATCTCCTCGGGGACGCCGTAGCGGGTCAGCGGGTTGAGCTGGCCGATCTTGTCCTCGTTGCCCCGCGCGCGGGCGCCGTCGAAGATCGGCTTGGTCATGCCGGTTTCGATCAGGCCGGGCGCGATGGCGTTGACCCGCACGCCCGTGCCGTAGAGCTCGTTGCAGGCGGTCTGCACCAGGCTGATGACGCCGGCCTTAGACGCCGAATAGGCCGGCCCGCCCGCGCCCGAGCGGATGCCCGCCACCGAGGCCGTGCAGATGATCGAGCCCTTGCCCGCCGGGATCATCGCCGCCGAGGCGTGCTTCACGCCCAGGAAGGCGCCGATCAGGTTTACCCGCAGGATCTCGGCCCAGTAGTCGGGCGTCTGCTCCTCCAGCGGCGTGAAGCCGCCCGAGATGCCCGCGTTGGCCCAGAACACGTCCAGGCTCCCGAAATCGCCCTGGGCGCGGTCCACCAGCCCCTTCACGAAGGCCTCGTCGCCGGCGTCGCCCACGAGGGCGACCACGCGCCCGCCGGCCGCCGTGATGGCCTCGGCGGTCTCGGCCACGGCCTCGGCGCGGTCGGCGATGACCACGCTGGCGCCCTCGGAGGCGAAGAGCTTGGCGGCGGCGCGGCCGATGCCGCTGGCGGCGCCGGTGATGACGGCGGTCTTGCCGGACAGACGAGCCATGGGCGTTCCTTCAAACAGTTGTTTGAAGGATGGATCGCACGCCGGAGGGCGGCGCGTCTAGCCGTTCCGCTTCACGTGGTTGCGGATGGCCGCGATGATCTGGTCCTGCACGTCGGGCTCCAGATAGGCGTGCATGGGCAGGCTGATGACCTTGCCGGCCTTCGCCTCGGTGACCGGCAGGCCGCCCGGCTGCGGACAGGCCGCGTAGGGCGGCTGGCGATGCAGCGGCATCGGATAATAGACCGCCGTCGGGACGCCCTGCTCGCGCAGCGCCGCGCCCAGGCCGTCGCGGTCGTCGGTCTCGATGGTGTACTGGGCCCAGACGCTGACGCCACCGTCGATCACCTGCGGCGTCGCCACCACGTCGGAAAGGCCCTCGGCGTAGCGGGCGGCGACCCGGTTCCTGGCCCCGATCTCATCGGCGAAGATGGTCAGCTTCTGGAGGAGCACCGCGGCCTGGATCGTGTCCATCCGGCTGTTCATCCCCACCCGCATGTTCAGGTACTTGGGGTCGTGGTCGAAGGTCTTGCCTTCGAGGTCGGACTTCACCGCCTGGCCGTGGACGCGCAGGGAGACCAGCAGGTCGTGAAGCCGCGCGTCCTTCGACAGCACCGCCCCGCCGTCGCCGTAGCAGCCCAGCGGCTTGGCCGGGAAGAAGCTGGTGGTGGTCACGTCCGCCCAGTGGATCGGATGCTGGCCGTTCAAGGCGCAGCCGAAGCCCTGGGCCGAGTCCGAGATCAGCTTCAGGCCATGGCGCCGAGCCGCCTCGAAGATGGCCGGATAGTCGGCCGGCTGGCCGAACAGGTCGACGGCGATGATCGCCTTCGGGACGAGCGTGCCCTGCGCCTTCACCGCCTGGATGGCGGCCTCCAGCGTCGCGGGATCGAGGTTGTAGGTGTCCGGAAGGATGTCCACGAACACCGGCGAGGCGCCGACCAGCGCCACGGCCTCGGCCGTGGCCGCGAAGGTGAAGGACGGGCAGAAGACCGCGTCGCCCGGGCCGATTCCCCAGGCCATCAGCGGCAGCACCAGGGCGTCGGTGCCCGAGGCGCAGGAGAGCGCGTGGGGTGCCTGGCCGAAGGCGGCGAGCGCGGCCTCGAGCTGGGCGATCTCGGGGCCCATGATGTAGGCGCCCGAGCGCACCACCTTGAGGATCGCGTCCTCCAGCGGCTGGCCGAGACGGGCGCGCTGGGCCTGCAGGTCGATGAACGGAATCATGGCGGGGCTCATGCCATGCGCCGCCGCGCCCCGCCAAAACACGCTTGGTGACGGTGTGTTGCGTGGTCGCCTCTCCCCCGACCCCGGCGAAGGCCGGGGGAAGAGAGGGAGAGGGTAGGGAGAGGGACGGCTCCGACGAACGATCCGGCGCCGGCGAAATGGCAAGTCCAGCGCCGGCCCTCTCCTTTGTCCTCCCCTCTCGCTGCGCGGGGGAGAGGAGATGGCGCGCCTACTCCTTGAACACGGTCCCGCCCTTCATCACGAAGGACACCTGGCGCAGCACGTTCACGTCCGCCAGGGGATCGCCCTTCACCGCGATGAGATCGGCGGCCTTGCCGGGCGTGAGCGCGCCGATCTCGTCCGAGAGGCCGAAGTGGGCGGCGGCGTTCACGGTGGCGGCCTGGATCGCCTCCATCGGCGAGAGGCCCGCCTTCACCAGCAGGGCGAACTCGCCGGCGTTGTCGCCGTGGGCCGATACGCCGGTGTCGGTGCCGAAGGCGATCTTCACGCCCGCCTCGTGGGCGCGCCGCGTCATGTCCAGCATCAGCGGGCCGGCCTGCAGCGCCTTGGCGGTCTGGGCCGGGGTGAAGAAGTTGTTCGGGCCCTTGGCGATGCCGACCACGAAGTCGCCGGCCATCAGGGTCGGGATCAGGTAGGCGCCGTTCTTCTTCATCAGCGCGATGCCCTCGGCGTCCAGCCAGGTGCCGTGCTCGATGGAATCGCCGCCGGCCTTCAGGAAGCTCTTGATGCCGTCGGCGCCGTGGGCGTGGGCGGTCACCTTGCGGCCCATGCGGTGGGCGGCCTCGACGATGGCGTCCAGCTCGTCCTGCGAGAACTGCTGGGCCAGGCCCGCGGCGGTGTTGGAGAGCACCCCGCCGGTGGCGGTGATCTTGATGATGTCGGCGCCCAGCCAGACCTGTTCGCGCACCGCGCGCCGGCAGTCCTCGACGCCCGAGCAGACCGAGCCGGGACGCAGCACGTGCATCACGTCCTCGCGGTAGCCGTTCACGTCGCCGTGGCCGCCGTGGACCGAGATGGCCGAGCCCGCCGCGATGATCCGCGGGGCGGGCACGTCGCCCAGGGCCGCGGCCTTGCGGAGCGCGAAGATGGCCTCGTTGTCGGCGCCCAGGTCGGCCACGGTGGTGAAGCCGGCCATCAGCGTCTTCTTCGCATAGCGCGCGCCGATCATCGCCTGCTCGGCCGAGGACTGGGTGACCTCCTCAAGCCGGGAGTTGGGGTTCTGCTGGCCGGTGATGTGGACGTGGCTGTCGATCAGGCCGGGCAGGACGAAGCTGTCCTTCAGGTCCACCACCTTGCCGCCGGGCTCGGCGACATAGCCGTCGGCGACGCGCACCACCTTGCCGTCCTGGACGACCAGGGTCTTGGCCGTCTCGACCTTGCCGCTGGCGGGATCGAGCAGGACGCGGCCGGCCTGGACGAAGGTGGTGGCCGGCGCCGGCTGGGCGACGGCGGGCGCGGCGAGGACGGCGGCGCAGAGCGCGCCGAGGACGAGATGCTTCACTGGCGGGACCCCCGGAACTTGAGGGCGCGATCTAAGCCCCGCCGCACCCGGATTCCAAGGCCGAAAACCGCTGGCTTCAGATCTGGCGCGTGCGGCCTTCCCAGTAGCGGGCGCGGACCTTCCCGCGCTGGATCTTGCCGGCCTCGGAGCGGGGCAGTTCGGTCACGAAGTCGAGGCTGCGGGGGACCTTGAAGCTGGGCAGGCTGTCGCGGGCGAAGGCCAGGATCTCGTCAGCCAGGAGGTCCGAGGGCTCGTAGCCCGGCTTCAGCAGCACGACCGCCTTCACCTGCTCGCCCCATTCGTCGTGGGGGACGCCCACCGTCGCGCTGTCGGCCACGGCGTGGTGCTTGATCAGCTCGTTGTCGATCTCCTGGGGATAGATGTTCACGCCCCCGGAGATGATCGTCTCGGCGCTGCGTCCGGTGAGGAACAGGTAGCCGTCCTCGTCGAAGTAGCCCATGTCGCCCATGGTGAAGTAGTCGCCGACCCGGCTGGCCTGGGTCTTGGCCTCGTCCTTGTAGTAGGTGAAGGCGCCGCCCGGCGGGAGCTGGTGGTAGATGGTCCCGGCCACGTTCGGCGGGCATTCGTTTCCCTGCTCGTCGAGGATCTTGGAGCCCAGCAGGGCGGGGCGCTTGCCGACCGAGCCCGGCTTCCTCAGCCATTCGTGGCTGTCGATCATGAAGCCCGCGCCGCCCTCGGAGCCGGCGTAGTACTCGTTCAGCACCGGGCCGAACCAGTCGATCATGGCGTGCTTCACCTCGGGCGGGCAGGGCGCCGCGCCGTGGACGATGTATTTCACCGAGCTCAGGTCGTAGCGGGCCTTCACCTCGGGCGGCAGGGCGAGCAGCCGCTGGAACATGATCGGCACGAGGTGCATGTGCGTCACCCGCCGCTCCTCGATCGTGGCCAGGGTCCGCTCGGAATCCCACTTGTCGAGGAAGACCAGGGTCGCGCCCGCGCCCATGGCGGCGCGGATGTCGAAGGCCAGCGGCGCGGCGTGGTAGGCCGGCCCCGCGCAGAGCTGGACGGATTGGGAGTCGTAGCCGCGCAGCGCATAGGTCGCCTGGGGCACGATGACTGGATTGGGCCGGAAGACGCCCTTGGGCCGCCCGGTGGTGCCCGAGGTGTAGAGCATCTGGTTGCCCAGCACCGGGGCCTCGGCCGCGTGGCCGTCCAGCGTCGCCAGCGCCTCGTCGTAGTTCAGGAAGCCCTCGATGTCGCCGCCGATGGCGACCTTGAGCCTGAGGCCGGGCGCCTGGGCTGCGGCGGGAGCGGAGGCGGCGACGCGGGCCTCGCAGAACACCGCCTTGGCCTCGCAGTCGTTCAGGATGTAGGCGATCTCGTCCGTTGTCAGGTGCCAGTTGACCGGCGTGATGCGGAAGCCGGCGCGGAGCGTCGCCGCCAGCACCTCGACGAACTCGCCGCGGTTGGACGTCAGCAGCGCCACGGCGTCCCCGGCCGTCAGCCCCGCCCGGCGCAGCAGGCGCACGATGCGGTTGGCGTTGCGGTCGGCCTCGGCGAAGGAGCGGGTGCGGCCGTCCGGGTCGATGACGCAGGCCTTGTCCGGCTGGACCTCGGCCCATACCGAAAGCGTCGTGCCGTCCAGGGCGGCGGCCTCCAGGCGCTCGGCCAGGCCGGCGCGGTCCTTCACCGCTTCCATCACGCTCCTCCCACGCGGGCTCAAGGGCCCGTTCTTGGCCCCACTATGAGGGGCGGGAAGGGCGGCGGTCCACTCAGAAAGTCCGGTACGCCCAGCGCCAGGCCAGCCACCCGGCCGCCGCGCCCGCCGTGGTCAGGACCACGCCCCAGGCCATGTCGGTGAGGGTGATGCGCACGGACCAGGCCTTCAGCGTCGCGTGGTTGGTCAGGTCGTAGGTGGCGTAGGCGAAGCCGCCCAGCAGCGCGCCGACGAGCGTGGTCTTCGCAAGGCCCGCCTCGCGGTTCGGCCAGACGGCCAGCAGCACCACGCCTGTGACGTAGACCAGGTAGAAGGCCACGGCGGCGGCCATGTTCGGCCTGTCGGCCAGCACCGGATCGAGGGTCGGGCGGTAGAGCCTCGGGCCCACCTGGGTCAGCCAGACGGCGTCCAGGGCGGCGATGACGGCGCCCGCGCCCAGCCAGGCGGCGGCGAACTGGAGCATCAGGACCTCCGGAAGATGCGGGGGAAGAAGGCAGGCGTGCGCGCCTGGTAGTCGCGGAAGGCCTGGCCGCGCGAGCGCAGCATGGCCGCCTCCAGCGGCGGAACGCCCGATACGAGGTTGAGCAGCAGGTACATGACCGCGGGGGCGACCAGCGTCAGCCAGGAGGCGGGATGGGCGGCATCGAAGGCCATCACCGGCCAGGCCAGCCACGCCAGCCACTCGAAGAAGTAGTTGGGATGGCGCGAACGGGCCCAAAGGCCCCGGTCCATCACCTTGCCCCGATTGGCTGGGTCGGCCTTGAAGGCGCGGAGCTGGGCGTCGGCCACGGCCTCGCCCGCCAGGGCCGCCAGGATCAGCAGGACGGCGGCCGCGTCGCGCAGGTCGAAACCGGCTTCGGGCCGCCTGGCCGCGGCGATCACCGAGAGGGCGAGCAGGGCGCTGGCCGGCGCCTGGGCCAGCACCACGCCCAGCATCCGGAGGCGATAGGCGCTCCCGAACTGCGTCCGGAAGGCGGCGTAGCGGGCGTCCTCCGGGCCCGCGGCCACCCGCGCGGCGAGGTGACGGCCGAGCCGCACGGCCCAGATGGCCACGAGGCCCGCGACCAGCCACTGGCGCGGCTCGGGCGTCCATCCGGTCGGCGGCCAGACCAGGGGCCAGAGCGCCGCCCCGGCCAGGGCGCCGCCGGTCCCGAAGGTCCAGAAGACGTCCGTCCAGCCGGCGTTGCGGACCTTCAGGCCATAGGCCCAGGCGGCCGTCATCACGCCCGTCATCAGCGCCAGCACCGCCAGCGAAAGGAAACCGATCGTCACCATTGGTCGCAGGTACGGCCTCGCCGCGCCTCCGGACGCATCCGCCGCCCGAGGCCCTTCGTAGCTAGGCCGCAACAGGCGAAGGGGCTTCGAACGTGGACGGACAGGTTCAGCGGCGGCGGATCGCCGTGATCGGCGGCGGGATCGGGGGGCTTTCGGCGGCCTGGCTGCTTTCGAAGCGGCACGACGTGGTGCTGTTCGAGGCCGAAGGCCGGCTGGGCGGCCACGCCAACACCACCGAGGCGCCGGGGCGGCGCGGCCCCGTGCCGGTGGACACCGGCTTCATCGTCTTCAACGAGGACAACTATCCGAACTTCACCGCCCTGCTCGCCCACCTGAAGGTCGAGAGCATCCACGCCGACATGTCGCTCAGCGTTTCCCTGGACGACGGCGGCTTCGAATATTCCAGCTACGGCGCGCTCGGCGTCTTCGCCCAGAAGCGCAACCTGTTCTCGGCCAGGTTCTGGGCCATGCTGCGTGACATCCGCCGCTTCTACCGCCACGGGCCCAAGGATCTGGCGGGCCTGGAGGCGCCGCTCACCTCGCTCGAGGCCTACCTCGAGGAGAAGGGCTACTGCCAGGCGTTCCGCGACGACCACCTGCTGCCCCAGGCCGCCGCCATCTGGTCGACGCCGCTGAAGGAGATCGGCCAGTACCCGGCCGCCGCCCTGATCCGTTTCTTCCTCAACCACGGCATGATGCGGATCGTGGGCCGGGCGGCGTGGCGGACGGTGAAGGGCGGCAGCCGGGCCTATGTCACGCGCCTGGCGGAGGAATTCCAGGGCGAGGTCCGCACCGGGGCCCGGATCGCCGGCGTCCGGCGCGACGGCGCGGGCGTGACGGTGCGCGACGTCCACGGCCAGGTGGAGCGGTTCGACGAGGTGGTGTTGGCGACCCACGCCGACGCGGGGCTGGCCCTGCTGGAGGACGCCCACCCGGACGAGCGGCGCGTGCTGGGCGCCTTCCGCTACAGCCGGAACCTGGCGGTGCTGCACACGGACCGCGGCCTGATGCCCAGGCGCCGCCGGGCCTGGTCGAGCTGGAACCACATCGGCCGCCGCGACGCCCCGGGCGAAGGCTGCGTCACCTACTGGATGACCCGGCTGCAGAGCCTGAAGGACGCGCCCGACCTGTTCGTCACGCTCAACCCGACCAAGCCCGTCGCGCCCGAGGCGGTGGTGCGCACCGAGCTCTACCGCCACCCGTTGTTCGACGCGCACGCCATCGCCGCGCAAGGCGAACTCTGGGACCTCCAGGGCGCCCGGCGGACGTGGTTCTGCGGCTCGTACTTCGGCCACGGCTTCCACGAGGACGCCTTGCAGGCGGGCCTCGCGGTGGCCGAACAGCTCGGCGGCGCGCGCCGGCCGTGGACGGTCGAGAACGAGTCCGGCCGAATCCAGGTGCGCCCGCCCGCGGCGCTGACGGCGGCGGCGTGAGCTTCGCTTCGGCCCTCTATCCCGGCGTGGTCGTCCACGCGCGGACCCGGCCCCGGAAGCACCGGCTGCGCTACCGCGTCTTCATGCTGCTGATCGACCTGGACGAGGTGGACGCGCAGGACCGGCGCCTGCGCCTCTTCTCCGTCCGGCGGCCGAACCTGATCGGCTTCGACCCGCGCCGCCACGGCGACGGGTCGGCCCGGCCGCTCAAGGACCAGGTGGCCGCCATCCTGGCCGGGGCGGGGATCGACGGCGGCGGGGCGATCCGCATGCTGACCCTGCCCACGGTGCTCGGCCACGGCTTCAATCCGCTCACCGTCTACTTCTGCCACAGGTCGGGCGGCGCGCTCTCGGCGATCCTCTACGAGGTGAGCAACACCTTCGGCGAGCGGCACAGCTACCTGATCCCGGCGGGAGCCCTTGAGGGAGACGCCGCCCTGGTCCGCCAGGGCTGCGACAAGGGCTTCTACGTCTCGCCCTTCATGGACATGGACCTGTCCTACGCCTTCCGCATCCGGCCGCCCGGCGAGGAGGTCGTCGTGAAGGTGGACGCCCGTGACGACGACGGCGTGGTGCTGGCCGCGAGCTTCGCGGGGCGGCGCGTGGAACTGTCGGACGCAGCGTTGCTGAGGGCCTGGCTCGGCCATCCGTGGATGAGCCTGGGCGTGCTCGCGGCCATCCACTGGGAGGCGCTGAAGATCTGGCTGAAGGGCGAACGCCTGCGGCCCCGTCCGCCGAAGCCGGCGCGGCCGGTGACGGTGGTCGCCGCCTAACCCTTCTTGAACACCCAGATGTCGCCGGCCCCGCCCAGGGTCTTCGGCGGGCCGTCCAGGGAAAGGCCGGCGGTGGCGGCGAAGGGCTCCGGATCGGCCATCCAGAAGGTCAGCCGCTCGGGCGAGCGCTGGACGATGCGGCGGTTCGCATCGGCCACGGCGTACTCGATCACCTGGTCCAGCCGGCCCGGCGGCTCGCGGAAGCTGCGCTCCTTGACGAACAGCAGCAGCCGGCCCCCGTCGGGGAGCGCCTGGTCCATCACCGGCAGGTCTGGCCGGACCAGCGGCAGGTTCCGCATCCGGTCCAGATTGGGCAGATGGAAGGCGGCCTTGCCGCCGGGCGGCAGATGGCGCGCGGCCACCGCGAAGGTGTTCTTCCAGGCCGCCCCGGCGGGCGTGTGGGCCAGCGCGTAGAAGGGGCAGATCACCGCATCGAACGTCCGCTTGAGGTCCAGCGCCGTCATGTCCCCCCGGCGCAGCTCGATGCGGGCGGCCGCGTCCGGCGCCATGGCCGCGCAGCGGGCCTGCGCCTTGACCAGCATGGCCGGCGCTATGTCGACCCCGGTGACCGACAGGCCGCGCTCGGCCAGGCCCTGGGCCACCCGCCCCGACCCCACGCCCAGCTCCAGCACCGATCCACCCGGCGGCGCGAGCGCGGCATAGGTCTCGATGTCGCCCGCCAGCGTCGGGTCGGCCGCCGTGACCACGTCGTAGAAGGCCGCGCTCAGGCCGCCCTCGGCATAGTACGGTCTGACCTTGGCCATTCCCGGAATCCCCCCGCGCCCCCGCGCTTCTTGCGCCCTGTGATGCGCGCGCCGTTGCGTCAGATCAACACGTGGCCACATATGGCGTGGCCAAGCTCTTGGACCGGCCTCATGGGGAATCCGATGAACAAGCTTTTCCAACGGATCGCGCGGGTCGCGCTGATCGTCGCCGCGCCGGTCTTCCTGGCCTCGTGCGGCATCAACGCCATCCCGACCAAGGAAGAGAAGGCTCGCGCCGCCTGGGGCGACGTGCAGAACCAGTATCAGCGCCGCGCCGACCTCGTGCCGAACCTGGTCGAGACCGTTCGCGGGTACGCCGCCCAGGAGCGCGCGGTGCTGACGGAGGTGACCGAGGCGCGCGCCTCGGCGACCCAGGTGCAGGTGGACGCCTCCACCCTCACCGACCCGGCCAAGTTCCAGCAGTTCCAGGCCGCCCAGGACCGCCTGTCGGGCGTGCTGGGCCGGCTGATGATGATCCAGGAGCGGTATCCCGACCTGAAGTCGAACCAGAACTTCCTGGCCCTGCAGAGCCAGCTCGAGGGCACCGAGAACCGGATCGCCGTCGCCCGGCGCGACTACAACGAGGCCGTCCGCGACTACAACACCACGCTGCGCGTGTTCCCGACCGTGCTCTGGGCCAAGACGCTCTATGGCGGCTCCAAGCCCATGCAGCTCTTCCAGGCCACGGCCGCCGCCCAGTCGGCGCCCACGGTGAACTTCGGCACGGTGGGCCAGCCTGAAGGGGCCGCTCCCGGTTCCGCCCCGCCGGAGCCGGCCGCGAAATGACCCTGCTTGCGGGAGCGCGGGGCCTCGTCCTCGCGCTCCTGGTCTTCCTCGTTCCCGTCCTCGCGGCGGGGGGCGCGCTCGCCGCGCCCGAGTTCCCGCCGCTCACGGGCCGGGTCGTCGATGACGCCAACCTGCTGTCGCCCCAGACCGAGCAGCGGCTGTCGGACGAATTGGCCAAGCTGGAGGCCGACACCGGCCATCAGGTGGTGGTCGCCACCGTGCCGGACCTCCAGGGCTACGAGATCGAGGAGTACGGCTACCAGCTCGGCCGCGCCTGGGGCATCGGCCGGAAGGGCGAGGACGACGGCGTCATCCTGCTGGTCGCGCCCAACGAGCGGAAGGTCCGCATCGAGGTGGGGTACGGGCTGGAGCCGGTGCTGACCGACGCGCTCTCCAACGTGATCCTCCAGAGCGCCGTGCTGCCGCGGTTCAAGGACGGGGACTACGAACAGGGGATCGTCGCCGGCGCCGAGGCCATCGTGCAGCAGCTCGCCCTGCCCGAGGACGAAGCCAAGGCCAAGGTGGCGGAGGCCGCCCAGGCGCAGGCGCAGCGCGACGACGGCGGCTCGGCCATACCCGTCATCGTGGTCGTCTTCATCATCTTCTGGATACTGAGCGGGATACTCGGTCTTTTCGGCCGGCGCCGGGGCGGCGGCCTGTGGTGGCTGCTGCCGCTGTTCCTCTCCGGGAGCGGCCGCCATCGCGGCGGCGGCGATTGGGGCGGCGGCGGAGGCTGGGGGGGCGGCGGCTTTTCCGGCGGCGGCGGCTCGTTCGGCGGCGGCGGATCCTCGGGGAGCTGGTGAGATGGCCGAGACGCTTCTGACTCCCGCCGACCTTTCGGCCATCGAGGCCGCCGTGCGCGAGGCCGAGACCCGCACGACGGGCGAAATCTACTGCGTGGTCTCAGAGGAAAGCTCGGACTATCGCGAGACCCCGCTGGCCTGGGCGGCGGGCGTGGCCCTGCTGGGGCCGGCCCTGCTGCTGCTGGGCGGCGTCCATGTGGAGGCGCCCGACCTGCTGGGCGGCTGGAGCGCGGCCCAGGTCGCCGACGCCGCCGAGACCGCGGCGCGCGACGCGCTGATCGGCGCGGTGATGCTGCAGGGCCTGCTGTTCGTGGCGACCCTTGCGCTCGTCTCGATCCCCGCCGTGCGCCGCGCGCTGACGCCGAAGGCCATGAAACGCGACCGGGTGCGCCGCCGCGCCCAGGAGCAATTCGTCGCCAAGAACCTCCACGCCACGCGCGAGCGGACCGGCGTCCTGATCTACGTCTCCTTCGCCGAGCACATGGCCGAGCTGATCGCCGACGAGGGGATCGCCGAGCATGTGGAGCCCGGCGTCTGGGACCGGGCGATGGCGGCGCTCGTCGCCGGCCTGAAGCGGCGCGAGCCGGGCGCCGGCTTCGCCGCGGCGGTCGGTCTGTGCGCGGACGTCCTGGCCCAGCGGTTCCCGGCGCGGGCGGGCGACAACCCCAACGAGCTGCCGGACGCCGTGGTGATCCTGCCGCGCCTCTAGGCGGCGGTTTCGGCCGCCTGCGGCGAATCGACCACGCCGTCAGACCATGCAACATGGGTTGTTGTGGAGCCGTGGTTGCGGCTCACTGTGACGGCCGTTTGTCCTTGAATAGCCGCTGGGCCTGCTGCTGCACGAGTTGTCCACCAACGCGGTGAAATACGGGGCGCTCTCGGCCCCCGCCGGACGGGTGGAGATCGTGCGCGCCGAGGGACCGGACGGACACGCAGTCCTGCACTGGATCGAGCGGGGCGGGCCCGAGGTCCGGCAGGGGTCGCGCAAGGGCCTCGGTTCGCGCCTGCTGGAGGTCTGCCTGCGGCCGCAGGGCGGCCAGGTCGAGGCGGCCATCGATCCCGAGGGTTTCCGCGCCCGGATCAGCTTGCCCATGACCAATCGGTAATCTGGGCGGCGCGGCCTTGCCGCTGCGGCCCGCCGCGCCTTAGCATTGGGTCAAAAGCGGGAGGCGCGGGCATGGCTTTCACCCTCAACGTCAACGGGAAGGCCCTGCGGGCCGACGTGGACCCCGACACGCCCCTGCTGTGGGTGCTGCGGGACAGCCTGGGCATCGTCGGGCCCAAGTACGGCTGCGGCGTCGGCGCCTGCGGCGCCTGCACGGTCCACGTGGACGGCGAGCCGATGCGCTCGTGCCAGATCCCGGTCGAGGCCGTGGGCGCGGCCAAGGTCACCACCATCGAAGGCGTCGGCGCCACCGCCGTCGGCAAGAGGGTGCAGGCGGCCTGGAGCGAGCTCGACGTGGCCCAGTGCGGCTACTGCCAGCCCGGCCAGATCATGTCGGCCACGGCGCTGCTGTCGAAGACGCCCAAGCCCACCGACGCCGACATCGACGCGGCGATGGCCGGGAACATCTGCCGCTGCGCGACCTACACGCGCATCCGCGCCGCCATCAAGCAGGCCTCCGGCCAAGCTTCCGGCCAGAAGACGGAGGCGTAAGGATCATGACCGTCCAGATGACCGGCGCCAGCCGCCGCGAGATCCTCAAGACCGCCGGGGCCGGCGGCTTGGTCCTCTCGTTCTCGATCGCCTCGAAGGCCGGCGCGCAGGGCTCGGCGCCCCAGCCGATCAACGCCTACGTCCGCGTGGCGCCCGACGGGTTCGTCACCATCGTCAACAAGAACCCCGAGATCGGCCAGGGCATCAAGACCATGCTGCCCATGCTGATCGCCGAGGAGATGGACGCCGCCTGGGACAAGGTCCGCATCGAGCAGGCCGACAACGATCCCAAGGTCTATGGCCGCCAGTTCGCCGGCGGCTCGATGGCCACGCCGCTGCACTGGGACGAGCTGCGCCGCGTCGGCGCCGTGGCCCGCGCCATCCTGATCCAGGCCGCGGCGGGCGGCTGGAAGGTCCCGGCCGGCGAATGCGTCACCGAGCCCGGCGTGGTGGTCCACAAGGCCTCGGGCCGCAGGGCGACCTACGCCTCGCTGGCGGCCAAGTGCGCCGGCATCGCCGCGCCCGACCCCAAGAGCCTGACGCTCAAGGACCCCAGGGACTACCGGATCATCGGGCGGCCCACGCCGCAGTACGACACCGCGAAGATCGTCACCGGCCAGCCGCTGTTCGGCATCGACGTGAAGCGGCCCGGGATGCTGTACGCCACTTACGAGAAGGCGCCGGTGTTCGCCGCCGGGGTGGCCAGGGCCGACCTCGCCGCCGCGCAATCGGTGAAGGGCGTGCGCAAGGCCTTCGTCGTCGAGGGCAGTTCCGAGGCGTTGCAGCCCGCCGCCGGCCAGATCGGCCCGGGCCTGCTGCCCGGCGTGGCGGTGGTGGCCGACACCTGGTGGGCGGCGCGCAAGGGGCGCGACAAGCTTGATGTTCAGTGGGCGGAGCATTCAACCTCCGGCCAGTCCAGCGAAGGCTTCGCCGCCCAGGCCAGGGCGCTCGCCGCGGCCAAGCCGCAGCGTACGCCGCGCAACGACGGCGACGTGGACGCCGCGCTGAAGACCGCCGCCAAGACCGTCGAGGCCGCCTACGCCTATCCGTTCCTGGCCCACGTGGCCCTGGAGCCGATGAACTGCACGGCCGAGTTCAAGGACGGCAAGCTGGAGATCTGGGCGCCGACCCAGAACCCCGAGCCCGGCCGGCAGCTTTGCGCCAAGACCCTGGGCATCAAGCCAGAGGACATCACCATCCACATGGTCCGCTGCGGCGGCGGCTTCGGCCGCCGGCTCGCCAACGACTACATGGTGGAGGCCGCCTGGATCGCCCGCGAGGCCGGGGCGCCGGTCAAGCTCATCTGGACCCGCGAGGACGACATCCGGCATGACATCTACCGCCCGGCCGGCTTCCACTTCCTGAAGGGCGGCCTGGACGCGGCCGGAAACCTGATCGCCTGGCAGGACCATTTCGTGTCCTTCGGTGAGGGCCAGGGCTTCGCGCCCAGCGCCGGCATGGGCCCGACGGAGTTCCCGGCCCGCTTCGTCCCCAACTGCCGGATCGACGTTTCCGTCATGCCGCTGGGCGTGCCGACCGGTCCGCTGCGGGCCCCCGGCTCGAACGCGCTGGCCTTCGTCATGCAGTCTTTCATCGACGAGCTGGCGCACGCGGCGGGCGCCGACCCGCTGGCCTTCCAGCTCAAGCTCCTGGGCGACAAGCCGGTGGTGGGCGAGCCGCCCGCCGCCTACGCCGCCGGCCGCATGGCGGGCGTGCTGCGGGCCGTGGGCGAGATGTCCGGCTGGGCGAACCGGGGCAGGTTGCCCAAGGGCGAGGGCATGGGCGTGGCCTGCTACTACAGCCACATGGGCTATTTCGCCGAGGTGGCTCACGTGGCCGTCTCGCCGGGCGGCGAGGTGGCCGTGAAGAAGGTCTGGGTGGCCGGCGACGTGGGCCGCCAGATCATCAACCCCCTGGGCGCCATCAATCAGGTGCAGGGCTCGGTGCTGGACGGCCTCTCCGAGGCGCTGCACCAGGAGATCACCATCAAGGACGGCCGCACCCAGCAGAGCAACTTCCACGACTATCCGCTTATGCGGATCAACGAGGCGCCGCCGGTCGAGGTGAAGTTCCTGGAGACGGACTACCCGCCCACGGGCCTGGGCGAGCCGGCCCTGCCGCCGGCCATCCCGGCGCTGACCAACGCCATCTTCGCCGCCACCGGCAAACGCGTCCGCAGCCTGCCGATCCGCCCGGAGATGCTGAAGGCGTAGCGTTCGCTCCTTCCCCCGCCCGCGGGGGAGGAGAAGGCGTCCCTCAAACCACTTGGCTCCCGTCGCGTCGTCTTGCTTGATGTGGCCGAGGCGGCCTCAAGACCGCCGGCTTGAGCGGGGAACGCGTCCGGTGAAGAAGCTGCTGATCGCCAACCGCGGGGAGATCGCCGTCCGGATCGCCCGCACGGCCGCCGAGATGGGGCTGGAGAGCGTGGCGGTCTTCTCCGAGGACGACGCGGCCTCGCTGCACGTGAAGCGCGCCGACGCCGCCGTGCCGCTGACGGGCTCAGGCCCCGCCGCCTATCTCGACATCGCGGGGATCGTGCAGGCCGCCAGGACCGCCGCGTGCGACGCGGTCCATCCCGGCTACGGTTTCCTTTCGGAGACCGCCGCCTTCGCCCGGGCCTGCGCGGACGCCGGCCTGGTCTTCGTGGGGCCGAGCCCTAAGACCCTGGATCTGTTCGGCGACAAGGCCCGGGCCAGGGCGCTCGCCCAGTCCTGCGGCGTTCCGGTCCCGGGCGGGACCGACGGCCCGACGTCGCTGGAGGAGGCCCAGGCGTTCCTCGCCGCCCACGGCCCGGTGATGGTCAAGGCGGTCGCCGGCGGCGGGGGGCGCGGCATGCGGCCGGCGACGACCCCCGAGGAACTCGCCCAGGCCTTCGAACGCTGCGCTTCCGAGGCCCAGGCGGCGTTCGGCGACGCGCGGCTCTACGTCGAGCGCTTCCTGCCTTACGCCCGGCACGTCGAGGTGCAGGTGGCGGGCGACGGCGAGCGCATCGTCCACCTCCACGACCGCGAATGCTCGCTCCAGCGCCGGCGCCAGAAGGTCGTCGAGATCGCGCCGGCCGACATGCTGCCGAAGGCCCTGCGCGAGCGGCTGTTCGCCCACGCGGTCGAGCTCGCGCGGGCCGCCGGCTACCGGGGCCTGGGCACCGTGGAATTCCTGGTGGACGGCGAGGAGGCGGTCTTCATCGAGGCCAACGCCCGCCTGCAGGTCGAGCACACCGTCACCGAGGAGGTCCTGGGCCTGGACCTCGTGCGCCTCCAGCTCCAGCTCGCCGCCGGGCGCAGCCTGGCCGACCTGGCGCTCACCCAGGACCGGGTCCCCGAGCCCCGCGGCCACGCCATCCAGGCGCGGGTGAACCTCGAGACCATGGCCGCCGACGGCTCGGCCCGCCCGGCGGGCGGGGTGCTGAACGTCTTCGAGCCGCCGTCCGGACCCGGCGTGCGCGTCGACGGCTTCGGCTACGCGGGCTACGCCACCTCGGCCCGCTTCGACAGCCTGCTCGCCAAGGTGATTGTGCACGCGGGCGCGGGCGGCCTCTCCCGCGCGGTCGCCAAGGCCTACCGGGCGCTGTCGGAATTCCGCATCGAGGGCTCGGACACCAACATCGCCTTCCTCCAGAACCTGCTGGCCCTGCCGGCGGTGGCGGCGGGCGACGTCCACACCCGCTTCATCGACGAGCACATGGGCGAACTCGCCCACGCTCCCGAGGCCCATCCCAGGCTCTACTTCGACGCCGCCGCGCAAGGCGCCGGCCGCGCCGCCGCGACCTCCGAGCCCGCCGCGCCCGAGGGAACGACGGCCCTGCGCGCGCCGCTCCAGGGCACGGTGATCGGCGTCCAGGCCGCCGTGGGCGAGACCGTGCGCAAGGGCCAGGCGCTGCTCGTCATGGAGGCCATGAAGATGGAGCACGTGGTCGAGGCCGCCGCCTCGGGCGTCGTGCGCGCGATCACCGTCGAGGCCGGCGACACCGTTTTCGAGGGCCATCCGCTCGCCTTCCTGGAGGCGGCCGGGACCGAGGACGCGGACGCCGAGGCCGAAGCCGCCCTCGACCTGGACGCCATCCGTCCCGACCTCGCCGAGGTGATCGAGCGCCACAGGCTCACCCTGGACGAGGCCCGCCCCGAGGCGGTCGCCAAACGCCGCAGGACCGGCCAGCGCACGGCGCGGGAGAACCTCGCCGACCTCTTCGATCCGGGCAGTTTCAGCGAGTACGGCGCGCTCGCCGTCGCCGCCCAGCGGCGCCGCCGGTCCCTCGACGACCTGCGCGCCAACACGCCCGCCGACGGCATCGTCACGGGCGTCGGCGAGGTGAACGGCCATCTGTTCGACGAGGACACGGCCCGCTGCGTGGGCCTGGCCTACGACTTCACGGTCCTGGCCGGGACCCAGGGCCACTTCAACCACAAGAAGACCGACCGGATCCTGGAGTTCGCCGAGCACTGGAAGGCGCCGATCGTCTGGTTCACCGAGGGCGGCGGCGGGCGGCCCGGCGACGTGGACGGCGGCCAGCTCGCGGCCTCCTCGCTCGACACCACCAGCTTCACCACCTTCGCCCGGCTCTCGGGCCTTGCCCCGCGCATCGCCATCAACTCGGGCCGCTGCTTCGCCGGCAACGCGGTGTTCTTCGGCTGCGCCGACGTGACCATCGCCACCCGCTACTCGAACATCGGCCTAGGGGGACCCGCCATGATCGAGGGCGGGGGGCTGGGCGTCTTCACGCCGGACGAGATCGGCCCCTCGGACGTGCTCTTCGCCAACGGGGCCATCGACCTGCTGGTCGGGGACGAGGCGGAGGCGACCGCCGCGGCGAAGCAGATCCTGGGCGTCTTCCAGGGGCCGGTCCGCGACTGGGCCTGCGAGGACCAGCGGCGCCTCCGCCACCTGATCCCGGAGAACCGGGTGCGCGCCTACGACGTGCGCGAGGTCATCCGCACCCTCGCCGACGCCGGGACCTGGCTGGAGCTGCGCGGCGGCTACGGCAAGGGGATGATCACCGGCTTCCTCAGGATCGAGGGCCGGCCGCTGGGCCTCATCGCCAACGACCCCCGGCATCTGGGCGGCGCCATCGATTCCGAAGGGGCGGAGAAGGGCGCCCGCTTCCTCCAGCTCTGCGACGCCTTCGACGTGCCGGTGCTCTCCCTGTGCGACACGCCGGGCTTCATGGTGGGCCCGCAGAGCGAGACGACGGCGGCCGTGCGCCGGGGCTCGCGCCTGTTCGTCACGGCGACCAGCCTCTCCGTGCCGATGTTCACCGTGGTGCTGCGCAAGGGCTATGGCCTGGGCGCCCAGGCCATGGCCGGCGGCGATTTCTCGGCCCCCGCCATGATGGTCGCCTGGCCCACCGCCGAGTTCGGGCCCATGGGCCTGGAGGGGGCCGTGCGCCTCGGCTACCGCAAGGAACTGGAGGCCGAGGCCGACCCGATCGCCCGCCAGGCGCTGTTCGAGAAGCTGGTCGGCAAGATGTACGAGAACGGCAAGGCGCTGTCGGTGGCCTCGGTGGTCGAGATCGACGCCGTCATCGACCCGGCCGAGACCCGCGCCTGGCTGCTGCGGGGCCTCAAGGCCTGCCCCGTCCCGCCGAAATCCTCCGGCAAGAAGCGCCCGTTCGTGGACGTCTGGTGATTTCCCTCCCCGTCTGGGGAGGGACAGCTCGCCGGCAGGCGAGCCGGGTGGGGAAGCGTCTCATAGGGCGGTGAGCGTCGGACGGCCCGCCAATCCCCGGTCGCCGCGCCCGGTCGTGACCTCCCCACCCTGGCCGCTCGCGCGGCCTGTCCCTCCCCATCAAGGGAGGGAGGTCAGTGCGGCACGTAGCTTCGGAGCACGTCGTCGATGACGCGTTCGAGCTGCTCCAGCGTCCCGCACTGCTTGGCCACGTGGCAGAAGCGGGCGTAGCGGTCCATGACGCTGTCGCCCTGGCCCCAGTAGCTCTCGGGCTCGGGGTTCAGCCAGATCACCGCCCGGCTGCGGTCGTGGATCTGCTTCATCAGGTCGAGGCGCGGCTCGGCGTGGTTCGAGCGCCCGTCGCCCAGGACGATCACCGTGGTGCGCCGGTCCAGCCGGTCCAGGTGGTTGCCGCAGAAATCCTGGAGCGCGGTCCCGTAGTCGGTGGACTGGAAGCCGATCTGCTGGAGGACGTGGAAGATGGCCTGCTCGACCTCGTGCTCGTCGAGGATGTCGCCCACCGGGATCAGCCGGCCCGAGAAGGCGAAGGCGTCCAGCCGGTCCACCACCTCGTTCAGCGAATAGAGGAAGGTCAGCAGGAACTGGGCGAAGGCGGCCACCGACTTCGAGACGTCGCAGATGGCCACGATCGAGGGCTTCTCGACCTTCTTCACCTTCCAGGCCACCTCGAACGGCACGCCGCCGTAGGCCGTGGAGCGCCGCAGCGTCTTGCGCACGTCCAGGTGGCCCTTCTGGGCGACCCGGCGGCGGCGGGCGTACTTGGCGGCGAGGCGCCTGGCCATGCGCTTCACGAGCTGCTGCATCAGGGCGTAGTCGACCGGGTCGATCCCGCCGTCGGCGTTGAGCTGCTTGCGGACCAGCCGCTCCTCGCGCAACTCGCGCACCGAGCCCGCCGCATAGAGGTCGTGCTGGCGCTGGACGTAGGCCCGGGCGTCGCGGAACAGCGCCCGCCTCGCCGCCTCAAGCCGCTCGGCCAGGCCCTCGCCGGAGCCATCCGGCAGGCGCCGGGCCCTGGCGATGATCTGCTCGATCTCCTCCAGGCCCATTTCCTCCAGCAGCCGGCGGGTCAGCCGGCTCTTCTGGGTGGTCATGCGGATCTCGGCCACGCCCGCGCGCTCGGCGGCCTCCTCCATGGCCTGCTGGACGGCCGTGGCGTCGCCCTGCAGCACGGCCTGGGCGAGCGGGCTGTCGGCGACCTGCTCGGCCTCGGTCTCGGAGAGCTCGCCGCCCTCGGGCTCGCTAAGCTCCACCGCGTCCCGGTCGAAGAAGGCCTCGAAGGTCGCGTCGAACCGGTCCACCTCGTCCCGCGACTTGGCCAGGGTGGCGCAGAGCGCGTCCTTGAACAGCGTGCGGTCCGAGAAGCCCACGGCCGCCACCGCCCGCGAGGCGTCGATCGCCTCGGCCGGCGAGACGCGAACGTCGGCGGCCCTGAGCGCCCGGAAGAACTGTTCGAGGGTGTGCTGCATCACCGCCCCCTTACCGGCGATGGATCAGCTCCACCACCTGCGGCTCGACCGCGGCGATGTCCTGCTCGAACTTCAGGATCACGTTCAGGGTGTCGCGCACGACCTCGGCGTCGAGGCTGCCCGCGTGCAGCAGCACGAGGGCGCGGGCCCAGTCGACCGTTTCGGAGATCGAGGGCGCCTTGCGCAGGTCCAGCGTCCGCAGGGACTGGACGAAGGCCACCAGCTCGCGGGTCAGCCTGGCCTCGATGCCCGGCACGCGGCTGGCCACGATCTTCTCCTCCAGGGAGGCCTCGGGCAGGGGGATGTGCAGGTGCAGGCAGCGGCGCTTGAGCGCATCGCCCAGGTCGCGGACGTTGTTGGAGGTCAGGAACACGAGCGGCGGCGTCTTGGCCTTGATGACGCCCAGCTCGGGCGCCGAGACCTGGTAGGCCGAGAGCACCTCCAGCAGGAAGGCCTCGAAGGCCTCGTCCGACTTGTCCACCTCGTCGATCAGCAGCACGCAGCCGTCGTCCTCGCGCAGCGCCTTCATCAGCGGGCGCGGCTCCAGGAACGGCTCGGAGAAGAACAGGTCGCCCATGCCGTGCAGCCGCTCCATGGCCGCCTCCATGGACGTGGCGTCGGCCAGGGCCTCGCCCATCCGGTCCTTCAGGATCTGGGTGTAGAGGAGCTGCTTGCCGTACTTCCACTCGTACAGCGCCTTGGACTCGTCGAGCCCCTCGTAGCATTGCATGCGGATCAGCGGCTGGCCCAGCATGGTCGCCGTGGACAGGGCGAGCTCGGTCTTGCCGACGCCCGCCGAGCCTTCCACCAGGATCGGCTTTTGCAGGTTCACCGCCATGTAGAGGGCGGTCGCGATGCGGCGCGAGGCGATGTAGCCCACGCCGGCCAGGCCCTCGATCAGGGCGTCGACCGAGGCGAGGGGATCGGCGCCCGAATTGGCGGCCGCGGGGGAGGAGGTCGTCAAAGGAACGGCTTTCGAAATCGCGGGGAAAGAACGCCGGCGATTGTGCCAAGCCGCGCCTGGAAGGGCAAACGAGCGTTTGACCGCACGCTCCTCTCTCCCGAGGCGAGAGGGCAGGGTGAGGGGCGGCTGGGCGACGCCTGCGGGTGGCCGAGGGCCCGCCATGGTCATGGCTGGACCCGCCTGCCGGCGGACAGTCTGGCCTCGCCCCTCACCCGGCCTCTCCCCTCCCACTGCGTGTGGGGGGAGAGGAGGGTTTAGACGTCGAACTTCACGCCCTGGGCCAGCGGCAGGGTCTTGCCGTAGTTGAGCGTGTTGGTGGCCCGGCGCATGTAGGTCTTCCAGGAATCCGAGCCGGACTCGCGCCCGCCGCCGGTCTCCTTCTCGCCGCCGAACGCCCCGCCGATCTCGGCGCCCGAGGGGCCGATGTTGACGTTGGCGATGCCGCAGTCCGAGCCGCGCGCCGAAATGAACAGCTCGGCCTCGCGCATGTCGTTGGTGAAGATCGAGGACGACAGGCCCTGGGGCACGTCGTTCTGCAGCGCGATGGCCTCGTCGAGGTCGCGGTACCTCATGACGTAGAGGATCGGCGCGAAGGTCTCGCGCTTCACCACCTCGGTCTGGCCGGGCATCTCGACGATGGCGGGGCGGACGTAGAAGCCGTCGTTCCCGACGTCCACGCGCTCGCCGCCCTGGGCCAGTCCGCCCTGGGCCTTGGCGTCGGAGAGCGCCTTCTGCATGTGGTCGAAGGCCGACTGGTCGATCAGTGGGCCGACCAGGGTCCCGGCCTCGCGCGGGTCGCCCACCGGCACCGAGGCGTAGGCGCTCTTCAGGGCGGCGACGAAGCCATCGTACTTGCTCTCGTGGACGAACAGGCGCCGCAGGGTCGTGCAGCGCTGACCGGCCGTGCCCATGGCCGCGAAGGCCACGCCGCGCAGCGCGAGGTCGAGGTCGGCGGTGGGCGCGATGATCGCCGCGTTGTTGCCGCCCAGCTCCAGGAGAGCGCGGGCGAAGCGGTGCGCCAGCCTGGGGCCGACGGCGCGGCCCATGGCCGTCGAGCCGGTGGCCGAGACCAGCGGGACCTTGTGGTGGTCGACCAGCGTCTCGCCCACGTCGCGGCCGCCGATGACCACGGCCGAGAGGCCCGCCGGGGCGTCGCCGAACTTCTTGAGCGCGCGCTCGAACAGGGCTTGCGTGGCGAGCGCCGTCAGCGGGGTCTTCTCGGACGGCTTCCAGACGCAGGCGTCGCCGCAGACGAAGGCAAGGGCCGAGTTCCAGCACCAGACCGCCACGGGGAAGTTGAACGCCGAGATGATGCCCACCACGCCCAGCGGGTGCCAGGTCTCCATCATCCGGTGGTCCGGCCGCTCGGTGGCGATGGTCAGGCCGAAGAGCTGGCGGGAGAGGCCGACCGCATAGTCGCAGATGTCGATCATCTCCTGGACCTCGCCCAGGGCTTCCGACGTGATCTTGCCGGCCTCCAGGGTGACGACCTTGGCGAGGTCGGCCTTGGCGGCGCGCAGCTCCTCGCCGAACAGGCGGACCAGCTCGCCCCGGCGCGGCGCGGGCGTGTTGCGCCAGGCCAGGAACGCCTCGTGGGCCGCCTCGACGGCGGCGTTCACCTTGGCCGGGGTGTCGTCGTGGACGTGGGCCATGACCTCGCCGGTCACCGGCGAGCGGACGGGGCGGTTCCCGCCGGTCCACAGCGCCTGGGCGACGCCCAGGCGTTCGAGGACTTCGGCGGCCTCGGAGGCCGCGGATGCGATCTTGGTCTGGACGTTCATCGGGTTACTCGGCGGCGGCCTTGAGGGTGACGGCGTCTTCGGGGGCGTAGTAGCGCCCGAAGCGGTTCGCCAGGAAGTCGGGAAGCGCGATGTCTTCCTGCCGGATGAAGCCCGTCTGGGGAAGCGTCCCGTCGGCCAGCATGTCGAGCACCGCGCAGATGGCGCCGGCGGTGGTGATCTGGATGGCGCTCTTGACCTCGCCGTTCACGGGCTGGGCGTAGACCTTGTTGACGTAGGTCTCCTGCATGAGCCGGCCGTCCTTCATCCCCGAGACGGTGACGAAGACGATGACCACGTCCTGCATGGTGGCGGGCACCGCGTTCTCCAGGATGTCCTTCAGGACGTCTCTACGGTTGCGCAGGTTCAGGTCGTTGAGCAGCGCCTTCACGATCGCCGCGTGGCCCGGATAGCGGATGGTCTTGTAGTTGAGGTTGCGCACCTTGCCGTCGAGCGTGTGGCACAAGGTGCCCAGGCCGCCCGAGGTGTTGAACGCCTCGTAGGTCACGCCGTCGAGTGCGAACTCCTCGCGCTCCTCCATGGCCGGCGTCTCGCGCAGCTTGCCGTTGACGATGGCCTCGCACGGCTCGCAGTACTCGTTGATCACCCCGTCGGTGGACCAGGTGAGGTTGTAGTTCAGCGCGTTCGAGGGATAGCGGGGCAGGGCGCCGACCCGCAGGCGCACGTCGTGCAACTCGTCGAAGTGCTTGGCGAGGTCCCAGGCGGCGATGGTGATGAAGCCGGGCGCCAGGCCGCACTGCGGAATGAAGGCGGTCTTGCTGTCCTTGGCCAGCTCGCGGACCACGCGGCTGGAGGCCACGTCCTCGGTGAGGTCCAGGTAGTGGGCGCCGGCCGCCTTGGCGGCGCGGGCGACCGCCGTGGTCAGGTGGTAGGGGGCGCAGTTCACGACCGCGAAGCAGCCGGCGATGCGCTGGGCCACGGCGTCGGAGTCGTCGATGGCTTGGCAGGCGGTCTCGACGCGGTGGCGGCCCTCCAGGGCCTTCAGCGCCGCCGCGGACTGGTCGAGGACCAGCACCTCGTAGTCGCCAGAACCCGTCAGCAGGTCGACGACGGTCGACCCGATCTTGCCCGCACCGATGACGGCGATCTTGCGCATGGATGTCCTCCCACGTTGAGCGGCCGAGAGTCGGCGGCCCGGGCGCCGCTTTCAATTGGCGCCTGGTCGATTCGTTGCGCTATTCTGGGCGTATCGCCGATCAACCTGGACATGTTGACGATGGATGACCTCGACGAGCACCTGCTGGCCAAGCTGCGGGAGAACGCCCGCGCGCCCGTCGCCGAACTGGCCCGGGCGCTGGGCCTCTCGCGCACCACGGTGCAGAGCCGGCTGGCGCGCCTGGAGCGCTCGGGGGTGATCGCCGGCTACGCGGTGAAGCTCGCGCCGACCTACGAGGCGGGCCGGGTCCACGCCTTCATCATGCTGACGGTGGAGCCCAAGCAGGCCGCCGCCGTGACTGCCGCCCTGAAGCGCATGCCGGGCGTACGCCGCCTCCAGTCGGTCAGCGGCCCCTTCGACATGATCGCCACCGCCGAGGCCGCGGGCGTCGCCGAGATGGACGCGATCATCGACGAGATCGGCGCGGTGAAGGGCGTGGAGCGCACCAACACCTCCCTCGTCCTCTCCACCAAGTTCGACCGCTAGGAGGCGGGCTCCAGGTAGATGGGATTGCCGAGCAGCCAGAGCTTGCCGTCTGGGCCGCGCACGTCGATCCGCAGCCAACCCTTGGACCCGTCGGCGGTCATCAGCAGCGTCCGCGTCTCGCCCTCGGCGAAGGGCGGGGTGTCGGCGCGCATCAGGCCCTTGGCCGGCCCGGCGAAGGCCACATGGCCGCCCGCGATCCCGGCCGTGGCGACCACGATCCGCACTATCTCGCCGGGCTTCAGCTTCAGAACGCCGCCCATGTAAGCCGTCTGGCCCCCGGCCGTGGCGGTCACGTCCAGCAGCCGGTCGGCCGTCCCCTCCACGTCGACGAAGACGCGGCCAGCGCGCAGGCCCGCCAGGATCGCCGGCTGCGAGAGGTTTTCCGCATGGACGACGGTCGTCGGCGAGCCCACCGACTGGGTCTGCGGCAGCGGCGTCGGCCCGTCGTGGTTGTCCGAGCCGCCCACGCCGGTCAGCCGGAAGCCGGCGTTCAGCCGGGCTTCCCAGAACGGGATGCCCGTACCCGGCCCCTCGGCGCCGAACTTCAGCGATCCGCCGTTGATCGCCTCGATCGCGGCGACGCGCGACCAGTCGGTCTCGGCCGTCCAGCCGCAGCCCATGCAGGCTTCGCCCGAGGGCAGGCCCGGGTGGTTGACCGAGATGAT
Source organism: Phenylobacterium sp. (assembly GCF_046463815.1). Classification (GTDB taxonomy): domain Bacteria; phylum Pseudomonadota; class Alphaproteobacteria; order Caulobacterales; family Caulobacteraceae; genus Phenylobacterium. The sequence goes on along the minus strand of NZ_JBKBRO010000009.1, from coordinate 122,760 downwards.
CCCGCCGGCGGCTTCGAGCTCGTCGAGGATCGTCCCCAGCTTCGGCGCCCGCGGCCCGCCCAACTGGAAGTCCAGCGGCGCGGTGGTCCCCAAGGCGTTGGCGTGGCCCTGGAAGGTGGTGATCTCTCGCCCGGGGATCAGCACCATCCGGTCGTAGTAGGGCTGGAGCTCGGCCAGCGCCTGGTGGTGCGAGGTGGTGTTGTGCTCGGTCACCGCGATGAAATCGAGGCCCCGGGCCGCCGCCGCCTCGGTGGTCCGGAACAGGGGGCAGGGGCCGCGCTGGCCGCTCTGGGCCGCGCAGCTTCCGTCGGAATGGGCGGTGTGCAGGTGCAGGTCGCCGCGATACCAGCCGGGACCGTCCTTGAGCGGCGCGGCGGCGAAGCCCCGGAAGTCCTTCGGCGAACGCTCGAACCAGATCTTCGCGGTGTAGGGCGCCTTCGAGGCCGGACGGATCGCGGGGACGCCGAGGATCAGCTTCCATTCGCCGGCCGGAATCGGTCCCGGCAGGTAGGACGGCGTGGCCCAGGTGTCGGCGACGGTGAAGCGGGCCTTGTTGCCGCCGCTCCAGCCCCGGAACCGGATGGGATCACGGACGCCCAGGTCGATGACCGACCGCTCCGCCTTGCCCTGGTAGTCGAACTCGACCGTGACCGCGCTGACGCCGGCCGGGACCTTGAACGGGACCTCGCGGTAGGTCGCCAGGTCGGCGTGCGTCATGACGCCCGCCAGCGTCAGGTCCTGGGCGGCGGCGGGCGAGGCGAGGAGCGCGGCGACCCCAAGCGCGCCGATGGGCGCCGCCGAGCCCCACTTCCAAAGCCTGGTCATGCCCCGCATCGCCGGCGGGTATAGCACGGCGGCCGCGAAGGTCCGGCCGGGCTTGGGGGCTCGCCGCTCTAGCGGCGGCGGAATTGCGGCCTGGCGGCGGCGCCGGCCGGGCGGGCGCCCTCGGGCTTGTGGCGGTAGGTGATCCGGCCGCGGTCCATGTCGTAGGGCGTCATCTCGACGGTGACGCGGTCGCCGACCATCGAGCGGATGCGGTGCTTCTTCATCTTGCCGGCCGTGTAGGCCAGGATCTCGTGGTCGTTCTCCAGGCGCACGCGGAAGCGGCCCTCGGGCAGCAGTTCGATGATCTGGCCGTCGAACTCGACGAGCTCTTCCTTCGCCATGGGCGCTCCTTGTTCGGGTCGCGTTCGCGACGTGGGTGACGGGCCGCGCGCCGCCTGGCGGGGCGCGCCCGTTCTCAGGCCCCGCGGGCGCCCGGGTCGTCCGCGGGCGGCGGGGACGTGTTGCGGCTCGAGGCCGCGCAGATCGCTTCCAGGTGTCCCCGGAGGCTGCGCTGCGAGAGCAGGGCGTCGACCGCCCGGCATCCTTCGGCGTGCAGGCGCTTCTTCAGGCTGGCGAAGTCGGGCGCTTCACCGGACCGCGCCACCTGATAGGCGCGTTCGATGGTCGAGATGGTCATGCAGTCCGCGACGGCGGTGGGGGAGGCGGTCCAGGGACCGCCTCCGGGCCGTCGCCCGTCCCTTAGGCCGCTTGCAGCTGGCCGGCGGACATCTTGCCGCTGCGCTGATCGCGCTCCAGCTCATAGGAGACCTTCTGGCCTTCGCCCAGCGAGCCCATGCCCGCGCGTTCGACGGCGGAGATGTGGACGAACACGTCCGGGCCGCCTTGGTCGGGTTGGATGAAGCCGAAGCCCTTGGTGGGGTTGAACCACTTCACAGTGCCGATAGCCATGGTTTTGATCTTTCAGTCATGAGTTCTCGCCCGCCAACGCGGCGTGCGATATCAAATTTTCGGAGATGGTCTTGGCAGGCTCGGGCTCGATCCGAAGAACAAGCGTGGAGAGCAACCGAACCGAAATCGATATTCGACTTTGATAGTTTCGCACAATTTGATCCGGAAATCCAGATAAATCTAGCCTCCATCCGCGGAAGCGGATTCCGGCGGGCCGGCGCGCCAAGCACGGCGGTTGGGCGTAGGATGGGCCATGGACGATCCCTTCGGCCTCCAGCGGTTCGTGGACGCCCAGGCCGATGCCTACGGCCAGGCGCTCGCCGAACTGCGCGCCGGCCAGAAGCGCAGCCACTGGATGTGGTTCGTCCTGCCCCAGATCGCGGGCCTGGGATCTAGCCCCATGGCCCGCGCCTACGCGATCTCAAGTCTGGAAGAGGCCCGCGCCTACCTCGCCCATCCGGTGCTGGGCTCGCGGCTGCGGGAATGCGTGACGGCCGTGCTCGCCGTCACCGGCCGCACCGCGCACGAGATCTTCGGCAGCCCCGACGACCTGAAGTTCCGCTCCTGCCTGACCCTCTTCGCCCACGCGAGCGACGAGGCGCTGTTCCGCGAGGCGTTGGCGAAGTTCTACGGCGGCGAGGAAGACCCGGCGACGCTCGCGCGGCTGTAAGGGGCCTTCTCCTCCCCCGACGGGGGAGGAGAACGGGGACGATCCTGAGACGTCATGCCTCCTCTTCCCCGCGAAGCGAGAGGGAGAGGGCAGTGAGAGGGCTTGCCCCCTACGCCGGCGCGCCGGACAGCCTGCGCCGCTCGGTCCCGGCGATCAGTTCGGCCCAGATGGCTTCGACCGTGGCCGTATCGCCCGCCGCCTCGGCCGCCGCGTGGCGGTCGATCAGCAGGCCGCGCAGGCGGTTGTTCTCGGCCGTGAGCGCCGAGATCCGAAGGTCGGCGTCCTCGCCCTTCTCGCCCAGCAGGGCGCGGACGGCGCGGTTCTCCTCGACCAGCACGTGGGCCGCCCGATCCCAGGTCTCGGCGGCGGTCGCCAGCAGCATGGCGCTCAGCATCAGGTCGCTGGTCCGCTCGGCCGCCGGGACCGAGGGGTCGGCGTTCTTCATCAGGAGGCCCGCGAGCTCTCCCAGGACGGCGGGGATTTCGGGGGTCATAGGCGGCCCATCACCTTCAGCATGGCGCGTTCCTGGGAGTTGATGAGCATCCAGGCGGGATAGACCATGATCGGCGCCCGGTTGCCGCCCGAGATGAAGGCCTTGGCGCTGCCGACCCAGATGCCCTGGCCCTTCACGCAGTTGAACAGGGTCCACCACTTCAGCGCGGCGGGGTCGGCCTTCAGGCCGCTGGCGCGCTCCCAGATGGCGACGGCCTCGGCTTCGGGGACCAGGCCGCCGGCCAGGCCTTCGCGGCCGAAGGTCCACACCGGCTGCAGGCTCCAGCCCAGGTCCTCCAGGGGATCGCCCAGGTGGCACATCTCCCAGTCCAGCACGCCGTGGATCTCGCCGGACGTGTCGAAAAGGAAGTTGCCGGTCCGGTAGTCGCCGTGGACCACGCTGATCTTCTGGGCCGGGGGCGGCGGGTTGGCGCGCAGCCAGCGGATGGCCGCCCGCGTGATCGGCAGGGGCTCCACCGCGTCGCGGTCGATCAGCCCCTCCCAGTGGTCCAGCTCGCGTTTCCAGCAGGCCTCGGGCGCGGGCGCCTCCAGCACCTCGGTCAGGCCCAGGGCGGCCGGGTCGGCCTTGGCGATTTCGCCCAGGATGGTCCACTTCCGCTCGGCCACGCGCGGCAGCACGGCGTCGTAGAAGCCCGAGAACAGCACCTGGGGCGAGGCCTCGTGGCCCGACAGCTCCTCGGCGATGAAGAACGGGTAGTCGAGGGCGTCGTCCGCCTCCTCCAGCCACAGCATCTCGGGGACCGGCACGGCCGAGCCGTGGAAGGCGCGGTAGGCGCCGAACTCCACCCGCCGCTCGGTCTCGATCAGGCTGGCCGGGGGATCGCGCCTGAGGATCATGCGGCGCTCGCCGCCGTCCCAGGTCAGGCGGAAGCGGTAGGTCTCGCGCGAGGCGCCGCCCGAGATGCGCTCCAGGCCCGAGACGGCGAGGTCGCGGGCGTCGGGCATCTTGCGCGCGATGTAGGCGGCCAGGCGCGGCTCAAGCGGATGTGACACGAAAACTTCGCCGTCGGATGACGCGAGGTCACCGGAGACGACGCCTCCCTTTTCTTCTTATCTTTGATCACTTGATACCCGCGGACGCGGCTCGGCAAGACTGACCGCGCGTCAACGAGACGGGAAGCTTTGAGGGAGGCCGCGCGATGCTCACCAGGGGCGACGACTATCCGATCCACCAGACGCCCGAGCCCATCGCCTACGCGGGGTCCGACCGCAACTTCTACGACCGCTACTTCTTCAATGCCTATTCGCCGGACGGGACCGAGTTCGTGGCCGTGGCCTTCGGGGTCTATCCGGCGCTGAACGTCGCCGACGCCCACGTTTCCATCGTCAAGGACGGGGTGCAGCGCTGCCTGCACGCCTCGAAGGTCCTCAACATGGAGCGGATGGACCTGACCGTGGGGCCCATCTCCATCGAGGTGCTGGAGCCGCTCCAGCGCCTGAAGGTGACCATAGCGCCCGCCGAAGGCCTGGCCGGCGAACTGGTCTTCGAGGGCCGCGCCTTCCCCATCGAGGAGCCGCGCTTCGTCAAGCGGCTCGGCCCGCGCCTCTTCATGGACTATACGCGGCTGACCCAGAACATGCGGGTCTCGGGCTGGCTGGAGATGGATGGCCAGCGGATCGACTGTTCGGGCTGGCTCGGCACCCGCGACCGCTCGTGGGGCATCCGCCCGGTGGGCGCGCCCGACCCGCAGCCGACGCCCGGGGCCGGGATCACCGGCTTCTTCTGGCAGTGGACGCCGGTGAACTTCGACGACCGCTCGGTCTTCTTCCACGTCAACGCCGACCCGGACGGCAAGCCCTGGAACACCCGCGCCGTGGTGCTGCCCGACGGGGCCGGACCCGAGGGCGGCTGGCACACCGAACAGGCGACCATGGAGGTGACGCTCCGCCAGGGCCTGAAGCACGCCGAGCGCGGCGAACTGACCATCCCGCTGGCCGAGGGCTCGGCGACCGTCTCCTTCGAGCCGGTCGCGACCTTCCTGATGCGCGGCATCGGCTACGGCGGCGAATGGCGCCACGGAGGCCTGAAGGGCGAGCTGGCCGTGGCCCGCGAGGACATCGACCTCGGGACGGCCGACATGGGCGCCATGGAGAACCTGCACATCCAGGCCATCTCCAAGGCCGTCCTCAGGACCCCCGGCGAGCCCGACCGCGCGGGCGTCGGCGTCTTCGAGCAACTGATCCTCGGACCCTACCGGCCGTACGGGATCGGCTAGCCCAGCACCTTCATCGTCCTGACCGCGGCCGGCAGCATGAGCGCCACCAGCAGCGAGGGGAAGATGAACAGGATCAGCGGCACGGTCAGCTTGGCCGACAGCGCCAGGGCCTTCTCCTCGGCGCGCAGCATCCGCTTGGCCCGCATGTCCTGGGAGAAGACCTGCAGGGTCTCGCCCAGGCTGGTGCCCATCTCCTCGGCCTGGCGCAGCATGGTGGCGAGCGCGCGGGCGTCCTCGATCCCCAGGCGGTCGGCGAAGGCCGCCCAGGCGTCCTTGCGGGCCCGGCCGGCGCGCAGTTCCAGCACCAGGAAGCGCAGGTGGACGGTGAGGTTCGGATAGCGCCGCTGCAGCTCGTCGGTCACCCGGCTGACCGAGGCGTCCAGGCTCATGCCGGCCTCCACCGAGGCGACCAGCAGGTCGAGCAGGTCGGGGAAGCCGTCCGAATACTCGCGCTCGCGCTTGGTCTTGCGGGCCTTCAGCACCTGTTCGGGGCCCAGGAGCGCGGCCAGCGACAGGCCGCAGGCCAGCATCAGCGGCGTCATGCCGCCGCCCTTGCCGCCGATCGTCATCGGCAGGGTGAGCAGGACGCCCACCGTGGCGACCACCATCAGCGCGGCCTTCACGCCCAGGAAGATCACCGGCGCCTCGCGGTTGAAGAAGCCGGCCTGCATCAGCCGCGAGCGCAGGAGGGAGAGCTTGGCCGGATCGCGCACGGCGCTCTGCTGACCCAGCCTGCGGACGGTCGAGAGCACCTGGTCGGGCAGGGCCAGGCCCTGGGGCTTTTCCACCGTGGGGGCGGCGGCCGCGCCCGCCGCGGCGAAGCGGCTGCGGCGCAGCGCGCGCACCCGCAGCTCCGACACCACCAGGAAGGCCAGGCCGGCGACGGCCCCGCCCACCATCAGCAGGCCCGCGCCGTAGATGATCGTCTCCAGGTCCATGGCCTCTAGAGCCTCATGTCGATCATGCGGCGCATGACGAGGTTGCCGATGACGATCCAGATGAAGGTGCCGATCAGGCCCCACTTCACGGCCGGCTCGTTGATCACGTCCCCGTAGAACTTCGGCGAGATCAGCATGATCGCGCCGACGGCCAGGAAGGGCGCCGAGGTCAGGATCATCGCCGAGGCGCGGCCCTCGGAGGACGCCGCCTTGATCTTCAGCCGCATCTTGTGGCGCTCGCGGATGGTGCTGGCGTTGAGCTTCAGGAGGCCGGTCAGGTTGCCGCCGGTGCGCTCCTGCAGGCGGATGGTGGCGGCGAACAGGTCCACGTCGGGGTGCTGGCAGCGCTCGGCGATGCGCTCGACGGCCTGCTCCAGGGTGGCGCCGTAGGCGATCTCGTCGGCGGCCATGCCGAACTCCGAGCCGACGGGATCGGACATTTCGCGGCCCACGAGGGCGATGGCCGTGGGGACCGGATGGCCGGCCTCGAGGCTGCGGACGATGATCTCCAGGGCCTGGGGAAGCTGGAAGCCGAGCGCGTTGGCGCGGCGGCCGGCCATGAACTTCAGGACCAGGATCGGGACGCCCACGCCGCCGATCAGCGCCCCGGCGATCGCGGCCAGCGGATTGCGGGTCATGACCGCGAGGCCGCCCGCGCCGATCACCGCGGCCCCCAGGACGTAGGTCGTCCACTTGCGCGGATCGTAGGGCAGGCCGGAGGCGACGATCAGATCGGACAGCCAGCGCAGCCGGCCGCTGCGTTCGCCCGTCGCCGAGAGGCCGCGCTGCTTGCGCAGCTCGACGACCAGGGCCGAGATGCCGTCAACCTTCTCGGCCACCTTCAGGCGCCGGTTGACCAGCCGCTTCTGGGCGGCGGTGCTCAAGAGGCCGATCAGCGCCTGCGCGGCGGCGAACACCGCGGCGAAGACCAGCACCAGGAAGACGGCGTTGGCGTCCATGGCCTAGCCCAGCGGCTTGGACGGGTCGAAGTTGGCCGTGTCGTACGAGATGCCCCGGCGCAGCATCTCGTCCAGGCATCGGGGCCGAAGCCCGCTCGCCCGGAACTCGCCGTGCACCGTTCCATCCGCCCCCGTATGCGTCCGGTTGAAGGTGAAGATGTCCTGCATCTGCACGACGTTCCCCTCCATCCCGACGATCTCTGTTACATGTGTAATTTTTCGACGGCCGTCGGCCAGGCGCATGACCTGGATGATCAGGCCGACGGCCGAGGCGATCTGGGAGCGCATGGCGTCATAGCTGATGTTCATGCCGCCCATGGCGACCATCTGCTCCAGGCGGCTGACGGCCTCGCGGGGATTGTTGGCGTGGATGGTGGCCATGGAGCCCTCGTGGCCCGTGTTCATGGCCTGCAGCATGTCGAAGGCTTCCTCCGAACGAACCTCGCCCAGGATCACGCGGTCAGGCCGCATCCGGAGCGCGTTCTTGACCAGCTCGCGCTGGCGGATCTCGCCCTTGCCCTCGATGTTCGGCGGGCGGGTCTCCATGCGCACGACGTGCGGCTGCTGGAGCTGCAGTTCGGCGGCGTCCTCGATGGTGATCAGGCGCTCGCCATGGCTGATGGCGGCCGAGAGCGCGTTGAGCAGGGTCGTCTTGCCCGAGCCGGTGCCGCCCGAGATGACGGTCGAGACCCGCGCCCGGACCGCGCCATAGAGGAAGTCGGCCACCGCCTGGGGCATGGCGTTGAACTCGACCAGCTTCTCGAGCGTCAGCGGCTTCTTGGAGAACTTCCGGATCGAGACCGAGGCGCCGTCGATGGCGATGGGCGGGATGGCGGCATTCACGCGGCTGCCGTCGGGCAGGCGGGCGTCCACCATCGGCTGGCTCTCATCGATCCGGCGGCCGACGCCGGCGACGATGCGCTGGACGATGCGCAGCAGGTGGTCGTTGTCCCGGAAGTGGACCGGGGTGAGCTCCAGCTCGCCGCGCCGTTCCACATAGACCTGGTAGGGGCCGTTGATCAGGATGTCGTTGATCGACTCGTCCTTCAGCAGCGGCTCGATGGGGCCCAGGCCCACCATCTCGTCGTAGATCGAGGCGCCCAGCTCCTCGAGCTCCTGGGTGTTGAGGGCCATGCGCTCGGCCCGGGCGAACTCGACCACCTGGCCCATGACCTGCCGGCGCAGCTCGGCTTCGTCGAGCTTGTCGAGCTTGGCGAGGTCGAGTTCGTCGATGAGCTTCGAGTGCAGACGCAGGCGCAGGTCGAGCCGCTTGGCGTCGGCGGCGGGCGGCGCGGGGCGGGCGACCTCCTTGGGCTGGGGGTCAGGGGCGGGCGCGGCCTTGGCGGCCCTGGTCGGCGCGGGGGCCCTGGATTCCGGCGCCGGCTGGGCGCGCGCGAGGCTGAACCGGGCCATCAGGCGGCCCTCGCGCCCGGGCCGCGCGCCGGCGCGGCGGCCAGGCGCTCGACCAGGGTCTGGATGTCCTTGACGATCTTCGACTTGGGCCGGTGCTGGGCGATGGGGCCGCCCAGGTTGGCGGAGGCCGCCGCCGCTTCCCAGTCGGAGCTGACGCCCGCGTCGGCCTTGCGCTGCAGCGCCCGCTCGGCCTCGGTCATGGAGGGGGCCGGGCCGAACATGCGGCTGGCCAGGCGGTTCAGCACGATGCGCGGCTTCAGGCCCGTGCCCAGCGCAGCCTCGATCTCGTCGGAATAGGAGCGTGCGGCCAGCAGGGCGGGGACGGTCAGCTCGGAGATGACCAGCACCTCGTCGCAGCCGGCCAGGGCCTCAAGCGTCCAGGCGCGGCGGTGGCGCGGCACGTCCAGGATCACCCAGTCGTAGCACTCGCAGGCGACCTCCAGCACGCGCAGCACCGCCTCGCGCGAAACCGCATCGAAGCCGCCGGGGTCGCGGACGCCGGCCAGCAGGTCGAGCTGCTTGGAGACCGGCGTGATGAAGGCCTGGAGCATGGCCGCGTCCAGACGCTCGGCCGCCTGGCCGAAGTCGGCGAGCCGCATGGCCGGCTGGGCGCCCAGATAGGCGGCCGTCGCCCCGTCGGCGAGGTTCAGGTCCACCAGGCAGACGCTGCGTTCCTTCCTGGCGCGCGCGCCCAGGGCCGTGGCGATCTCGATGGCCAGCGTCGTGGCGCCGGCGCCGCCCACGGCGCCGGTCACCGCCCAGCAGCGGCTGTCGCCGGACGTGGCCTGGGGCGCGGGCTGCGAGGCCGCCAGCAGCGCATGGATCGCGCCCGCGAGCTGTTCGCCGGTGAAGGGAGCCTCCAGCACGTCGGAGTCGGGCAGGCGCAGCAGGTTGCGGACCAGGCCGGCCGGCAGGCTCTCGCCCACCAGCAGCACGGGCGGGCAGGCCTTGAGGCCCGACAGCGTCTTGACGGCGGCGGCGAGCTCGGGGGCCTCCCAGGCGTCGGCGTCGATCAGCACCAGGTCGCGTGGGACGGCGGAAAGTTCGGCGAGCTGCTCCATGCCGCCCAGCTCCATCTCGGCGCCGGCCAGCGGGCCCTTGGCGTGCGGGGCGAGCGCGGCGCCCAGCGCCAGGATGCGACGCCCCTTGATATTGGCGTTCGGCATCACCGGCCCTCCTGCCCGCTGATCGGCTTGTCCAGGGCCTTGCCTTCGAGCATCAGCCGCCCAGCCGAAGGTTCGTCGCCCGGCGCGGCGCGGGTCTCGGCGGCCTTGGCGAGGTCGGCCGGGCTGGCGAAACGCGGGGTGACGATGACCACGAGCTCGGTCTCGGCCTTCTTCCAGCGGGCGGAGCGGAAGAGCGTGCCGATCACCGGGACCTGGCCGATCCCCGGCACCTGGCGCATGGCGTTGGTGTAGTCGCGCTGGAAGAGGCCGCCGATGGCGAGCGACTCGCCCGGCTTCAGCTCGACGGTGGTCTCGGTCTCGCGGGAGATCAGGCCGGGCACCGTGAAGCCCAGCAGGCGCAGCGAGTTCGAGAAGTCGAGCTGGCTGACCTTGGGCGCCACCTCCAGCCGGATCAGGCCGTTGTCCTGCACCACGGGCGTGAAGGACAGCTCCACGCCGTACTTGCGGAACTCCAGGCTGATGACGTCCTGCTTCTGGGGCACCGGATAGGGGTACTCGCCGCCGGCGTGGAAGGTCGCCTTCTCGCCCGGGATGGCCACGAGGTTCGGCCGCGCCAGGGTGCGGACGACGCCCTTTTCCTCCAGCGCGGCGAGCGCCAGGTCGACCGAGGTGGCGCCGATCGTGCCGTTCACCTGCACCAGCCCGGTCGGCGAGACGCCGCCGATCAGGCCGTTGCCCCAGTCGAAGCGGAAGTTGTTGCTCCGGATCGTGCCGGCGACGCCCACGTCCTGCAGGGCCGAGCGGGAGGCCTCCAGCACGCGGACCTCCAGGATCACCTGCTGGGAGGCGCGCACCGACACGCGGGAGATCAGGCCGTCGGGGGCGTAGCGGCGGGCGATCGCCTCGGCCTTGTACTGGACGCCGGTGTCCGACACCTCGCCGGTCAGCATCAGCGCCTCGCCCAGGTTGCGCACCCGCAGCGGCTCGTTGGGGAAGGCCGCGGTCAGGTCCTGCTGCAGGCCGTCGGCGTCGTAGCCCACCCGGATGTCCAGCACCTCGAGCAGGCGGCCGCCCGGTCCGAAGACCAGCATGTTGGTGGAGCCGAACTCCATGCCCTGAACGTAGAAGCTGCGGTCCGAGGTGGCGCTCACCTTGGCGATCTCGGGCTGGGCCACGACGATGCGCGTCGCCGGCTGGGCCAGCCGGAACGACAGGGTCTTGTCGCGCGGCACATGGATCGAGCGGCGCAGCGCGGGTTCGCTGGCGAGCACCTGGGCATGGCTCGTGGCGGGGACGGCCGCCGAAAGGGCGAAGGCGCAGGCGAGGGCGCCGAAGACGGTGCGGGTCATGAGCATCGGGGCGTCTCGCGGGGTCAGGGGTTGGCCGAGGCGACGACGGCCGAGGCGCCGGGGGCGACGACCGGCGGCGGCCGCTCGCGCTTCACCGCGGTCCCCTCGATCACCATGATGCCGGAGGCGGCGCGGGCGGGGCCGCCCGGCGCGCGGACGGGCGAACGGCCGCCGGCCCCAACGAGGAAGTCGCCCGTGCGCAGCGGGCCTGCGTCGGCGATCTCGACCTCGCCGGTCTTGCGCAGCGCCAGCGACAGCTTGCCGACGGTGGCGGCGATGGACAGCTTCTGCGCCTCCTCCACCGAGACCTCGATGGTCGCCGTCGAAGGTGAGGCGGGCTTCTCGGTGGTGGGGTCGGCGTTCAGGTCGACACCCAGGAGACGGACGTTCTGGACCACGACGTGGGAGACCCAGGTGCGGTCGGGACCGTTCGGCGTGGCGTCGCGCACCAGCACCACGTCCACCCGGTCGCCGGGCAGGGCGTGGCCGCCCACGCCGCTGGAGTCGTCCACCCGCAGCGTATAGGCGCGCATCCCGTCGGCCAGCTCGGCCGCGACGGTCGGCCGCGCGCCGGGGCCGGAGATCTTGGCCGGCAGGACCGGCTCGCGCGCGGCGATGGGGGTCAGGGCCACGGGGGGCTTGCCGGCGTCGGCGCCCAGCACCTGCTGGATGGTCTGGAAGGCGCCTTCGGGGACCATGTTGGCCGGCGCCTGGACGAGGGTCAGCATGCCGGCTTCCAGGCGGTCGCCGTACTTGATCGGCCGGGCGGCCACGACCACCGAAACGCCCTTCACCTCGGGGGCGGCGGCGGCGCTCTTGGCCGCGCCGCCGTTGGGCAGCACGGTCTTGGCGACGACCAGCGCGCCGAGGCCGAGCACGGCCGACGCCGCGAGGCTGACGATGGTGATGACCCGCATCCGATCCGACTCTCAGGAGAGTTTCTTCTTTGAGATCGCGAGGTTAACGGGCGGGGACTTGCGATATCCCCAACAAACCTGGTGAACGGTCGGAAAGCATGTTGTCCGGCGCCGCTTTGACCGCCCCCTGGCGAGGGCTACGCTTGGCGACTTCAGAAGGAGCGAGCCATGCGGATGCGCAGACTTGGGAATTCGGGCCTCAAGGTCAGCGAGGTGGGCCTGGGCTGCAACAACTTCGGCATGCGCATCGACGAGACGGAAACCCAGGCTGTCGTGGGCGCCGCCCTCGACGCCGGGATCAACCTCTTCGACACCGCCGACATCTATGGCGGGACCCAGTCCGAAGTGTTCCTCGGCAAGGCGCTGGGCAAGCGCCGCCACGAGATCGTGCTGGCCACCAAGTTCGGCATGGATGTCCGGGGCGATGCGGCGAAGTCCGGCGGCTCGCGCCGCTGGATCATGCAGGCGGTGGAGGACAGCCTTCGGCGCCTGGGCACGGACTGGATCGACCTCTACCAGTTCCACCGGCCCGATCCGGAGACGCCGGTGGAGGAGACGCTCCGGGCGCTGGACGACCTCGTGCGCCAGGGCAAGGTCCGCTACATCGGCAATTCCAACTTCGCCGGCTGGCAGGTGGCCGACGCCGACTGGATCGCGCGGACCGAGGGGCTTAACCGCTTCGTCTCGGCCCAGAACGAATATTCGCTGCTGAACCGCAAGTCCGCCTTCGAGGTGCTGCCCGCCTGCGAGCGCTTCGGCCTGGGCGTGCTGCCCTATTTCCCGCTGGCCTCGGGGCTGCTCTCGGGCAAGTACCGGCGGGGCGAGGCGCCGCCCACGGACAGCCGGCTCGCCGCCTGGGGCGGGCGCGGCCTGACCGACGCCAACTTCGACAGGGTCGAGGCGCTGGAGGGCTGGGCCAAGGCGCGGGGCCATACGCTCCTGGAACTGGCCTTCGCCTGGCTGCTGGGCCAGCCCGTGGTCTCGTCGGTGATCGCCGGCGCCACCCGGCCGGAACAGGTCCGCGCCAACGCCGCGACGGCGGACTGGCGGCTGACGCCCGACGAGGTGGCCGAGGTGACGGCGCTCGTCGCCTAGGTGGTTGCCGGACGCAGGGGCAGTTGGCGGACGATGCGCCCGCATCGCTGGGAGGATGGATGTACGACCTGTTGAAGGGCCTGCGCGTGGTGGAGGGCGCCGCGTTCGTGGCCGCGCCCACCTGCGGCCTTTACCTCGCCCAGATGGGCGCCGAGGTGATCCGCTTCGACAACATCGGCGGAGGTCCCGACTTCCGCCGCTGGCCGCTCGCCGACAACGGCATGAGCCTCTACTGGGAGGGCCTGAACAAGGGGAAGAAGTCGGTCGCCATCGACCTGACGAGCCCGAAGGGACGTGAGATCGCCCAGGCTCTGGCGGCCTCACCGGGTGCTGACGGCGGCCTCTTCGTCACCAACTTCCCGGTGGACGGCTTCCTTTCGTACGAGACGCTGAAGACGCTCCGCGCCGACCTGATCTGCGTGCGTGTCATGGGCTGGGCCGACGGCTCCCAGGGCATGGACTACACGATCAACTCCGCCATCGGCCTGCCGCAGATGACCGGTCCGGTGGACGATCCCCGGCCGGTGAACCACGTGTTGGCCGCCTGGGACCTGCTGACCGGCGCCTACTGCGCCTTCACCCTGGTCTCGGCCTTGCTGGCGCGCCACCGCACCGGGGAGGGCCGCGAGATCCGCGCGCCGCTGTCGGACATCGCCGCGACCACGCTGGCCAACCTGGGCTTCACGGCCGAGACCATGCTGGCTGGCCGCCAGCGGCCGCGCATGGGCAACGACGTCTACGGCGCCTTCGGCCGCGACTTCGTAACCCGGGACGGCCAGACCCTGATGCTGCTCGCCATCACGCCCCGCCAGTGGTCCAAGGCCCTGGAGGCCCTGGGCCTGAAGGAGGCCGTGGCCGCCCTGGAGGCCGAGCTCGGCGTCTCGTTCGCGACGGACGAGGGCCTGCGCTTCACGCACCGCGCCCGGCTCTACCCGCTGTTCGAGCAGGCCTTCGCCGGCAAGGACCTGGCGGAGATCGCACCCGCCTTCGACGCGGGCGGCGTCACCTGGGGGACCTATCAGCCGCTGGAGGCGGCCCTGAACGATCCGCGCCTGTTCAAGGACAACCCCGTCTTCCAGGACGTGCGCCATCCCAGCGGGCTGACCTATCCGGCGCCCGGCGCGGCGGCCACCATCCCACAGGACGCGCGCGGCCCGGTCGCGCCGGCGCCCAGACTGGGCCAGCACACCGACGAGGTGCTGGCGGAAATCCTGGGTCTGAGCGCCGCCGAAATCGGCAAGCTGCACGACCAGGCCGTCGTGGCCTGAAAGCGGCTGGCGCCCTCGCCCGCGCCGCCCCATCTGAAGCTTCGGCAGACGCGGAGCTTGGGACATGGCGAGGGCGGCGAAGACCCCTGCAAAATCCAGTGGGACGGGAACGCGGGACATCTGGCTGGCGGCGGGCAAGCGGACGCCCTTCGCCCGGGTGAACGGCGCGCTCGCCGGCTACGACGCGCTCCAACTCTCCGTGCCCGTGGTGAAGGCCATGCTGGCCGAGGGCGAACGGCCCGACCTCGCCGTCTGGGGCGCGGTGATCCCGAGCCTGATGTGGAGCAACCTGGCCCGCGAGGTGCTGCTGGACGCCGGCGCCGACGCCTCGATCCCCGCCTTCACCACCGTCATGGCCTGTTCGACCAGCATGGCGGGCGCCTTCCAGGCCGCCGGGATGCTGGACGACCGGGGCCGCAGCCTGGCCCTGGTGGGCGGCGCCGAGAGCATGAGCCGTGTGCAGGTGGGGCTGGGGCCCGAGCTTTCCGACGACCTGCGCCGATTGCTCGAAGCGCGCGACCTCAAGGCCCGCCTTGCCGCCCTGGGCGCCACGCGGCTCTCCGACATCCGCCTGCACATCCCGCGCGTGGTGAACCGCATCACCGGCAAGAGCATGGGCGAGCACACCGAGGAGATGGCCAAGGGCTGGTCGATCTCTCGGACCGAGCAGGACGAGCTGGCGCTGGCCAGCCACCGCGGCGCGGCCAGGGGGTGGAGCTCGGGCTTCTTCGACGACCTCGTGATCCGCCTGCCCGAGGCGACGAAGGACACCACGGTGCGGCCCGACACCAGCCTGGAGAAGCTGGCCAAGCTCGCGCCGTCCTTCGACCGCACCAGCGGGCAGGGCACGCTGACCGCCGGCAACTCCAGCCCGCTCACCGACGGCGCGGCGGGCCTTTGGGTGGCCACCGACAAGGGCCTGGACCGCCTGCCCGCCCACCTGCCGCGCGTGCGGCTGGTGGACTACGAGATCAACGCCATCGACCTGCGGACCGAGTACCTGCTGATGGCGCCGGCCTACGGCATCCCGCGCCTCTTGGCCCGCAACGGCCTGACCTATGACGACATCGGCCTGTGGGAGATCCACGAGGCCTTCACGGCCCAGGTCGCCACCCACATCAAGGCGCTGGAGGACGACGGCTTCGTCCGCGACAAGGCCGGCGTGACGGCCAGGCTCGGCCGCTTCCCGCGCGAGCGGATGAACCCGAACGGCGGTTCGACGGCGCTCGGCCACCCGTTCGGGGCCACAGGCGCGCGCATCCTGTCCCAGGCGATCAAGGAGCTGGCGGCCATGCCCGCCGGGACCTGGGGCCTCGTCTCGATCTGCGCCGACGGCGGCCAGGGGACCATGGCGCTGCTGCGCAACTAGATCCCGTCGTTGCGGGCCAGGTGGGCCCGGACCAGGGCGACGTAGGCGTCCGGATGGGTGGACGGCAGGGCGTGGCCCGCGCCGGGGATCACCTTCAGCTCGGCCTTCGGAATGCGCGCTGCCAGGGGCCTCAGCACGTCGGCGGTCATCTCGTCGTACTCGCCCGTCACCACCAGCGTGGGCGCGGCGATGCGGGGCAGCAGGGGTTCGCCGTCGTAGCTCTTGAGCAGCCCCGTCGCCCGGATCTCGCCCGGCCCCCACATGCCGAGATAGACGCGGCCGTTGGTCTTGCGGACCAGGCCGTCGCGGTAGGCCAGCACGTAGTCGGCCCGGGGCCCCCGGCTGAGGTAGGCGGCGTAGAAGGTCTCCATCGCCCTGGCGTATTCGGGGCTGTCGGTCGTGCCGGCCGCCTCGTGCGCGTTGACCACCCGCTGGATGTCGGGCGGCAGCTTTGCGAGCTGGGCCGTGGTGCTGCGCTCCCAGCTCTTCGTTGAGATCAGCGGGCTTCCGAGGGTCGCGCTGAGCAGGCCGCCGGGCTGGCGGGCGGCGTAGTCCAGGGCGATCGTCGAGCCCCAGGAGTGGCCCACCAGGTGCAGGCGCCGCAAGTCCAACGCGGCGCGGATGGCGTCCACCTCCGAGACGTAGCGCTCGACGGTCCAGTTGGCCGGATCGTTCGGCCGGTCCGAGAGGCCCGCGTCGAGCTGGTCGTAGAGGACCACCGCCCGCTCGCCGGCCATCTTCAGCGCTCCCAGGAAGTAGGCGTGGTTCGAGCCCGGCCCGCCGTGGGCGAAGACCACGGGGGCGCGCGGCCCCGCGAGGTCGCCGTTGACCCTGACGTAGATGCTCCCGCCGCGTACGGGGACGCGCAGCTCGCGGTCGGGCGGCGGCGGGGTCCAGTCCTGGCTCCAGGCGAGGCCGGGCGCCAGCGCCGCGCCGCCAAGGCCCAGGACGAAGCTGCGGCGGTCGAGCGGCATGGCGGGGGTCCTTCAGTCGGCCGTGGCGAGGCGGACGAGGAGGGTTCCCTCGCTCACCTGGGCGCCGAGGCTTGCGGCCACCTCCTCGACCTTGCCGTCGAAGGGCGCCGTAAGCGCGTGCTCCATCTTCATGGCCTCCAGCGTGACCAGCGCTTGGCCCTTGGCGACCGTGTCGCCGGCCTTGACCGAGACCTGGGTCACCTTGCCCGGCATGGGCGCCCGCACCTGGCCGTCGCCGGCGGCGGACGGGTCGAGGTCTGCGGCGGGCGGGTGGTCCCTGAAGGCGAAGGCCTCGCCGGCCTCGAAGACCACGATCTCGCCCTCCTCGCCGATCAGCACGGAGCGGTCGGGCGCGTCGGGCAGGCTGTCGCAGATCACCGCCTGGCCGTTCGCGAACAGGCGCACGCCGGTCTGGGGCTCGGCGTTGAGGCGGAAGCCGAACAGGCCCTTCCAGGGATCGTCGGCCTCGCCTTCCTTGAGGTTCAGGGTGGCGGCGTCGGCGGCGGCCGACAGCGCGGCGGGCGAGGGCTCGGGCGGAGCGGCCAGGGTCTCCAGCCGCCGCTCGATGAAGCCGGTGTCCACGTCGCCGGCGATGAAGTCCGGCTCCTCAAGGCAGCGGGCGAGGAAGCCGGCGTTCGTCTTCACCGGCCAGACCTCGACCTCGTCGCAGGCCTCGGCGAGCTGCGACAGCGCCGCCTCGCGGGTCGGGCCATGGGCCACCAGCTTGGCGATCATGGGGTCGTAGAAGGGCGTGACTTCCCCGCCTTCCTCGACGCCGGAGTCGACGCGGACGAACTCGGGCAGGCGGAAGTGGTCCAGCGGCCCGATGGAGGGCAGGAAGCCCGTGGCCGGGGTCTCGGCGTAGAGGCGGGCCTCCACGGCGTGGCCGGTCAGCGTGATCTCGTCCTGGCGCAGCGGCAGGGGCTCCCCCTGGGCGACGCGGATCTGCCACTCCACGAGGTCGAGGCCGGTGACCATCTCGGTGACCGGGTGCTCCACCTGCAGGCGGGTGTTCATCTCCATGAACCAGATGCGGTCGGGGCGCAGGCCCTGGCTGGCGTCGGCGATGAACTCGACGGTGCCGGCGCCGACGTAGTCCACGGCCTTGGCGGCGCGGACGGCGGCGGCGGTGACGGCCTCGCGGGTCGCGGCGTCCATGCCGGGCGCCGGGGCCTCTTCGATCACCTTCTGGTGGCGGCGCTGAAGCGAGCAGTCGCGCTCGAACAGGTGCACGACCTCGCCCTGGGAATCCCCGAACACCTGGACCTCGATGTGGCGCGGGCGGGTGACGTAGGTCTCCAGCAGCACCCGGTCGTCGCCGAAGGCGGCCTTGGCCTCGCGTTTCGCGGCGGCGAGCGCGGCGGCGAAATCGTCGGCCTTCTCGACCTTGCGCATGCCCTTGCCGCCGCCGCCGGCCACGGCCTTGATCAGCACCGGATAGCCGATGCGGTCGGCTTCGCGCTTCAGCGTGTCCTCGCCCTGGTCCTCGCCCAGGTAGCCGGGCGTGACGGGAACACCTGCGTTGGCCATCAGGGCCTTGGCGGCGTCCTTCAGGCCCATGGCGCGGATCGCCGACGGAGGCGGCCCGATCCAGGTGAGGCCGGCCTTGGCGACCATCTCGGCGAATTCGGCGTTCTCGGACAGGAAGCCGTAGCCCGGGTGGATGGCGTCGGCGCCGGCGGCCCTGGCCGCGGCGATGATCTTCTCCGGGACGAGGTAGCTCTCGCGGGCGGCGGCCGGGCCGATGTGCACGGCGGCGTCGGCCTCGCGCACGTGCGGCGCCTCGGCGTCGGCGTCCGAGAAGACGGCCACGGTCGACAGGCCCATGCGGTGGGCGGTGGCGAAGACGCGGCGGGCGATCTCGCCGCGGTTGGCGACGAGGATGGAGGTGATCTTGGCCATGCGGGTCACATCCGGAAGACGCCGAAGCGCGTCTCGGGGATCGGGGCGTTCAGGGACGCGGAAATGGAGAGGCCGAGCACGTCGCGGGTCTGGGCCGGGTCGATGACCCCGTCGTCCCAGAGGCGCGCGGTGGCGTAGTAGGGGTTGCCCTCGTCCTCGTACTTCTGGCGGATCGGGGCCTTGAAGGCCTCCTCCTCCTCCGGGCTCCACTTGCCGGCGTCGCGGTGGACGGTGGCGAGCACCGAGGCGGCCTGCTCGCCGCCCATAACGCTGATGCGGCTGTTGGGCCAGGTCCACAGGAAGCGCGGCGAATAGGCCCGGCCGCACATGCCGTAGTTGCCCGCGCCGAACGAGCCGCCGATCAGGACGGTGAACTTGGGGACCTCCACCGAGGCGACGGCCGTGACCAGCTTGGCGCCGTCCTTGGCGATGCCGCCGGCCTCGTAGCGGCCGCCGACCATGAAGCCCGAGATGTTCTGCAGGAAGACGAGCGGGATCTTCCGCCTGGCCGCCAGCTCGATGAAGTGGGCGCCCTTCAGCGCGCTTTCCGAGAAGAGGACGCCGTTGTTGGCCAGGATCGCCACCGGGAAGCCCCAGATGCGGGCGAAGCCGCAGACCAGGGTCGTGCCGTAGAGGGCCTTGAACTCGTCGAAGTGGCTGCCGTCCACGATGCGGGCGATCACCTCGCGCACGTCGTAGGGCGCGCGCACGTCCGGCGGCACGATGCCGTACAGCTCCTCCGGGTCGTAGGCCGGCGGCTCGGGCGGGGCCAGCGTCAGGTCCACGCGCTTGGTGGTGTTGAGGTTGGCGACGATGGTGCGGACGATGGCGAGCGCGTGCTCGTCGTCGCGGGCCACGTGGTCCACGACGCCCGAGCGGCGGCCGTGGGTGTCGGCGCCGCCCAGTTCCTCGGCGGTGATGATCTCGCCCGTGGCGGCCTTCACCAGCGGCGGGCCGCCCAGGAAGATGGTGCCCTGGCCCCGGACGATCACCGTCTCGTCGCTCATGGCCGGGACGTAGGCCCCGCCGGCCGTGCACGAGCCCATGACGCAGGCGATCTGGGCGATCCCCTCGGCGCTCATCCGCGCCTGGTTGTAGAAGATCCGGCCGAAGTGCTCGCGGTCGGGGAAGACCTCGGCCTGGTGGGGCAGGTTCGCCCCGCCGCTGTCCACCAGATAGACGCAGGGCAGGCGGTTCTGGAGCGCGATCTCCTGGGCCCGCAGGTGCTTCTTCACGGTGATCGGGAAATAGGCCCCGCCCTTCACCGTGGCGTCGTTGGCGACGATCATCACCTCGCGGCCGGACACCCGGCCGATGCCGGTGATGACGCCGGCCGCCGGGGCCTCGTCCTCGTACATGCCGAAGGCGGCGAGCCCCCCCACCTCCAGGAACGGGGAGCCGGGATCGAGCAGCCGCATCACCCGGTCCCGAGGCAGCAGCTTGCCGCGGGCGGTGTGGCGCTTGCGGGATTCGGCCGGGCCGCCCAGGGCCGCCTCGCCGCTCCGCTGGCGCAGCTCCTCGACGAGCGCCAGGTTCACGGCGGCGTTGGCGGCGAAGCCCTCGGACGCCGGATCGACGGCGGTCTGCAGTTTCCTCATGCGGAGCGGGTCTCGCGTTCTCTTGGTCAGGCCGTCTTTTCGGGCGCCGGGTCAAGTTCGGCAATCCTTGCTTTTGGTGCGGTGGATTTTTGCTGGGCGAACCCGATGGTGCGTCAGGTCATGCCTTCCAGGCGCCGATTCCTGGAAGAACTTGATGACCCTTCCGCCTGCGGGCCTGGCCGCGTCGGTTGCTTGACCTAGGGGCGGTCCGCTTTCTGGCCGGCGTGCGACATGGCAGAGAGGACCCGTGAGCGAGACCTTCCCCGAAATCCGCGAGGCCGTGCGCAAGCTGTGCGCCCGCTTCCCCGGCGCCTACTGGCGCGAGCTGGACCGCGAGCGGGCGTACCCGACCGCGTTCGTCCAGGCGCTGACCGAGGCCGGCTTCCTGTCGGTGCTGATCCCCGAGGCGTACGGCGGCTCGGGACTGGGGCTGAAGGCGGCGGTGGCCATCCTTGAGGAGGTCCACCGCTCGGGCTGCAACGGCGGCGCCTGCCACGCCCAGATGTACACCATGGGCACGGTGCTGCGGCATGGGACGCCGGCCCAGAAGGAGGCCTACCTGCCGAAGATCGCCACCGGCGAGCTGCGCCTCCAGGCCTTCGGCGTCACCGAGCCCGACGCGGGCACCGACACCACCCGCATCACCACCTTCGCCCGCAAGGTCGGCGACAGGTACGTGGTGTCGGGCCGAAAGATCTGGATCAGCCGGGCCGAGCATTCCGACCTCATGGTCCTGCTCTGCCGCACCTCGCCGCGGGACGAGGCCAGGCCCTCGGCCGGCATGAGCGTGCTGCTGGTCGACCTGCGCCAGGCGGTGGGCGACGGCCTGACCATCCGGCCGGTGAGGACCATGCTGAACCACGCCACCACCGAACTCTTCTTCGAGGACCTGGAGGTCCCCGCCGAGAACCTGGTCGGCGAGGAGGGCAAGGGCTTCAAGTACATCCTCGACGGGATGAACGCCGAGCGCATCCTGATCGCGTCCGAGTGCATCGGCGACGCGCGCTTCTTCATCGACCGCGCCAGCCAGTACGCCAAGGAGCGGACCGTGTTCGGCCGGCCGATCGGCGAGAACCAGGGGGTGCAGTTCCCGCTGGCCCGCGCCTATGTCCAGATGACCGGCGCCAGCCTGATGGTCGACCGCGCCGCCGAGCTGTTCGAGGCGGGCGAGCCCTGCGGCACCGAGGCCAACATGGCCAAGCTCGCGGCGTCGGAAGCGAGCTGGTTCGCCGCCGACATGTGCCTGCAGACCCACGGCGGCTTCGGCTTCGCCGAGGAGTACGACATCGAGCGCAAGTTCCGCGAAACCCGCCTCTACCAGGTGGCCCCGATCTCCACGAACCTCATCCTGTCCCACGTGGCCACCCACGTGCTGGGCCAGCCCAAATCCTTCTAGGGATGGGGAGCTTCTGATGACCTACGAAACCATCCAGGTCTCCGAGGCCGCGCCGGGGGTGGCGGTGATCGCCTTCAACCGGCCGGACGTGGCCAATGCGCTGTCCACCCGCATGGGCCGCGAACTGCTGGACGCCTGGTCCGAGCTGAACGGGCGCGAGGACCTGCGCTGCGTGATCCTGCGCGGCGAGGGCAAGCACTTCCAGGCCGGGGCGGACCTCAAGGAACGCAACGGCATGAGCGACGAGGCCTGGGCCGAACAGCACCGCCTGTTCGAGGCCATGATCCGCGCCCAGCTCGCCTGTCCGGTCCCGGTGATCGCCGCCGTCCACGGGGCGGCCATGGGCGGGGGCTGCGAGATGACGCTGGCCTGCGACTTCGCCTATGCGGCGGAGGGCGCGCGGTTCGGCCTGCCGGAGGCGGGGCTCGGCATCCTGCCGGGGCTGGGCGGCACCCAGCTCCTGACCCGCGCCGTGGGGCCCCGCCGGGCCATCGAGCTGCTCACCACCGCCCGCCCGTTCAGCGCCGAGGAGGCTTTCGAGTTCGGCGTGGTCAACGGCGTCGTGCCCCTGGACGATCTGCTGGCCAAGGTGCTGTCGGTGGCCGACCTGATCGCGTCCAAGGCCCCCCTGTCGGTGCGCGGCGCCAAGCGCGTCGTCCACCAGGGCCAGGACCTCGACCTTTCCCGGGCCATGGACCTGGAGCTGGAGGTCTACAACCACCTCTTCACCACCCGCGACCGGCGCGAGGGCGTGGCCGCCTTCAACGAGAAGCGGACGGCCAATTTCGAGGGGCGATAAGGCTCTGGGGCGCGGCGTCATCTCCTCTGGAGCGCGGGTGAGTCTCCGCTTACGGTCCCGCTCATGAAGATGCCCGCGCCGGAGCCCGCGCTCATCGCCCGCAAGGCGGAGATCGTGCGGGCGTTGCGCCGCATCGTGCCGGGCGAGGGGGTGGTCAGCGACCCCGACGAGCTCGTCCCCTTCGAATCCGACGGCCTGTCCGCCTACCGCCAGACGCCGCTGGCCGTCGTGCTGCCCGAGACGACGCAGCAGGTGGCCGAGATCCTCAGGTGGTGCCAGTCCGAGGGGGTGAAGGTGGTGCCGCGCGGGGCCGGGACGTCGCTGTCCGGCGGCGCCCTGCCGCTGGCTGATGGCGTCGTGCTGGGCATGGCCAAGTTCAACCGCATCCTGGAGGTGGATTACGCCAACCGCTGCGCCGTCGTGCAGCCGGGCGTGACCAATCTGGGCGTCACCACGGCGGTCGAGGCCGATGGCTTCTATTACGCCCCAGACCCCTCCAGCCAGATCGCCTGCACCATCGGCGGCAACGTGGCCGAGAACTCGGGCGGGGTGCACTGCCTGAAGTACGGCCTGACCACCAACAACCTGCTGGGCTGCGAGATCGTCCTGATGAACGGCGAGGTCGTCCGCCTCGGCGGCAAGGCGTTCGACGCGGCCGGCTACGACCTGCTGGGCCTGGTGACCGGGTCCGAGGGGCTGCTGGGGGTGGTGACGGAAGTCACCGTGCGCATCCTGCCGAAGCCCGAGACGGCGCGGGCCCTGCTGCTGGGCTTCTCCTCGGTCGAGGCGGCGGGCTCCACGGTGGGCGACATCATCGCCGCCGGCGTCATCCCGGCGGGGCTGGAGATGATGGACAACCCGGCGATCCGGGCGGCCGAGGCCTTCGTGGGCGCCGGCTATCCGGTGGACGCCGCGGCCCTGCTGATCGTCGAGCTGGACGGGCCCGAGGCCGAATGCGCCGAGCTGACCGGCCACGTGCGGGCGCTGGCCACCGCGCGCGGCGCGGACTTCGTGCGCGTCTCCCACAGCGAGGCCGAGCGGCTGGCGTTCTGGGCCGGGCGCAAGGCGGCCTTCCCGGCGGTGGGCCGGATCGCGCCGGACTACTACTGCATGGACGGCACCATCCCGCGCGGCAAGCTGCCCAAGGTGCTGTCGGCCATCAGCCAGATGGGCGAGGCCTTCGGCCTGGGGGTGGCCAACGTCTTCCACGCCGGCGACGGCAACCTGCACCCCTTGATCCTCTATGACGCCGACAAGCCCGGCGACCTGGAGAAGGCCGAGGCCTTCGGGGCCGAGATCCTCAAGCTGTGCGTGGCGGTGGGCGGGGTGCTGACCGGCGAGCACGGCGTGGGGGTGGAGAAGCGCGACCTGATGGGGACCATGTTCGATCCCACGGACCTGGCCTGCCAGCAGCGGGTGAAGTGCGCCTTCGATCCTTCGCTGCTGCTCAACCCGGGCAAGGTGTTCCCGACGCTCCACCGCTGCGCCGAACTGGGCCGGATGCACGTCCACAAGGGCAAGCTCGCCTTCCCGGACCTGCCGAGGTTCTGATGCTGGCCGCCGCCATCCCCGCCCGGCTTCCGACGAGTCTCGATGAGGTGCAGACCCTCGTCGCCGAGACCGGGGCGCATGGCCGGCGTATCGAGGTGGTGGGCGGCGGCACCAAGCGCGGGATCGACCCCGTGACGGCCGACGTCACGCTCTCGTTGGCCGGGCTCGACAAGGTGGTCGACTATGCGCCCGAGGAGCTGGTGCTGACCGCCCAGGCCGGGGCGCGCCTCTCGGACCTGGAGCGGATCGTCGCCGCCCAGGGCCAGATGCTGGCCTTCGAGCCGCCGCGCTGGACGAAGCTGCTGGGGGTGTCGGGCGAGCCCACGATCGGCGGGGCCCTGGCCGCCAACCTGTCGGGCCCCCGGCGCATCCGGGCGGGCGCGGCGCGCGACCACTTCCTGGGCTTCCAGGGGGTGTCGGGCCGGGGCGAGGTCTTCAAGGCCGGCGGCAAGGTGGTGAAGAACGTCACCGGCTACGACCTGATGAAGCTGATGGCGGGCTCCTGGGGCACGCTGGCCGTGCTGACCGAGGTCACCATCAAGGTGCTGCCGGCGCCGCGCACCGAGGCCACGGTGATGCTGTTCGGCCTGGCCGACGCCCAGGCCTGCGAGGCCATGGCCCAGGCCATGAACGGACCGTTCGAGGTCTCGGGCGCGGCCCACCTGCCGCCCTTCGCGGCCGGCGCGGAGATGGCCGTCACCGCCCTTCGGCTGGAGGGCTTCGAGGCCTCGGTCGCCGCCCGGGGCGAGGGGCTGGCGGCGGCGCTGAAGGGCTTCGGACGCCTGGAGACACTGGACGCGGCCCACTCCCGCGAGTTCTGGAGCGGCGTGCGCGAGGTGGACGCCTTCGCCCGCGACCAGCGGCCCCTATGGCGCCTGTCGCTGCCGCCCGCCGCCGGCTGGCGCGTGGCCGAGGCCCTGCCGGGCGACGTGCTCTACGACTGGGCGGGCGGCCTCGTCTGGCTGCTCACCGAGGCCGAGGCGCCGCGCGTCCGGACCGTGGCGCGGGACCTGGGCGGCCACGCCATGAAGCTGCGCGGGCCCGGGCCGGCCTTCGACACCATGCCGGGGCCGCTCGCGGCGCTGACGGCGCGGGTGAAGGCCGCCTTCGATCCGCTGGACGTCCTGAACCCCGGACGGATGGCCGGCTGATGCGCACGCACTTCACGCCCGAACAGCTCGCCGATCCCGAGATGGCCGCCAGCCAGGCGGCGATCCGCAAGTGCGTCCACTGCGGCTTCTGCACGGCCACCTGCCCCACCTACGTCCTCACGGGCGACGAGCGCGACGGCCCGCGCGGACGCATCGAGCTGATCCGGGCGATGCTGGAGAGCGACGCGCCGCCGACCCGGGCCACGGTCACCCACATCGACCGCTGCCTCTCGTGCCTGGCCTGCACCACGACCTGCCCGTCGGGCGTGGACTACGCCCGGCTCATCGATCACGCCCGGGTCCATGTGGAGCGGCGCTACAGGCGTCCCTGGCCGGAACGTTTGCTGCGGGCCGCGATCCCCGCGGTGATGACGCGGCCGCTCGTCCTGCGGATGGCGCTGGCCCTGGGCCGGCTGGCCGCGCCGTTCGAGCGCCTGCTGCCCGGACCGCTGGCCGCCATGCGCCGCCTGGTCCCGGCGCGCACGGGCCGCCGCGCCCCGGCCGATGTGATCCCCGCCCAGGGCCCGCGCCGGGGCCGGGTGGCGCTGCTGCAGGGCTGCGTCGAGCCGGCGGTGACGCCCCAGGTGCGCGAGGCCGCCATCCGGCTCATCACCCGCGCCGGCTTCGACGTGGTGCTGGCGGAAGGGGAGGGCTGCTGCGGGGCGCTGTCCGAGCATCTGGGCCGGGCCGACGAGGCGAAGGCGCTGGCGCGCCGGAATCTCGTCGCCTGGGAGGCGGCGGGCGACCTTGACGCCATCGTCACCACCGCCGCCGGCTGCGGAACCATGATCAAGGGCTACGGCGAGACGGTGGGCGGGGTCGAGGCCGCAGGCGCGGCGTCGCTCGCCCGCGACGTGATGGAGTTCATCGCCGAGGTCGGCCTGCCGCCGGTGGTGCGGCCGCCGGGCCTGGCCGTCGCCTACCACGCCGCCTGCTCGCTGCAGCACGGCCAGCAGATCAAGGCCGCGCCGCCCAGGTTGCTGGCCGAGGCCGGGTTCGAGGTCCGCGCCGTGCCCGAGGGCCACCTCTGCTGCGGCTCGGCCGGCGTCTACAACATCCTCCAGCCCGAGCTGGCCGGACGGCTGCGCGACCGCAAGGCCGCCAACATCGCCCGCACGGGCGCGAGCGTGGTGGCCGCCGGCAACGTGGGCTGCATGGCCCAGATCGCGCCCGTCGTGGACGCCGCGGTCGTGCACCCGGTCGAGCTGCTGGACTGGGCCACCGGGGGGCCGCGCCCGGCGGCCATGATCCCGGACGCCGACTTCAAGCCCCGGGCGGCCGAGGTCAGCCGGGGTTAGGCCGCCATCTTGCCTAAGCCACCATTTTGAACGTGTTGCGCAGGTACTCGACGAAGGTGGGGGACACGCCCTCCTTGATCAGGTGTTCGGCGCTGACCGGCGTCGGGAGCTGGGCGAAGGCCGGGTCGCGGGCGCGCTCGGGGAAGTCGTGGTGCACGATGGCGGCGCGGCCGATCAGGACGTAGTCGGCGCCCTTGTCCAGCATCTCGGCGGCGATGGCGGCGGTGGTGATCTTGCCCGCCACGCCCAGGCGCACGTTCCCGCGCTCCAGCTCGGTGAAGTAGGACATCAGGGAACGGCCCTTGAACTCCTCCTCCACCGGCTCCTTGAAGACGTCCCACAGCGACATGTCGAGATAGTCGATCTTGCCGTCGCGCAGGATCTCCTGGGCCACCTGGATCACCTCGCCGAGCCTCAGGCCGAACCGTTCCGGCGACAGGCGCAGGCCGAGCTGGAAGTCGGGGCCCGTGCTCGCGCGGATGCCGTCGATGATCTCGAAGAAGATGCGGGCCCGGTTCTCCAGCCCGCCGCCGTAGCGGTCGTCCCGGCGGTTGATCTCGGGCGACAGGAACTGGGCCAGGATGTAGCCGTGGGCGCCGTGCATCTCCACGCCGTCGAAGCCTGCCTTCTCGGCGCGGACGGCGGCGGCGACGAAGTCCTGGACGAGCTGCTCCACCTCGGCGGTCGAGAGGCCGCGCACGCCCGTCTCGGCATTGTCCGAGGCGCTTACCGGCTGGCCCACCAGCTCCTTGGGCGAGCGGTCGCCGGCGTGGTGGAGCTGGACGGCCGAGAGGCTGCCCGCCGCCTTGATGCCGGCGGCGAGGCGCGAGAGGCCTTCGAGGTGCTGGTCGCCGAAGATGCCGAGCTGGCCGGGGAAGCCCTGGCCGACCGCCTGGACGTGGGCCGCGCAGGTCATGGTCAGGCCGAAGCCGCCCTTCGCCCGCATGGTCAGCCAGTTGTACTCATCGTCCGACAACGTGCCGTCCGCGTGGCTCTGGCAGTTGGTCAGCGGGGCCAGCATGAAGCGGTTCTTCATGGGCCGGCCGTGAGCCAGGGTGAGCGGGTCGAACAGGGTTGGGCTCGCCAAGGGGGACCTCCGTCGATGTCGGGCCAGGCCTTGCTACGCGGGCGCCCCGGCGGCAGGCAATCCAGGGATTCTGCGGAGGGTGTCAGTCCCCTTGGGGCTTCATCCCCGCGATCCAGTCGCGGATCAGCTTCACGCCCTCCTCGTGGGTCACGCTGCGGCCGAGCTCGGGCATCATCACGCCGGGTTCGTCCGAGGCCATGCGGTGGACCAGGATCGAAGCGTCGGGGTCTCCCGGCCTGATCCCAACCTCAAGCCCGCCCGAGCCGCGACCCGCCGCCACGGGCCGTTTGCCGACGCCCAGGGCCACGGGATTGATCTCCTCCCACTGCAGGAAGAGGCCGCTGTTCGAGGCGACGGCGCGCGGGTTGTGACAGTGGGCGCAGTTGGCGTCGAGATAGGCCCGGGCCCGGGCCTCCAGGGGTTCGGCCGGATCGCCCCAGCGGGCCGTGCGCGGCGCGGCGGCGGGCTTCGGCGCGCCCGTCAGCAGCCCGGCCTTCGTCCAGTGGGCGAGCTGGTTCTCCACGCCCGAGGCGTAGCGGAAGTCGCCGTTCAGGTTACGCGCCTTGGGGCCCAGCGGCTGGATGGCCTTGTCGAGCTGATGGCATTCCTTGCACTGGTTCTGGTTCGGCACGCCGTAGTCGATGCGGCGGGCCCGTCCCTGGGCGTCGACGACGGCCACGTCGATGCGCGCGCCGGCCCGCTTCAGCACGGCCTCGGTCTGGTCGGCGTTCCAGACATAGGCCTGGGCGGTCCAGCCGTCGGCCTTGCGGATGAGGACCCGGGTCTCGAGGTAGCGGACATCCTGGTCCGGCCGGCGCAGATCGGCCGGATAGGCGAAGGTCTTGACCAGCGCGGTCCCTACCGGGAAGTCCAGCGCGCCTTCGGGCCGGTAGCCCACCGTGGTTCCCGGCGGCACGTACACGAACCGGAACTTCTCGGCGTAGTCGGTGAACAGCGGCGTGTTCAGCGCATAGGGCGTCACCCGCGCGTTCGGCGTGCGCCCGCCGGCGTCGGAGAACAGGCGGTAGTCCGAGAGCTTCGGGGCCGGCCCCTCGGCCAGCAGCACGTCCAGGGCCACGCCTTTCGGCGCGGGCGCCGCCCCCAGGCACAGGAGGGCGGCGAAAGCGGCCAGCGCGCGTTTCATGTCTGGCGCCTCAGTCGGTCAGGGCGGCCTGGGCGGCGGGCAGGGTCACGGCCGGCGGCTCGGGCAGGGCCGCCTCGCCGAAGGTGGGCTGCACGGTGGGCTTGGCGGTGTCGAGCTGGCCGGGTCCCGCGAGCCGCAGGTTCAGCACCGGCCCGTCCGCGAGGCGCACGCGCACCGGCTCGGTCGTCGCGCCGAACGAGGTCACGCCGTCCCACATCACCCGGATCTGGCCGCCCGCCAGCAGGGCCAGCAAGGGTCCGCCGTCGAACTTGGGGTCCCAGCCGTTCCTGCCGATCCGGTTGTCGCGGACCACTACGTCGCGGGGCAGGGGGTTGTAGGACTTGTCGTCGAACTTCTGGACGTAGCTGACCAGCATGACGCCGGCCGACTGGTTGCCGTCGATCTCGTTGCCGAAGACGTGGACGTCGCGGTTGGCCATCACCATCACGCCGGTGCCGGTCGGCACGCTGGCCACGATGTTGCCCTTGGGCGCGAAGTTGGGGGTGTCGTTCTGGACGACCTGGTTGTTGAACACGCGGGTGGAATGGCCGCCCATCTGGGGCAGGTTCGGCAGGTCGAACACCAGGATGCCGCCGGCGTTGCGGGTCGCCACGTTGTCGTGGACGTCGGCGTTGTACGAGTTCTCGATCTCGATGCCGGCCACGTTGAATTCGGCGCGGCTGCGCTTGACCACGATGTTCTTCGACTGGCCGACATAGATGCCCGCGTCGGAAGCGCCCTTCACCACCACCTTGTCCACCAGCACGTTGGTGGAGCTGACCGGATAGACGCCGTAGGCGCCGTTCTTCTCGTTCGGTCCGCCAGTCCATTCCACGCGGACGTTGACGAAGCTGATCTGGTCCGAGCCCTTGGCCTTGATCCCGTCGCCCCTGGTGTCCTCGACGCCGAGGTCGCGCACGGTCACCCGGTCGGAGGTGACCAGCAGCCCCTCGCCCGCGCCCTTCTGGCCCTTGAACGACAGCACGGTGGCGTCGGGGCCGGCGCCCTTCACCGTCACCCCATCCACGTCCAGCGACAGGCCGTCGGTGAGCTCGTAGCGGCCGGCGGCGATCTCCACCACGTCGCCCGGCTTGGCGTCGAGCAGGGCGGTCTGGATGCGCTCCTGGGCGTCCGGGCCTGGGGCCACGGCGATGGTCCTGGCGTGGGCGGCGCCGGCCATGAGCGCGACGACCGCGAACGCGATGGGGGCGGCGGCATACCTGGGCATGTGTCTCTTCCCTCGGAGATCCGGCGACGTGACGCACCGTTCAACTTTGAGAGGTGACCTGCTTCCGCTCGCCGATGCAAGAGGGCGCGTCAGGCCGGCCCGGCGCTCCGGGCCACATAGGCGTCGATGTCGGCCAGATGCCGCGCCACAAGCTCGGGGTGCAGGAACGAGCCGGTGAAGCTGTTCTTGGCCAGGGTCACGAGCTCGTCGCGGGTGAGATCCACGGCCTCGGCGGTCTGGACCCAGTTGTCGTGCAGGTACCCGCCGAAATAGGCCGGATCGTCGGAGTTGATGGTCGCGGCGAGGCCCCGCGACAGCATGGTCTTCAGCGGGTGGGCCTTCAGGTCGTCCACGACGCAGAGCTTCAGGTTCGAGAGCGGACAGACGGTGAGCGTCATGCCTTCGTCCGCCAGCCGCTTGACCAGGGCCTCGTCCTCCAGGGCCCGGTTGCCGTGGTCGATGCGGTCGACGCCCAGGGCGTCCAGCGCCTCCCAGACGTATTCGGGCGGGCCCTCCTCGCCGGCGTGGGCGACCAGCTTCAGGCCCCGCTCGCGGGCGGCCTTGAAGACGCCCTGGAACTTGGACGGGGGGTGGCCGACCTCGGAGGAATCCAGCCCCACCCCCAGGATGCGGTCCAGGTAGGGGTCGGCGTCGCGGAAGGTCCTGAAGGCCGCGTCCTCGTCCAGGTGGCGCAGGAAGCACAGGATCAGGTCCGAACTGACGCCCAGGGTCGCCTTCGCCTCGGCCATGCCGCCCAGCAGGCCTTCGGCCACCACTGAGAAGGGAATGCCCCGGTCGGTGTGGGTCTGCGGGTCGAAGAAGAGTTCGACGTGGCGGGCCCCGTCGGCCGCCACCCGGCGGAAATAGGCCATGGCCAGGTCGTGGAAGTCCGCCTCGGTGCGCAGGACGTTCGCCCCCTGGTAGTATATGTCCAGGAAATCCTGGAGGTTCGAGAAGGCGTAGGCGGCGCGCACCTCCTCCACCGTCTTGAACGGCAGGTCCACGCGGTTCCTGCGGGCGAACTCGAACATCTGCTCGGGTTCGAGGCTGCCCTCGATGTGCAGGTGGAGTTCGGCCTTGGGCAGGCCCCGGATGAAGTCGGAAAGCGCGGTCATGCGGTCAGCATCCTGGGTCCGGGGCCGGGGTCAAGCGGCGCGCCTAGCGAACGATGTCCGCCATCCATGCGGCGCCCCCCTCGCGCGCCTTGCGCAGCTCCACGTAGAGCACGGCCGCCGCCGCGGCCCCGATCACGATGCCGATCGAGCCGGTCACGGCGTTGGTCAGGACGGTCGCCGGGTTGGCCGGGTCGCCCGCGCCGCCAGTGATGAAGGCCGCGACCCCGCCCAAGAAGCCGATCACCAGCGAGACCACGAACGCCGCGCAGATCCAGAGCAGGAGGGCGCCCAGAATCCGCCAGCGATTGCCACGGGTCAGTTCGGCGCTGCGCCCGAACGCGCCGAGGATCGTCGTCCGTTCGGCGATGAAGGCCGGCACGGTGACCATCCACATGCAGGTCAGGATCACGCCGGGGACCACCAGCAGCAGGTAGCCCACGAACAGGCCCACGAACGCCAGGACCGCGATGCCGATCAGAGGCAGGAAGGCTCGCAGGCCCACCGTCAGGCTGCCGGAGATCGACGCCCGGCGGCCGCTCAGGTCCTCGATCGCCGCATAGGTCAGCGCGCCCTGCAGGATGGCGCTGGTGACGAGCCCGACCAGCCAGCCCAGGCCGAGGCCGGGGCCGAAGTGGCTGAAGTCGCCGTCCTGGAAGCGCCGGAGGTCGTCGGCTCTCAGGAGCGTCACGATGGCCGAGGGCAGGCCGTAGAGCAGGAGGGCCAGGAGCAGGAACGTCGCGAAGTTGCGCTTCAGCACCTCCATGAGCACGCGGATCACGCGGCCGATGTCGATCTTGCCGGTGTCCACGGCGGCGGCGTGGGTCATGCTCGGGCTCTCAATCCCTATCCGGGCGCGAGCTAATCACGCTCCGGTTGCGCTGTCGACGCGCGCTCGGGCCGGAACAGGGCGCGCCGGGATCGACGCGGCGGCCGCGATGCGGGACAACGGCGGCGCATGGGTCTCGACCTCCGCATCCGGCCCGAACGCCTGGCGCTCCGCGCGCCCTTCCGCATCTCGCGCGGCGTGAAAACCCACGCCGAGGTGGTCGTCGTCGAGCTCGCCCGCGACGGCGCGACGGGACGGGGCGAGTGCGCGCCCTATCCCCGCTATGGCGAGACGGTCGAGTCGGTGGTGGCCGAACTGGAGACCGCCGCCCGCGCGTCCTCGCTGGACGCCGCCTTGGCCGCGCTGCCGCCCGGGGCGGCGCGCAACGCCCTGGATTGCGCGGCCTGGGACCTGCGGGCGCGGCTGGAGGGGCGGTCGGTGGCCGACCTCCTGGGACTGCCCGCGGCGGGGCCGGTCCCCAGCGCCGTGACCATCAGCCTGGACGGCGTGGACGCCATGCGCGACGCGGCCGCCGCGGCCGCCGACGCCCCGATCCTGAAGGTGAAGCTGGACGCCGACGATCCCGCCGCCCGCCTGCTGGCGGTCGCCGAAGCCGCGCCGGCCGCGCGGCTGATCGCCGATCCCAACGAGAGCTGGACGGCGGCGCTCGTGGCCGAGATGGCGCCGGTGCTGGCAAGGACCCGCGTCGCGCTCCTGGAGCAGCCGCTGCCGGCCGGGGAGGACGCCGCCTTGGAGGGGATCGCCTGTCCCGTTCCGATCTGCGCCGACGAGAGCCTCCATACCCGCGCCGACCTCGCCGCCGTCGCCCGCCGCTACCAGGCCGTGAACGTCAAGCTCGACAAGGCCGGCGGGCTCACGGAAGCCGCCGCCCTGGCGCGCGCCGCGCGCGCGGCCGGTCTGAAGGTCATGGTCGGCTGCATGGTGGCGAGCTCGCTGGCCATCGCGCCCGCCCTCCCGCTGGCGGCGGGCGCCGATCTCGTCGATCTCGACGGGCCGTGGTGGCTGGCCAGGGACCGGGAAGGGGGCTGCCGGTTCGAGCAGGGCGTGATCCTGCCGCCACAGCCAGGCTTCTGGGGCGATCCGATACCGAGACTATAATTGACAGTGTCAGCGCATCGGCCGCTTGATCCGGCCACGGCGTGAACGCCGACGGAGGGGGCGTGCAGAGCGCGACGGCAGATCCGGTTGGCACGCTCGACGTGGCCCTCGCCCACGCCGCTCGCCTGCTCGCCCAGGACCCCTCGCTCGCCGAGGAGCAGGCCCGCGAGATCCTCAAGGTCCTGCCCGACCATCCGCACGCGCTGCGCCTGCTGGGCGAGGCGCTGCGCCGCCAGGGCGAGACCGAGGCCGCCGAGGCCGCCTATCTCCGCTCGGTGAAGGGCTCGGTTAAGGACCCCGAACTGGTCGCCGCCGCCAATGCGCTGGTCGAGGACCGCCTCGCCGAGGCCGAGCATGCGCTCCGCGCCATCCTGAAGGCCCGGCCCACCGACGTGGCCGCCATCCGGATGCTGGCCGAGACCGGGATGCGGATGGGGCGCTACGAGGAGGCCGAGAAGCTGCTGGCCCGCTGCGTGGAGCTGGCGCCCGGCTTTACCCCCGCCCGGCACAACTATGCGACCGTCCTCTACCGCCACAACAAGCCCGTGGAGGCCATCGGCCAGCTCGACCGGCTGCTGGCCGATGACCCGCGCAATCCCGCCTACCTGAACCTGAAGGCCGCCGCCCTGGGCCGGATCGGCGAGTACGAGGGCGCGATCGCGCTCTACGCCGAGGTGCTGAAGGACCATCCCCGCCATCCCAAGACCTGGATGAGCTACGGCCATGCCCTGAAGACGGTGGGGCGGCAGGCGGACTCCATCGAGGCCTACCGCCGCAGCCTGGCGCTCACGCCCGAACTGGGCGAGGCGTGGTGGAGTCTGGCCAACCTCAAGACGGTGAAGTTCTCGGCGGAGGACGTGGCCGCCATGCAGGCCCAGCTCGCCCGCACCGACATCGGCGACGAGGACCGCTTTCATCTCCACTTCGCGCTCGGCAAGGCGCTGGAGGACGAGGGCCGGTTCGAGGAAAGCTTCCGCCACTACGCGGAGGGCAACGCGCTGCGCCGCCGCGACCTGGGCTACGAGGCCGACGAGACCACGACCCACGTCCGCCGTTCGAAGGCGCTCTTCACGCCGGGGTTCTTCGCCGAGCGGGCGGGGCAGGGTTGCCAGGCGCCGGACGCGATCTTCATCGTGGGTCTGCCGCGCTCGGGCTCGACCCTGGTCGAGCAGATCCTCTCCAGCCACAGCCAGGTGGAGGGGACCCAGGAACTGCCCGACATCATCGCCATGGCCCGGCGCCTGGGCGGTCTGGCCAAGAAATCCTCGGCGGGGCGCTATCCCGACGTGCTGGCGGAACTTTCCCCCGAGGACCTCAGGGCGCTGGGGGAGGAATACCTGGAGCGCGCCTCTGTCCACCGGAAGCTCGGCCGGCCCTTCTTCATCGACAAGATGCCCAACAACTGGGCGCACCTGGGGCTGATCCAGCTCGCCCTGCCGAACGCCCGGATCGTGGACGCCCGGCGTCATCCCCTGGGCTGCGGCTTCTCGGGCTTCAAGCAGCACTTCGCCCGCGGCCAGGGCTTCACCTACGACCTGACCGACATCGGCCGCTACTACGCCGACTACGTCGAGCTGATGGCGCACTTCGACGCGATCCTGCCCGGCCGCGTCCATCGCGTCATCTATGAGCAGATGGTGACCGATCCCGAGGCGGAGACGCGCCGCCTGCTCGATTACTGCGGTCTTCCCTTCGAGGCGGCCTGCCTGAGGTTCTACGAGAACGATCGGGCGGTCCGGACCGCGAGCTCCGAACAAGTCCGTAAGCCAATCTTTACGGACGCCGCCGACCACTGGCGGAACTACGATATCTGGCTCGGGCCGCTGAAGGCGGCGCTGGGGCCGGTCCTGGATTCGTATCCGGAGGCGCCTGCGCATCAGCCGCCGCCTTGCACTGAGGGGGAACAACAATGAGATCGAGAATGACGCCGCGCTGGTCCATGGGCCTCTTGGCGACCACCATGCTGACCGCCGTGGCCGCGCCCGCGATGGCGCAGACCGCGGGGACCCAGCTCGAGGAGGTGGTCATCACCGCCCAGAAGCGGTCCGAGAACCTGCAGGACGTGCCCGTCAGCGTGCAGGCCATCGGCACCGAGCGCCTGGACCAGCTCCAGGTCTCGGACATGGCTGACTATGTGAAGTTCCTCCCGAACGTCACGGTCCAGTCCGCAGCGCCGGGCTTCAACACCATCTACATGCGCGGCGTCGCCTCGGGCGAGAACAGCAACCACTCCGGGCCCCTGCCCAGCGTGGGCGTCTATCTCGACGAACAGCCGGTCACCACGATCACCGGTCCGCTGGACATCCACGTCTACGACATCGAACGGGTCGAGGTGCTGGCCGGTCCCCAGGGCACGCTCTACGGCGCGAGCTCCCAGGCGGGCACCATCCGCATCATCACCAACAAGCCGTCCACCTCGGGTTTCGAGGCGAGCTACGACCTGGAGGTCAACAGCGTCGCGCACGGCGACATCGGATACGGAGCCGAGGGCTTCGTGAACCAGCCCCTGGGCGAGCGCGCCGCGATCCGTCTCGTCGGCTGGGCCCAGCATGACGCCGGCTACATCGACAACGAGCCGGCCTCGATCACCTATCCGACCGGCAACGTGACCATCGACAACGATGGCCTGGCCAAGAACGCCTACAACGATGTCGACACCTACGGTGCGCGAGCCGCGCTGAAGATCGACCTGGACGACAACTGGTCCATCACGCCCACGCTGAACGCCCAGCGCACCGAGGCGGACGGAACCTTCTCGTACGATCCCGGCCGCGGCCGCCTGAAGGCCGCCCGGTTCCGGCCCGACACCCTGGACGACAAGTGGCTCCAGGCGGCCCTGACCATCCAGGGTCAGGTGTCGAACCTCGACGTCACCTACGCCGGCGCCAAGATGAAGCGCTGGATCGACGGCCAGTCCGACTATTCGGACTACGCCTACTTCTACGACACCCTGTACGGCTATGGCGCGTACTGGACCGATGACGCCGGCAATCCGATCGACATCTCCCAGTACATCCAGTCGAAGGATGTCTTCATGAAGGAGTCCCACGAGTTCCGCGTGGCGACCCCGGCCGACCAACGCCTCCGCGTCACGGCGGGCCTGTTCTATCAGAAGCAGACCCACAACATTCAGCAGCGCTACAAGATCGACGGGCTGGCCGATGCGATCTCGGTCACGGGCTGGCCGGACACCATCTGGCTGACCAAGCAACTGCGGGTCGACCGCGACTACGCAGCCTTCGCCGACGCCTCGCTCGACGTCACCGACAAGCTGACGCTCAACGGCGGCATCCGCTTCTTCAAGGCCAAGAACGGCCTGGAGGGCTTCTTCGGCTACAGCGACGGCTACAGCTCGCGCACGGGCGAGGCGGCCTGCTTCGGCGGCCCGATCGTGGATGGCAGCCCCTGCACCAACCTCGACCGCACCACCAAGGACAAGGGCAAGACCTACCGGATCAACGCCGAGTACAACATCGACGACGACCGCATGGTCTATCTCACCTACTCGACGGGCTATCGGCCTGGCGGCGTCAACCGCCGCGGCGGCGACCCCTACGATCCCGACTTCCTGAAGAACCTCGAGTTCGGCTGGAAGACGACCTGGATGGACAACCGCCTGCGGTGGAACGGCGCGCTCTTCAGCGAGAAGTGGAACGATTACCAGTTCTCGTTCCTGGGGCAGAACGGCCTGACCATCATCGCCAACGGCGGCAAGGCCAGGATGAAGGGCGTCGAGACCGACCTGTCATGGGCCGCGGCCGAGGGCCTCACGATCAATGGCGCGGCCAGCTACATCGACGCCGAGCTCGACCAGGACTATCGCTCCGACCCCGCCGGCCCGATCCTCGCGCCCAAGGGCCAGTCCCTGCCGGTCACGCCCAAGTTCAAGGGCAATGTGAACGTCCGCTACGAGTGGGACATGGGCGGCAATACCGCCCACGTGCAGGGCTCCGTCGTCTATTCGGGCTCGGCCTATCCCGACCTGCGCACGGCCGACCGGGCGCTGGTGGGCAAGCTGCCCGACTACACCACCTTCGACATGACCGCGGGCCTGACGAACGGCTCGTGGCGGGTCGAGGCCTTCGCCAAGAACCTGTTCGACGAGAGCGGCCAGGTCGACCGCTTCGTGGCCTGCGTGGTCTGCACCCGCGTCTGGGTGACGCCCATCCGGCCGCGGATCATCGGCGTCCGCTTCGGCCAGTCGTTCTAGGATCGCGCCGCCTCCTCCGTCCTTGGGCGGGGGAGGCGGTCAGTCCAGCCTGAACGGCACCGTCCGGCGCTCGTTGGGCGGCACACGCAGAGGGCGGTCGACCGGCGGGAAGGCCCGCTGGACGCAGTCGTTGCGCTCGCAGATCCGGCAGCTTACCCCGATGCGGGCCGCCGGGCCGGAGAGGTCCAGCCCCTGCGAATAGACCAGCTCATGGGCGTGCTCGATCTCGCATCCAAAGCCCAGAACGAAGTGCCGAGCCGGCTGCAGGTAGCTCCCTGACGGCTTCACCACGCTGCGCGCCACCGACAGGTAGCGCGTGCCGTCCGGCATCTCGGCCACCTGCACGAGGAACCTCTCGGGCGCGCCCACCGCCTCGTGGACGTTCCACAGGGGGCAGGCGCCGCCGAACCGGGCGAATCGAAGGCGCGTGGCGCTGTGGCGCTTGGTGATGTTGCCCGCGTAGTCCATGCGCACGAAGAACAGCGGCACGCCGCGCAGGCCCGCCCGCTGGAGGGTCGAGAGCCGGTGGCAGACCTGCTCCAGGCTGGTGTGGAAGCCCAGGGCCAGGGCCTCAACATCGTGGCGCCGCGCCCTGGCCGCCGCGTGGAAGCGCCGATAGGGCATCAGGAGGGCGCCGCCCGCATAGTTCGACAGGCCCACCCGGCAGACGTCGACGGCCTCCGCCGTGCGGAACCGCGCCCGTCCGAGCTCGGCCTCGATGACGTCGGACAGTTCCACCGCGGCCAGGTGGTAGGCGAGCTGGAAGGTCTGGGTCTCGGGGGGCTGGCGGGGATTGACGTAGAGCGTGCGGGCCGCCGGGTCGTAGCGCCGCATCACTTCGCCGGCCGCCCCGCGTTCCACGGCGATGCCGAACCGCTCCCACAGGTGCGCGGCGATCCGTTCCTCGGGCGCGACGCCGTCGGCCAGGCCCAGGGATTCGGCCAGCGCCTCGGCCGCCCGGTCGATGGCGTCGATGTAGTTGTCCCGGTCGTGGAAGAACTCGCGGACTTCCTCGTAGGGGAGCAGCGAGCTCGCCGCCGTCGCCTCGTCGAGGGCGACCGCCGCCTCGGTGAGGTTGAGGCGTTCGGTCAGCCGCTGGTTGGCCCGGTGCAGGTCGAGGAAACGGCGGGCGAAGGCCGGGGCCTGCAACGCGACGCGGCGGATCTCGGATAGGGCCACGGGAGCGCCGGGATGGGCGGATTCCGCCACCGCCTCCTTGAGGTCGGCGATCAGCCGCTCGTCCTCGCGGGCCTCGAACACCTCGGGCGAGACCCCGAAGGCCTCGGCGATCGACAGCAGCACCCTGGACGTCGCCGGCCGCTGGTTGGCCTCGATCTGCGACAGGTAGCTGACCGAAATCCCCAGCCGGGCGGCGCAGGCCTGGAGCTTCAGGCCGTGTTCCTGCCGGAGCGCCCGCACCTGGGGACCCACGAAAAGCTTGGCCGCCATTTCACAATTTCACAAATCAGGGATTGCGAGGCGCCAAGTCTTCGCACGTTCTCGTTTGAAATCCGAGCGGGATTCTCGCTTTCTCTCTCTCCGACCGCTCCGCGCTATTTTGCAAAATGGCGGAGCCCGTTCCTGACGCGGCGAGGTTGCGATGATCGGACGTCCTGGCGAGAAGCTGCACCACCTCCCCCGGCTGGGCCTGTCGGACGCCTGCCGGCTTTTCGGCCTGACCCCTCGGGCCATCCGGTTCTACGAAGAGAAGGGCCTGATCGAGGCCCACCGCGACCGGCTCAACCATCGCTACTACGACGGCTGGGCTCGCCAGCGCCTGGCGTGGATCTCCCGCCTGCGTTCGGTCAGCCTGTCGCTGCGCGACATCCGCCAGGTGCTCGACGCCGACCAGCGCGCGGGCGCGGGTTCGGAGACGGCGCTGAAGAAGCTGGTGAGCCGCAAGGAAGAGCTGTCGCGCGAACTGGCCGAGATCGACGCCCTGATCCCGGTGCTTCAGGCCGACGTCCAGCCGGCTCTCAACACCGCAGCCTAAGACCGGCCCCAAGGTCACGCCCAAACTCGCCCCTTGGCCGCCGCGGCGGTCTGGGCCAACGTGCAGCCTCCGATTGTGGGTGCGGGGGACGCGAGCGTGGCCGGGCCTGAGCCTTATGACGTGATCGTGGTCGGCTCCGGCGCCGGCGGCGGGATGAGCGCCTACCACCTGACGAAGTCGGGCCTGAAGGTGCTGATGCTGGAGGCGGGGCGCGACTACGACCCCGTCGCCGAGACCCCGATGTACAACATCAACGCCGAGGCGCCCCTGCGCGGGGCCTCGACGCCGGACAAGCCCTTCGGCTTCTACGACGCCACCGTC
Source organism: Phenylobacterium sp. (assembly GCF_046463815.1). Taxonomy (GTDB): domain Bacteria; phylum Pseudomonadota; class Alphaproteobacteria; order Caulobacterales; family Caulobacteraceae; genus Phenylobacterium. The sequence goes on along the minus strand of NZ_JBKBRO010000009.1, from coordinate 83,480 downwards.
GACGGCGGCTGGGAGGTGCCGAACGAGCCCTACACGGTGGCCGAGGGCTCGGAGCCGTTCATCTGGTGGCGGCCGCGGATGCTGGGCGGGCGCACCAACCACTGGGGCCGTATCTCGCTGCGCTTCGGGCCGCTGGACTTCAAGCCGCGCAGCCGCGACGGCCTGGGCTACGACTGGCCGATCGCCTACGACGACCTCGCGCCCTGGTACGACCGGACCGAGAAGTTGATCGGGGTGACCGGCGCCGCCCCGCCGCGTGGGCTTACCAACACGCCTGACTCGCCGCCGGGCTGCCTGATGGAGAGCCCGCCGCCCCGCGCCTTCGAGCTGTTCTACGCCCGCGCCTTCGAAGCCATGGGCATCCCGGTCGTGCCGATGCACGGCGCCGTGGTCACCCAGGCCATGGAGGGCCGCAACACGTGCGTCTTCGCCACCCCCTGCGGCCGGGGCTGCGCCATCGGGGCGAACTTCCAGTCCACGACCGTGCTGCTGCCGCCGGCCATGGCGACGGGGAACCTGACGATCCGCACCAACGCCCTGGTCTATCAGGTGGACCTGGACGCGGCCGGCAAGGCCAAGGGCGTCGCCTTCGTGGACCGCAGGACGGGCGAACACCATTCGGCCACGGCCCGCGCCGTGGTGCTGGCCGCGGGCTCGGGCGAGACGGCCCGCATCCTGCTGAACTCCAAGAGCGCCAGGTTCCCGGACGGCCTGTGCAACACCCACGGCATGGTCGGCCGCTACCTGATGGACAGCGTTGGCCTCAACGTCACCGGCCAGTTCCCTGCGCTGGAGGGCCTGCCGCCGACCAACGACGACGGCATGAGCGTCGAGCACACCTACGTCCCCTGGTGGGGCTACGACCGGCACAAGGAGCTGGGCTTCCCGCGCGGCTACCACATCGAGATCGGCGGCGGCCGGCAGATGCCGTCCATGAGCATCGCCCGCCTGCTCACGGACGACGCCAGCGTCGGCGACGAGCTGCGGGAGAGCCTGCGCCGCCGTTACGGCAGCGTCATCAGCTTCAACGGCCGGGGCGAGATGATCCCCAACGACGACTGCTACTGCGAGCTCGATCCGAAGGTGAAGGACAAGTGGGGCATTCCTGTCCTGCGCTTCCACTGGAGGTGGGGCGAGGCCGAGACGAGGCAGGCGGCGCACATGACGACCACCTTCCTGGAAGTGATCGACCGGCTGGGCGGCAAGCCGGTGGGCGAGGTCGAGCGCGACGGCCGCAAGGCCATCTCCAAGGGCGGCGAGATGATCCACGAGGTCGGCACCGCCCGCATGGGCGCCTCCGAGACGGACTCGGTGGTCAACCAGTACGGCCAGGCCTGGGCGGTCCCGAACCTGTTCGTCACCGACGGGGCGGTGCTGGTCTCCAGTCCCGACAAGAACCCGACCCTCTCGATCCTGGCCCTGGCCTGGCGGTCGAGCGACCATCTGGCGACACTGGCCAAGCGGGGTGAGCTGTGAGCGACGAGACCCCCAAGCCCTATCGGCGCAAGATCGACCGCCGCACGGCCCTGATCTGGGTCGGCGCGGCCGGCGCGGCCATCGCCGGCGGCGCGGGCGTGGTGATCTATCGCGACGCCATCGGCGGGAAGGCGACGCCCACGGCCGGCGGCTATGGGACCGACCCGAAGCTCAACCCGCCGGTCAAGGCGCCCTGGCCGCGCCTGCTCTCGGACGACGAGCTGCAGGCCGCCGCGATCCTCGCTGACTTCATCCTGCCGGCCGCGGCCACCGCGCCGGCGGCGAGCGCCCTGGGCGTGCCCGACTTCATCGACGAGTGGGTGAGCGCGCCCTATCCCGACCAGCTCAAGGACCGGCCCGTCATTCGCGACGGGCTGAAGGCGCTGATCCCCGATCTCGTACGCGGCGACGCAGGTCGGCGGGCGGCCGCCCTCGCGGCCCTGCCGAGGTCGACGGACGAGAAGACCCAGGCCTTCTTCAAGCGGTTCCGGGCCCTGACCGTGGGCGCCTATTACACGACCGAAGCCGGGTTCAAGGACATCGGCTACATCGGCAACGAGGCCCGTGCGTCCGACCCCGGTCCCTCGGCCGAGGTGAAGGCCGTGCTGGAGGAGCGCCTGAAGGCGCTGGGACTTTGAAAGGGAACGCCATGAGGGCTGGGGTGCTTGGGATCGCCATGGCGATCGCGATGACGGGCGGAGCGGCCTTCGCCGCCGACAACGTGCTGACCCCGGCCGAGAAGGCGGCGGGCTGGAAGCTGCTGTTCGACGGCAAGTCCACCGCGGGGTGGCGCGGCTTCAAGACGCCCGAGCCCGACGCCGGCTGGACCGTGACGGACGGGACGCTGGGCCCCGATCCCAAGACATCGCGCGATATCATGACGAAGGAGACGTTCGGCGACTTCGAGCTGGTCTTCGACTGGAAGATCACGCCCAAGGGCAACTCCGGCGTCATGTTCCACGTCACCGAGACGGGCGACCAGACCTACCAGAGCGGGCCGGAATACCAGGTCGTCGACAACGCCCGGGGCGAGCCCCTGGCCGAGCAGGCCGGCGCCCTCTACGGCCTCTATCCACCGACGACCGATGCGACGAAGCCGGTGGGCGAGTTCAACCACAGCCGGCTGGTGCTCAGGGGCGGCAAGGGCGAGCACTGGCTGAACGGCGTGAAGGTGGCCGAGTACGACCTGCGCTCACCCGAGTTCAAGGCCAAGGTCGCGGCTGCCAAGTTCAAGGCCTGGCCGCAGTTCGCGGCTTCGGACACCGGCCACATCGCCCTGCAGAACCACGGCGACCACGTCTACTACCGCAACATCAAGATCCGGCCGCTGAAGTAGGCGCCGGCGCGGTGCTGGCGCGCACCACCAGCCGGTGGGCGAGGGTGACGTGCCGCACGGTGTCCACACGGCCCGACAGCACGTCGAGCAGCAGGCGCACCACCTCGTGGCCGATGGCCTCCTTGGGCTGGCTGACCGTGGTGAGCGGCGGGTCCAGGTGGCGCGCGTAGCGGATGTCGTCGAAGCCCACGAGGGAGACGTCGGCGGGGCATGAGAGCCCGCGGCGGCGCAGGGCCTCCAGGGCGCCCATGGCCATCTCGTCGCTGAAGCAGAAGATCGCGGTGGGCCGTGGGTCGGCGTCCAGCAGGGCCAGCGCCTGGGCAAGGCCCGACTCGATCGAGAAGTCGCCTTGCGCCACGTTCAGGCCCCAGCGGCCGTGGCGGGCGGCGGCGGCCTGCACCCCGCTCAGGCGGTCGCGGCTGAGCGGGCTGGCGAGCGGGCCCGTGATGACGCCCACCCGCCGGTGGCCCAGGCCGTAGAGGTGCTCCATGGCCTCGGCGGCCGCCCGGGCGTTGTCGATGTGGGCGCTGGGCACGCCCAGTTCGGGGCTGAACTCGCAGCCGTTGACGATGGGCGCCTTCGGTCCCAGCGCGGCCACCAGCTCGGCCAGGGCGGGCGAGAGCCGGTGACCCAGGAAGATCAGGCCGTCGGCCTCCTTGCGGCGCATCAAGAGCGCGTACTGGTCCTCGCGCTCCTCCTCGTGGCGCGTGTCGCCCAGCAGGACGGCGTAGCCCGCGGCGGTCGCCGCCTCCTCCACGCCCCGGATGACCTGGGAGAAGAACGGGTTCGAGATGTCCGGCACGGTCACCAGGATCTTGCCGGTCTTCAGCGTGCGCAGGCTCTTGGCCGCCACGTTGGGCGCGTAGCCCAGCCGCTCCACCGAGGCCAGCACGCGCGCCCGCGTCGCCTCGGCCACCCGCTCGGGCGCGCTCAGCACCCGCGAGACGGTCGCCGTCGAGACTCCTGCATCCTTGGCGACATCGTGGATCGTGGCCACCGGCTTGCACCCGTGCGTTGAACGTGTAATCGATTACATCGCGCGAGCGGGGCCGTTCAAGAGCCCTCGCAGCGGGGGAGGCGAGGCATGGGCGCCAAGGCGCGGTTGTTCCTGATGATGCTGCTCCAGATCGCGGTCTGGGGCGCCTGGGCGCCAAAGCTCTTTCCCTACATGGGAATGCTGGGGTTCGCGCCCTGGCAGCAATCAATGGTCGGCAGCTCGTGGGGCGTGGCCGCGCTCCTCGGAATCTTCTTCTCCAACCAGTTCGCCGACCGGAACTTCTCGGCCGAGCGGTTCCTGGCCGCGAGCCACCTGCTGGGCGGCCTTGCGCTGCTGTTCACCGCCTTCCAGACCAGCTTCTGGCCGTTCTTCGCGGGCTACCTCGTCTACAGCCTGCTCTATGTGCCGACGCTGTCGGTCTCCAATTCCATCGCCTTCGCCAACCTGAATGACCCGGCCAAGGACTTCGGCGCGGTGCGCATGGGCGGGACGGTGGGCTGGATGCTGGTGAGCTGGCCCTTCGTCTTCCTGCTGGGCGCCCAGGCCGAGCCGCATCAGGTGCGATCGATCTTCATCGTGGCGGCAGTCGTCTCCTTCGTGCTCGCCGCCTACAGCCTGACCCTGCCGCACACCCCGCCCAAGCGCGGCGCCGAGGCGGCCGACCCGCTGGCCTGGCGCGAGGCCTTCAAGCTGCTGCGGGTTCCCTTCGTGGCCGTGCTGTTCCTGGTCACCTTCATCGATAGCGTGATCCACAACGGCTATTTCGTCATGGCCGACGCCTTTTTGACCCAGCGGGTGGGGATCGCGGGCAACCTCTCGATGGTGGTTCTGAGCCTCGGCCAGCTCGCCGAGATCGTGACCATGTTCGTCCTGGGCGGCGTGCTGATCCGCATCGGCTGGAAGGCGACCATGATCGTGGGCGTGCTGGGGCACGCCGCGCGCTTCTCGGTCTTCGCCTTCTTCCCCGACAGCGTGCCGGTGATCGTCGCCGTCCAGCTCCTGCACGGCATCTGCTACGCGTTCTTCTTCGCCACCGTGTACATCTTCGTGGACGCCGTCTTCCCGAAGGACGTTCGCACCAGCGCGCAGGGCCTGTTCAACCTGCTGATCCTGGGCGTCGGCAACGTGGCGGCGAGCTTCCTCTTCCCGCAGCTCATGGGCCGGCTGTCGACGGCGACCCCCGCCGGGCCGCAGGTGGACTACCAGACCCTGTTTCTGGTCCCGACCGGCATGGCCCTCGCAGCCGTCGTCCTGCTCGCCCTCTTCTTCCGTCCGCCCCAGGCGCGGCCGGTCCACCCGGTCACCGCATGATGTCCGCCAACCAGGGAGACGTTCCGTGCGTCCGACGCTTCAACCGCACCGCCGCAGCTTCCTCGTCGCCGCCGGCGCTGCGCTGGTGAGCACAAGGGCCCAAGCCCAATCCGGGGCCGCGCCGTTCTTCCAGCGGGCCGGCCTGCCGATCGGCCTGCAGCTTTATACGCTGGGGCCCGACGCCGGGAAGGACCTGGACGCCACCCTCGCGGCGGTGGCGGGGATCGGCTACCGCGACGTGGAGCTGCCGGGCTTCATGGGCCGCACCCCGGCCGAGATCCGGGCCGCGCTGGACAAGGCGGGGCTCACCTGCCGCAGCGCCCACATCCAGGCGCGCGGGGGCTTCGACGGCGACCTCGCCAGGCTGGCCGACGACCTGGCGACCATCGGCGTGAAGCACGCCGTGGCCCCAAGCCCCTTCGTTCCCGACCATGCGCTCAAGGCCGCCCAGGGCGTGGCCGGCGTGGACGCCTACCGCACGATGATGGGGGCGCTCACCGCCGACGACTGGAAGATGAACGCCGAGTTCCTGAACGCCAAGGCCGCGGTGCTGAAGCGCTCGGGGATCGCCGTCGGCTACCACAACCACAACTTCGAATTCGCGCCGAAGGGCCAGACGAACGGCCTGGAGATCCTGCTGGCCGAGACCGACCCGGCGCTCGTCACCTTCGAGGCCGACGTGGGCTGGATGGCGGCCGCCGGGGTCGATCCCCTGACCTTCATCCAGAAGCACCGGGGCCGCTTCACCCTGATGCACGTGAAGGACGTCAAGCCCACGACCCAGGCGAACTACGAGCTGCGGATGGACCCCACCGAGGTGGGCTCCGGCCGCCTCGACTGGAGCCGCCTGCTGCCGGGCGCCCACGCCGCCGGCGTACGGAACTTCTACGTCGAGCAGGAGCCGCCCTTCGAGCGGCCCCGGATCGAGGCGGCGAAGATCTGCCACGACTTTCTGGCGCGCGTGACCGCATGACCGGCGGCGGCCCCATCCGGCTGGCCATGGTGGGCGGCGGGCCGGGCGCCTTCATCGGCCCCGTGCACCGCATGGCCGCCGAGCTGGACGGGCGGATGCGGCTGGTGGCCGGCGCCTTCAGCCGCGATCCGGCCAGGAGCGCCGAGGCCGCCAGGGCCTGGGGCGTGCGCGGCTACGACGACTGGTCGCGTATGATCGCCGCAGAGGCGACGCGTGAGGATGGAGCCCAGGTCGTGGCGGTGGTGACGCCCAACCACCTGCACCTGGCGGTGTCGGCCGCGGCGCTCCGGGCCGGCCTGCACGTGATGAGCGACAAGCCCGCCACCCGCGACCTCGCCGAGGCCCGCGAGCTGGCGCGCGCGGTGGCGGCGAGCGGACGGCTCTACGGCCTGACCTACACCTACACCGGCTATCCCATGGTCCGCGAGGCGCGCGAGATCGTCCGCCGGGGCGACCTGGGCGCCATCCGCAAGATCGTCGTGGAGTATCCGCAGGGCTGGCTGTCGCGGCCCATCGAGCGCGAGGGCGCCAAGCAGGCCGAGTGGCGGGTCGATCCGGCCCAGGCCGGGGCAGGCTGCATCGGCGACATCGGGGTCCACGCCTTCAACCTCGCTGAGTTCGTCGGCGGCGTGCGGGTCGAGCGGCTGTGCGCCGACGTCTCGACGCTGGTCCCAGGCCGCCTGCTGGACGACGACTGCAATGTCCTTTTGCGTTTCGCGGGCGGGGCGCGCGGCGTGCTGATCGCCTCGCAGATTTCGGCCGGCGCCCGCAACGGGCTGAAGCTTCAGGTCTATGGCGAGGCGGGTGGGCTCTCCTGGTCCCACGAGCGGCCGGCGGAGCTGACCATCGACTGGCTGGACGGCCCCAGCCACACCCTGCACGCGGCGGCGGGCTACCTCTCGGCGCCGGCCCAGGCGGCGTCGCGCATCCCGACCGGCCATCCCGAGGGTTTCATCGAGGCCTTCGCCAACCTCTACCGCGACCTCGCCGACGCCGTCGCCGAGGGCCGGTCCGACGCAGGGCTCGTGCCCGACATCGCCGAGGGCGTGCGCAGCATGGCGTTCGTGGAGGCGGCCGTGGCCGCCAGCCGCGACGGCGCGGGCTGGGTCGCCCTGGACGGGAGCATCGCATGAGGACGCTGAAAGGGCCCGGCATCTTCCTGGCCCAGTTCGTGGGGCCTGAGCCGCCGTTCGACAGGCTGGAGACCCTGGCCGACTGGGCCGCCGGCCTGGGCTACGTCGGCCTGCAACTTCCGACCGGCGAGGGCGGCCTGTTCGACGTGGCGAAGGGGGCCGAGAGCCAGGCCTACTGCGACGACGTGAAGGGGATGCTGGCCGACAGGGGCCTCGCCATAACCGAGCTTTCCACCCACCTCCAGGGCCAGCTCGTCGCCGTGCATCCGGCCTATGACGAGCTCTTCGACGGCTTCGCGCCGCCGCAAGTGCGGGGGAAGCCAAGCGAGCGCGAGGCCTGGGCCGTGGGCCAGATGAAGGCGGCGGCCAAGGCCAGCCAGCGACTGGGCCTCACCGCGCACGCGACCTTCTCCGGCGCGCTCGCCTGGCCCTACGTCTATCCCTGGCCGCAGCGGCCGGCGGGCCTGATCGAGGAGGCGTTCGCCGAACTTGCCCGGCGCTGGCGGCCGATCCTCGACGCCTTCGACGACGCGGGCGTGGACGCCTGCTTCGAGCTCCACCCCGGCGAGGACCTGCACGACGGGGCGACCTTCGAGCGCTTCCTGGAGGCGGTGGATGGGCATCCCCGCGCCAACATCCTCTACGATCCCAGCCACTTCGTGCTGCAGCAGCTCGACTACCTGGACTTCATCGACCGCTACCACCCGCGCATCCGCGCCTTCCATGTAAAGGACGCCGAGTTCCGGCCCACCGGCCGCGCCGGGGTCTATGGCGGCTACTTGGGCTGGGTGGACCGCCCCGGCCGCTTCCGCTCGCTGGGCGACGGCGAGATCGAGTTCGGCGCGATCTTCTCCAAGCTGGCGGCCTACGACTATCCGGGCTGGGCCGTGCTGGAGTGGGAGTGCGCGCTCAAGCATCCGGAGGACGGGGCCCGCGAAGGGGCGCCCTTCATCCGCGACCACATCATCCGCGTGACGGAGCGGGCGTTCGACGACTTCGCCGGCGCCGGCACGGACGCGGCCGCCAACCGGCGGCTGCTCGGCCTGGGGAACACTTGAGATGGCGAACCTCAACAACAAGGCCCGCGAGGAGCGCACCTACGACGCCATCGTCGTGGGCAGCGGCATAACCGGCGGCTGGGCGGCCAAGGAGCTGACCGAGCGCGGCCTGAAGACCCTGGTGCTGGAGCGCGGCGGGCCGGTGCGCCACATCGCCGACTATCCCACCGCCGCCACCGATCCCTGGCAGACCCGCTACCCGCGCGGCCGCCTGCCGGAGGCCGAGCTGCGCACGAAGTACCCGATGCAGCGGCGCACCGGCTACGCCGTCACCGAATACACCCAGCACTTCTTCGTCCGCGACGACGAGAACCCCTATTCCGAGACCCAGCGGTTCGACTGGATTCGCGGCTACCACGTGGGCGGCCGCTCGCTGACCTGGGGGCGGCAGAGCTATCGCTGGTCGGACCTCGATTTCGAGGCCAACGCCCGCGAGGGGATCGCGGTGGACTGGCCGATCCGCTACGCCGACCTGGCCCCTTGGTACGACCATGTGGAGCGGTTCATCGGCGTTTCGGGTCAGGCCGAGGGCCTGCCGCAGCTCCCCGACGGAGTCTTCCAGCCGCCGATGGAGATGAACTGCGTCGAGAAGGCGTTCAAGCAGAGGTCCGAGGCGCGCTTCCCCGAGCGGCGCATCACCATCGGCCGGGCCGCTCACCTGACCGCGCCCACCGAGGAGCAGCAGGCGCTGGGCCGCGGCAAGTGCATGAACCGCAACCTCTGCATGCGCGGCTGTCCGTACGGGGCCTACTTCAGCTCCAATTCCGCGACCCTGGTGGCGGCCGAGCGGACCGGGAACCTCCAGATTCGCCCGAACTCCATCGTCACCACCCTGGTCCACGACGAACGCACGGGGAGGGCCTCGGGCGTGAGGATCCTCGACGCCGCGACGGGCCAGGAGGAGGAGTTCCACGCCAAGGTCATCTTCCTCTGCGCCTCGGCCATCGCCAGCGCCTGGATCCTGCTCAACTCGGCCAGTTCGCGCTTCCCGAACGGCTTCGGCAACGGCTCGGATCAGGTGGGCCGCAACCTCATGGACCACCACCTGGGGGTCGGCGCGGGCGCCGAGGTCGAGGGCTTCGACGACAAATACTACTCAGGCCGGCGGCCGAACGGCCTCTACATCCCGCGCTTCCGCAATCTCGGGGACGCGGCCACGCGCCGGGCCGACTACCTGCGGGGTTTCGGCTACCAGGGCGGGGCCGGGCGTCCGAGCTGGGAGCGGCCGGTCGACGGCTTCGGCGCGGAGCGCAAGACCGCGCTCACCCAGCCCGGCCCCTGGATGCTCCGCCTGGGCGGCTTCGGCGAGATCCTGCCCAACCCCCGCAACCGCATGACCCTGAACACCGCCGTGAAGGACAAGCACGGCCTGCCGACGGTCACCTTCGACGCCGCCATCGGCGACAACGAGAAGGCCATGCGCAAGGACATGGCCGCCGCCGCCGCCGAGATGCTGGAGGCGGCGGGCTTCAGGAACGTGCGGCCCTACGACGGCGACTACGCCCTGGGCCTGGGCATCCACGAGATGGGCACGGCCCGCATGGGCCGCGACCCGAAGACGTCGGTGCTGAACGCCCACAACCAGATGCACGAGTGCCCGAACGTCTTCATCACCGACGGGGCGGCCATGACCTCGTCGGCCTGCGTGAACCCGTCCCTGACCTACATGGCGCTGACCGCCCGGGCCGCGGCCTTCGCGGCCGAGGCCGGCCGGAAGGGAGACCTCTGATGACGGCTCCGATGCTCAATCGGCGGGAAGCCTTCGCGGGCGCGCTCGCCGCCCTGTGGGTCGTGCCCGTGGTGGCCCACGCCCAGGCCGCCACGGCCGTACCCGCCTGGACGCCCAAGGCGCTTTCGACGGACGAGGCGCGCACGCTCGCCGCGGCCTGCGAGCGGATCATGCCGGCCACGGACACCCCCGGCGCCGGCGCGGTCGGCGTGCCCCGGTTCATCGACCGGGCGATGGCCGACTGGTGCGAACCGGCCGAGGCCGAAGGGTTGCGGGCGGGGCTCGCGAGCCTGGACGCCCAGGCGCGGGCGCAGTTCAAGGCGCCCTTCGCGGCCCTCACCGGCGAGCGGCAGGACGCGCTGCTCCGCGCCGCCGAGGCCGAGGGCAAGGCCGCGCGCCAGCCTCACTGGTTCCCGGCGCTCCGGGAGTTGGTCACGGTCGGCTACTTCACCTCGGAGCCCGGCGCGACGAAGGCGCTGCGCTATGATCCCGTGCCGGGCGACTATCGGGGCTGCGTGCCGCTGAAGGAGATCGGCCGGGCATGGGCGACCTGATGCGATCGGGGCTGCTGGCCCTGGGCCTGCTGGCCTGCGCCGCCCCGGCCGCCGCCGCGGACCACTGGCGGCCGATCTTCAACGGCCGCGACCTCTCGGGCTGGGTCCCGAAGGTGAACCACCATCCGCTGGGGGAGAACTGGCGGGACACCTTCCGGGCCGGGGACGGCGTGCTGCGCGTCTCGTACGACCGGTACGACGTCTTCAAGGACGAGTTCGCCCACCTGATCTACCGCACGCCGCTGTCGTCCTATCGCCTGCGGTTCGAGTACCGGTTCGTCGGGCCCCAGACGCCCGGCGCGCCGGCCTGGGCCGTGCGCAACAGCGGGGTCATGCTGCACGGCCAGGCGCCCGAGACGATGGCCCTGGACCAGAGCTTCCCCGTCTCGGTGGAGGCCCAGCTCCTGGGCGGCGCGTCGGGCGAGACCCGGCCCACCGGCAACGTCTGCACGCCGGGCGTGACCGTCGCCATCGCGGGGGTCACGCGCACCGAGCACTGCCTGAACTCCACGTCGAGGACCTATCCCGACGGCGAGTGGGTGCGCTTCGAGGTCGAGGTTCACGGAGGGCGTCTGGTGCGCCACCTCGTCAACGGCGAGACGGTGATGGAATACACGGACGTGCGCCTCGCGCCGTCGGAGTATGCGGGCCTGCACGCCGATGCGGCGGCCCTGGGCCAGGAGCCCGCGCCGCTCGAGGGCGGCTACATCTCGCTCCAGGGCGAGGGCCATCCGCTGGAATTCCGGAAGATCGAGGTGCTGGAGCTGCCCTGATCCACCTGCGCGGATCGCATGTAGCGGCACGCTAAATGTCAATATATGCTGCCTCCCAACGACAAGGGGAGGTCGTGGCATGCGCATCCTGAAATGGGTCGCCGGCGGCGCGGCGGTGCTGGCCGTGCTGGCGGCGCTGGCCTGGACGTTCCGATTCGACCTGATCATCCTGGGCGCGCGGATGCGCTTCCCCAAGATCGGCCCGAACCAGGCCGTGGTCTGGGCCCAGGGGCCCGCCGCTCCCGCGCCCGCCGAGGGCCGTCCGCCCAACATCGTCTTCATCCTGGCCGACGACCTGGGCTTCAACGACATCACCCTGAACGGCGGCGGGATCGCGGGCGGCGCGGTGCCGACGCCCAACATCGATTCCCTGGCCCATGACGGCGTGACCTTCGTCAACGGCTACGCCGGCAACGCCACCTGCGCCCCCTCGCGCGCGGCGATCATGACCGGCCGCTACGCCACCCGCTTCGGCTTCGAGTTCACGCCGACGCCCACGGCCTTCTCGCGCGTGGTGGGAACCTTCCATTCGCCCGGCGCGGCCCACGAGAACCGCTTCGACGCCGCCGCCGCCCGCCGGGTTCCGCGCGACGTGGACGCCATGGCCATGCCCGCCTCCGAGATCACCATCGCCGAGATGCTGCGCGGGCGCGGCTACCACACCATCCACCTCGGCAAGTGGCACCTGGGCGGCAGCGAAGGCTCGCGGCCCGAGCAGCAGGGCTTCGACGAGAGCCTGGGCTTCATCGCCGGCGGCTCGATGTTCCTGCCCAAGGACGACCCGGGCGTCGTCAACTCCAAGCAGTCGTTCGACCCGATCGACAAGTTCCTGTGGGGCGCCCTGCCCTACATGGTCCAGTACAACGGCTCCAAGCCGTTCCGGCCCAGGGGCTACATGACCGACTACCTCACCGACGAGGCGGTCACGGCGATCCGGGCCAACCGCAACCGGCCCTTCTTCATGTACCTGGCCTACAACGCGCCGCACACGCCGTTGCAGGCCACCAAGGCCGACTACGACGCCCTGCCGCAGATCAAGGACCATCGCCTGCGGGTCTACGGCGCCATGGTGCGCAACCTCGACCGCAACATCGGCCGTGTCCTGGCCGAGCTGAAGGCCCAGGGGCTGGACGACAACACGCTCGTCATCTTCACCAGCGACAATGGCGGCGCCCATTACGTCGGCCTCCCCGACCTCAACCGCCCTTACCGCGGCTGGAAGGCGACGTTCTTCGAGGGCGGGGTGCATGTGCCGTTCTTCATGCGCTGGCCGGCGAAGCTGCCGGCGGGTGGGCGCTTCGAGAGCCCGGTGGCCCATGTGGACATCTTCGCCACGGCGGCCGGGGCGGCGGGCGCGGCCCTGCCGAACGACCGGCCGATCGACGGCGTCGACCTCGCACCCTACCTCACCGCCGGCGGCGCGGCCGGCGGGCTCGACCGGACCCTCTACTGGCGCTCGGGCCGCTACAAGATGGTGATGTCCGGCGGCTGGAAGCTGCAGGTGGCCGAGGAGCCGAAGGCGGTCTGGCTGTTCGACCTCAAGACCGATCCGACCGAGCGGCGCAACCTGGCGAAGGCCAATCCCGAGAAGGTGCGCGAGCTCACCGCGGCGCTGACCCGGCTGGATGGCCAGATGGTCCCGCCGCTGTGGCCGTCGGTGCTGAGCGGCGCCATCGCCATCGACCACCCGCTGAACGTGGCCGACAAGCCGGGCGACGAATACGTCTACTGGGACAACTGAGGGGCGGCGGCCCCGGCTAGAAGCCGGGGCCGGGGCGCGTGCGGATGTTGAGCTGGCCCGCGAGGCCGGCCTTCCTGTGGTGCTCGATGGCGTGCATCTCGGGCGACATGGCCATGGCCTGGAACGCCGCGAGCGAAGGGTATTCGGCCAGGGCGACCGCGTCCCACAGCTCCTCCACCTCGCCCAGCAGCAGGCCGGTGACCGCGCCCGAATAGCGGATCCTGCCGCCCAGGCCCTCGACCAGCTTGCTGACCGCCTCGCCGTAGCGGGCGTAGGCCTCGCGGCCGGTGAGGTGGGCGTCCGAACCGTCGGGATATTCCGCCCGGTCCTTGAACTTCAGCAGGTTGACCATGACGAACGGCCCGTCCTCGGGCGCGCCGAAGAACGCGGCGATCTGGTCGGGCCCGGGGAAGACGCTGTTGACGACGTTCATGGGGGCCTCCCTCAGCCGCGGCGGGCGATCATGGCGTCGAGCAGCTCGACGATCTCGTCCGGGCTGTCCTCCTGGACGAAGTGGCCGCCCTTGAGCGTGACATGGGGCTGGCCGCGGGTCCCGGGCACCCGGCCCTGGAACACCGCCTCGCCCCCGCGGGTGATCGGATCGCCGTCGCTGAAGGCGGTGAGGAAGGGCTTGTCGAACCGCTCCAGCACCTCCCAGGCGCGCTTGTTCTCGGCCACCGAGGCGTGTTCGGGCGTGACCGGCACCAGGGCCGGGAACTGGCGGGCGCCTTCCTTGTAGCGGTCGTCGGGGAAGGGGGCGTCGTAGGCGGCGATCTCGGCGGTGCTCAGGTCGCGCTGGCTCCCGCCGTTGAGCAGGAGGCCGATCGGCAGCTCGGGCGCGTTCTGGCTGAAGTTGAGCCAGGCCTGGAAACCCTCGGTGGCGCCGGTTCCCACGGGCAGCCCCGTGTTCGAGACGATGACGCCCTCGAACCGCTCGGGGAAGGCCGCCACCAGCCGAAGGCCGATCAGCCCGCCCCAGTCCTGGCAGAAGAGGGTGAGGCCCGTCAGGTTCAGGTCGGTGAGCCACTGGCTCATCCAGGCCACGTGCCGCTCGAAGGTGTAGTCCGACCGGCTGGCCGGCTTGTCCGACCGGCCGAAGCCGATGAGGTCGGGGGCGATCGCGCGCCGCCCGCGCGCCGCCAGGCCGCCGATGATCTTGCGGTAGAGGAAGGCCCACGAGGGCTCGCCGTGCAGCAGCAGCACGGGCGCCCCGTCGCGCGGGCCCTCGTCGACATAGTGGATCCGCAGGTCCGTCCCGTCGGCGTCCGTCACCGTGTGGTAGCGCGGCGCGTAGGGCCATTCCGCCAGTCCCTCGAACCGCTCGTCCGGCGTCCGCAACACGTCCATGGCGAAGTCCTTCCTTCCAGCCGCTCGGGTTTCGATGTATTGGCAATCTACGTGCCATTTTATTCCAGAGATGGTCAAGGGCGCGGTCAAGCGGAGAGGCGGCGATGCGGAAGGTCTGGGGGATCGGCTTGGCGGCGGTCGCGGCCGTCGGGATCGGGGCGGGCGTCGTGTGGACGCAGCGCGGCGCCCTGGCCGAGGCCGCCATGACGCGGGTCTTCGAGCGGGCCATGGGGCCGGACGCCCTGGCCGAACTGCCCGACGGCCTGCACGTTGGCCTGTGCGGGACCGGATCGCCCATGCCGGACCCCACGCGGGCCGGACCCTGCGTCGCCGTGGCCGCCGGCCAGAAGCTGTTCGTGGTGGACTCCGGGTCCGGCTCCACGCGCAACCTTTCGCTGATGAACCTGCCGCCGCCGAAGGTCTCGGCGATCTTCCTGACCCACTTCCATTCCGACCACATCGCCGACCTGGGCGAACTGATGCTGCAGCGGTGGGCCGGCGGCGCGTCGCAGGCGCCCGTGCCCGTGTTCGGACCCGCGGGCGTCGACCAGGTGGTGGCGGGCTTCCAGGCGGCCTATGCGCTGGACCGCGGCTACCGCATCGCCCACCACGGCCCGGCGGTGGTCCCGCCGTCCGGCTTCGGCGGCGCGCCGAGGACCTTCACCGCCCCGCCGGGCAAGCCGACGCTGGTCTACGACGAAGGGGGCGTGCGGGTCTGGGCCTTCGCGGTGAACCACAGCCCGGTCGAGCCCGCCGTCGGCTACCGCTTCGAGTACAAGGGCCGCAGCGTGGTGGTGAGCGGCGACACCGGCCCGTCGGCGAACCTCGTGGCGGCGGCCAAGGGCGCAGAGGTGCTGGTCCACGAGGGCCTGGCGCCGAACCTGGTGGCCATCCAGCGGAAGGCGGCGCTGGGGGCGGGCCGGGCCAACTACGCGGCCATCTTCCACGACATCCTGAGCTACCACACCGCGCCCGAGACGGCGGCGGAGGAGGCCAAGGCGGCGGGCGTGCGCGAGCTCGTCTTCTACCACGTCATCCCGCCCCAGCCGGTGCGGGCGCTGGAGGGGCCGTTCCTGGGCCGCAGCCGCCAGATCTTCGGCGGGCCGGTGCGGGTGGCCCGCGACGGGGACCTCGTGTCGCTGCCGGCGGGCTCGCGCGAAATCCGCCACGGCGACCTCATGCGGACCTTCAGGTTCTAGACGGCGACGCGGCGCAAGGCCTATCGGTCACCCATGCCCGCCGCTTCGCGTTCCAGGACCGCTCCCCAACCCGAGGCCCCACAGCCCGAGGCTGACGGCCGCCGCCGTCGCAGCCAGACCAGCCGCGCGCGCATCGTCCAGGCCATGCTGGAGCTGGTCCACGCCGGCAATCCGGCGCCCTCGGCCGAGGCGGTGGCGGCGCGCGCCCAGGTGGGCCTGCGCACGGTCTTCCGGCATTTCGCCGACATGGAGAGCCTCTACCGGGAGATGTCGGCCCGGATCGAGGCCGAGCTGACCGCCATGATCGAGAAGCCCTTCGAGGGCGCGACCTGGCAGGACCGGGTGGTCGAACTCGTGCGCCGCCGGGCCGCGGTCTACGAGCGGATCGCGCCGTTCAGGCGCGCCTCCGAGGTTCACCTTCACCAGTCGCCCTTCCTCCAGGCCGACCACGCCCGCATGGCCGACGGGGCGCGGCGGATTCTCCGCGATCAGCTACCCGCCGCCGTGGCCCGCGACGTCGGGACCTTCGAGACCCTCGACCTGCTGCTGAGCTTCGAGGCCTGGAACCGGCTTAGGACCGACCAGGGCCTGAACGAGCGCCGCGCCCGGGCGCTGCTGGAAGCCGCCGTGCGCCGCTGCCTGGACGAGGGCCCGGCGCAGGACGGCTGATGTCGGACTTGAGGGCCGCCAGCCGCCCGGTGGCGGTGAGAGAGGGATTCGAACCCTCGATGGAGTTTCCCCCATACACGCGTTCCAGGCGTGCGCCTTCAACCACTCGGCCACCTCACCCCACGGCCGGGCAGCCTTACGGCCCCCCGCGGGAAGGGCGCGAATATAGTCAGGATGCGGGGCCGGGCAAGCGGCGCTTGAAAAGCCTGTATCGAAGGGGGCTTGCGCGGTCGCAAGGGCCGGGTTCAGGTCCTATCTGAAGAGGCCTGTCCGTCCCGGGAGCCCGACCATGCTGTTCGCCAAGAAGTCCCTCGACCTGCCGACGCCCGAAGAGGCGCTGCCCGGCCGCCCCAACGCCATCCCCACCGCCGACACCCACTTCGTGAACGGTCGTCCGCTGAAGGGACCGTATCCCGAGGGCCTGGAGACCGCCTACTTCGCCATGGGCTGCTTCTGGGGCGTGGAGCGCAAGTTCTGGCAGGTCCCGGGCGTGTGGGTCACCGCCGCCGGCTACCAGAACGGGATCACGCCCAACCCCACCTACGAGGAGGTCTGCTCGGGCCGCACCGGCCACGCCGAGGCGGTGATGGTGGTCTACGACCCCAGGGTCGTCACCTACGGCGACCTGCTCAAGGTGTTCTGGGAGAACCACGACCCGACCCAGGGCATGCGCCAGGGCAACGACATCGGCACCCAGTACCGGTCGGGGATCTATGTCGAGAACGACGCCCAGGCCGCCGAGGCCGAGGCCTCGCGCGAGGCCTACCAGCAGGCCCTGGGCGACAAGGGCTTCGGCCGCATCACCACCGAGATCGAGGCGGCGGGCCCCTTCTACTTCGCCGAGGACTACCACCAGCAGTACCTGGCCAAGAACCCGCAGGGCTACTGCGGCATCGGCGGCACCGGCGTGACCTGCCCGATCGGCGTCGGCGTCGAGGCCTGAGCCCGCCCGAGGATGACGCGCGAGGAGATCGAGGCCCTGGCGCTTTCCATGCCGGCGGCGACCAAGGTGGTCCAGTGGGGCGGCTCCGACGTCTACAAGGTGGGCGGCAAGGTGTTCGCCATCTGCGGCCTGCAGGGCGGGCTGGCGTTCAAGGTCACCGAGATCGGCTTCATGGTGCTGACCGAGAACGGGCCTGGGCGACAGGCGCCGTACCTGGCGCGCGGCCACTGGGTGGTCGTCGACCTCGACGACATGGACGAGGGCGAGGCCCGGAGCTGGATCGAGACCTCGCACGGCCTGATCGCCGCCAAGCTCACCCGCGCCGTCCGCGCCGAGCTGGGGCTGGCCTGACCTCGCCTAGCCTTCCAGCAGCTTGCGCAGGTCGCGGATGGCCGTGGCGGCGGCCGAGCTGCGCTGGCGCCAGACCAGGAGGCCCACGGCGCCCAGCGTCGCGGCCATGAAGGCCATGGGGCCGAAAAGCCAGGCCGCGGCCGCCAGGGCGAAGTAGTAGCCGCGGACCCCCCGGTTGAACGACGACAGGGCCGGATTGAGCACCCGCGCCACCGCGTCGGCGATGGCGTTCAGGCGATCCTCGGGCGCCTGCAGCGGCGTCGCCCCCACCGCGGCGATGCAGTAGTTCATCTGCCGGATCGACCAGATGAAATCGAGCAGGCTGCGCACCAGGGCGATCACCACCAGGGCGAGCTGCAGCTCGAACAGCGCCCGCGAGGAGGTCTTGATGAGCTCCAGCGCCGAGACCGCGCGGAAGGTGTTCTCCCCGCCGAACAGCGCGCTGGCCGTGGCCGCGATCAGGATCAGGTTGGACGAGGCGAAGAACGAGGCCGAGTTCAGGGCGTGACCCAGCAGTTGGCCGTCCATGAAGCGGTTCTCGCGCACCGTCATGTTGCGCATCCACGCCCCGCGGATCGTGGTCATGTCGGTGTTGATCACCCCGCCGCGCCGCTTGCCGAGGGCTGTCAGCAGCGGCTCGTAGAAGAGCCAGGCCACGGCGAAGAGCACGAAGGCGGCGAGGTCCAGTGGGGCCACGGCGTCAGTCCTCCCGGATCAGGCTGTGCACGTTGGTGTTGCGCAGGCGGGCGGCGACCAGGAAGCCCGCGGCCATGATCGCCGAGACATAGACGTAGAAGCCGCTCTCGTTCCCCACGTCCTTGAACCACAGGGCGACGTACTCGGCCGTGCCGCCGAACAGGGCGTTGGCGAGCGCATAGGGCAGGGCCACGCCCAGGGCGCGGACATGGGCGGGGAACAGCTCGGCCTTCACGAGGCCGCTCACCGCCGTGTAGCCGGACATGATGACGAGCAGCAGGACGACGAGCCCCAGGGCCGCGCCCTCCGAGGTCGTCCCGGCCAGGGCCGACATGACGGGGTAGGTCGCCACCGCGCCCGCCAGGAAGGCGAAGGCGATGGTGGTCTTGCGTCCCAGGTGGTCCGAGATCCATCCGAACAGCGGCTGGGCCAGCATGTAGATGACCAGAGCCGCGGCGGTGACGGTGGTGGCGGCGGTCTTCGAGAAGCCGGCCGTGTTGACCAGGAACTTCTGCATGTAGGTCGTGTAGGCGTAGAAGGCGAGCGAGCCCGCCGCCGTCAGCACGAAGATGATCGCGCTCTCGCGGGGGAAGCGGGCGAACAGCATCATGGTGCGCGCCCGCTCGGCGCCCTCGGCCCGGGCGGCCTCGTAGGACGGGCTCTCGTCCATCCCCCGGCGGATCCAGAACACCACCACCGCCAGCAGGCCGCCGAGCACGAACGGGATGCGCCAGCCCCAGTCCTCCAGGACGGCCTTGTCCATCAGGTTCTGCAGCAGGATCAGCACGCCCAGCGCCAGGAGCTGGCCGGCGATAAGGGTCACGTACTGGAAGCTCGCCCAGAAGCCGCGCCGGGCCCGCCCGGCCATCTCGGACATGTAGGTGGCGCTGGCCCCGTACTCGCCGCCCACCGACAGGCCCTGGAGGATGCGCGCCGCCAGCAGGCCGAGCGGCGCGAGCGCGCCGATCTGGCGGGCGTCGGGCAGGACGGCGATGGCGAAGGCGCCGGCGCACATCATGGCCACGCTCATGGCGAGCGCCGCGCGCCGGCCCTTCCAGTCGGCGTAGAGCCCCATCAGCCAGGCGCCCAGCGGCCGGGCGAAGAATCCCACGGCGAAGATGGCCGCCGTCTGCAGGAGCTGGGCGGTGGGATCGCCCTTGGGGAAGAAATGGGGGGCGAAATAGAGCGCGAACGACGAATAGGCGAACCAGTCGTACCATTCGACGAGGTTGCCGGCCGAGCCGCCGATGATGGCCCGCGCCCGCTGCAGGGGCGTCAGCCCCGGCCGCGACATCTCCGACGCCAGCGGGCCGTCGACCCCCGTCTCTTCCGCCGACATTCATCCTCCCCCGAACGCTTCGCCGAACGCCTTGGGGGAGGATGCTATGGGCTCAGGGCGATCCGGGCCAGGGGGCCCGGACGCTATATTCGTCCGAGCAGCACCAGGATGATGATGATCACCAGCACCAGGCCCAGGCCGCCGCTCGGGAAATAGCCCCAGCCGCGGGAATAGCCCCAGCTCGGCAAGGCGCCGATCAGGAGCAGGATCAGGATGATGATCAGGACGGTGCCTAGGGACATTCCGCTCTCCTCGTTGGGTCCCCGACCCGCGCCGCCTCAGCCAACGTGCGCGGTACGGTGGAGGTTCCGAGGGGAGGCCGCCCGGGCGGAAAGGTCAGTCGGCGGCGTCGGCGGTGTGCAGGCGCGCGTCGCGGTCGTTGACGCCCAGCGCGTACATCAGGCCGATCCAGCCGCCCTTCACGCGCGGCAGGAGGGCGAGGATCAGCGCCGTCATGGAGCCCAGGATGATCGGCGCCGACCAGCGCGCGTCGGCTTCCCAGACGATGGGGAACAGCAGCAGAGGGGCCACGATCAGGTGGCCCGTCAGCAGGATCGTCACATAGGCCGGGCCGTCGTCGGCCGGATACTGGTCCAGCGCATGGTCGCAGCGCTCGCAGCGGGTCTGGACCTTGAGGTAGCGCCAGAACAGCCGGCCCTCGCCGCACGACGGGCAACGGTGGCGCATGCCCCGGAAGATCGAGCGCGCCAGGGGATGAACGATCTCTGCCATGGCGGGGGATATGCGCCCTGGAACCGGCCAGCGGAAGGGGCGCGGGCGTTTGGCCGCATCTATTGCGGCGATTTCCTACCCATTCCCGGAAGGCCGGCCGGCGAGGATCAGTGCTTGGCGTCTTCCGCGGCGCCGGTGACGGCGCGGCCGGCGGCCTGGGCGTCGCGGCCGATCCCCGAGATGGTGTTGCAGGCGCCGACCAGCAGGGCCGAGGCGGCGGCGGCGAGCACGATGAACTTGCGCATGGGGGCAGCTCCTCTTGGATGTCCTTTAAGTCCGTAAGCCTGTCTTCCTAGTCAAGCTTGCGGCGGCAATGGGGCGCCGCCCGCCAGATCGTCCAGGCGCGAGCCCATCCGCCGCACGTGGCTGCCCGGCCAGTAGAGCCGGCCGCACGCGGGGCAGGCCCGGAACGGCCCGGCCATCTGCGCGGTTGCGCCGGGCATGCGGGCGATCTCCTCCGGGGTCGCGTCCCGCAGGCGGGCGTTGTCCATGACGCAGCGGGTGAAGGGCGCGAAATTCCAGTCCAGCACCACGCCTTGCGACAGGCTGCGCGCCTCCGCCTCGACGCCGCGGCCCTCGACGATCACCGATTCCGGCGCGGCGGCGGCCAGGCGCTTGTCGCGGGTGACGAGGATGCGGCCTTCCTCGCGGGCGACGTTCAGCAGGGCGTGGTCGGACTCGCCGCCGCCGGCCAGGTAGGTGTCGTAGCCGGCCGCGCGCAGCAGCCGGGCCAGCCGCACCAGCATCTCGTCGCACAGGAAGCGCATGGGCCTTCAACGCGCCGAGCTTAGAGCGGTCGCATGAGGGCCGCCAGGACCGCGCGCACGGTGCAGCTTGGCCACAGTGCGGCCCGGACTGTCGCCGCACTGCAACGAAACCTTGCCAGGATCATTGTGCGGTGCGAAGCGCGTCCCGCGTGAGTCCCGGAGAGTTCCCCCGTGTTTGCAGTTCCCATGCGTACCTTTCCCGGCCTGTTCGTGGGCCGCCGCACCGTCCTGATGGCCCAGGAGGTCGAGGGGCAACCGGAGGGGACGGCCTACCGCTGCGGGGCGTGCGAGGAGCTCATCCTGGCCGGGCCCGAGAAGGCCGAGCTGCGCGATGTCGTCGTGAAGTGCCGCTGCGGCGAGTTCAACCAGCTCTGAGGCATTTCCCTTCCCGTTCACGGGAAGGGGGGACCGTCGGCCGACCCCGGCCTTGAGCCGGGGGAAGAGCCGATGGTGGGAAGGGCGAGTCGCAGGCGCGGCGGCGCCGCCTTCCCTCTCCACCATTCGCTCTTCGGCGAATGGTCCCCCTCTCCCGCCGAGCGGGAGAGGAAATCAGTCCGCGTCCATCTTGAGCGCGGCGATGAAGGCTTCCTGCGGGATCTCCACCTTGCCGAACTGGCGCATGCGCTTCTTGCCCTCCTTCTGCTTGTCGAGGAGCTTGCGCTTGCGGGTGGCGTCGCCGCCGTAGCACTTGGCCGTCACGTCCTTGCGGAGCGCGCGGACCGTCTCGCGGGCGATAATCCGGCCGCCGATCGCCGCCTGGATCGGGATCTGGAACATGTGCGGCGGGATGAGTTCCTTCATCTTCTCGACCATGCCCCGGCCGCGGGCCTCGGCCCGGTCGCGGTGGACCAGCATCGACAGCGCGTCCACGGGCTCGCCGTTGACCAGGATCGACATCTTCACGAGGTCGCCCACCCGGTACGCCTCGATGGAGTAGTCGAAGGAGGCGTAGCCCTTCGAGATGGACTTGAGCCGGTCGTAGAAGTCGAACACCACCTCGTTCAGCGGCAGGTCGTAGACCACCATGGCCCGGTTGCCGACGTAGGAGAGCTCGCGCTGTTCGCCGCGGCGGTCCTGGCAGAGCTTGATGATCGAGCCCAGGTACTCGTCCGGGGTGAAGATGGTGGCCTTGATCCAGGGCTCGGCGATGCTCTCGATCTTCACCGGGTCGGGCAGGTCGGCGGGGTTGTGCAGCTCGATCTCGTCGCCGTTGGTCAGCTTGACGCGATAGACCACCGACGGGGCGGTGGCGATCAGGTCCAGGTCGAACTCGCGGCTCAGCCGCTCCTGGATGATCTCCAGGTGGAGCAACCCCAGGAACCCGCAGCGGAAGCCGAAGCCGAGCGCCGCGCTCGTCTCCATCTCGTAGGTGAAGCTGGCGTCGTTCAGGCGCAGGCGCCCGATCGCGGCGCGCAGGTCCTCGAAGTCGGCCGCGTCCACGGGGAAGAGGCCGCAGAACACCACCGGCTGCACCTCGCGGAAGCCGGGCAGGGGCCTGTCGGTGGGCTTCTTCAGGTCGGTGATGGTGTCGCCCACGGCGGCGTGGGCGACCTCCTTGATCGAGGCGGTGATGAAGCCGACCTCGCCGGGGCCCAGCTCGGCCACCTCGGTCTGCTTGGGCCGGAAGACGCCCAGGCGGTCGATCTGGTACTCGGCCCCCGTCTGCATCATCTTGACCTTCTGGCCGACCTTCAGCGTCCCATCGAAGACGCGGACCAGCACCACCACGCCCAGGTACTGGTCGTACCAGGCGTCGACCAGCAGGGCCTTCAGCGGGGCGTCGCGGTCGCCCTTGGGCGGGGGCAGGCGGTGGACGATGGCCTCCAGCACCTCGTGGATGCCGACCCCGGTCTTGGCCGAGCACTCGACCGCGTCCGAGGCGTCCAGGCCGATCACGTCCTCGATCTGCTGGCGCACCCGCTCGGGCTCGGCGGCGGGCAGGTCGATCTTGTTCAGGACCGGCACGATCTCGTGGTTGTTGTCGATGGCCTGGTAGACGTTGGCCAGCGTCTGGGCCTCTACGCCTTGCGAGGCGTCCACCACCAGGATCGAGCCCTCGCAGGCGGCCAGCGACCGGCTGACCTCGTAGGCGAAGTCCACGTGGCCAGGCGTGTCCATCAGGTTGAGGATGTAGGTCTCGCCGTCGTCGGCCTTGTAGTGCAGGCGCACGGTCTGGGCCTTGATGGTGATGCCCCGCTCGCGCTCGATGTCCATGTTGTCGAGCACCTGCTCGCTCATCTCGCGGGCGGTCAGCGCGCCCGTCTCCTGGATGAGGCGGTCGGACAGGGTCGACTTGCCGTGGTCGATGTGGGCCACGATCGAGAAGTTGCGGATCTTGTCGAGGGGAGTGGTCATTGGCGCGCCCTCTAGCACATTTGCGGCGCTTCGCGAGGCGCGCGGCGTCGCGTCACGGCGAACGTGGTTAATCCGCCATTAAGCTGCCGCCACGCACAGAGACCTCAGGGGACGGGGAGGTCCGACAGCCAGGAGGCACGCGCCCACATGGATCGCCGCAAGCTCATCATCGCGGGCATCGCCACGATCGGCGCGCCCACGCTCGTCCGCGCCCAGACGGTGCGGTCCGGGTCCCTGCCGCCGGCCGCGCCGGCGGATTCGGGGGGGCCGCCGACGCCCGTCCCGCCGCAGCCCACCTACCAGACGGGCTCCGAGGACAAGACCTACAGCCAGGACGAGATCATCCGGGGCGTCTCCGACTTCATGGGCGTCACCGCCGAGACGGCCGGGGGCGTGGTGGAGAAGCTGTTCGCCAACAACGGCCGTCCCACCGCCTACATCGCCGGCGAGGAGGGCTCGGGCTCGTTCGTGGTCGGCGGCCGCTACGGCCGGGGCCTGCTCTACATGAAGGGCCGCCCGCCCATGGAGGTCTACTGGCAGGGCCCCTCGGTCGGCTGGGACTTCGGCGGCAACGCCTCGCGCGTCTTCACGCTCGTCTACGACCTGCACGTCCCCGAGGCGATCTTCCAGCGCTTCCCGGGGGTCGAGGGCTCGGCCTACCTCGTGGGCGGCCTGGGCGTGAACTACCAGAAGGCCAACGGCATCACCCTGGCCCCCATCCGGGCGGGCGTCGGGCTGCGGCTCGGCGCCAACGTGGGCTATCTGGCCTACACCCGGAAGCGGAACGTCCTGCCGTTCTGACCCCCGCCTTCTCCCGCCAGGGGAGAAGGCGCTAACCCCTGAGTTTCGCCCCCGTCGCCTTCTCGGCGGCGGCGACGATCCTGGCCGACAGGGCCTCGATCTCGGCCTCCGTCAGGGTCTTCTCGCGCGGCTGCACGACCACCTCGACGGCCACCGACTTCGAGCCTTCCGGGACGCCGGGCCCCTGGTAGACGTCGAACACGCGCACCTCGGCGATGAGCTGCTTGTCGGCGCCCTGGATCGGGCGGACGAGGTCGCCGGCCGGAGTGTCCGCCCCCACCACGAAGGCGAAGTCGCGGGTCAGCGGCATGAGGGGCGAAAGCTCCAGCGCGGCCTTGGTCTTCACTCCGCCCTTCTTCTTGGGCTCGGGGATGGCGTCCAGGTTGAGCTCGAAGGCCAGCATGGGCCCCTCGGCGTCCAGCGCCTTCAGGATGCGCGGGTGCAGTTCGCCGAACTCGGCCACGACGACCTTGGGGCCGAGCTGCAGCCGGGCCGAGCGGCCCGGGTGCCACCAGGCGGCGTTCTGGCCCTGGACCACCTGCAGCGCGGGCGCGCCCAGCTCGTCCAGGAGCGCCAGCAGGTCGGCCTTCAGCTCGAACAGCGGGTCGGCCGCCGTCTTCGCCCACGAGCGCGGCGCGTGGGGGGCGACGAGAGCCGTCACCGCCGTCCACTGGTCGCCGGGTTCGTCGCCGCGGAAGTTCGGCCCCACCTCGAACAGGGCCGCGTCGGGGAAGCCCTTGCGGGCGTTGCGCGCGGCGGCCTCGACCAGGTTGGCCAGGGCCGTGGGGCGCATGCAGTTCAGGTCCGCGGCGATCGGGTTCTCCAGCACCAGCGCCGGCTGGCCGCCGCCGAACAGCTCGGCCCATTCCCGGCGCATGAAGCTCCAGGTGATGGCCTCGCGGAAGCCGCGCGCCGCCAGCATCCGGCGGGCGTCGCGCATCCGGCGCTGGCGCAGGGTCAGCACGCCGCCCGACACCGGCGGGACGTCGGGCAGGGGCTCCAGCGGCAGCGCATCATAGCCGGCGATGCGGGCCACTTCCTCGACGAGGTCGGCCTTGCCCTCGACGTCGCGGCGCCAGGACGGCGGGGTGACCGTCTCATTGGTCACCTGGAAGCCCAGCCGGCCCAGGATCCAGTCGATGCGGTCGGCGGCGAGGTCCAGGCCCGACAGCTTCTTCACGTAGGACCGGTCGAAGGCGATGGGCTTGGGCGGGGCGGGCGCCGCGCCGGCCACCACGATCTCCGAGGCCTCGCCGCCGCACAGCTCCAGGATCAGGGCCGTGGCGGCCTCGATGCCCGGGAGGATGGACTCCGGGTCCACGCCGCGCGCGAAGCGGTACTGGGCGTCCGAGGCGATCCCCAGCTTGCGGCCGGTGACCGCGATGGTCGTGGGGTCGAACCAGGCGCACTCCAGGAAAACGTCGGTGGTCGCCTCGGAACAGCCGGTGCTCTCGCCGCCCATCACGCCGCCCAGGCCGATGGCGCCCGAGCCGTCGGCGATCACCGACATGTCCGGGGTGACGGCGTAGGTCCGGCCGTCCAGGGCCTCCACCGTCTCGCCCTCGCGGCCGGCGCGGGCCTCGATGACCTTCCCCGTCAGCTTCGCCGCGTCATAGACGTGCAGCGGGCGGGCGAGGTCGTAGGTGAAGAGGTTGGTGACGTCCACCAGGGCGTTGATCGGGCGCAGGCCCACCGACGTCAGCCGCCGCTGCAGCCAGGCGGGCGAGGGGCCGTTCTTCACGCCCCTGATGAACCGGCCGCCGAAGGTCGGGCACAGCGTCCCGTCCACCTTGACCTCGATGGGGCAGGGGAAGGTCCCCTTCACCGGCGTGACCGGCTTGTCCTTGAGCTGGCCCAGGCCCGCGGCGGCCAGGTCGCGGGCGATGCCGCGCACGCCCAGCCAGTCGGGGCGGTTCGGCGTGACCTCGAAGTCGATCACCGCCTCCAGGCCGAACGCCTCGGCCGCGCTGGTCCCGACCGCCAGGCTGTCCGGCAGCTCGACGATGCCGTCGGACTCCTCGGTCACCTCCAGTTCCTTGGCCGAGCACAGCATGCCGTTGGAGACCACGCCGCGCACGGGGCGGGGCTCCAGGGTGATGCCGCTGCCGGGCACATAGGCGCCGATCGGGGCGTAGATGGTCGTCAGGCCGGCCCGCGCGTTCGGCGCGCCGCAGACGATCTCCAGCCGGCCGTCCCTGGTCTCGACCTGGCAGACCCGCAGCTTGTCGGCGTTGGGGTGCTGCACGGCCTCCACGATCTTGGCGACCGAGAACTTGGCGAGCTTGGCGGCGGGGTTCTCGACGTCCTCGACCTCGAGGCCGGCCATGGTCATGGCGTCCACGACCTCGTCCACCGTGGCGGACGTGTCGAGGTGCTCCTTGAGCCAGGAGAGGGTGAACTTCATGCGGGTCTCTCCCTCAGCTCAGGCCGGTGGCCGGGTTCGGCGCCTGGAAGGCCGAGAAGCCGTAATGCTCTAGCCAGCGCACGTCGGCGGCGAACATGTCGCGCAGGTCGGGCATGCCGTACTTCAGGCTGCCCAGGCGATCGACGCCCATGCCGAAGGCGAAGCCCTGCCATTCGTCGGGATCGAGGCCGCAGTTCCGGATGACGTTCGGGTGCACCATCCCGCCGCCCAGGATTTCCAGCCAGTCCGTGCCCTGGCCGATCTTGATCGAGCCGCCGGAACGGTCGCACTGCACGTCCATCTCGCAGGACGGCTCGGTGAACGGGAAGTGGTGGGGCCGGAAGCGCGTCACGACCGCGTCGGTCTCGAAGAACCGCCGCGTGAAGGCGTCCAGGGTCCACTTCAGGTGGCCCATGTGGATGTCGCGGTCGATCACCAGCCCTTCGAGCTGGTGGAACATCGGCGTGTGGGTGGCGTCGGAATCCGAGCGGTAGACCCGGCCCGGCACGATCACCCGGATCGGCGGCGCCTGGCCCTGTGCGATCCAGGCCGGCAGCTTGCCGTTCTGGCCCTGCTGCATCACCCGGATCTGCACGGGGCTCGTGTGCGTGCGCAGGAGCTTGCGCTCACCGGTCTCATTCGGGGGCAGCCAGAAGGTGTCGTGCATCTCCCGCGCCGGATGGTTCGGCGGGAAGTTGAGCGCCGTGAAGTTGTGGAAATCGTCCTCGATGTCCGGGCCCTCCGCGAGCGCGAAGCCCATCTCGCCGAAGACGGCGATCATCTCGTCGAGGGTCTGCATGGTGGGATGCACCCGGCCCTTGCGCTCCGGCGGCGGCGGCAGGGTCAGGTCGACGCGCTCGGAGGCCAGCCGCGCGTCCAGCTCGGCGGCGTCCAGGGCGGCCTTCTTCTCGGCGATGGCGGCGGCGACCTTGTCGCGCAGGCCGTTGATCTTCGGCCCCTGTTCGCGCCGCTCGTCCGGGCTCATCTTGCCCAGGCCCTTGAGCAGCTCGGAGATCGAGCCGGACTTGCCGAGCGCCTCGACGCGGACGGCCTCCAGGGCGGCGGCGTCGGCGGCGGCCGCGATCCGGCCGGTCAGGTCGGCTTCCAGTTGGGTCAGGTCTGTCATGGGACGGGTGTCCTAGATCACGTTTCCCGGGAGTGGAACCACCCCCTCGTCATCCCCGGGCTCGTCCCGGGGATCCAGAAACACGACCGCCCCGGATTTGGCCCGCGGAAATCGGTGTCTATGGGTGGCCGGCACAAGGCCGGCCATGGCGTCGGAGAGTGGCGGCGGGGAGGAGCAAAAGCAAAAAGCCCTCCGGCGGTTCGGCCGGAGGGCTCTTCAAAACGTCAGGATCGAGCGATCCAGGCGATCCTTAAGCCAGCGCGGCGCGAACCTTGTCGGCGATGGCCTTGAAAGCGACCGGATCGGCGCCGGCGACGTCGGCGAGGACCTTGCGGTCCATTTCGATCCCGGCCTTCTCAAGGCCGTGGATAAATTGCGAGTAGGTGAAGCCTTCCAGGCGCGCCGCGGCGTTGATCCGCTGAATCCACAGCGAGCGGAAGTTCCGCTTGCGGACCTTGCGGTCGCGGTAGGCGTACTGGCCGGCCTTGTCCACGGCCGCCTTGGCGGTGCGGATGGTGTTCTTGCGGCGCCCGTAGAAGCCCTTGGCCTGCTCGAGAACCTTCTTGTGCTTGGCGTGGGCGACAACGCCCCGTTTCACGCGAGCCATCTGTCAGTTCTCCTTAGAGGCCGTAGGGGAGCCAGGACTTGATGATCTTGGCGTCGGCCTCGCTCATCACCTTGGTCCCGCGGTTCTGACGGATGTACTTGCCGTTGTGGCTGATGAGGCGGTGGCGCTTGCCGGCCACGCCGGCCTTCAGCTTGCCGGTCGCCGTCATCTTGAAGCGCTTTTTCACGCCCGACTTGGTCTTCAGTTTCGGCATTTCACTCGGAGTCCTGGAACCCCGTCCTCTGGTCGTGTTGATGAACCGCCATGGCATGCCTTGGGGCCAGGCCGTTCCGAAGGGGCGGGCTAGTAGCGGAAAGGGGGGCGGATGGCAAGCGCCGCGCCCTCGAAGACCCGCGTTATCCTTTCTTCGCCGTTCACCCCGTCTCTTAAAGGCCGGTTACCCGCGGCGCGATATTCCGAAGCCATCGGCCGCGAAGCGGTCGCTGGAGACGAGAATGTCGACCATCTCTTCCGCTGCGGCCGCCGCGTCGCAGTTCTACGCCGTGCCCGCCGCCCAGAAGCGCGAGCCCGACACCGCGGCCCAGGCCGCCGAGAAGACCTCGGCCAAGGTGGCCGAGCTGACCGGCACGGCCGTGGCGGCCCAGTCGGTCAAGGAAGCCAACAAGGGCACGGCCCTGGACGTCTACGTCTAGGGCGTTCCCAAGGAGCCGCTGCGCGAGCGGCGGTCTCCCTGTTCGGGGAACCACGGAGGACACGGAAAGCGCCCGCGCCGTCCGTGTATTCCGTGGTTCATTTTTTCGGCTAGCCGGTCAGGCCAGCCGCTGCACCTTGCCGCGCACCTGCAGGGCGAACCATAGCGCCGGCAGCACCAGCAGCGCCGAGAAGGCGAAGGGCGAGCCGGGCGACACCGCCGAGAAGAGCTGCCCCGCCAGCACCGGGCCCCCGATCCGGGCCAGCGCCATGCCGCTCATGTTCAGGCCCAGCATCTCGCCCTGCCGGTGCGGCGGCGAGGACTGCGAGATCAGCGCCGCCACGTTCGGGAAGCAGATCGACTGCCCGACGCAGACCAAGCCGAAGCCCAGTACGGCCACCTGCCACGTCGGCGAGGCCCCTTGCGTCACCAGCCCCACGCCCATCAGCACCAGGCCCGCCGTGAGCGTCGTGGCCTCGCCGAAGGTCCGCGCCAGCCGGCCCGACAGCCAGCCCTGGCACACCGCGCCCAGCACGCCGATGCCCATGAAGGCGAAGCCGATCTGCTTCGGGCCCCAGCCGAACCGCGTCTCGGTCCACAGGCCGTAGGTCGCCTCGATGCCGGCGAAGCCCACCACCACGATGAAGCTGATCATCACCACCCGGCTGATCACCGGATGGGCGAAGGCGTCGCGGACGCGGGCGGGCTTCGGCCCCCGGATCGCCGGCGGCCCCTCGGGACGGCTCTCGCGCACCAGCAGCACCACCGCGACCGCCGAGGCCAGCGCGAAGGCCGCCGCCGCCAGCAGCGGAAGCTGGAAGCCCAGCGCGCCTCGGCCGGGCTGGGCCAAGAGGCCGCCGATGGCCGGGCCGGTCATGAAGCCCGCGCTGAACGCCGCCCCCATGATCCCCATGCGCTGGGCGCGCTTCTCGGGCGGGGTGATGTCGGCCAGCGCCCCCTGGAGCGTCGAGATGTTGCCGGCGAATATGCCCGTCAGGAAGCGAAGGCCGAACGCCCAGAGTATGTTGGGCGCGAAGGCCAGGGCGGCGTAGCTGAGGCCCACCATCGAGATGGTGACGATCAGGACGGGCCGCCGGCCGATGCGGTCCGACAGCTTCCCCCAGAACGGCTCGCCGATGAACTGGCCCAGCGAGAAGGCCGAGAACAGCAGGGTCACCTGCCAGGCCGGGGCGTCGAACGCCTGGGCGAAGAAGGGCAGGAGCGGGATGACCAGGCCGAAGCCCGCGATCATCAGGTAGATCACCGTCAGGAGGACGATCAGCGCCCGGCGCTCCTCGGCCGCGCTCGTCACATGGGGGTGCGGGGCGGGGCCGGAGTGGCTGGCGGAAACGGCGGAAGAGGACGACGCGCCGGGGGGCGGCGTCGCCTCCCCGGGCGCGAGGTCGGACATGGGGCTGAAGTAGGCCGGGCCTCACGCTGCGGCAACTCGCGCGTGTGACGAGGCAGGAGGGCTGTGGCGCTAAAGCCTCAGGTCAGCGACCGGCGGCGGCCTGCTGGCGGGCGAGCTCGGCCCTGAAGATGCCGTAGCCCTTGTCGAAGAACGCCTTGCAGCCCTCGGGATCGACGAACGCCTCCGGTCCCTTGGCCGCCTTGTCGGCGGCGCGGAAGAAGCCGGCGTGGCTGGCCAGGAAGACGTCGCAGGGCGCGGCCCGCCAGATGCGGTAGCTCTTCTCGAAGTCGGCGGCGATGCCCGGATAGCTCTCGGCGCCCGCCAGCTTGTAGCCGGGCAGGATGGTGTTCGAGCACATGATCAGCGCCTGGCGCGCCTGGCCCGCCACCGTCACCGGGAAGGTCCAGGTGGTGCAGCCGCGCGTATGGCCGGGGGTCAGGCGGGCGGTGAGGGTGACGTTCCCCAGCTTGACCTTCTGGCCGTCGCGGACCGTCCCGTCGGGCTTCACCGGCGGGTAGCCGTACTTGTCGCCGAGGTAGAAGTCGCCCTTGCCGCCCCGGGCCATCAGCTTGCCGTCCTCGGCGCTGGCCAGGACCTTGGCCCCGGTGGCGGCCTTCAGCGCGGCGATGCCGCCGGCGTGGTCCAGGTGGGCGTGGCTGTTGAGGATCAGCTTCACCTGGGTCGGGTCGAAGCCCAGGCGGCGGATGTTGTCCAGGATGCGCGGCGCGGTGCTCTCGTAGCCGCCGTCGACCAGGATCAGGCCCTTGTTGGTCTGGATCAGGTACGAGGCCACGTCGGACGCGCCCACCCACCAGACGCCGTCGGCGATGGCGAAGGGCTTCATCGGCCCGTTGCCGGGCTCCTGCTGGGCGGCGGCGGGACATGCGAAAGCGGCCGCCCAGAGGACGGCCGCTCCCAGGATTCCGAAGGATTTCCGGATCAAGGTTTCAGGCTCAGCGCGGGGCCAGGATCATGATCATCTGACGGCCCTCCATCCGGGGCTCGTACTCGACCTTGGCCACCGGCTCGAAGTCGGCCTTCACCTTCTGGAGCAGCTTCATCCCCAGTTCCGGGTGGGCCAGTTCGCGGCCGCGGAAGCGCAGGGTGATCTTCACCTTGTCGCCTTCCTCGAAGAAGCGGTGCATGGACCGCGCCTTCACCTCGTAGTCGTGCTGGTCGATATTGGGCCGAAGCTTGATCTCTTTGATCTCGACGACCTTTTGCCGCTTGCGCGCCTCGTTCTTCTTCTTCTGCTCCTGGAACTTGAACTTGCCGTAGTCCAGGATCTTGCAGACGGGCGGATCCGCGTTGGGGACGATCTCCACCAGGTCCAGGCCGGCTTCCTCGGCGGCCTCGATGGCGGCGGAGGTCGGCATGACGCCCTGCTTCTCACCGTGCTGGTCGATGAGCAGGACGCGGGGAACGCGGATATCTTCGTTCATGCGCGGCCCTTCCTTGACGGGCGGCGCTTGCATGGGGCGGCGAATAGGCAGTGCTCCGTGAGTTGTTGAAACGCAAAAACGCCGGCGCGCGTCGAGCGCTCCAGGCGTGATCGTCAGTATATGACGAAGGGATACTTCCGTATCAAGGTCATGCCGCTGGGGCGGGGGCCAGAGAATTCGCCGCCTGCGCCACTTGGGCCACACTGAGGTCGTCCAGGTTGTCGGACTGGAGGATGGCCACCCGGCCGCGCGGAGCCGACAGGGCGGGGTCCGACGCCTTCGAGAACAGCACGATGGTGGGCGCCCCGGCCGCGGCGGCCAGGTGCAGCGGACCTGTGTCGTTGCCCACCGCCAGCGCCGCCTTCGAGGCCAGGATGGCGATGCGCGCGAAGTCGGTGCGGCCGGTCAGGTCCCGGGCCCGGGGCGTGGCGCGCTGGATCGCGTGCGCCAGCGCCGTCTCCTGCGGCCCGCCGATGATCACGATGTCGAAGCCGCGCGAATAGAGGATGCGGGCGAGCTCGGAGTATTTCTCCACCGGCCAGCGCTTCTCCAGCCGGTGGGCCGAGCCGCCGGGGACGAGCATGGCGTAGGGCCTGGGCCGGTTCATGCCGGGCGTGGGCCGCTCGGCCGGCGCCTGCTTCAGGATCCACGACAGGTCGGGCAGGGGCGCCGTCCCGGGCTCGGTGGGCGCGTCGGGCCAGATGCCCGCGTACATGAGCTGGTCGGCCTGCCGCTCCAGGGTATGCATCTGATTTCTAAGAGGATTTTTATGTGGCAGCGAACAGCCGAAGGCGACCCCCGACCAGGCCGGCGGGTTCGGCCGCAGGACCTGGAATATACGGTTCGAATGCGCCGAGGTCTGTAGGTCATAGACACGGTCGAAGTTCGCGGCCCGGAGGCGCCGGCGTAGCGCCATCCACTCCGGGAAGCTCTCGGGCCGCCCGCCCGTGTCCACCGCGTTGAAGTAGGGGCACGACCTGGCCAGCGCCTCGAAGGGCGGCGTGGTCAGGAGCGTGATGTGGGCCTTGGGGTGGGCCTGGCGGATCTTCTTCATGGCCGCGAGCGCCAAGACGAAGTCGCCCAGGGCCGAGAGCTTGACGACCAGGATCTTCTCGACCTTGCGGGGCATCAGCCGCGCGCCTCCAGCACGCGCTCGTAGGCGGCGAGCGTCGCGGCGCACATGGCGTCGACGGAGTAGAGCTGGCGGGCCCGCCTTTGGCCGGCCTCGCCCATCTCGGCGCGCCTGGCCGAACCGGCGTCGACCGCGCGGGCCAGCGCCTCGGCCCAGGCCCCGGCCTCGCCCGGCGGAACCAGCCAGCCGGTGATCCCGTCCAGCACCGTCTCGGTGACGCCGCCGTGGTTCGAGGCGATCACGGGCCGCCCCATGGCCTGGGGCTCCACCGCCGCGCGGCCGAACGATTCCGGCACGATCGTCGGCAGGATGGCGAGGTCTGCGAGCAGGTAGGCGGCCGGCATGTCGTCACAGTGCCCGACGATCCTTACGGCCTCCTGAAGACCGGCCTCGGCGATCGCCTGGGCCAACTCCTCGGAATAGCCGGTGCGCCCCTGGTCGTCGCCGGCGAACAGGATCAGGAAGTCGCGCCGGCCCTGGGCGGCCAGTCGACGGGCGGCCTCGATGATCGTCAGGTGTCCCTTGATGCGGGTGAGGCGCCCGGCCAGCAGGATCTTCGTGCGCGGGTCGTTCGGCGCGATCCCCCAGGCCGCCCGCAGGGCCTCGACGCGCTCGGCGGTCACGAAGCCTGGGTTGAACCGGTCGAAGTCCACGCCGCGCGGGATGGTGACGATCCGGGCCGGGTCGATCCGGTGCTCGGCCAGCACGTGGTCGCGGGTGTAGTCCGAATTGGCGATCACGAGGTCGCCCCGGGTCATCACCGCGTTGTACCAGCGCTTCAGCCCGCTCCTGGCCTTGTAGACGCCGTGGTAGGTGGCCACGAACGGCGTGCCGGTCGCCTGGGCCGCCCACAGCGCCGAGAACGCCGGGGCGCGGCTGCGGGCGTGGACCAGGCTGACCTTCTCCTTGCGGATCAGGTCCACCAGCCGCGCGGCGTTGCCCAGGATGACCAGCGGGTTCTTGGTGTGCACCGGCATCTGCGCCAGACGGGCGCCGTCGGCCTCCAGGCGCGAGACCATCCGGCCGCCGCGCGTGGCCACCAGCGCCCGGCCGCCGGCGGCGATCACCGCGCGGGCGATGTCGATGGTGCTCTGCTCGGCGCCGCCCGTGTCGAGCTCGGGGATGACCTGCAGCAGGGTGAAATCGGCGGGGAGGGCCACGGTCCTTCTGATAGCCTGAAACGCTGGCGCGTAAACACCGCGGGGGCTTAAGACCCGTCACATGAGCGAGACGAGCGGATTCCTCGAACGCCCCGACGGCGAACGGCTGGCCTGGCGCAAGGTGGACGGGCGGGGCCCCGCGGTGGTCTGGCTGGGCGGCTTCAAGTCCGACATGACCGGGACGAAGGCGCAGGCCCTGGCCGACTGGGCGCGGGCCACGGGGCGGGCCTATCTCCGTTTCGACTACTTCGGTCATGGCGAGTCCTCCGGCGCCTTCGCGCGTGGCACGATCACGCGCTGGCGGGAGGACGCCCTGGCCGTGCTGGACGCGCTCACCGAGGGCGAGGTGGTGCTGGTGGGCTCGTCCATGGGCGGCTGGATCGCCTGCCTCGCCGCCATGGCCGCACCCGCGCGGGTCAAGGCCCTCGTGCTGATCGCGCCGGCCCCCGACTTCACCGAGAAGCTGATGAGGCCCGAAATTCCGCCCGAGGGTCTGGCCGACCTGGCGCGCGACGGCGTGTGGCTGCGGCCCAGCGAGTACGGCGAGCCCTATCCGATCACCCAAAGCTTGCTCGAGGACGGCGCCCGCTGGTCGATCCTGGAGGCCCAGGAGGTCCCCATCGAGGTCCCCGTGCGCGTGCTCCAGGGCGGGGAGGACCCGGACGTGCCCTGGGCCCACGCCCTCCAGCTCGCCCAGGCGATCAAGGGCTCCGACGTGGTGTTCACGCTGGTGAAGGACGGCGACCACCGCCTGTCGCGGCCGCAGGACATCGCCCGCCTGATCGCCGCGGTCGAGGAGGTGGTCCCCTGAGTCTCGCCGCCCTCTGGCGCGCCGCCCCGCTGCTGCTGGCGGCCACCATGCTGTTCTGGGCCGGCAACTCGATCGCCGGCCGGGCGCTGGCCGGCCTCACGCCGCCGGTGGCGCTGTCGTTCTGGCGCTGGGCCGGCGCGCTGGTCCTCGTCACGCCGCTGGCCTGGCCGCACCTGAAGCGCGACCTGCCGCTGCTCCGGCGGCGGTGGGGGCTCATCGTGGCGCTCTCGCTGATGGGCGTGGCGAGCTTCGGGGTGCTGCTCTACTTCGGGCTCCAGACGACCACGGCGCTGAACAGCGTGCTGATGCAGGCGGCCATCCCGCCGCTGGTCATGCTCTTGGGTTGGCTGGCGCTGGGCGACCGCGTCAGTCGCTGGCAGGTGGCGGGGGTCGCGCTCTCGCTGGCCGGCGTGCTGTCGGTGGTGGCCAAGGGGCGGCCCTGGGACCTGCTGCACCTGGGCCTCAACGCCGGCGACGGCCTGATCCTGATCGGCGTGGCGCTCTACGCGGTCTATTCGCTGATCCTGCGCCGCCGGCCCGACGTCCACCCGCTCAGCCTGCTCTGGGCCACCTTCGTGGTGGCGGTGCTGGTCCTGGCGCCCCTCTACGCCCAGGAGATCGCAGCCGGCCGCCGGATCACGGCCACGCCCGAGGCCCTGGCGGGGATCGCCTATGTGGCCGTCTTCCCCTCCTTCCTCGCCTACCTCTTCTACAACCGCGGGGTGGAGCTGGCGGGCGCGGCCCGTGCCAGCCAGTACCTGCACCTCCAGCCGATCTTCGGCGCCGTCCTGGCCGTGCTGCTGCTGGGCGAGGCGTTCCGGCCCTACCACGCCGCAGGCATGGCCCTCATCCTGGCCGGCATCCTCGTCTCGGGGCGAAAGGCCGAACGCTAGCCGCCGGCCGCCAGGATCGCCTTCAGGCCTTCGCGATAGGTGGGATAGGCCGGCCGCCACCCGAGTTCGGCCTTGGCGAGCGCGTTCGAGACCCGCTTGCTCTCGGCGTAGAAGCGCATCGCAGACGGCGGCAGCCGGGCCTCCTCCAGCGATATCTCCGGGGGAGGGGCCATCCCGAGCAGGCCCGCCGCATAGGCGACCACGTCCGAATTGGCCGCCGGCTCGTCGTCGCAGAGGTTGTAGATCCCGCCCGCCCGGGGGCGCGCGATCGAGGCATCCAGTCCCGCCGCCAGGTCGTCCACATGGATGCGCGAGAACACCTGTCCGGGCGCGACGATCCGCCGGGCCTTGCCTTCGCGCAGCCGGTCGAGGGCCGAGCGGCCGGGGCCATAGATGCCGGGCAGGCGGAAGACGGTGACGGTCAGGCCCATGCCCCGGCCCACCTCCAGCCAGTCGCGCTCGGCGCTTACCCGGCGCGCGCCCTCCACGGACTGGGCGGCCAGACGGCTGCGCTCGGTGACCCAGCGGCCGCGCCGGTCGCCATAGACGCCTGTGGTCGAAAGGTACCCCATCCAGTCGGGGAAGGCGCCGCCTGCGGCCAGGGCCGGGACGAGGGTCTCCAGCCCCGGGCAGCCGCGTTCGTCCGGCGGGGCGGTCACCAGAACCGCCTGGGACCTGGCCAGCGCGTCGGCGAGCGCCGCGCGGTCGTCCACGGGCACGGCCTCCACGCCGTCGGCCGTCAGCCGGTCCGGATCGCGGCGGAAGCTCGCCGCCACGTCCCAGCCGCGGGCCTTCAGCCGCCGGGCCAGCGCCTGTCCTGAGAACCCGTAGCCGAAGACGAACAGCCGCAACCGCTACTCCGCCGCCACCCGGGGCGGGCGCGCCGCGATCGCCCGTGCGCGCTCGGCGTTCCAGGCCGAGACGCAGGGGATCTTCGACAGATCGGCACGGTGGGCGTAGGCCCGCGCGATCTCGGCGACTTCCAGCAGCAGCCCCTCCTCGAGCGTGATGGGGTCCAGGCCATAGCCCAGCAGGCGCTTGTTCTCCACGCACAGCTCGTTCTCGTCGGCCTCCTGCCGGGGATTGGGCAGGTGCGCCACCGCCGCGCCCGTGAGGCGCGCGACCATCTGCGCGAGCTCGCCCACGCGCCAGCACTCGGTCATCTGGTTCATCACCTTCACCCGCTCGCCGCGGGCCGGAGGGTGCATCAGCGCCAGCTCCACGCAGCGCACCGTGTCCTGGATGTT
This sequence comes from Phenylobacterium sp., assembly GCF_046463815.1. Lineage (GTDB taxonomy): Bacteria > Pseudomonadota > Alphaproteobacteria > Caulobacterales > Caulobacteraceae > Phenylobacterium. The sequence goes on along the minus strand of NZ_JBKBRO010000009.1, from coordinate 46,315 downwards.
GATGAACGCCCTGGTCTGGCCGCCCTTGCCGTGGACGGTGAGCGGGTAGCCGACGGCGGCCTGCATCAGGAACCGGTTCAGCACCGTGCCGTAGTCGCCGTCGTAGTCGAAGCGGTTGATCAGCCGCGGGTCGGCCCGCGTCTCCGCCGTCTGGGTGCCCCAGACGATGCCCTGGTGCAGGTCGGTGATCCGGAGGCCGTCGTTCCGGGCGTAGAACTGGAACAGCAGGGCGTCCTGGGTCTTGGTCAGGTGGTAGATCGAGCCCGGATTTGGCGGATAGAGGATTTCCTTCGGCGCCCAGCCGTCGGCGCCCTCGACCTTCACGGTCAGGTAGCCCTCGGGGATCGGCACGCCCGCCGTGCCGTAGCCGTAGACGCCCATGGTGCCCAGGTGGGCCAAGTGGATGTCGAGGCCGCTGTCGACGATGGCGGCCAGGACGTCGTGGGTGGCGTTGAGGTTGTTGTCGACCGTGTAGCGCTTGTGCCTCGCCGACTTCATCGAATAGGGGGCGGCCCGCTGCTCGGCGAAGTGGACGATGGCGTCAGGCCGGAATCCCCTCAGCAGCGACAGGAGGCCGTCGTAGTCCTTGCCAACGGTCAGGGCGTGGGCGGCGATGGTCCGGCCCGAGACCTCGCGCCAGGCGGCGGTCCGCGTCTCCAGGCTTTCGATGGGGGTGAGCGAGCCCGCGCCCAGCTCCTCGTCGATGGCCCGCCGCGAACCGTTGTCGACGATGGCCACCTCATGATCGCGCGCCGACAGGTGCAGCGCCGTCGGCCACCCGCAGAAGCCGTCTCCGCCGAGGATCAGTACCCGCATCGTCGCTCCCAGTCCCGAGAGCCCCACCCCTTCCGTTACGGCTAACGCACGGACGGGGATCGGGGAAGGCGCTAGAGAAGATCGAGGATGGCCTTGCGGGCCGCGTCCCTGAGGTCGGGGCGCATCAGGGCGAAGGCGACGTTGGCGCGCAGCAGGCCGATCTTGTCGCCGCAGTCGTAGGTCGTCCCCTCGTATTCCAGGGCGTGGAAGTCCTGGCGCTTCATCAGGTTGGCCATGCCGTCGGTGAGCTGGATCTCGCCCCCGGCGCCGCGGCCTTGCGTCTCCAGGATCTCGAAGATCTCGGGCTGCAGGATGTAGCGGCCCGAGATGAACAGGTTGGAGGGCTCGGTCCCCGGGGCCGGCTTCTCGACCATGCCGGTCATGCGGTTGAGGCGGCCCTCATGCCCGTCCAGCGCGACGATGCCGTACTTGTGGGCCTCGCCCTCGGGGGCGGGCTCCACCACCACGATGTTGCCGCCGACCTTCTCGTAGGCGGCCACCGCCTGGGCCAGCGCCGGCGGGGAGGCGGTCATCAGCATGTCGGGCAGCATGACGGCGAAGGGCTCGTCGCCGATCACGTCCCGGGCGCACCAGACGGCGTGCCCCAGGCCCAGCGGGGCCATCTGGCGCACGAAGCTCATCTGGCCGGGCTTGAGCACGTCGCGGCGCACCTGCGCCAGGATGTCGGCCTTGCCCTTGGTCTCCAGCGCCTGCTCCACCTCGGGATTGGCGTCGAAGTAGTCCTCGATCGCCTCCTGGCCGCGGCCCACGATGAAGACGAAGTGCTCCACGCCCGCCGCCAGGGCCTCCTCCACCACGTAGGACAGGATCGGCCGGTCCACGACGTTCAGCAGGTTCTTCGGGGTGGTCTTGGCGGCCGGCAGCACCCGGGTCCCCAGGCCCGCCACCGGCAGGACCGCCTTACGCACGCGCTTCGTCATTCATCCCCTCCGAATGGCTCCGGCCTTTCCGGCCCGAGGTCTGGCCCGGGCCCTGGCCGAAGCCAAGCCGTTGCGGCGGCCTTCAAACGCCCGTTCCCGCGCCGCGATCCCGGATGTCAGCAGGGAGGCGGACTAGAGGAGGCGGCCCCCGAAATCCACAACTCGCCGCGACAAAATTCCCGCATAGCGCGCGATCACGATTTTGAGATCACGAGAACTTGTGTACCTTGGGGCGTCGGGGGATTCACCCTCAGGGGAGCCTACTCAATGAAGCTTCGCATTCTGACCGTCGCCGCCGCGGGTGTCCTGGCCCTGGGCCTGGCGGCTTGCCAAAAGAAGGCCGAAGAAGCTCCGGCCGCCACGGGCACGGAAGCCGCCGCGCCGGCCGACGCCACGGCGACCACGCCGCCGGCCGACGCCATGGCCACCACGCCGCCGGCCGACGCTGCGGCCACGCCGCCCGCCGACGCCGCCGCGACGCCGCCGGCCGACACCGGCGCGATGGCCCCCGAGAAGAAGTAAGCTTCTTCCTCGGATCGAAGATAAGCGCGGCCGCCCCCCTTGGGGCGGCCGTTTGCTTTTGGGGCCTGTCGGCTCGGCTACTCCACCGTCACCGACTTGGCGAGGTTGCGGGGCTGGTCCACGTCAGCGCCCTTCAGCACGGCCACGTGGTAGGCCAGAAGCTGGATCGGGGCCGACATCACGAGCGGCGCGATCAGCGGGTCGCACTTCGGCGCCGTCACCACGACCTTGGCGCCGGCCGGCGCGTGGCGCTCGCCTTCCGGGTCGGTGATGAACACCACCTGGCCGCCCCGGGCCATCACCTCGCTCATGTTCGAGGCCGACTTCTCGAAATAGCTGTCGTGGGGGGCCAGGATGACGATCGGCGTCTCCTCGTCCACCAGGGCGATGGGGCCGTGCTTCAGCTCGCCGGCGGCGTAGCCCTCGGCGTGGATGTAGCTGATCTCCTTCAGCTTCAGCGCGCCTTCGAGGGCCAGCGGGTACATCGGGCCGCGGCCCAGGTAGAGCACGTCGCGGGCCTTGGCCACGTCGTGGGCCACGCCCTGCACGGCCTCTTCCAGGTTGATGGACTCGGCGATCAGGCGCGGCGCCTCGACCATCACGCCCACCAGCCGCTTCTCCTCGGCCGCGTCGATCCGCCCGCGCGCGCGGGCCGCAGCCACGGCCAGCGCCGTCAGCACGCTGACCTGGGCGGTGAAGGCCTTGGTGGAGGCGACCCCGATCTCTGGGCCGCAGTAGATCGGCCAGACCACATCGGCCTCGCGGGCCATGGTCGAGCCCTGGGCGTTGACGACCACGGCGGTCTGCAGGCCCTTGTCCTTGCAGTAGCGCAGGGCCGCCAGGGTGTCGGCCGTCTCGCCCGACTGGGAGATGGCCACCATCAGGGTGTTCCCCCGAAGCGCCGGCTGGCGGTAGCGGAACTCCGAGGCCACGTCGACGTCCACCGGCAGGTCGGCCAGGGGCTCGATCAGGTACTTGCCCACCAGGCCCGCCAGATAGGCGGTGCCGCAGCCGACCATCTGGATGCGGTCGATCTTCGAAAGGTCGACGCCCTGGAAGGTCGTGGCGCCGGCCACCAGGTCCACATAGGCCGCGATGGTCCGCTGGCAGCCCTCGGGCTGGTCGTGGATCTCCTTCTCCATGAAGTGGCGGTAGTTGCCCTTCTCCATGAGCGCCGGGGACTGGGGCACGATCTGCACCGGCCGCTCCACCGGTCGGCCGTCCTCGTCGAACACCCGGGCCGAGGCGTGGTCGATGGCCACGTAGTCCCCGTCCTCGAGGTAGGCGACCCTGTTCGTGAAGGGGCCGACGGCGAGCGCGTCCGAGCCCAGGAACATCTCGCCGTCGCCGTAGCCCACCACCAGCGGCGGGCCGCGCCGGGCGCCCAGCAGCAGGTTTTCCTCGCCGTCCACCATGATCACCAGGGCGAAGGCGCCGCGCACCTGGTCGAGCGTGGCCTTGAAGGCGTCGAGCGCCGTCCTGCCCGAGGCCAGCTCGCGGTCGAGCAGTTGGGCCACGACCTCGGTGTCGGTGTCGGTCCGGAACGTGCGTCCCTCGGCCTGGAGCCTGGTCTTCAGCTCGGCGAAGTTCTCGATGATGCCGTTGTGGACCAGCGTCACGCGGCCCGCCTGGTGGGGGTGTGCGTTGCCTTCCGTGGGCGGACCGTGCGTGGCCCAGCGGGTGTGGCCGATGCCCACGGTGGCCTTCAGCGGCTCGGCCGCCAGCACCTCTTCCAGGTTCTTCAGCTTCCCGGACGCGCGCCGCCGCTGGATGCCTTCCGAGGTGAAGCCCGCCACGCCGGCCGAATCATAGCCGCGGTACTCGAGACGCTTGAGGCTCTCGATCAGGCGCTCCTGGACGGGGCTGTTCCCGACGATGCCGATAATGCCGCACATGTGGCTCTGGCTTTCCTTGTGCTAGACGCGGGGTTGTGGTCCCCGGGCTGTAGGGGCGGCTTTAGCATCGGCTAAGCTCCCGTCGACTAAATCTCCGTTTCGGATCGTTTCGAGAACACCCCATGAGCAAGCGCGCCTACTTCGGCACCGACGGCATCCGCGGCCAGGCCAACCGCCATCCCATGACCGCCGAGGTCGCGCTGCGGGTCGGCATGGCGGCGGGCAAGCTGTTCATGTCCAGGGACGACCGCCGCCACCTGGTGGTGATCGGCAAGGACACGCGGCTGTCTGGCTACATGATCGAGCCGGCCCTGGTGGCGGGCTTCACTAGCGTGGGCATGGACGTGCGCCTGTTCGGGCCGCTGCCGACCCCGGGCGTGGCCATGATGACCCGGTCCCTGCGCGCCGATCTGGGCGTGATGATCTCGGCCTCGCACAACGCCTACCACGACAATGGCATCAAGCTGTTCGGCCCCGACGGCTACAAGCTCTCGGACGAGCGCGAACTGGAGATCGAGGCCCTGATGGACCAGGGCCTCCAGGAGGGCCTGGCCGCCCCCGACGCACTCGGCCGCGTGCAGCGGATCGACGACTGCCAGGCGCGCTATGTCGAGATCGCCAAGGCGACCTTCCCCAAGGGCCTCAGCCTGTCCGGCATGCGCATCGTCGTCGATTGCGCCAACGGCGCCGCCTACAAGGTCGCGCCCGAGGCCCTGTACGAGTTGGGCGCCGAGGTGATCCGCATCGGCGTCGAGCCCAACGGCTTCAACATCAACCAGGAGTGCGGCTCCACCCATCCCGACGCCATGTCCCGGGCCGTGAAGGAGTACCGGGCCGACATCGGCATCGCCCTCGACGGCGACGCCGACCGGCTGGTGATCTGCGACGAGAAGGGCCAGGTCGTGGATGGCGACCAGATCATGGCCATGATCGCCGGCGCCTGGGCCCGCGGCGGCCGGCTGCTGGGCGGCGGCGTGGTGGCCACGGTGATGTCCAACCTGGGCCTCGAGCGCTTCCTGAAGGCCCGGAACCTGAAGCTGGAGCGGACCCAGGTGGGCGACCGGTATGTCATGGCCCGCATGCGCGAGGGCGGCTTCAACCTCGGCGGCGAGCAGTCGGGGCACCTGATCCTCTCCGACTTCTCCACCACCGGCGATGGCCTGCTGGCGGCGCTGCAGGTGCTGGCGGTGCTGAAGGAGAGCGACCGGCCGATGAGCGCGCTCGCCCGCCAGTTCGAGCCCGTGCCCCAGAAGCTGGAGAACGTCCGTTTCGCCGGCGGCAGGCCGCTGGAGGCCGAGACGGTGAAGAAGGTCCTGGCCGACGCCGAGCAGCGCCTGAACGGCTCGGGCCGCATCGTGGTCCGCGCCTCCGGCACCGAGCCCCTCATCCGCATCATGGCCGAGGGCGACGACGAGAACCTGGTCAACCAGGTGGTCAAGGAGATCGCCGGGGCGGTGAAGAAGGCCGCCGCCTGACGGGGCGTGATTTCACGAGGTCCTGATCGCCGCGCGCAGGAAGGGCGCGCGGCCAGACCGCGGCATACCTACCCAAGCCTGAACGGTTGTGTCACAGTCGTCACATCCAGGCGGCTCGACCCGCCCGGGACTAGAGAATGCATGGGGAGGATTTGATGCGCGACCTCGCGTTCCGAGGGGCGGCGCGGCAGGCGTGGCGTCCGGCCACGTCGATCGCTTGCCTCGTTTTCGTGGCCCTGCTGGCGACGGCGTTCTGGACCGGGGCGGTCTGGATCGCCCAGGCGGTGATGCGGATCTTCGCCCTGGGAGCCTGACTCCACGAGCCTGACCCCGGAAGCCTAGGCTCTCCAGGGTCCTGTCATCGCCGTCCGACGCTCGTATAGGCGAAGCCGCGCGCCCGCATGTCGTCGGGCTTGTAGATGTTGCGCAGGTCCACGAGCACCGGCTGCTTCATGAGCAGCTTGATCCGGTCGAGGTCCAGCGCCCGGAACTGATCCCATTCGGTGATGATCACCAGCACGTCGGCGCCCTCGGCCGCGGCGTAGGGGTCCGACTTGAACTCCACCTTGTCGAGCAGGCCCCGGGCCTCGCCTGTCCCCTCCGGGTCGAAGGCCTGGATGATCGCGCCCCTGTCCTGGAGCGCCGGGATGATCGACAGGGACGGGGCGTCGCGCATGTCGTCGGTGTTCGGCTTGAACGTCAGGCCCAGAACACCCACCCGCTTGCCCTTCAGGTCGCCGTTCAGGGCGCGGACCACCTTGCGGGCCATGGCGCGCTTGCGGTCGTCGTTCACCCGGACCGTGGTCTCGATGAGCTCCAGCGGCGTCCCGGCGTCGCGGGCGGTCCGCACCAGCGCCAGCGTGTCCTTCGGGAAGCAGGAGCCGCCGTAGCCCGGCCCGGCGTGCAGGAACTTGCCGCCGATGCGGTTGTCGAGGCCCATGCCGCGGGCCACCTGCTGGACGTCGGCGCCCACCGCCTCGCAGAGGTCGGCCATCTCGTTGATGAAGGTGATCTTCATGGCCAGGAAGGCGTTCGAGGCGTACTTGATGAGCTCGCTGGTCCGCCGGTTGGTGAACACCATCGGCGTCTCGTTGAGGTAGAGCGGCCGGTAGAGCTCGCGCATTACCTCGCGGGCCCGCTCGTCCTCCGTCCCCACGACGACCCGGTCGGGCCGCTTGAAGTCCTCGATGGCCGCGCCCTCGCGCAGGAACTCGGGGTTGGAGACCACGGCCACGTCGGCGTCGGGCCGGACGCGCTTGAAGATGGCCTCGATCTCGTCGCCGGTGCCCACCGGGACCGTGGACTTGGTGACCACCACCGTGAAGCCGCCCACCAGGGCCGCGACTTCCTCGGCCGCGGCGTAGACGTAGGACAGGTCGGCGTGGCCGTCGCCGCGGCGCGACGGGGTGCCCACGGCGATGAACACCGCGTCGGCGTCGTGGACCGAATCCAGGCCCGTCGAGAAGAACAGCCGGCCGGCCTTCACATTCTGGGCGACCAGCACGTCGAGGCCGGGCTCGAAGATCGGGATGCCGCCGGCCTTGAGCCACTCGATCTTGCCAGCGTCCTTGTCGATGCATGTGACCGTGTGCCCGAAGTCGGCGAAGCACGCGCCGCTGACCAGACCCACATAGCCCGTGCCGATCATCGCCACTTTCATGGGGAGTGTCTCCGAACGCCGATGAGGCCGCGCTTTGGCACGCGGCGGACGGGGCCGCTAGCTCAAATTTCCTGGTTGTAGGCGCCCACCTCCGGGCGTTTGGCGAGCCGGGGCTTCACCTCCTCGCGGAAGAGGCGGCGCATGTCGGCCTCGGACTGGGTGCTTTCCACCACCACCACCAGCTCGGGCTTGTTGGACGAGGCGCGCACCAGCACCCAGGAACCGTCCTCCAGGGCCACCCGCACGCCGTTTACGGTGACGAGGTCGGCGATCTTGCGGCCCAGGATCGTTCCGCCCGCGGCGGCCAGCGCCTGGTACTCGCGCACCACGTCCTCGACGACGGCGTACTTCACCTCGTCGGCGCAGTGCGGACTCATGGTCAGCGAGGTCCAGGCCACCGGCAGGGCCCGCTTCAGGTCCGAGAGCCGCTTGCCGGGGTTGCGGTCGAGCATGGAGAGGATGGCCGCGGCCGCCACCAGGCCGTCGTCGTAGCCGCGCCCGATCGGGGCGTTGAAGAAGAAGTGGCCGCTCTTCTCGAAGCCTGCGAGCGCGCGAAGCTCGGCGGTCTTGCGCTTGATGTAGCTGTGGCCGGTCTTCCAGTAGACGGTCGTGGCGCCGTTGGCCTTCAGCACCTCGTCGGTGGCGAAGAGGCCGGTGGACTTCACGTCCACCACGAAGGTCGCGTCCTTGTGCAGCTCCGACAGGTCGCGGGCAAGCATCAGGCCGATCTTGTCGGCGAAGATCTCCTCGCCCTCGTCGTCCACCACGCCGCAGCGGTCGCCGTCGCCGTCGAAACCCAGGGCGAGGTCGGCGTCATAGGTCCGCACAGCCTCGGCCATGGCGTGCAGCATGACGCTGTCCTCGGGGTTCGGATTGTACTTGGGGAAGGTCCAGTCGAGCTCGCAGTCCATCTCGACCACCACGGCCACGCCCATTCGGCGCAGGGCCTCGGGCGCGAAGGCCGCGGCCGTGCCGTTGCCGCAGGCGGCGACCACCTTCAGCGGCCGCGCGATCCGGCCGCGCGAGGCCACGTCGGCGATGTAGCGCTCGGCGACGCCCGCGATATGGGCCACCGAGCCGCCGGGACGCTGCCTCCACTCGCCCTTGAGCACGATCTCCTTCAGCCGGCCCATTTCGTCGGGGCCGAAGGTCAGGGGCCGCTGGGCGCCCATCTTCACGCCCGTCCAGCCGTTCTCGTTGTGGCTGGCGGTGACCATGGCCACGCACGGCGCGTCCAGGTCGAACTGGGCGAAGTAGGCCATCGGCGAGACGGCCAGCCCGATGTCCAGCACCTCGCAGCCGGCGGCCACGAGGCCGATGGTCAGGGCCTGCTTGATCGACAGCGAATAGGACCGGAAGTCGTGTCCGACGACGATCCGCGTCTGGCCCAGCTCGTGGATGTAGGTCCCCAGGCCAAGGCCCAGGGCCTGAACCCCCAGGAGGTTGATCTCGGGTCCGAACAGCCAGCGCGCGTCGTACTCGCGGAACCCCGTGGCCTTCACCAGCGGCTGGACTTCGTAGTCGAAGGTGTTGGCGACGAGGTCGGCTCTGGGCGCGGGCAGCATCGGAACTCCGGCGTTACGGTCGGGGGGCTCTGTTTACTTGAGCGGAGGTCGCCAAGGCCATCCCGAACGCGTGATGGCCGAGCCTGGTTCTCGGCCCGGATCACGGGACCGTGGCCTACATCACCCCCGCGCGCAGCAGGTCGTGGACGTGCAGGACCCCGACCGGCCGGCCGTCGTCGACCACGAACAGCACCGTCACGGCGGGCGGCGGATCGCTCATCAGGGCCAGGGCCTCCGAGGCCAGCATCTCGGGCGTGACAACCTTCTTCGGGCCGGGCGTCATGACCTCGTCCGCCGTGTGGTCCATCAGGCCGTCGATATGGCGGCGCAGGTCGCCGTCGGTGATGACGCCGGCCAGGCGGCCCTCGCCATCCAGCACGCCCACGATCCCCCAGCGCTTCTCGGACATCACCAGCAGGGCCTGGCGCATGGGCGTCCCGACCTCGACCAGGGGGAGCTCGTCCGCGCCGTGCATCAGGTCGCCCACGGTGCGCAGCATGGCGCCCAGCTTTCCGCCCGGGTGGAAGACGTGGAAGTCCCGGGCCTGGAAGCCCCGGCGCTCCAGCAGCGCCACGGCCAGCGCGTCGCCGATGGCGATCTGCAGGGTGGTCGAGGTGGTGGGGGCGTTGACTTCGGCCGTCGCCTCGGACGTGTCGGCGAGTTCGATCACGATGTCCGCCGCGCGGCCCAGCGCGCTGCCTGGCTGGGCCGTCACCCCGATGAGGGGAATCTGGAAGCGTTTGGCGTAGGCCAGCACGTCGGCCAGTTCGCGCGCCTCTCCCGACTTGGACAGCGCCACGATCACGTCGCCGGGACCGATCATGCCGAGGTCGCCGTGGCTGGCCTCGGCGGGGTGGACGAAGAAGGCGGGCGAGCCGGTCGAGGCGAAGGTGGCCGCCATCTTGCGGGCCACGTGGCCCGACTTGCCCATGCCGGTGCAGACGATCCGGCCCTCGGCGGCGAACAGCAGGTCGACGGCCTCGGCGAAGGGACCGTCCAGGGCCTCGGCCTGGGCCGATAGCGCGGCGGCTTCGGCCTGCAGCACGCGGCGGCCGACGGCGATGGTGCGGTCGGCGCTCATTGCGACGGCGCGATCGCTTGGTTCTGGATGTTGCGGACCGCCTCGCGCGCTTCGTTCACGCGCCGCTGGGCGGCCTCGTGTTCGCGCTGCATGGCGGCCTTCACCTCGGGCGTCTGTTGCACGGGGGTGTGACCGAACGGCTCGGGCGAGCGGGCGCCCAGGCCCTGCGGCCAGACCAGGGAAAGCGCGACGGCGGCCAGGGCGGCGATCCCCAGCAACGGCAGGTAGAAGCGATCCAGCATGGGCCGTTCCTATAGACCGCGCCGGCTTGACGGCGAAGCCCCCGCGCCCTAGCCCGACGCTCCGCCTTCGAAGGAGCCCGCCTTGCCCACCCTGATCCTCCTGCGTCACGGCCAGAGCCAGTGGAATCTCGAGAACCGGTTCACCGGCTGGGTGGACGTCGACCTGACCGCCCAGGGCGAGGCCGAGGCCAGGAAGGGCGGCGAGATGATCAAGGCGGCGGGCCTGGCCATCGACCGCTGCTTCACCTCGGTGCTGACGCGCGCCATCCGCACCTCGTGGCTGGCGCTGGCCGCCGCCGGCCAGGCCTTCGTCCCCGAGGTGAAGGACTGGCGGCTGAACGAGCGCCACTACGGGGCGCTCACGGGGCTCGACAAGGCCGAGACCGCCGAGAAGCACGGCGAGGCGCAGGTCAAGATCTGGCGCCGGTCCTACGACATTCCGCCGCCGCCCCTGGCCGCCGGTTCCGAGTACGACTTCTCCAGGGACCGCCGCTACGCCGGCGCGCATCTGCCCGACACCGAGAGCCTGAAGACCACGCTCGATCGCGTGCAGCCCTACTGGGAAAGCGCAATCGGTCCGTGCTTGACCCGCGGCGAGACCCTGCTGGTCGTGGCCCACGGCAATTCCCTGCGGGCGATCGTGAAGCTGCTGTTCGGCGTGTCGGACGACGCCATCGTGGGCGTCGAGATCCCTACCGGCAATCCGCTGGTCATCGAGCTGGACGCCGGCCTGAAGCCCGTCGCCGCCCGCTACCTCGACGCCGAGCGGGCGACCACCCTTCCGGCCCTTCCCTAGGCGCCTTTGCGCAGGCCGAGCGCCGCGAGCTCGGCCTCGACCTCGTCCAGCACCGAGGCCCAGTCGCCGGCCTCCCGCTGACGAAACAGGCGGACGGTGGGGTACCAGGGACTGTCCGCGCGGTCGCGCAGCCAGCGCCAGTCGAGGCCGCGCCGGGGCAAGAGCACCCAGGTGGGCGCGCCCATGCTCGCGGCGAGGTGCGCGACCGAGGTGTCCACGGTGATCACCAGGTCGAGGCCCGCGACGATCAGCGCGGTGTCGGCGAAGTCCCGGGCGCCGGTGGCCTCGGGCGCGAGGTCGAGGCCCAGTCCGAGCAGCCGCCGGGTGGAGGCCGGGTCCAGGGAGCGGTGGGCGTCATGGGTGTGACTGGGCCGCCCGCGGGCGATCACGCCGACGCCGCCCCCGCGGCCGCGCCAGACCACGGGCGTGGGCAGGGGCGGGGGAAGGTTCTCCAGCGTCACCCCAAGCCGGAGCGGCAGCGAGCCGAGCAGGACCCAGTAGTCGCCCTGGAACGGCGCGGCGCCGACGACCCCGGGCGCCAGGCGGGCGTGGCGGTTCTGCATCAGGCGCATCAGGGGCGGCGAGCAGACGTAGGTCACGCCGGCGTTCGGCGGCAGCATGGGCAGGAAGCGCGCGAACTGGATCTGGTCGCCGAAACCCTGCTCGCCCAGCACCACCAGCCGCTTGCCCGCGAGGTCCTCGCCCCGCCACTCCGGGAGATGGTCGATGGAGGGGATGTGGAGTCCCGGCTGCCGCCGCCGCCCTTCGTAGTGGGGCCAGGCCTCGGCGTAGGCGCCGCGGGCGAGGAGTTGCATGGCCAGGCTGAAGGCCGACGGCCCGTTGCCGGGGTCGAGCTCGAGCACGCGCTTGAGGACGGCCTCGGCCTCGTCGAACCGCTCCTGGGCGATCAGCAGGACGCCCAGGTTGTGCAGCACCTTGGGGCTTTCCGGCAGGCTGCGGTAGCCGCGCTCGGCGGCGTCCAGACGCCCCGCCCGGTGTTCGGCCACGGCCAGATCGAACTCGTCCATGGCCGCCTCCTAGCACAGGTTTTCGGGCTTGGCGCCGATGGGGCGATGGGAGACAAGCCGAGGCCATGGACCACGACGCCGACCACATGCGCCGCGCCATTTCGCTGGCGCGGGCCCAACTGGGACGGACGGCCGACAATCCGGCCGTGGGCTGCGTGATCGTCCGCGACGACGTGGTCGTGGGGGAGGGCGCGACCGGGGACGGCGGGCGCCCGCACGCCGAGGAGATCGCCCTGGACCGCGCCGGCGACGCCGCCCGGGGCGCCGTGGCCTTCGTGACCCTCGAGCCCTGCGCCCAGAGGTCCAGCGGCGCGCCTTCGTGCAGCGAGCGCCTGGTCGACGCCGGCGTGGCCCGGGTGGTCGTGGCCTGTCCCGATCCATCGGTGTTCGCCGCCGGCCGGGGCGCCGAGCGCCTGCGCGCATCCGGCGTCCCATGCGACCAGGGGTTGCTGGCTGCGGAGGCGGAACCCCTCTACGCCGGCTATGCGCCGGCTAAATCTCTGGAAATGCGTCGTTAATCGGTGCCGGCTAACCTTGTTCCAAGAACTGTCGGACGGCCCTGGACCGATGCCTGTAAGTCACGCCAAGAGCCTCGTCGTAGGCCGCCTCAGCCAGGCTGACGTCGAGGCCGTCTGCGCCAAGCACGACCGGCTGTGGAGCTCCAAGCCGGGCGGCGCGCGGGCCGTCTTCGCCTGGAAGGACCTCTCGGGCCTCGACCTCTCGGGCAAGAACCTCTGCGACGCCGACTTCACCGGCGCCATCCTCACCGACTGCAGGCTGATCAACGCCCGCCTCGACAACGCCATCCTCTTTGGGGCGGACCTGCAGAACGCCAAGCTCCAGGACGCCTCGCTGCGCCGGGCGGACCTGCGCGCGGCCTGTCTGCGCAACGCCGACCTGACCGGCGCCGACCTCTTCGAGGCCGATCTGCGGGAGGGGGCGCTGGCCGCGGCCGACCGCAAGTTCGGCTTCCGCCGGCTCGAGACCGGCCATCCCACCGCGCCCGGCGAGATCCAGGGGGCGATCCTGGCCGGCGCCAACCTCGAACGCTCGCGGCTGTCGGGCGTCATGGCCGTGCGCGCCGACTTCACCGATGCGGTGCTGCGCGACGCCAAGCTGATCCGCGCCAACCTGAAGCAGGCCTCGATGAAGGGCGCCAATCTGTCCGGCGCGGACCTGTCGGGCGCCGACCTCGCCGGGGCCGACCTTCGCGACGCCGTGCTGGTGGGCGCCAAGACCGTCGCCTGGAACGTGATGGACGCCAACCTGTCGGGTGTGCTCACCGACGAGCCCACAGGCAAGACGCCGTCCGATCTGCCCTACAAGACCATGATCCGCGACCACGCCCGCTGGTGCGAGACAGGCGGGGAGGAGGGCAAGCCGTCCGTGTTCGACAACGCCGACCTGCGCGAGCTGGGCAGCGTGCGGGGGTTCAACCTGACGGCGCTGTCGGCCAAGGGCGCGGTCTTCTACGGTCTCGACATGGAAGGCGTGCAGCTCCAGGGCGCTCACCTCGAAAACGCGGACCTGCGCAACTGCAACCTGCGCCGGGCCGACCTGCGCGGCGCGCGGCTGGTGGGCGCCAAGCTGTCCGGCTCCGACCTGCGCGACGCCCAGATGGGCCCCCTGTTGCTGGGCAGCGAGCGGGTGATGCCCTGCAACCTCACCGGCGCGGTGCTGAAGAACGCCGACCTGGCAGGCGCCGACCTGCGCCACGCCCTGCTGGCCGACGCCGACGTCAGCCGTGCGAATTTCGTCGGCGCCCACCTGAAGCAAGCCGACTTCGCCCGCGTGATCCGCACCGGCGCCCGCGGCCTGGACGAGGTCATCTGACCCCTTGGCCGAGCGGGACCCGAAGCCCGGCCTGACCGGGCGACGCCGGCTCTCGGAAGGAGAGCTCAAGATCCTGCTGGACGCTCACGCCCGGCATGCGGCGGGCCAGGGCGGCAAGCGCGCGACCCTGCCGTTCGTGGATTTCTCCGGCCTGGACCTGTCCGGCCGCGACCTGTCGGGCGCGGACTTCTCGGGCTCGGTGTTCGACGGGGCCAGGCTCGCGCGGGCCAAGCTCGCCCGCGCCAGGCTGGCCGGCTGCGACCTGCGCGGCGCCGACCTGCGCGGCGCCGATCTCTCGGGCGCGGACCTGCGCGGCGCCTGCCTGACGGGCGCCAACCTCGCCGGGGCCGACCTGACGGGCGCCGACATCCGTCCGGGCAAGGTGGCCCGGCCCCACCCGTCCAAGGGCTTCCCGGCCGTGGTCGAGGAACCGCGCGAGGGTCAGATGGACGGCGCGGTGCTCTCGGGCGCAACCCTCGACAACTCGCGGCTCGACAGCCTGCACGCCGTCGACGCCGACTTCTCGGACTGTTCCTTGCGGGGCGCGGAGATGGGTTCGGCGAACCTCCGGGGGGCCAACCTCTCGGGGGCGACGCTCGCCAACGCCGACGTCGCCGGGGCGAACTTCGAGGGTTGCGACTTCGCTGGCGCGGACGTGGCGGGGGCCACCCTGGCGGCGGCCCGCACCGTCGGCGCCAGGCTGGGCCAGGCCAAGGCTCCGCCCAGCCGCGACGCGGTGCTCCGCATCGGCCAGCTCGTGCGCGCCGCGCGCGCCCATGACGCCTGGGTCCGTTCGGGCGGCAAGGAGGGAGAACCGGTGAACCTGGACGGCGAGGACCTGCGCCCGGCCGCGGCCGAGCTCAAGGGGCTGCGCCTGACCGCCGCGAGCGCCAAGGGCGCCTGCCTGGCCGGCCTGGACCTGAGCGGCGTCCATCTCCAGGGGGCCAATCTTGAGGGCGTCGACCTCGTCGGCGCGAAGCTCGCGGGCGCGGACCTGCGCGGCGCCCGCCTGGCCCAGGCCAACCTGACCCGGGCCGACCTGACGGACGCGACCCTGTCGGCCCTGCCTCTGGCGGGAGGACGCACGACGCCCGCGAATCTGGCCGGCGCCAGGCTGCGCTACGCCAGGCTGGACGGGGCGGATCTGACCGGCGCCGTGCTCGACGGGGCCGACACGCGCGGCTGCCGCCCGCCGATCTGACGCACGAAAATGGGCGGCGCCCTCGCGGACGCCGCCCCGGTTTCTCGCTGAGAGGCGCGTGAGCCCTTAGGCCGCCTTCTCGCCTTCGATCAGCTTGGATTGGCCGGTGGTGATGTCGATCCGGCGCGGTTTGAGAGCCTCGGGAAGCTCGCGCTTCAGCGAGATCGACAGCAGGCCGTCGGCCAGGTTGGCGTCGGTCACGACCACGTAGTCCGCCAGCTGGAAGCGCCGCTCGAAATTGCGCTCGGCGAGGCCGCGGTGCAGGAACCGGCGGTCGTCCTCGTTGGCGGCCTTGCGGCCCTGGACGGTGAGGAGGTTTTCCTTCACCTCGACGTTGAGTTCTTCGGGACGGAAGCCCGCCACCGCGATGTCGATGCGGTAGGCGTTCTCGTCGGTCCGCTCGATGTTGTACGGCGGATAGCCCGCGGCGGCGTCGGCCTGGGCGGTCTCGAGCAGCGAGGCCAGGCGGTCGAAGCCCACGACGGAGCGATAGAGGGGGGAGAAGTCGATCGTACGCATGCGGTCACATCCTTCTTGTCAAGCAAGGTTGCGTCTTTGGCGGTCGCCTGCGGTCCCTTGAGGCCCCGCGGGCGCCGGAAGGCCCGGAAATCCAGCGCCTCCGTGAATAGAGGTAGGGGGCGGTCCCCCACGTTCAAGGGGGCGCTCAAGGGGGCGTCATGGACGCCGGCCAAGCCCCCTTGCGCGCGGCTCAGGTGTCCGTAGGGTCGAGCTCCCCGAACCGGATTCTCCGAGGCCCTCATGTTCCGCAACCTCGCCGCCGCCGCAGCCCTCGCGGTCGTCGTCGCCAGTCCGGCGCTCGCCGCCGACGCCCAGCTGAAGGCCGCCGTGGACGGCGCCCAGCGCGCCGAAGCGCACAAGGTCCGCGACGTCCACCGCCACCCCGTCGAGACCCTGACCTTCTGGGGTCTGAAGCCGGGCCAGACGGTCGTCGAGATATCCCCCGGCACGGGCTACTGGACCGAGATCCTGGCGCCCTACGCCAAGGCCACGGGGGGCAAGTACGTGGCCGCCGTGGCCGACCTCGACAATCCGAAGCTCTCCGACGGCGCGCGCAAGGGCCGTGCCGACTTCGAGGCCAAGTACGCCGACGCCGCGACGTTTGGCCAGATCGCCTACGTGGGCTTCGGCCCGGTCTCCAAGCCCCTGGGCGCGGCGGGCTCCGCCGACCTTGTGATCACGGCCCGCAACATCCACAACTGGGCGACCCAACCCGGGATGCTGGACAAGGCCATGAAGGACTTCCACGACGTCCTGAAGCCGGGCGGCGTCCTGGCCGTCGAGGAGCACCGCAAGGACCCGAAGCCCGAAGCGCCGAACTGGAACGACGGCTACATGTCGGAGGCCACGGTGATCGCGGCGGCCGAGAAGGCCGGCTTCAGGCTCGCGGCGAAGTCCGAGATCAACGCCAATCCGAAGGATGCCAAGGACCATCCGTTCGGCGTGTGGACCCTGCCGCCCACGCGCCGCACCTCGGCCACCGGCCAGGCCGACCCGAGCTTCGACCGCACGAAGTACGACGCCATCGGCGAGAGCGACCGCATGACGCTGAGGTTCGTGAAGGCCGGTTGACCTTCGCGCTTTGACCGGAGGGGCCGATCCGGCTACGTCGGAAGCGGGCGGGCGCCGGGGGGCGGACGAGACAGGGTGGCGTCATCGATGAACCTGTTTTCGCGCCGGGCGGTGCTGGCGGGCGCCGCCGGGCTCGCCGCGTGCGGCCGCAAGCCCGCCGCGCCCGAGAAGGCCAAGGCCGCCGATCCCAAGACCATCGAAGGCGCCGTGGCCGGTGACTGGCGGCTGCCCGCCGACCGCGCCCGCGACCCCTGGCGCCATCCGGCGGAGAGCCTGAAGTTCTGGGGGCTGAAGCCCGGCTGGACGGTGGTCGAGTTCTGGCCCGGCGCGGGCTGGTACACCGATATCCTGGCGCCTTTCCTGGCCGCCACGGGCGGCAAGCTCTACGCGGCCCAGCAGCAGCCGGCGGACGCCGCCGACACCGCCACCCGCGCGATCCTCGACGCCTACGCCGCGCGGTTCGGGAAGAACGGCCGGCTCTACGGCAAGATCGAGATCACCGCCTTCGGACCGACCAGCGGGCCGGTGGCCCCCGACGGCTCCGCAGACCTCGTCCTCTTCCTGCGCAACCTGCACAACTGGATGGCCATGGGCGTGGCGGAGAAAGCGTTCCGCGACGCCTTCCTGGCCCTCAAGCCCGGCGGCGTCCTGGGGATCGAGGAGCATCGCGCCGCGCCCGGCGGCGTGCCCGATCTGCTCGCGTCGGACGGCTATGTGGAGCAGGCCTACGCCATCAAGCTGGCCGAGGAGGCGGGCTTCAGGCTGGCGGCGACCAGCGAGATCAACGCCAATCCCAAGGACACCCGCGATCACCCGTTCGGCGTGTGGACCCTGCCGCCGGTCCGGCGCTCGTCGCCCCTGGGGCAGCCCGACGATCCGGCCTTCGATCACGCCAAGTACGACGCCATCGGCGAGAGCGACCGGATGACGTTGAAGCTCGTCAAACCCGCATGAGCTTCGAATAACGCCGTAACGGGCGGTTTACACATTTCGCGCCTAAGGCGAAGCTCAACCGCGAGTCGGGGGAGCGACTTGGCCGATGCCGACGCTTGAGGAACTGACGGAGCGAATACGCGCCGCCGCCGCGTCGGGGGCCGGTCTCTCGCGCTCGGTCCGCCTCGATCTGAAGGGCGAGGGCATCATCCATCTCGACGGCGCCGCGGTCACCAACGACGACAGGCCCGCCGACCTGACCGTCACCATCAGCCGCGCCGACCTCGTCGCCCTGGGCAAGGGACAGCTCGATCCGATGCGGGCGATGATGACCGGCCGCATGAAGCTGTCGGACATGGGGGTCGCCTTCGCGCTCCAGTCCGAGATTCAGAACCTGTTTTCGAAGGCCGTGTAAGCGACTCCGATGACCGAAGCCGCGCCCCTGCTGGATATCCCCGAAGCCCCGGTCCCGCCGGGCGGCGAGGCGTCGTGGTTCATCGGCGCCGACGGGGCCAAGCTGCGCGCGGCGCTGTTCCGCCCTTCCGGCCCGGCGCGGGGCTCCGTGGTGCTCTCCGGCGGTCGCACCGAGCCCATCGAGAAGTATTACGAGGTCGTCCGCGATTTCCTGGCCCGGGGCTTCGTGGTGCTGGTCCACGACTGGCGCGGCCAGGGCCTGTCGCACCGCACGCTGGCCGACCGGCTCAAGGGCCACGCGCGCGGCTACCAGGCCTTCCTCGACGACTTCCGCCGCCTGCTCGACGCCTATGAGGCGCGGCTGCCGAAGCCCTGGATCGCGGTGGGCCATTCCATGGGCGGCTGCCTGACCCTGCTGGCCCTGGCGCATGGCGAGAAGCGCTTCGCCGGCGCGGTGTTATCGGCGCCCATGCTGGGCATCCAGTTCGGCCGCAACCCGCGCGCCGCCGTGATCGCGCGCACGCGCCTCAACCTGATGTTCGGGCGCGCCGGCCGCTACACGCCCGGCGGCCCGGGCGAGCCGCTGGAGGAGACCTTCGAGGGCAATATCCTCACCCACGACCGGCGACGCTTCGAACGCTACCAGGCCCAGGTGGCCGCCAATCCCGATCTCGCGCTGGGCGGCCCCACCTGGGGCTGGCTGGACTTCGCCCTGCGCGCCACCGCCTTCCTCGCCCGCCCCGAGCGGTTGCGCGGAGTGACCATCCCGGTCGAGATCGTCTCGGCCGCCGAGGACCGCCTCGTCGACAATGCGGCCCAGGCCGCGGCGGCCCGGAATCTACCGCAGGGACGGCTCGTGACCGTGCCCGGCGCCTACCACGAAATCCTGATGGAGACGGACGACATGCGTAACATCTTCCTGAAGGTCTTCGACGCGCTCACCGGCAAGACCGCGCCGAAGCCCTCCGAAGGCCCGAAGCCGGCCGCCCCGACCCCGCCCAAGCCGGTGGAGGCCGCCAAACCGCCCGAGGCCCCAAAGCCCGCGCCGACCCCGGAGCCTGCGCCTGCGCCGGCCACGGCCGCCCCGAAGACGGCGGCGAAGAAGCCCGCGGCGAAGAAGCCGGCCGCCAAGAAGGCGGCGGCGCCGAAGAAGGCCCCTGCGCCGAAGGCCGCCAAGAAGCCGGCGGCCGCGAAGTCGGCCGCGCCGGCCAAGGCGAAGGCTCCCGCCAAGGCCAAGGCTCCGGCTAAGACCCAGGCCAAGGCTGCGAAGCCGGCGGCCAAACCCGCCGCGGCCAAGAAGGCTCCGGCGGCGAAGAAGCCCGCGGCGGCCAAGACGCCTGCCGCCGCCAAGGCGCCTGCGGCCAAGCCCGCCGCCGCCAAGGCCCCGGCCGCCCCGAAGACAGCGGCGAAGAAGCCCGCGGCCAAGAAGCCGGCCGCCAAGAAGGCTCCGGCCAAGAAATAGTCTGATCTGCGCGCGCCTCCTCCTGGACCGGAGGAGGCCGCTTTCAGTTGGCCGACCGCCTCAGCGCGACCAGCGCCTCGTCGAGGCACGCCCGGTCGCCCGCGATGGCGATCTGGCCGCCGTTCGGCCCGACCGGCCGGCCCCGCCAGTCGGTGACCAGCCCCCCCGCGCCCTCGATCACCGGGATCGCGGCGTCGATGTCCCAGGCCTTCAGCCCGGCCTCGACCACAAGGTCCATCGTGCCCGCCGCCACCATGGCGTAGGCGTAGGCGTCGCAGCCCAGCCGCGCGAGTCGCGCCGCCGCCCGCACCTGGGTCCAGGCCCCCAGCTCCGCGCCGGTGAAACATCCCTCGGGATCGGTGGTGGCGATGATCGCGTCCGTCAGCTTCGGACACGACCGCACTCTCAGGGGCGTCTCGGTTCCGCGCCGCACCAGCCGCGAGCCCGCGGCCTGGCCGATGTAGACCTCGTCAAGGAACGGCTGGCCGATCGAGCCCAGCACGGGCCGGCCCTGGTGCCGCAGGCCGATCAGAACGCACCACAGCGGCAGGCCCGCGATGAAAGCCCGCGTGCCGTCCACCGGGTCCAGCACCCAGACGAACTCCGCGTCCGGACGGTCCTCGCCGTACTCCTCGCCGATCACGCCGTGGTCGGGATAGCGCGCGGCGATCAGCGCCCGGATCGCGCGCTCGGCGCCCCGGTCGGCCTCGGTGACGGGATCGAAGGCCTTGTAGCCCTGGCCGCCCGTCCCCTTGTCGTGCAGGCCGTGGTCGGCCCGGAACAACGGCAGGATGACGTTCGCGGCGGCGCGGTTGAGCTCGAGCAGGAAGGCGTCCAGCTCGGCGAGGCGGGGGGCGGAGAGCGACATGTGTCCGCTTTAGCAGGCGTGGGCGGCGGGCTTAACCCTCCGCCTCGTCGTTCATGGCCTTGGCGAGTTCCAGCAGGCGTTTGCGGGGCAGTTCGCTCAGGGCGTAGTAGGCGCGGATCAGCTCGTGGGTTTCCTTGCGGGCGAAAAGGTCGACCTCCTCGCTCGCCTCGCGGGCCAGGCGCTGGGCCTCCGAGAGCCCCTCGTAGAAGTAGCTGACAGGCGCGTGCAGCACGGCGGCGAGCTGCCAGAGGCGGGCGGCCGACATGCGGTTGGCGGCGCACTCGTACTTCTGGATCTGCTGGAACCGTACGCCGCAGGCGCCCGCCAGCTCCTGCTGGGTCAGGCCCATCAGCTTGCGGCGCCGCCTCAGCTTGCGGCCCAGGTGAACGTCGATCTCGTCCATCGGATATTCGCCCACGCGGAAAGGTCGGGTGCGTCCCGGATCGGGACCCCTCGCCGCGTCCTCCGCAATTCAGGCGCCACTTGGGCGCGCATCCTAAACGCTAGGGTGGTTATGCTTAACCGGCGATGGCGCCCGGCCGCCCATCGATCCCGGCCGGGCGGGGAATCGCCCGGTCTGCAGGCGTCCGCGCGGCGAAACCGTTCACATTTTCGCCTGACGCGCTCTAGAGAAGGGGCTGATGGCCCAGACGCCCTCCTTCGCCCAAGATCTCGCCTGGCGGCTGGAAGCCCTGGCCTTCGACGTCGCCACCGGCCTCGCCCGACTGTTCCCCATCGATGCGGTGTCCGATTTCGGCGCCTGGCTGTTCCGCACGCTCGGACCCCGCACCAGCGCCCGGCGGGTGGCGGAGCGGAACCTGCGCATCGCCTTTCCCGACGCGCCCGACGAGGAGATCGCGCGTCTCCTGACCGCCCAATGGGAGGAGCTGGGCCGCTGGATCGCCGAGTTCCCGATCCTGGACCGCATCGCGGCCGACCCCGCCCGGGTGGAGGTGGAGGGCGCCGAGCGCCTGGCCGAGATCGCCGCCGGCGCCGGGCCCGTGGTGTTCATCTCGGGGCACTTCTCGGCCTTCGAGGTGATGGCCGCCGCCATCGTGCGCGCCGGCGTGCCCTGCCAGATCACCTACCGGGCCATGAACAACCCCCATGTCGACGCCCGCGTCCGGAAGAACCGCGTCCGCTACGGGGTGCGGCTCTTCGCGCCCAAGGGGCTGGAGGGCGCGCGCGAGCTGATGCGGGCCCTGTCGCGGGGGGAGTCCGTGGCGCTGATGAACGATCAGAAGTTCAACGGCGGCGTGGCCGCCCCCCTCTTCGGGGTGATGGCCCACACCGCGCCCGGCCCCTCCACCTTCGCGCTCCGTTTCGGCGTTCCCCTGCAGCCCATGAGCGTCCAGCGGGTCGGGCCCGGCGCCCGTTTCAAGGTGATCGTCCACCCGCCGATCCGCCTGGCGGACACCGGCGACCGCGACGCGGACATCGAGGCCGGGGTGCGGCGGGTGAACGCCTTCATCGAGGAGCGCGTGCGCGCCCGGCCCTCGGAATGGTTCTGGGTCCACAAGCGGTGGCCCGCGGAGGTCTACAGGCGGACCTAGGCCCCTTGGTCAGGTCCCGTGGGTGTCGCGCCAGCGCTGCAGCGCCTCGGCCGGCCCGGCGTAGGCCTCCTGCAGCTCGGCGCTCCAGTAGCGGAGCTGCTCCAGCGGGATCTTCTGGCCGGTCACCGCGCAGACGACGAACCGGCCCGGCTTCAGCACGGCGAAGTCGCCGTCGCCGTAGTGCAGCTTGGCGAGCTCGTTGCCGGTGAAGTCGCGGTCGTGGGCGTTCATGGGCGTCTATGTAGTCCCAACCGGCCGCTCAGAACAGGTCGCCCTGGAGCGGGGCCTCGCTTTTCGGCTTCGGCTTGGGGGCGGGTCTGGGCGACGGAGATCCGCCCGCGCCGTCGATCACCGCCTCGCGGGTCACGTCGTCGCCGAACTTGATGCTGACCGCCTCGCCGCTGGCCAGCCCCGCGCCCTCGCGCACCAGCGAGCCGTCGGCCCGGGTCACCCGGGCGAAGCCGCGCTTCAGCGGTCGGTCGGGATCGGCGCTGGCGTAGAGCTTGGACAAGGCCTCCAGCCGCTCCGACAGCCGCTCCAGCCGCCGGTCCATGCAGGGGCCAAGGCGGGCGCTCAGCGCCTCCAGCCGGTCCGCCTGCACCCGCTGCGGCCGCTGCAGCAGCAGGGGCGAAAGACGGCTCGCCACCCGCACCAGGTCGCGCTCGTGGGCCGCGGCGTTGCGGGCCAGCCCCGCGCCGAGGCGGCCCGAGACGATGTCGAAGCGCTGGCCGGCCAGCTCCACCAGGTCCGGCACGCGCTTCAGCGCGCGGTCCGCATGGGCCACGCGGCTCCTGCGGTCCTCGACCATTCGCCCGCCGCAGCGGTGCATCCGCGCGCCATAGTCGCCGACCAGCCCCTTCAGCTCGGCCAGCACCGGCGTGGCGATCTCGGCGGCGGCCGTGGGCGTGGGCGCCCGCCGGTCCGAGACGAAGTCGATCAGGGTGGTGTCGGTCTCATGGCCCACGGCGCTGATCAGCGGGATCGGGCATTCGGCGACCGTGCGCGCCAGGGTCTCGTCGTTGAACGGCCAGAGGTCCTCCACCGAGCCGCCGCCGCGCGCCACGATCAGGACGTCCGGCCGGGGGACGGGGCCCGCCGGGTCCAGGCCGCAGAAGCCCCGGATGGCCGCGCACACCTGGCCGGGCGCGGCGTCGCCCTGCACGACCACGGGCCAGACGATGACGTGGCAGGGCCAGCGGTCGCGGATGCGGTGCAGGATGTCGCGGATCACCGCCCCGGTCGGGCTGGTGATGACGCCCACCACCGAGGGCATGGCGGGTAGGGGCTTCTTCCGCTCGGGTGCGAACAGGCCCTCGGCCGCCAGCCTGGCCTTCAGCTTCTCAAGCTGGGCCAGGAGGGCGCCGACACCGGCCGCCTCCATGGTTTCGATGACGATCTGATAGCGGGAGCCCTGCGGATAGGTGGTGATCTTGCCGGTGACGATCACCTCCAGGCCCTGCTCTGGCCGGATGGAAAGGCCACGCACCTGGCCCTTCCAGACAACCCCGTCGATGGCCGCCCGGTCGTCCTTCAGCGTCAGGTAGACGTGGCCGTTGGAATGATGGGTGACTTTCGAGAGTTCGCCCCTCAGGCGAACGAAGCCGTAGGCGTCCTCCAGGGTCCGCTTCAACGCGAACGCCAGCTCCGAGACGGAGTAGGGCCTGGCGTTGCCGCCGGCCGGGCTGGATGCGTCGGTGTCGGAAGCCTCGTCGCTCATCGTCTTACCCTTAGCCGTCATCCCGGCCGGAGCGAAGCGCGGAGCCGGGGTCCAGCGTCACGGGCGCGGCCCCTGGGTCCCGGATAGCCGCTGGGCGATGTCCGGGATGACGATGAAACGGAAAGGGGCGCGTCCGGCCTCAGGATGTCGACATCCCGGGGCTGGACGCGCCCCCCATCCCCAACGGATCACGCGCCGCGCCGAAGCGCGGATCTCAGATGTAGCGGCGCAGGCTGCGGGCGAGCTCGGCGGCGCTGGACTTCTTCTTGGCCTGGGCCGGCTGGTAGGCGACCTGGGCGTGTTCGCAGCAGTAGGGGCCGCCTTCGTCGGCCCGGCGGCCGCAGAAGGTGAAATTGTCCATGGCCGGATCGCCGATCGGCCACTTGCACATGTGGGCGCCCAGGGTCAGCACGGTGGCCATGCCGGGGGCCTCGTCCACGTAGCGCACGGGGGCCGGGGCCGGCGTGGCCGGTTCGGCGATGCGGCGCGGCGCCGAGGGCGCGGCCGCGGCCGGACGCGCCGGGCGCGGGGCCTTGAAGACGGTCCGCTGGGGCTTGGACGGCGTCGCCCGGCCGGAGAGGCCCAGGCGGTGCACCTTGCCGATCACCGCGTTGCGGGTGACGCCCCCAAGCTGCTTGGCGATTTGGCTGGCCGAGAGGCCGTCCTGCCAGAGCTTCTTCAGAAGTTCGACGCGCTCGTCGGTCCAGCCCATATTCGCCTCCCACCCAGAGGGTCGGGAGCGTCCCCACGCCCCCGGGATCAACATCTTGTGGCGCCCGGCTCTCTCACCGCTCACCAACCACCATCAGTAGTAAACAACTCCTTAAGGGCCACAATAGGCGCCATCGGGTTCGTCCACAGGAACTAGATGTTGCGTCGCTAACGCCCGCTCTTGCGGCGCCCGCCCTCAGCGCGCATCTCTGCGGGATGCGAGACCTTCCCGACGCCGAAATCGCCCTGCCGCCCAGCCCCCGCGCCTATCCGGGGGTGAACTGGGAGGGGCTGAAGACCCTCTATCTGCGGGAGGTCCGCCGGTTCATGAAGGTGGGCATGCAGACCCTGGCCGCGCCGGTGGTCACCGCGCTTCTCTACATGCTGGTCTTCGTGGTGGCGGTCGGCGGCGGCCGGCAGGTGCACGGCGTGGACTACGGGACCTTCGTGGCCCCGGGCCTGGTGATGATGCAAATCCTCTCGAACGCCTTCGCCAACTCCTCCTCATCGCTGTTGCAGGCCAAGTTCAACGGCCTGATGGGCGACTTCCTGACCCCGCCGCTGACGCCCGCCGAGCACGTCGCCGGCTTCGGCGCGGGCGCGGCCACCCGCGGCGTGGTGGTGGGGACGATCAGCCTGCTGGCTGTCCTGCCCTTCGCGCGGCTGCCGATCGCCCAACCCTGGGCCATCGCCTACTTCGGCCTGGGCGCGGCGCTCATCATGGGCTTCGTGGGCATCATGGCCGGCCTGTGGAGCGAGAAGTTCGACCACATGGCCGCGGTCACCAACTTCGTCATCATGCCGATGACCTTCCTGTCGGGGACCTTCTACCTCGTGGAGCGGCTGCCCGAACCGTTCCGCACGGCCAGCCACTACAACCCCTTCTTCTACCTGATCGACGGCTTCCGGTACGGCTTCACCGGTGTGGCCGAGAGCAACCTCTTCGTGGGGGTGGCCATGACCGCGGGCCTCGTGCTGGCCACCGGGCTGGCCTGCCTGCGGATGTTCCAGGTGGGCTACAAGATCAAGACCTGAGGACCTGGGCGGGCGTCACGCCCAGCAGCCGGCGCATCCAGCGGGCCAGGTGGCTCTGGTGGGCGAAGCCGCTCTCCAGGGCGGCTTCCGCCACGCTGGTCCGTCCCGACAGCAGCAGGTCGCGGGCCCGCGCCACCCGGCGCTCCATGACATAGGCATGGACCGACTGGCCCATGGTCCGGCGGAACAGGGTGGTGAGGTGCGGCACGCTGATGCCGGCCACCGCCGCCAGTTCGGCGAGGGAGAGATCGGCGTCCAGGTTGGCCTCCACGTGCTCGACGAGCCGCCGGAGCTGCGGCTTCGACAGGGTCTGGCGGCTGGGCGGGGGCGTCGCGAGATCCCGGAGCAGCCGGGTGGCCAAGGCCACGGCGACGCTGTCGGCGGCGAGGCGGCTTGCGGGCTCCGGCGCGGCGAGTTCGGCCCGGAGCATCCCCACGAGGTGCGAGATGAACGGGTCGCGGCCGCCCAGCCGGGGCGCCAGGGACACGCGGCCGGTCGCGCCCAGTCCTTCGGCCACCTCGTCGATCAGCGTCGGGGAGAAGCGCATCGACAGGAGATCCACCGGCGCGGAGTCCTCCCAGAAGCCGTCGCAGCCGCCGGGCACGAAATCGAAGTCGCCGCTGACCGAGAGCCGGCTCTGCCGCAGTCCGCCCGTCCCGCAGTCGGTGCGGGTCGGTTCGCACAGGTAGAACGAGATGCGGTGGTCGTCGAAGACGACGCCTTCGTGCAGACCGGCGCCGGCGCGCGCTTCGCGCACGCTGAAGCCGCCCCACTGGCGCGAGGCTCCGACCTCGACGCGGGGGTCCTGAACACCGGTGAACCGGAACGAATAGTTCATCGAGACTGCCTCGGACGCAGCGAGCGCCAACTCTCCGGCCAAGTCAAAACCTGAAACGCGATCCGGCCGGCGGCGTCATCGGAACGTGCTCCGGCGCATCGGTTCGTGCGCGACCGTCCGTCCGGGCGCGCCGCACCCTGCTGGCCAAGCAGGAGCATCCCCGATGACCGTCGCGACCCTGGCCAACCCGGCCGGCTTTCGCCCCGCCGCCGCCCGTATCGCCGCCGCCGGCCTGGCGGGCGGCGCGCTCGACCTCGCCTACGCCACCGTGGTCGGCGCGACGGCGGGGCGGAGCTTCCAGCAGGTGTGGCAGGGCGTGGCCAGCGGCTGGCTCGGCAAGGCCGCCTACGGCCAGGGATGGACCTCCACGCTCCTCGGCCTCCTCACCCACTTCGGGATCGCCGGCGCGATGGCGGGGGCCTTCTTCCTGGCCGCCGGCCGCGCGCCAGTCCTGCGCCGCCGTCCCCTCTTGAGCGGCGCGATCTACGGGGTTGGGCTCTACGGCGTCATGTACGGGCTCGTCCTGCCGCTCCGCTGGCCTGGCGTCTTCCCGCGCTGGGACGGCGTGCGTTCGGCCGCCGACATCCTGGCCCACGTGGGCGTGGGCGTGGCGATCGCCTTCGTGCTCCGCGGCCGGGAGCGCTCGGCCGGATGACCGCCCCAATGACCGCTCAGTCCCGAAGCGGCGGCGACGCGCTCGTGAAGCTGACCGATCGCGCCGAGGCCCTGCACCGCGAGCTGGACGGCCTGGCGCCGCCCTGGAACGACGAGCTCATGCGGCCCGAGCCGCGGTGCGCCGCCAAGCAGATCGCCGTGACCGCGCTTGCGCTGCACCTCGGGGAGGGCGTCGGCCGGCGCGCGGCGCTCCGCCTCTCGGCCGAGGCGCTCGGACGCTCGCGGGGACACAGCCGCGCCCTTGTCAAGAAGAACGCCTCCGAGGCCGACGCCGTCCTCACCTACGGCCTGGCGCCTGAGGCGGTGGCGGCCATCGCCCGAAGGCCTGCGGACGGCCTCCTCGTCAACCTCGACGCCCTGGTGCGCCCGGTGCGCGTGCGCGAGGCCGCCCAGGCGCGGGCCAGGGCGCTGCGCGGGGCCCGGGGCGGCCGTCCTGACGAGGGCGGGCCCCTCCTGCGCAGCGTGCGGCGGATGATCGAGCTCGCCGAGGCGGGGGACGCGGCCTCGCGCCGCCAGTTGCGCCTTCTCGCCCGACAGCTCGAACTCTGGCGCGACGCCCCGACGATCCACGCGGCGGAGTAATCCGCCCGTCTCGTGGTGTCCAAGCTCGAGATGTAACTTAAAGTATAATGTTACGACGGATGAAGTTACTATCCAGTTACTATCATATAACGGCATAGTAACCGTGTCGGCAATGAGACATTGTTTCGATAATATTGGATGTAATGACGACAGTTTATTGACCGTCCCGTCCGCAACTACCTAAGCCCGATCTATCGTCGCTCGGAGATCTCCGGGCGTCGGCGTATTTGTCCGCCCATCGGGGGCTTGGAGGGAATATCGATGTTGGTGACGAAGACGAGGCAGCTTTTGCTCGCCTCCTCGATCCTGGCCGGCGTGGGCGCCATGGCCGCGGGTCCGGCGGCGGCTCAGGAGGCCGGCGAGGTTTCGGAAGTGGTGGTGACCGGCTCGCGCATCCCGCAGCCGAACCTGACCAGCGCCAGCCCGGTGACCGTGGTCGGCTCGCAGGAGATCGCCACGCGGGGCATCACCCGGACGGAAGACCTGGTGAACCAGCTCCCGCAGGTGTTCGCCGCCCAGGGGGCGATGATCGCCAACGGGGCGACCGGCACCGCCACCGTCGACCTCCGGGGCCTGGGCCCGGCCCGGACCCTGGTGCTGGTCGACGGCCGAAGGCTTCAGAATGGCACCCCGGGGGCGGGGCCGAACAACACCGCCCCTGACCTGAACTTCATCCCCTCGACCCTGATCGAGCGCGTGGAAGTCGTCACCGGCGGCGCCTCGGCCGTGTACGGCGCCGACGCCGTGGCCGGCGTGGTGAACTTCATCATGCAGAAGAACTTCGAGGGCGTGCGCCTCGACGCGCAGTACTCGGGCTACCAGCACACCAACAACAACGACGACGTGCAGGAGATGCTGCGCCGCCGCGCCGCCGTCTCCCTGTTCCCGGAGCAGTTCGCGATTCCGGAGAAGGACGTCTGGGACGGCGGCACGACCGATCTCAACATGGTGGTCGGCGTCAACGCGCCGGACGGCAGGGGCAATGTCACCGCCTATGTCGGCTACCGCAGCGTCCAGGCGGTCACCCAGGACAACCGCGACTACAGCGCCTGCAACCTCGCGACCTCGACCGCCTCGATCGCCTATGCGGGCTTCGCCTGCGGCGGCTCGGGCACGACCGCGCCGGCCCAGTTCGTGGTCGGCGGCGGATCGGGCGCGGCCCTGACCCTGGATCCCGCGGCGCCGGGCGGGCGCGGCCTTCGCCCCTACGTGGGCAACCGCGACGCCTTCAACTTCGCGCCGTACAACCACTTCCAGCGGCCGGACACCCGCTACGTGCTGGGGGCGTTCGCCAACTACGAGTTCAGCGAGAAGGCAGAACTCTACACCCAGCTCATGTTCATGGACGACCGCACGTCGGCCCAGATCGCCCCTTCGGGGATCTTCGGCCAGAACATGAACATCAACTGCGACGGCAACCCGTTCCTGACGGCGGCCATGGCGACGGCGTTCTGCGCGCCGACCATCGACCAGCTTCCCGACGATCCGGCCAACCCGGGTTCGATCGGCCTGAACACCGACGCCGACCCGACCACGCCGGGCCAGCAGGCTTCGGTGGCCGTGCTGCGCCGGAACCTGGAGGGCGGGGGACGGATCGCCGACCTGCGCCACACCGACTACCGCGGCGTGATCGGCATGCGCGGTCAGCTCGACAACGGTTTCAAGTACGACGTGTACGGACAGTACGGCGTCGTCGAGTTCCAGCAGGTCTTCTACAACGACTTCTCCCTGGCCCGCAGCGCGCGGGCCCTGGACGTGGTGATCGACCCGGCCACGGGGCAGCCGGCCTGCCGTTCCGCGGTGCCCTCGCTCGCCGGGAGCAACCGCGATCCCGCCTGCGTGCCGTATGACATCTTCAGCATCGCCGGGCCCTCACAGGCCGCGCTGGACTATCTCCAGACCCCGGGTTTCCAGAACGGCGAATACGTGCAGACGGTGGTGTCGGCCTCGCTGACCGGCGACCTCGGCCAGTACGGCGTGAAGCTGCCCTGGGCCAACGACGGCATCGGCTTCGCGGTGGGCTCGGAATACCGGCGCGAGCGCCTGAACCTGAACACCGACACCGCCTTCCAGACCGGCGACCTCGCAGGCCAGGGCGGCGCCACGGCGTCCACGGCGGGCTCCTACGACCTCTACGAGCTGTTCGGCGAAGCCCGCATCCCGCTCGTCCAGAACAAGCCGTTCTTCCAGAACCTGTCGGCGGAAGTCGGCTACCGCTGGAGCGACTACTCGCTCGGGTTCTCGACGGACACCTACAAGCTCGCCGGCGACTGGTCGCCGACGGGGGACCTGCGGGTCCGGGCGAGCTACAACCGGGCCGTCCGCGCGCCCAACATCGTCGAGCTCTTCGCCACCAACGTCATCGCCAACAACGGCAACGTCGACCCCTGCGAAGGCGCGGCGCCCGAGCTCACGCTGGAGCAGTGCGCCCGCACTGGCGTCACGGCGGCCCAGTACGGGAACATCGTCCCGAACCTGGCCGCCCAGTACAACGGCCAGATCGGCGGCAACCCGAACCTCGATCCCGAGACCTCGGACACCTATTCGGTGGGGGTGGTGGTCACGCCCTCCTTCATTCCCGGCTTCTCGGCCTCGGTGGACTGGTTCAACATCAAGCTGAAGGACCGGATCGGCCAGATCGGCCAGGACGTGACCCTCCAGCGCTGCGCCGAGAACGGCGACGCCTTCTTCTGCGGCCTCATCCACCGCGCGCCCGGGACCGGTTCGCTGTGGCTGTCGCAGAACGGCTACGTCGTCGACACCACCTTCAACACGGGCGGCCTGGAGGTGGAGGGGATCGACGTCGAGGCCAACTACCGCTTCGACTTCGGCGACTTCGGCGTGACCAGCGCGCTCGCCAACTACGGCGGGCTGTCCTTCACCTTCCAGGGCACCTTCCTGGACCACTATCTGATCACCACCCTGCCGGGCGACGAGCCCTTCGACTGCGCCGGCCTCTACGGCTCGGTCTGCACGGGCTCGGCCGTCCCGACCGGGGCTCCGATGCCGGAATGGCGGCACAAGGCGCGGATGACCTGGCGCTCGCCCTGGGACTTCGACCTGTCGACCACCTGGCGCCACCTGGATTCGGTGACCGTCGACTCCGAGTTCTCGGGCGCGTCCCACGCCAACGGGCCCGACGCCAAGCTGGCCTCCCGCGACTACTTCGACGTGGCCGCGACCTGGAGCGTGCGCGACAACGTGACCGTCCGGTTCGGCGTCAACAACGTCTTCGACAAGGAGCCGCCGCTGGCCTCCTCGGGCGGCGGCGCGGTGAACAACTGCCCCTCCGGCCCCTGCAGCGGGAACACCTATCCCCAGACCTACGACGCCCTGGGGCGGTACCTGTTCTTCGGCGTCCGGGCAGACTTCTGACACCACGGAAGTTCGCAAGGCGTCACGGGCGGCGGCTCCCCTCGCCGCCGCCCCCCCCCCTTTCCCGGCCCGTAAAGCGTTGACATCACGGCGTTCGGGGTCGAAAAGGCCAGGCCTTCCGGTCCCCGCAGCGAACGCGCGGGGACGCTTCCGTTTTGGAGGGCTCCTTCCTTGACCGATAAGACCGCGAGCCACGCCGCCGCGCCCGTCCCCAGCGACCACATCATGGGCGTCTACGCACGCGCCCCGCTGGCGTTCGAGCGAGGCGAGGGCGCGCGACTCTACACGGCCGAGGGGGACGCCTACCTGGACTGCATGGCGGGCATCGCCGTGAACGCCCTGGGCCACAGCAACCCCAAGCTGATCCAGGCGCTGAAGGACCAGGCCGACAAGCTCTGGCACACGTCCAACATCTTCCGGATCCCGAACCAGGAGAAGCTGGCCGACCTGCTCACCCGGAACACCTTCGCGGACGTGGCCTTCTTCACCAACTCGGGCGCCGAGGCGGTCGAGTGCGCCATCAAGACCGCGCGCAAGTATCACTGGGCCAACGGCCAGGCGGAGCGGATCGACATCATCGGCTTCGACGGCTCGTTCCACGGCCGGACGATCGCCACCATCTTCGCCGCCGGGAACCCCAGCTACGTGGAAGGCTTCGGCCCGCCGCTTCCCGGGTTCGTCCAGGCGAAGTTCGGCGACCTGGAAGGCCTCAAGGCCCTGATCGGCCCGACCACGGCGGCCATCCTGCTCGAGCCCGTCCAGGGCGAGGGCGGGGCGCGGCATTGGACCGAAGCCCAGCTCAAGGAGATCCGCCGGCTCTGCGACGAGACCGGGACCCTGCTGATCTACGACGAGATCCAGTGCGGCCTGGGCCGGACCGGCAGGCTGTTCGCCTATGAGTGGGCCGACGGCGAGGCCGACCCGGACATCATGGCGGTCGCCAAGGCCCTGGGCGGCGGCTTCCCGGTCGGCGCGTGCCTGGCCACCGCCGAGGCGGCCAAGGGCATGACCCCCGGCTCCCACGGCTCGACCTACGGCGGCAACCCGCTGGCCATGGCCGTCGGCATCGCCTCGGTCGAGGAACTGGTGAAGCCCGAGCTGCTGGCCCACGTCCGCGAGCTGGCCGGCTACTTCAACCAGCAGCTCTCGGGCCTGAAGGACCGCTATCCCGACGTGGTCGTGGATATCCGCGGCAAGGGCCTGCTGATCGGCGTCAAGCTCGCCACGCCCAACCGCGAGTTCATGCAGCACGCCCGCGACGAGCACCTGCTGATCGCCGGCGGCGGCGACAACTGCGTGCGCCTGCTGCCGCCGCTGACCCTGACCCTGGACGAGGCCCGCGAGGCCATCGGCAAGCTGGAACGCGCCTGCGAGACCGCCCGCGCCAAAGCGAAGGCGGCCGCGTGAGCGCCCAGGCCCCCCGGCACTTCATCGATCTCTGGAAGCTCGACGGAACCGAGCTGCGGACGATCCTGGAGGACGCCAAGGCCCGCAAGGCCGCCCGCATCGGCTGGCCCAAGGGCAAGCCCGACGAGGACCGTCCGGCCCATGGCCGGACGCTGGCCATGATCTTCGAGAAGAACTCCACCCGGACGCGCTTCTCGTTCGACGCGGCCATGCGCCAGCTCGGCGGCGACGTGATCATCTCCAACGCGGTCGACATGCAGCTCGGCCGCGGCGAGCCCATCGAGGACACCGCCCGCGTGCTCTCGCGGATGGTCGACGCCGTGATGATCCGCTCGAACTCGCACGAGGACGTCGAGCGCTTCGCCCACTGGTCGGCCGTGCCCGTGGTCAACGGCCTGTCGGACAAGAGCCACCCCTGCCAGATCATGGCCGACCTGATGACTTTCGAGGAGCATCGCGGCTCGGTCCACGGCCGGACCTTCGCCTGGGTGGGCGACGGCAACAACGTCTGCGCCAGCTTCATCCACGCCGCGCCGAAGCTGGGCTTCAAGCTGCGCATCGCCACGCCCGCCATCTACCATCCGGACCTCGTGGACCTGGCCCGCGCGGCCGAGCAGCAGGGGGACGTCATCGCCATCGACGACCCGCGCGAGGCCGTGCGTGGCGCCGACTGCGTGATCACCGACACCTGGGTCTCGATGGGCGACACCGACCACGACGAGCGCTTCGACGCGCTCGAGCCCTACCAGGTGGACGACGTGCTGATGGACGAGGCGGCGGACGACGCGATCTTCCTCCACTGCCTGCCGGCTCACCGGGGCGAGGAGGTGACGGACTCGGTGATCGACGGGCCCCGTAGCCTGGTCTGGGACGAGGCCGAGAACCGGCTCCACGTCCAGAAGTCGATCCTGGCCTGGTGCTTCGGGGCCATCTGAGGCGGAGCGCCGCGCTCGCAACCGGCGCGGCGCAACCTATATTGGCGCCCATGTCCAATCCTTCCGTTCCCGACGACCTGGTCGGCGCGTTCCAGATCGATGGCGAGCCGGTGCGCGGCCGCGTGGCCCGCATGGGCCCGGCGATCGACGAGATCCTGCGCGGCCACGACTATCCCGAACCGGTGGCCAACCTGCTGGGCGAGGCCTGCGCGCTGGCCGCCCTCGTGGGCTCGAACCTGAAGTTCGACGGCCGCCTGATCGTGGAGGCCCGCGGCTCCGGCCCGGTGCGCTATGTCGTCGCCGACTACGACACCTCGGGCGGCCTCAGGGGCTACTGCCGCTACGACGCCGACGAGGTCGAGTCCGCCAGCCATGGCTTCCAGCGCCCCGGCGCCCGCTCGCTCCTGGGCGACGGCGTGTTCATCATGACCGTGGACCAGGGGTCCGACATGGACCGCTACCAGGGCATCACGGCCATCGAGGGCGAGACGCTGGCGCTCTGCGCCGAGCAGTACTTCGCCCAGTCCGAACAGACCCCCACCCGGGTGCGCCTGGCCGTCGGCCAGACCGCAAACGGCGAAGGCGGCGAGGCCTGGCGGGCCGGCGGTTTCCTCATCCAGTACATCGCCGAGGACGAGGCGCGCGGCTCGACCATCGAGGCGTGGGACCGCAGCCAGGCGTTCTTCGAGACCATCGGCGAGGACGAACTGCTCGACCCGGCGCTGTCCTCGAACCACCTGCTCTACCGGCTGTTCCACGAGGACGGCGTGCGGGTGTTCGGCTCGAAGATGCTGCGCGCCTTCTGCCGCTGCTCGCAGGACCGCATCGAGACGGTGCTGAAGTCGTTCCCGGCCGAGGACCGCGAGGGCATGGTCGAGCCCGACGGCAAGATCCGCGTCACCTGCGAGTTCTGCTCGCGCGTGTACGCCGTGGAGCCCGAGAACCTGGGCGCGGCGGCCTAGGCGCCGTCCAGCGCCCGGGTCACGTCGCGCACGAGGTCGCCCGCGCCTTCCAGGCCCACGCTCATCCGCACCCAGCCTTGCGTCAGGCCGATGGCCTGGCGGTCGTCCTCCGACATGGAGCGGTGGGTCGTGGTGGAGGGATGGGTGGCCATGGACTTGGCGTCGCCCAGGTTGTTGGAGATGTCGACGATCTCCAGGGCGTCCAGGAACCGCCACGCCGCCTCGCGCCCGCCCAGGTCGAAGGCCAGGACATTGCCGCCGCCGGTCATCTGGCGGGCGATGACGGCCGCCTGCGGGTGGTCGGCCCGGCCGCAGTAGACGGTGCGCTTCACCTTGGCGTGGGCCGCGACGGCGTCGGCCACCTTGCCGGCGTTGTCCGTCTGGCGGCGGACCCGCAGGTCCATGGTCTCCAGGCCCTTCAGCAGCACCCAGGCGTTGAAGGGCGACAGCGCCGGGCCGGTGTGGCGGTGCATGTCCTTGTAGGCCGAGGTTATGAGCTCGGCGGAGCCCAGGATCGCGCCCCCCAGCACCCGGCCCTGGCCGTCGATGTGCTTGGTGGCCGAATAGACCACCACGTCGGCGCCCAGCTTCAACGGCTTCTGGAAGACCGGCGTGGCGAAGACGTTGTCCACCACCAGCTTGGCGCCGGCCGCGTGCGCCACCTCGGCGACGGCGGCTATGTCGGTCACCTCCAGCAGGGGGTTGGCCGGGCTCTCCACCAGGAAGACCCTGGTGTTGGGTCGCACGGCGGCCTTCCACGCCGCGAGGTCGGTGGCGTCGACGTAGGTCGTCTCGACGCCAAACCTGGGCATCCATTCCGAGAGGATCCAGCGGCACGAGCCGAACAGGGCCCGGCCGGCGACGATGTGGTCGCCCGCGCGCACCAGGCCCATCAGGGCGAGCTGCACGGCGGCCATGCCCGAGGCGGTGGCCTTGCAGGCCTCGGCGCCCTCGATCAGCGCCAGCCGCTGTTCGAACATCTCGGTCGTGGGGTTGCCGAAGCGCTGATAGATGAACCCCGGCTCCTCGCCCGAGAATCGGCGGTCGGCCGCCGCGGCGCTGTCGTAGGCGAAGCTCTGGGTGAGGAAGAGGGCTTCCGAGATCTCGCCGTGGGGCGTGCGCATGAGGCCGCCGCGCACCGCCTGGGTCTCGAGCTCCCAATCGTGCGGGTCTTCCGCCATCGCCGCCTCCAAGGCCTTCAGAAAAGCTGCGGCCACGAACCCCCTCGCGCCAGCCGGGTCAAGGGCCGGTTTGCCGCGCCGTGGACCGGGATGGCTGAACCACGAAAGACACGAAAAGCACGAAAGGGCTCACGCCCGTGCCGCCGCGCCAGCGGCGGCGTCCCTTTGAAGGAACCACGGACTACACGGAAGGACACGGAAAGCGCCGACGCCGTCCGTGTATTCCGTGGTTTGATCCTTGTGGAGTCGCCGCTACGCGGCCTCTCAGGAGGCCGCCTTTCGTGCTTTTCGTGTCTTTCGTGGTTTCCTCATCGCCGCGCGGTGAAGCTGTCGCTTGCCACATCGCCGTTCTCGGCTAAGTCTTCGCCGCCCATGAGCGCGACAGACCGCCCCGGCATCCTGCCCTGCCAATCCATCGAGGGCCTGATCGCGCAGGGCGCGATCGCGGCCGATTCCCCGTTCGAGCCCGACCAGGTCCAGCCGGCCAGCCTGGACCTCCGGCTCGGCGCCCGGGCCTGGCGCGTGCGCGCCTCGTTCCTGCCCGGCCGCCACACGGTGCGCGAGCGCATCGCCGACGTGGCCATGCACGAGCTGGACCTGACCAAGGGCGCGGTGCTGGAGCGCGGCTGCGTCTACATCGCCGAACTGCAGGAGCGGCTGGCCCTGCCGGCCGGCATCTCCGCCCGGGCCAATC
Organism: Phenylobacterium sp.; assembly: GCF_046463815.1. Lineage (GTDB taxonomy): Bacteria > Pseudomonadota > Alphaproteobacteria > Caulobacterales > Caulobacteraceae > Phenylobacterium. The sequence continues at coordinate 10,328 of NZ_JBKBRO010000009.1, read as the reverse complement.
CGAAGAGCTCCACCGGCCGGGTGGACGTCTTCGTGCGCCTGCACACCGACCGGGGCATGGCCTTCGACGACGTGGCCGAGCACTACAAGGGCCCGACCTACATCGAGATCGCCCCCCAGACCTTCTCGGTCCTGGTCCGCACCGGCACGCGCCTCAACCAGCTCCGCCTCAAGGCCGGCGAGCCGCCGCGCCTGCGGGTGGAAAGCGTCGGCGTCGACCTGACGGGCGAGGTGGCGGGCTTCCGGGGACGGCGCCACGCGGGCGTCGTCGACCTCGACCACGTGGACGGCCACGATCCGCGCGACTTCTGGGAGCCGCTGCTGCCCCGCAACGGCCAGCTCCTGCTGGACCCGGGCGAGTTCTACATCCTGGCCTCGAAGCAGGCGGTGGAGATCCCCGTCCTGGAAGCCGCCGAGATGACCCCCATCGATCCGTCGGTCGGCGAGTTCCGGGTCCACTACGCCGGCTTCTTCGATCCCGGCTTCGGGACCGACGAGGCCCACGGCAAGGGCTCCAAGGGCGTGCTCGAGGTCCGCAGCCACGAGACCCCTTTCATCCTGGAGGACGGCCAGACCGTCGCCCGGCTGGTCTACGAGCCCCTGACCGAACGGCCCACGCGGCTGTACGGGGACCTGGGCTCCCACTATCAGCGCCAGGGCCTCAAGCTCTCCAAGCACTTCATGCCCTGGGGCGATTAAAGCCCCCGGCACGTCTCACAGAAGCGGTCGATATCCGCCTCGTCGTGGTAGATGGAGAGGCCGATCCTGAGCACGTCGTCGCGCACGTCCACGACCACGTTCTGCTCCATCAGCGCGGCCTTCCACGCCTGCGCCTTCGGGTGGCGGAAGGCGAGGAAGCGGGCGTGCGGCCGCCCGTCCAGGGGATTGATCAGTTCGGCGTCCGGCAGCGGCCGGGCCTCGACCAGCCGGCGCTGGAGCCCCGCCACGTGGTCGGCGACCTTGGCCGTGGTCAGGCCCTCGGCCTCCAGCATCCGCCCCGCCGCCGTGAACCGGTAGAGCCCTGAGGGGTCGAAGGTGGCGCCCAGGAAGCGGCCGGCGTCGCGGGCATAGCCCACCCCGCCCGGCGGGCCCTCCAGGTCCCCGAACTCGGCGTACCAGCCGGTGAGCTCCGGCCGGGGTCCGAATCCCGGCGGGGCGTGGAGGAAGGCCGCGCCTTCGCCGGCCATGGCGTACTTGTAGCCGCCGGCCAGGTAGAAGACCCGATCGGCCACGGCCGACAGGTCCGTGGGGACCGCCCGGAAGCCGTGGTAGCCGTCCACCACCACCCAGGGCCCTTCGGGCCGCGACAGGGCCGCCAGGTCCCAGGCGTCCTCGAACACGCGGCCGGTCTTGAAGAAGACGTGGCTGACGAAGATCAGGTCGAAGGCCCCCTCCTGCGCCGCCGTCCGGAACCGCGCGGGGAAGTCCGGCGCCTCTGACGGAATGAGCGTCAGCGCGATGTCGCCGGCCTCGGCCCAGCGCGCCGCCTGCCGCCGGAACGAGTGGAACTCCCCGTCGCTGGCCAGCACGCGGGCCGGCCGTCGCCCGATCGCCGAGCGCAGCACCGTCAGCAGGGTGTGGGTGTTGGGCGCGAAGACCACGCTTTCGGGCGAGGGCAGGGAAAGCTCCCGGGCGACCAGCGCCTGCGCCGCCGGATAGACCTCGCCCAGCGCCTGGTCCCACTTGCGGTCGGCCAGCGAGGCGGCGTCCTCCCACGCCTGCATGTGGGCGGCGAAGGTCGCGTCCGGCCACAGGTGGTGGCTGTGGGCGGCCAGGTGCAGCCGCCCGGGGGCCGCGGCCAGCGCCCGGGAGAACAGGTCCTTGCGCGCGCTCACAGCCTGGTCCTGAGCGACCACAGCTCGGGGAAGCAGCGGCGCTTCAGGGTGTTGGCGAGGTAGCCCGCGCCCTCGGTGCCGCCCGTGCCGGGCCGTCCGCCGATGATCCGCTCGACGGTGAGCACGTGCTTGTGGCGCCAGGTGACGAGCGCATCGTCCAGGTCCACCAGCTTTTCGGCGAGCTGATAGAGCTCCCAGTATCTGGCCGTGTCGCGATAGACGGCGAGCCAGGCCGCCTCCACCTCGGGCGAGGGTTCGTAGGGCTGGGCGTAGTCGCGGTCCAGCACCGCCTCGGGCACGGCCAGGCCGTGGCGGGGAAGCTGGGCGATGGCCACGTCATAGAGGCTGGGGGCCTCCAGGGCCGCCTTGAGCTGGGCCATCGCGTCCGGCCGTTCGGCGTGGAAGCGCAGGAAGCTCTCGTCCTTCAGGCCCAGCAGGTACTCCAGCGTCCGGAACTGGTGCGACTGGAAGCCCGAGCTCGTGCCCAGGTCGCCGCGGAAGCTCAGGTAGTCGGCGGGGGTCATCGTGGCCAGCACGTCCCACGAGAGGGTCATGATGGTCTGGATGCGCGAGACGCGGGCCAGCGCCTTGTAGGCGGGCTCCACGTCGCCCTCGACGATCAGCCGCTTGGCCAGTTCGACCTCGTGGATGATCTCCTTGAGCCACAGCTCCTTGGTCTGGTGGATGACGATGAACAGCAGTTCGTCGTGGCGGTCGCTCCTGGGCTTCTGGGCGGCGAGCAGCTCGTCCAGCGCGAGGTAGCGCGCATAGGTCATGGGTTCCGACATGGCGCGGACCCTATGCGGGTTTCCGGCGCCGATGAAGGCGCCGGATTGACGTCACGTCAGGCGGCGGCCTGTTCCGCTTCCGGGACCGGCTGGCGGATGAGGTAGTCGAAGGCCGACAGCGCCGCCTTCGAACCCTCGCCCATGGCGATGACGATCTGCTTGTAGGGCGTCGTCGTCGCGTCGCCGGCCGCGAACACGCCGGGGAGGGAGGTCTGGCCGCGGTGGTCGGTCTCGATCTCGCCGCGGGGCGAGAGCGCGACGGAGTCCTTCAGCCACTCGGTATTGGGCACGAGTCCGATCTGGACGAAGATTCCCTCCAGGTCGACGTTATGCACCTCGTCCGAGTTGCGGTCCTTGTAGACGAGGCCGGTCACCTTCTGGCCGTCGCCCCTGACCTCGGTGGTCAGGGCCGAGGTGACGATGCGCACGTTGGGCAGGCTGGCCAGCTTGCGCTGCAGCACCGCGTCGGCGCGGAGCTGGCTGTCGAACTCGATCAGGGTGACGTGGGCCACGATGCCCGCCAGGTCGATGGCCGCCTCGACGCCCGAATTGCCGCCGCCGATCACCGCCACGCGCTTGCCCTTGAACAACGGGCCGTCGCAGTGGGGGCAGTAGGCCACGCCCTTGTTGCGGTATTCGTCCTCGCCGGGGACGTTCATCTGCCGCCAGCGGGCGCCGGTGGCCAGGATGACGGTCCGGGACTTCAGCGCCGCGCCGTTCTCCAGCTCGACGGTGATGAGGCCACCGGGCTGCGAGGCCGGGACCAGCTTCACCGCCTTCTGGAGGTTCATCACGTCGACCTCGTAGTCCTTGACGTGCTGCTCAAGGCCAGCCGCCAGCTTGGGGCCTTCGGTGTGCGGGACGGAGATGAAGTTCTCGATGGCCATGGTGTCCAGCACCTGGCCGCCGAAGCGCTCGGCCGCCAGGCCGGTGCGGATGCCCTTGCGCGCGGCGTAGATGGCCGCCGCCGCGCCGGCCGGGCCGCCGCCCACCACCAGCACGTCGAAGGCGTCCTTGGCCTTGATCTTCTCGGCCGCGCGGGCCTGGGCGCCGGTGTCCAGCTTGGCCAGGATCTGCTCCAGGCTCATGCGGCCCTGGGCGAAGGGCTCACCGTTCAGCAGCACGGTGGGGACGGCCATGACCTTGCGGGCCTCGACCTCGTCCTGGAACAGCGCGCCGTCGATGGAGACGGCCCGGATCCTCGGGTTCAGAACGCTCATCAGGTTCAGCGCCTGCACCACGTCGGGGCAGTTCTGGCACGAGAGCGAGAAATAGGTCTCGAACTGGAAGTCGCCGTCCAGCGCCTTCACCTGCTCGATGACCTCGGGCTCCACCTTGGGCGGATGGCCGCCGACCCACAGAAGGGTCAGCACCAGCGAGGTGAACTCGTGGCCCAGCGGGATGCCGGCGAAGCGCACCGACACGTCCGTGCCGGGCCGCGTGATGGCGAACGAGGGCTTGCGCGCATCGTCGCCGCCGGTGACCACGGCGACCTTGTCCGAGGCCTCGGCGATCTCGTTCAGGAGCTCCAGCAGCTCCTTCGACTTCGGGCCGTCGTCGAGCGAGGCGACCAGCTCCACCGGCTGGCGGATGTTTTCCAGGTAGGCCTTCAGTTGGGCCTTCAGGGCGGCGTCCAGCATGGGGGCTCCGAAGCGTTCGGGGAGGGGGAGAGGCCCGGCGCCGACCGCTCAAGGGACGGCGCCGGGGTCGTCGTCGGCGGGCGCTTAGATCTTGCCGACCAGGTCCAGGGACGGGGCGAGGGTCTTCTCGCCTTCTTCCCACTTGGCCGGGCAGACTTCGCCGGGGTGGTTGCGGACGTACTGGGCGGCCTTGACCTTGCGCAGCAGCTCGGCGGCGTTACGGCCCACGCCTTCCGAGGTGATCTCCATGAACTGGATCACGCCGTCCGGATCGACCAGGAAGGTGCCGCGGTCGGCCAGGCCCTGGCCCTCGCGCATCACGCCGAAGTTGTTGGTCACGACTCCCGAGGGGTCGCCCACCATGGTGTACCTGATCTTGCCGATGGCCGGCGAGGTGTCGGCCCAGGCCTTGTGCGAGAAGTGCGTGTCGGTGGAGACCGAATAGATCTCGACGCCCAGCTTCTGGAACTCGGCGTAGTTGTCGGCCAGGTCCTCGAGCTCGGTCGGGCACACGAAGGTGAAGTCGGCGGGATAGAAGAAGACGACCGACCACTTGCCCTTCAGATCGGCGTCCGAAACGGTGACGAACTTGCCTTCCTTGAAGGCCTGCGCCGTGAAGGGTTTCACCGTGGTGTTGATCAGAGACATGTTGCACTCCCAGTTAAGGCAGGGCCTCAGGTAGTCGCTCCGAGGCCATAAGGAAAATTGATTTTATCAAGACTGCCTCATTGGGAGCGTCTATGCGCCAGATCAAGGCGCGGGTGTGCCGAAGCCGTCCCCATGCTCTCCTCCCCCGACGGGGGAGGAGAGAGGCCCGCGGTTCCTCTGAAAATCTAGCTCAGGCGGATGCCCGGGCCTTCGGGCGGGGTGGCGTCGCCGCCGTTCAGGGCCTTCTGCATCCACACGATGTCGACCCAGCGGCCGTGCTTGAACCCCAGGCTCCGGCCGACGCCGGAGTGTTGGAAGCCCAGCGCCGTATGCAGGCCGATGGACGCCGCGTTCCGGGAATCCCCGATCACCGCGATCACCTGCCGAACGCCGAGCTCCGTGCATTCGTCCAGCACGCGGGCGAGGACCGCGCGACCCACGCCGCGGCCGATGGCGTCGGGGGCCACATAGACGCTGTCCTCCACCGTGTAGCGGTATCCGGGGCGCGGCCGGAACGGCCCGGCGTAGGCATAGCCCAGCACCCGATTGCCCAGTTGGGCCACCAGGAAGGGCAGGCCCAGCGCCTGCAGGTCGCGCCGCTTGGCGTCCATCCAGGCGACGCCCGGGGGCTCCAGTTCGAAGCTTCCGAAACCGTGCAGGACGTGGTGGTCGTAGATGGCCGCCAAGGCCTCGGCGTCTCTCGGTTCCGCCGCCCGGATGATCATGCCGTCTTCCAGCCCCCCTCGATCGCCCAGATGGCGAAGGCATAATCCAATGCGATCTCCTTCAGGAAGTCGAAACGGCCGGAGGCGCCCCCGTGGCCGGCCTCCATGTTGATCTTGAGCAGGATCGGGGCCTCGCCGGTCGTGTGGTCGCGCAGCTTCGCGACCCACTTGGCCGGCTCCCAGTAGGTGACGCGGGGGTCCGAGAGCCCGCCGGTGGCGAGCACCGGCGGGTAGGCCTGGGCCTTGACCTGGTCGTAGGGGCTGTAGCTGGCTATGCGGTCGTAGGCGTCCGCGTCCTCGATGGGGTTGCCCCACTCGGGCCATTCGGGCGGCGTCAGCGGCAGGGACGTGTCGCTCATGGTGTTCAGCACGTCCACGAAGGGCACGGCGGCGATGATCGCGCCCCACAGGTCGGGCCGCAGGTTGGCGACCGCCCCCATCAGCATCCCCCCGGCCGAGCCGCCGTAGGCCGCGATCCGGCCCTTGGTCGCATAGCCCTCGGCGATCAGGTGCTCGGCGCAGGCGATGAAGTCGGTGAAGGTGTTGGCCTTCTTCTCGCGCCGGCCATCCAGGAACCAGCCCCAACCCTTGTCCGAGCCGCCCCGGACGTGGGCCACGGCCCAGATCCAGCCCCGGTCCACGAGGCTGAGATTGCGGATCGAGAAGCTGGGCTCCATCGCGTGGCCATAGCTGCCGTAGCCGTAGAGCAGCACCGGCGCCGAGCCGTCCCTCGGCGTGTCCTTCAGCATCAGCAGGGTGATCGGGACCTCGGCGCCGTCGGCCGCCCTGGCATGAAGCCGCCGGGCCACGTAGCGGGCGGGGTCGTGGCCCGAGGGGATCTCCTGTGTCTTGCGCAGGGTCCGCTGGCGGCTCGCCATGTCGTAGTCGAACCACTGCCGGGGCGTGGTGGGCGACTGGTAGACGAAGCGGGTCAGCGTGGTCTCGTACTCGAAGCCGGTCTCCAGGTGCAGGGCATAGGCCTCCTCGTCGAAGGCCACCACGTGCTCTGCGCCCGCGCGGTCCATGACCACCAGCCGGTCCAGCGCATTGACCCGCTCGGCGCGCACCAGGCGCCCGGCGTAGGCCGCGAAACCGGTAATGTAGCGCCCCGGCTCGTGGGCCACGAAGTCGCGCCAGGTCGCCTTGGCCGGGACCGCGGCCTCCGAGACGCAAAGCTTGAAGTCCACCGCGCCGTCATCGTTGGTGCGGATCACCCAGCGGTCGGTCCAGTGGTCCAGCTCGTACTTCACCCCGGTCCGGCGCGGCTCGGCCACGACCGGTGCGGCCGTGGGCTCGGAGGCCGGGATCAGCCAGAGCTCGGTGGTCTCCTGGTTGCCCACGTGGATCAGGATGAAGGCGTCGTCGGCGGTGGTCCCGACGCCCAGGAACATCCCGTCGTCCATCTCCTCGTAGACCAGCACGTCCTCGCCGCCGCGCGCGGGCCGGCGGAAGACCTTCGAGGGCCGGGCGTTCTCGTCGCGCCAGATCCAGAACAGCCACGCACCGTCCGGCGAGAAGGTGAAGTCGCCGTAGGCGCTCTCGATCGCGCCGCCCACCTCCTGGCCGGTCGAAAGGTCCTTCACCCGGATCGTGTAGTACTCGCTGCCCTGCTCGTCGGCGGCCCAGGCGAAGAGGCCGTGGTCCCTTGTGTGGCCCGCGTGACCCACGTGGAAATAGGCCTTGCCCTTGGCGAGCTCGCTCTCGTCGATCAGCACCTGCTCTTCGCCGCCGCCTCTCGGCCGGCGGGCGTGGATCGGATGCTCGGCGCCAGTCTCGTAGCGGACGTAGTATTCGAAGGCGCCGTCCGGGGCGGGGACGGTGCTGTCGTCCTCCTTGATGCGCCCCTTCATCTCGGCGAACAGCATGGCCTGCAGCGCCTCGGTCCCGGCCAGCACGGCCTTGGTGTAGGCGTTCTCGGCCGTCAGGTGCTCGCGGATGTCGGCCCGCAGCGCGGCGGGGTCGCGCAGCACCTGCTGCCAGTTCTCGTCCTTCATCCAGGCGTAGTCGTCGGTCCGCGTGCGGCCGAGCTGTTCGAGGGTGACGGGGCGCTTCGGCGCGGCGGGCGGCTTGGGGAGGCTCATGGCCGCTAGATGCGCCGGGACCGGGCCGGGCTCAAGGACCTTCGGGCATTTCGGATGTGCTCACTTTGTTCTGGACAGTGGGAGCTTGCGGCGGGCAAGCTTCCCGAGCCCAAGCCCAAGCCGTAGGGAGCGGATCGATGCTCGTGACGCTGGCGGCCCTGGCCGCCCTCGCCTCAGGCGCTGACTGCGGCCTCAAGAATCTCGCGGCCTGCCCGCACACCAATCTGCTGTTCTGGGACCGCGCGTTTCAGCGGGCGGTCACCGCGTTCGTGGGGCACGGCAGGGCCAACTATAGCTACTCGGGGGACCGCGCAGAGCAGCAACTGAACGTACTCGGCGGCGCGCCCGACGATCCGGTGAGGATCGGCGAGCTTTATCGCTTCACCGCCTGTCGTCCTCATTCGTGCGACGAGAAGGGCGCCGTTGTGCTCGAACCCTCCGGGAAGATCGTGGCCACCGCCATCCTTTACTTCAACTGTGGCGGCAGCGGTCGCAGTTGTGCGAAGCAGCCGACGTTCACGCTGTTCGTCCGGGACCCGTCGCGCGCCAAGCCGGTCGCAGACAATCTCACGGCATGGGCCAAGGCGGCGGCTGATGACATGTATGTCGGAGAGAACATGCCCGCTCGTCATCTGGACCATGTGGAGGTCTTCTCGGTTTCGACCGGTGTTCCGAAGCCGGTGAAGCTCAACCAGATTGGCCCGCGGTGAACCCGAGCGTCGTTTCCAAGCGGCCAAGGGAGGGCGCAGTGTTCTCATTGCAGATCGGTCGTCGCATCGCCGTGGGGATGGCTTGCGCGCTGTTCGCGGCGCTGGCGTTCGGCGTGGCTGACGCTCGGGCCGCCGGCCTCGACTGCAAGAAGGCGGCGACTGCGGTGGAGAAGCTGATCTGCGACGCCTACCTCGATACGCTGGACTCGCAGTTGGCGGGCGCCTTCGACGGCGCGCTGGAGCGGTCGAACACGCCGGACAAGGTGAGGGCCGAGCAGGCGCGATGGCTGAAGAGGCGCGACGCGTGCCGGGACGCGACCTGCCTGGAGGCCGCCTACCGCGAGCGGATCGACATGCTGATGGCGGTCTCCGACAAGCCGGACTCCTGCGACGGCATGACGACCGAGGGGATGAACGACTGCGCGGCCATCTACTCGGACCGGGCGGAACGGGAACTGGTCCGCTACGTCGCGACCGCCCGGGCGCGCTTGGTGGAGAGCGCCGAGGAGGACGAAGGCGCTCGGGAAGCGGTGAAGAGCTTCGACGAGGCGCAGAAGGCTTGGTCGACCTATCGCGACGCCGAGTGCGGCGCGGTCTTCAATTCGTGGAGCGGCGGGACGGTCCGTGTCGTGATGAACCTGAGCTGCATGACGGCTATCACCAAGGCGAGGACGCATCAGCTTTGGGCCAACTGGCTGCGGTTCGTGGACAGCACGCCGCCTCTGCTGCCCGAGCCTCGGCCGGAGCCGGGCGCGCCCTGACCACAGCCCTGAGCCGCCTCCGGCGCGTCGTTCTGGCGCAAGGCCCTCACGGGGATGTTGGGTCGACGCCGACCCGAGAGTCTGATTCATTCGAAATACATCGAGATCGCGCACAAGACGCGAGGGGCTACTTATCCAGGTCGGGGCCGCCATGGTCATGGATCTTGCGGTCGAGCTGATCCACGCGACGGTACAGCTCGAACAGCCGCTGGGCGACGGGACGCGCACCGTCGGAACGGGATTCCTCATCTCGGCGCCTACGGCGGACGGGCGGCCGCGCGTCGTCCTGGTCACCGCCAACCACGTGTTGGAGAAGATGCCGGCCGCCACCGCGCGGATCGGCTACCGGGTGGCCAACGCCGACGGGAGCTGGAGCTATTCGCCCCAGCCGCTGAAGATCCGCGACGACAAGGGCGGGCCGCTGTGGATCCACCACCCGACCCGCGACGTGGCGGCCATCGCCATCACCGCCCCGCCCGAGTTCGCCAAGGCGGCGATCCCTGAGGGCTACCTGGCCACCGACGACACCTTCGCCCAGTACCATGTGACCGCCGGCGACGAGATGATGGCCCTGGGCTTCCCGCGCGGGCTCTCGGCCAACCAGGCGGGCTTCCCGATCCTGCGCGCCGGCCGCGTGGCCTCCTATCCGATCGCCCCGGCCAGCATCTTCCCGACCTTCCTGCTCGACTTCGCGGTCTTCGCCGGAAACTCGGGCGGGCCGGTGTTCGTCAGCCGGCCGCAGCAACCCCGGGGAGCGCCACAGGGCCTGACCCAGGTGGCCGACGTGACCCAGGGCGGCGCCGTCCCCGGCGCGGGCTTCATCGCCGGCCTGCTCACCCAGCAGGTCGAGCTCAACAGCGAGCGGCTGGAGATCGGCATCGTCACCCACGCCAAGTACGTGCGCGAGACCCTGGCCCTGCTGCGCAATCCGCTGGCCCCCGCCACGGTGGCCCAGGCCCCCGTGAACCAGGCGGCGCCGGTCGCCGGCGCCCGCACCGCCTCGGCCGAAGAGGCGGCGAAGGACTAGGGTCCAGACTCATAACCACCAGATGACGATGGCGGCGAGGCAGACGGCTGCGGCGTAGGTGCAGGCGAGCTTGTCGTAGCGGGTGGCGATGCGTCGGAAGTCCTTGAGGCGGCA
>NZ_JBKBRO010000008.1:0-155210 GCF_046463815.1 Phenylobacterium sp. | reverse complement strand
TCCCGCTCTCCTCTGAGAGCTTGAAGCACTGTTCGGCCAAGTCCGGAATCCCGCTTATGGGTCCAGACCCTCGGGCCCTTCGACGCTCGGCGCGTAGGCGCGCAGGAACGCGGCGACCGCGGCCCGCGCCGCCGCCCGGCGGTCGACGGGCGGCGGCGCGCCAAACAGCGCGGGCTCGAACAGCCCGGCTTCCAGCAGCGCCTTCAGGTGGAAGGCGGCGAAGGTCGGGTCGTCGATGCGCAGGCGGCTCTCGCCGGCCCAGCGCGTCAGGGTGGCGGCCATCTCGGCCCAGCCGCGCAGCGGGCCCAGTTCATAGAGGCGCGCGCCCAGCGTCCCCTTGCCGCCCTCGGTGACCGCCACCCGGGTCAGGGTGAGCACCTCGGGAGACAGGATGAAGTCGACGTAGGCGTCGGCGAAGGCCTCCAGGGTCGCGCGCAGGTCTCCGTCGCCGCCGTGGAGCAGGGCCAGGAGGAGCTCGGCCTGTTCGTCCATGGCCTCGACCATGACGGCCGAGAACAGGTCATCCTTGGACTGGAAGTAGCTGTAGAGGGTCTGCTTTGACCCGCCGACGCGCGCGGCGATGGCCGACATGCTGGCGCGCTCGTAGCCGACCTCTCGGAAGACCGCCTCGGCCGCCTCCATGATCGCCTGTCTTTTCTCGTCCGTACGCACGCGCATGGGGAGTCGCTCCTTTTCTGGACCGTACGGTACGATTTTGTATTGACCGCGCCAAGCCGCCTCAATAATAGACCGCATGGTCCATTTAAGGAGGCGATCATGAAGGGCACGTTGTCGGGCGGAACGCGGGGGCTTCTGCTTTCCGCAAGCCTGCTCGGGCTCGGCGCCTGCGCGACCGCCCCAGCCCCGGCGACGGGACCGGCGCCCAGGCCGCCCTCCGCCTACGCCCTCGAGGCCGCCACGGCGGGACCCGAGGCCGCGTGGCCCGAGGCGGCGTGGTGGCGCGCCTATGGCGATCCCCAGCTCGATGGCCTGATCGAGGAGGCGGTGGCCGGCGCGCCGACCTTGCGGTCCGCTGACGCGCGGATGCGCAAGGCCGAGGCCCTGGCCCGGCAGTCGCGGGCGGGTCTCCTGCCCGAACTCTCGTCGGCGGGGTCGGTCCAGATGGCTCAGCAGAGCGAAACCCTGGGGCAGCCCGTACCCAAGGGATGGGACGACAACGGGCGCGCGACCTTGAACCTCGCCTGGGACCTGGACCTCTGGGGCCGGAACCGGGCGGCGCTGGCCGCCGCCGTCTCGGAGGCCGAGGCGGCGCGGGCGGATGCGGCGGCGGCCAGGCTGGCCCTCTCCACAGCGGTCGCCGCCGCCTACGCTGATCTCGCCGGCGCCTTCGCCGACCTGGACGCCGCCAGGGACGCGGTGGCGGTGCGCGGCCAGACCGCCGACCTGATGCGGGCCCGCCAGCAGAGCGGCCTCGAGAACGAAGGCGCCGTGCAGCGCGCGGTCTCGGCCCATGCCGCCGCCCAGGCCGATCTCGCCCGGGCGGAGGAGGCCGTCACGCTTGGCCGCCACCGGCTGGCGGCCCTGCTGGGCGCCGGACCGGACCGGGGCCTGGCCATCGCCCGCCCGACGCTGAAGGGCCTGGGCGCCGCGGGCGCGCCGGCGGACCTCGCCGCCGAGCTGATCGGCCGCCGACCGGACGTGCGGGCCGCGCGCCTGCGGGCGGAGGCCGCCGCCGGGCGCATCAAGGTCGCCCGGGCCCAGTTCTATCCGAACGTGAACCTCGCGGCCTTCTACGGTCTGCAGTCGCTGAACCTCGCCGACTTCACCAAGGCCGGATCGGAGATCGGCGGCGTCGGCCCGGCGGTCAGCCTGCCGATCTTCAATGGCGGACGGCTGCGGGCCGGGCTGCGCGGCGCCGAGGCGGACTACGACGCCGCGGTCGCGGCCTATGACGACGCGCTCGTCCAGGCCTTGCGCGAAACCGCCGACGCCCTCGCAAGCCGCCGCGCGCTGACGGCGCGGCTGGAACGGACCCAGGCGGCCGAGGCCGCCGCGGAAACCGCCTGGACCGTGGCGCGCGATCGCTACCGGGGCGGTCTCGCCACTTACCTCGACGTGCTCACGGCCGAGGACGCCCTCATCGCCGCGCGCCGCAGCGCGGCCCAGCTCGACACCCAGGCCTTCACCCATGACGTCGCCCTCGTGCGCGCCCTGGGCGGCGGCTTCAGATCCTGACGGGAAAGCCAAGATGCTCGCCAAGACCGACACCCAACCCGAGAACGCCGGGAGCGCGCAGGCCCGCCGCCTGGTCCTGCGCAGGCGCCTGTTCCTGGGGCTCGCCGCCGCCGTCGTGGCGACCGGCGCGGGCGTGACCGCCTATGGCGCCGTGTTCGGCGGCCGCCACGTGAAGACCGACAACGCCTATGTCGGCGCGGACATCGCGGAGGTGACGCCGCTGGTGGCCGGCCCCGTGCGCGAGGTGCGGGTCGCCGACGCCCAGGCCGTGAAGCGGGGCGACGTGCTGGTGGTTCTGGACGACAGCGATGCGCGCCTGGCCCTGGCCCGGGCCGAGGCCGACCTCGCCGCCGCCGAGCGTCGGGTTCGCGGACTGATGGCCACCGACCAGGGGCTGGCCGCGCAGGTCTCGGCCCGCATCGCCGACCAGGGCCGCGCCGCCGCCCAGGTGACCGCCGCCCGTTCCGAACTCGCCAAGGCCCGCATCGACCTCGAAAGGCGCGAGGCCCTGGCCGCCTCGGGCTCGGTGTCCGGCGAAGAGCTGACGGCGGCGCGCAACGCGGCGGTGACCGCGGAGTCGAACCTGCGCGCCGCGCTGGCCGCCCAGGCCCAGGCCATCGCCAACCGCGCCGCCGCGACGAGCTCGCGGGCGGCCAACGCGGTCCTGATCGAGAACACGACGGTCGAGACGCATCCTGAGGTGGTCGCCGCGCGCGCCGCCCGCGACCAGGCCGCGCTCGACCTCAGCCGAACGGTCATCCGGGCGCCCCTCGACGGCGTGGTCTCCCGCCGCCGGGTGCAGGTGGGCCAGCGCGTCCAGCCCGGCGTGTCCCTGATGGCCGTGGTCCCGATCCAGGCGGCCTATGTCGACGCCAACTTCAAGGAGGTCCAACTCGCCAGGGTGAAGCCGGGCCAGCCTGTCAGGCTGACCGCGGACCTCTATGGCGACAAGGTGGAGTTCGCCGGCCGCGTCGTCGGCTTCTCGGGCGGCACCGGCTCGGCCTTCGCCGTGGTCCCGGCCCAGAACGCCACCGGCAACTGGATCAAGGTGGTCCAGCGCCTGCCGGTCCGCATCGCCCTCGATCCGAAGGAGCTGGCCGAGCATCCGCTGCGCGTCGGCCTGTCCATGGATGTCGACATCGACGTCTCCAGATAGGCGCCCGTCATGACCCGTTCCGAAACGGCGGGGCCCGCCCCGCTGACCGGCCTGTCGCTGCTGGGCGCCGCCCTGGCCATCGGCATGTCCAACTTCCTGGTGGTGCTCGATACGACCATCGCCAACGTGTCGATCCCGACGATTTCGGGCTCGCTGGGCGTCTCGGTGACCCAGGGCACCTGGGTCATCACCGCCTACGCCGTCGCCGAGGCCATCACCGTCCCGCTGACCGGCTGGCTGGCCAAGAGGTTCGGCGCCAAGCGCGTATTCCTGGTCTGCTACGCCGCCTTCGGGGCGCTCTCGCTGCTCTGCGGCCTGGCCTCCTCCTTCGGCCTGCTGGTGGCCGGCCGGGTGCTTCTGGGGCTGGCGGGCGGTCCGCTGATGCCGCTCTCGCTGATGCTGCTGATACAGGTTTTCCCGCGGGATAAGGCGATGCTGGCCAACGTCATCTGGGCGATGACCACCCTGATCGCCCCGGTCCTGGGGCCGATCCTGGGCGGGATCATCAGCGACTCGGCCGGCTGGCCATGGATCTTCCACCTGAAGGTCCCGCTGGCGGCGCTGGGCGTCACCGTCGCCTGGCTGATGCTGCGCGACATGCCCGACCGGCGCGAGAAGGCGGCCATAGACTTCGTAGGCCTGGGCCTGCTCGTCGTCTGGGTCGGCGCCTTCCAGGTCATGCTGGACGAGGGCCGCAACCTCGACTGGTTCGCGAGCGCCGAGATCGTGGCGCTGGCCGTGGTCGCCGCCGTGGGCTTCGCGGCCTTCCTGATCTGGGAGCTGACCCACGACCAGCCCATCGTGGACCTGCGGATATTCCGCAGCCGGGGGTTCGCGGCGGCGGCGGTGACCTACACGGTGGGCTTCGGGGCGTTCTTCGCCTCGGTGGTGCTGCTGCCGCTCTGGCTGCAGCAGAACATGGGCTACACGGCCACCTGGGCGGGCTACGCGACCGGCGTCATGGGGCTGCTGGCGATCGGCTGTGCGCCCATCGTCGGCAAGATCCTGGAGAAGGTGGACGCCCGGGCGGTGATCTTCACCGGCTTGACGGGCCTCGGCCTGCTCCATGTCTGGCGCATGGGATTCACGCCCGACGTCACCTTCCTGCAGATGGCCGCGCCGACGCTGCTCTCCGGCGTCTTCATGGTGATGTTCTTCATCCCGGTGTCCGGCCTGGCGATCGCCAGCGTCGAGCCCCACGAGACGGCCAACGCGGCCGGCCTGTCGAACTTCATGCGCACCCTCGGCGGCGCCATCGCCACCGCCGTCATCCAGACCGGCTGGAGCAACGCGGCTCGCATCGACCAGACCGAGCTCGCCGGCGCGCTCGTCAATGGGGAGCGGGTGGTCGGCGAAATGACCGCCTCGGGCATGTCGCGCGAATCGGCGGTCATCAGCCTGACCCGCATCGTCGAGGGGCAGAGCCTGATGCTGGGCGCCCTCGACATGTTCGCCGCCATCGCCGTGGTCTTTGTCGCCGCGGGCGCCCTCATCTGGGTCGCGCCCAGGCCCAGGGGACCGATCGACACCACCGGCGGCCACTGACCCCTGTTGCCCCAAGGTCACGCCGGCGCGGCTTTCGGGCCGAGGGGCGGCTGGTCCGTGACGCTCGCGCGACGCCCTGGTGTAGCTTTCGCGACATCTCAGGTTGATGTCGGCGCGGCGCCGGCGAACGAGGGGGCTCCAATCATGACGAAGGCGGGTTCGCGGCGCGCGGCGCTGGCGGCGGGCGTGGCCCTGGCGGTGCTGGCGGGGGCGGCCCACGCCCAGGAGGCCCCTCGGGAGTCCATCGAGCTGGGCGAGGTGATCGTCACCGCCCAGAAGCGGGCGCAGGACATCAACGACGTGCCGGCCGCGCTGACCGCCGTCTCGGGCGAGAAGCTGGACGCCATCCGCTCGTCGGGCGGCGACATCCGGGTGTTCTCGGCCCGGGTCCCCAGCCTGACCCTGGAATCCAGCTTCGGCCGGACCTTCCCGCGTCCCTACATCCGGGGCCTCGGCAACACCGACTTCGACCTGAACGCCTCCCAGCCGGTGAGCTTCGTCTATGACGAGGTGGTGCTGGAGAACCCGGTGCTGAAGGGCTTCCCGCTGTTCGACATCGACCAGGTGGAGGTGCTGAAGGGGCCGCAGGGGACCCTGTTCGGCCGCAACACCCCGGCCGGCGTGCTGAAGTTCGACAGCGCCAAGCCGACCCAGGCGCTGGAGGGCTACGGCCGGGCCTCGTACGCCACCTACGACACCATCAACCTGGAGGGCGCGCTCTCGGGGCCGATCGTCCCGGGCGTGCTGGCCGGCCGCCTCTCGGCCCTCTACCAGCACCGCGGCGACTGGGTGGACAACACGCTCACGCCCAAGAAGCACGACGCCGAGGGCTACGACCAGGTGGCGGTGCGCGGCCAACTGCTGTGGACGCCCACCGAGGAGCTCGCCGCCCTCCTCAACCTGCACTACCAGCACCTGGACGGCACGCCGCGCCTCTTCCGGGCCAACATCATCCGGCAGGGGACCAACGACTTCGTCCCGGGCTTCCAGCGCGACGAGATCAGCCAGGACGCGCAGGGCCGCGCCTATCAGAAGATCGAGTCCTCGGGCGCCAGCCTGAAGCTGACCTACGACCTGGGCGGGCCGGAGATCACCTCGATCACCGCCTACGAGCGGGTGGACGCCTATTCGCGCGGCGACATCGACGGCGGCTACGGCGCGGTGTTCGCCCCGCCGTCCGGCCCGGGCCTGATCCCGTTCCCGTCGGAGAGCGCCGACGGCATCCCCTTCCACCGCCAGTTCAGCCAGGAGCTGCGGATCGCCGGCGACACCGGCCAGCTCGCCTATACGGTCGGCGCCTTCTACTTCAACGAAAGCGTCAAGATCGACAGCTTCGACTACAACACCCTGGGCGGGGGGAGCCTGCAGGGCTACGCCTACCAGAACCAGAAGTCCGAGAGCTGGGCGCTGTTCGCCAACCTCGACTATGACCTGACCGAGCGGCTGAACGTCGGCGGCGGCGTCCGCTATTCGGACGACAAGAAGGACTTCCTCGCCCAGCGGACCCTGTCGCCCTTCGGGGCGCCGCCCACCGCCATCCTGACGGCGAACCCGGACTCCAGCGAGGTCAGCTTCAACCTCAACGCCACCTACGCGGCCACGGACGACGTGAACCTCTACGCCCGCGTGGCCCGGGGCTACCGCGCGCCCTCGATCCAGGGCCGGCTGGTGTTCGGCGACACCCTGTCGGTGGCCGACAAGGAGACGGTGATGTCCTACGAGTCGGGCGTGAAGGGCCGCCTGCCGCAGATGCGGGCCCGCTTCGACGCCGCCGTCTTCTATTATCGCGCCAACGACCTTCAGATCACCGCCGTGGGCGGGGGCGCCAACTTCAACCGCCTGCTGAACGCCGACAAGGCCACCGGCTACGGCTTCGAGTTCAACGCCGAGGCCGAGCCGGTCGACCGCCTCGTGCTGACGGCGGGCCTCTCCTACAACAACACCGAGATCGACGACCCGAACCTGTTCACCCAGCCCTGCGGCGCGCCCTGCACGGTGCTGGACCCGGCGGGCCCGGCGGCCGGCGCGGTCAGCATCGACGGCAACAGCCTGCCCAATGCGCCCAAGTGGATCGCCAACGTCACCGCCGGCTACGCCTGGCCGCTGGCGAGCGGGGAGGTGTTCGTGTTCACCGACTGGGCCTATCGTTCGAAGGTCAGCTTCTTCCTCTACGAGTCGGCCGAGTTCAACGACGACCGGCTGCTGGAGGGCGGCCTGCGCCTGGGCTACCGGGCCGACGGCGGGCGCTGGGAGGCGGCGGTGTTCGGCCGCAACATCACCAACGACCGCAGCCTCGAGGGCGGCATCGACTTCAACAACCTGACCGGCTTCGTGAACGACCCGCGCACCTGGGGCGTCGAGGTGAAGGCCAACTTCTGATCGGGATCAAGGCGGCGGCCGGCGACGTCCGGCTAGAAGGCGTCCAAGCTTGAGCTTGGGAGCCCGCCAATGCGTCCGGCCGCCGCCTTGATCCTTACCGCCCTGCTGGCCGTCCCGGCCTTCGCCCAGGCTCCTCCGCCGCCCACGGACGCGGCGCTGGCGGCGCGCATGGCCCGCGAGGCCGAGCTCGCCGATCAGAACCGGCGCAGCGAACTCCTGAACGTCGAGGTCAACCGCAGGAACGCCGAGGTCGAGGCGCGCAACGCCGAGAAGCGCGCGGCCTATGCGAAGGCGCAGGCCGACCATCAGGCCGCCGTCGCCGCCACGGAGGCCGAAGCCGCCCGCATCGCCGCCGACGCGGCGGCGGCCCAGGCGGCCTACGCCCAGGCCATGGCGAAGTGGGAAGCCGACGTGAAGGCCTGCAAGGCCGGCGACAAGGCCCGATGCGCGCCGGGCGGCTGAGCGCTCAGCCCTCGAAGCCCGCCACCACCTCCAGCACCGCCTCGCCGTAGTGGGCGAGCTTGGCCTCGCCCACGCCATTGATCTGGGCGAGCGCCGCGCGGCTCCCGGGCCTCGCCTGGGCGATGGCCGCCAGGGTGGCGTCGTGGAAGATGACGTAGGGCGGCACGTGCTGGGCCTTGGCCTCGCCCGCCCGCCAGGCCTTCAGCGCCTGGAACAGTGGCGCGTCGGACGGCGACAGCGGCGGGGCCTTGCTCCTGCGCCGCGCGCGGGGCTCGGCCGCCTCGGCGGGGCGGCGCATGGCCACCCGCCGCTCGCCCCTGAACACGGCGCGGACCGCCTCGGCGTCGCCCACGCCCACCAGCGGGCGGCCGTCGTTGGGGTCTTCCTTGAGCAGGCCCTCGAACAGGAGCTGTTCGGTCAGGTCGCGCCACTGCACGGCCGACAGCTCCTGGCCGATGCCGTAGGTGGACAGCGAGGCCTCGTGGCCGGTGACGTCCTTGGTGCGGCCCAGGAGGTGGTCGATCAGCCGCCCGCGCCCGAACCGGCCGGCCAGCCGGTGGGCGGCGGACAGCGCCTTCTGGGCGGGCTCGGTCATGTCGACGGTGTCGATCTCGCCGGTGCAGATGTCGCACTGGCCGCAGGGCTCGGCGCTCTCCTCGCCGAAGTAGCGCCGCACGCTGGCCGCCCGGCAGACGGTCCCGTCCAGCATGGCGTAGAGCTGGCGGACCTTGCGCGTCTGGACCTGCTTGACCGCATCGTCCACCTCGCGCTCGGCGATGCGGCGCAGCGCCCAGGCGAGGTCGGCCGAGCCGTAGAGGGTGATGCCCTCGGCCGGGTCGCCGTCGCGGCCCGCCCGGCCGATCTCCTGCCAGTAGGCCTCGATGGCGGCGGGCGGGTCGGCGTGGATCACGAAGCGGACGTCGGGCTTGTCCACCCCCATGCCGAAGGCGATGGTCGCCACCATCACGGCGGCGTCGGCCTCCAGGAACTCCTCCAGCCGCTGCTCGCGCAGCCGCCGGTCGAGGCCGGCGTGGTAGGCGAGCGCCGGCACGCCCGCCTGGCGCAAGGCTTCCGCCAGCTTCTCGGTCCCGTCGCGCGAACCCGCATAGACCACGCCCGAGCGGTCGGGGCGGGCGGTGACCAGCTCGACGACCCGCTTCTCCTTGGAGCCCTTCTTGCGCTCGGCCGACAGGATCAGCTCGGGACGGGCGAAGCTGGCCACGAACTCGGCGCAGCCCTGGAGGCGCAGCTCGCCGCGGATGTCCTCGCGGGTGCGGGCGTCGGCGGTGGCGGTGACCGCGAGGCGGGGGACCTCGGGGAACAGCTCGGCGAGGCGCCCCAGCATCCGGTACTCGGGCCGGAAGTCGTGGCCCCACTGGCTGACGCAGTGGGCCTCGTCGATGGCGATGAGCGCGAGCGGCGTCCGGGCCAGGCGGTCCAGCATGGCGGGCTGCATGAGCCCCTCGGGCGAGACGTAGAGCAGGTCGAGCTCGCCGCGCTCGATGCGCCGCCAGGTCTCGGCGCGCTCGTTGAGGTCGATGTTGGAATCGAGGCGCGCGGCGGCCACGCCCGACTGCTGCAGCGCCGCCACCTGGTCGGTCATCAGCGCGATCAGCGGCGAGACCACCAGGCCCAGGCCCGGCC
The DNA here is from genome assembly GCF_046463815.1 of Phenylobacterium sp. Classification (GTDB taxonomy): domain Bacteria; phylum Pseudomonadota; class Alphaproteobacteria; order Caulobacterales; family Caulobacteraceae; genus Phenylobacterium. The sequence continues at coordinate 145,828 of NZ_JBKBRO010000008.1, read as the reverse complement.
GGATCAGGCTGGGGATCTGGTAGCACAGGCTCTTGCCGCCGCCCGTCGGCAGCACGGCCATGGCGCTGCGCCCGGCCAGCGCCTCGGCGATCACCGGCGCCTGGAGGCCCCGGAAGTCCTGGTGGCCGAAGGTGCGGCGGAGGATCTCGCGGGCCTGGTCCAGCGGCGGAAGCTCGGCTTCGGCGAGGGCAAGCGACATGCCGCCCTTATGGCGCGAATCGCCCGGATTGCGATGCCCTTCCCTCCCTTGATGGGGAGGGACAGGCCGCGCAGCGGCCAGGGTGGGGAAGCCTCGACCGGGCGCGGCGCGTCCGGTTGGTCGCCCCTCCACACAGCGCCCCGCCTCCAGGGCGGCGAGGATGCGATCCATCACGACGCCGAGGTCCCGCCGGACCTCGGAGGCCCAGACCCGCAACACCACGAATCCCTGTCGCCGCAGGATGCGATCCCGCACGGCGTCATGCTCGGCCTGGACCTCTTCGGCATGCTGGCTGCCGTCCACCTCCACCACCAGCCGACGCGAGAAGCAGACGAAATCCAGGAAGTAGCCCCGGAACGGCGCCTGGCGACGGAAGCGGACGCCGTCCGTCCGGAGGCGCTTCAGTCTCGCCCAGAGCATCACCTCGGGCTCGCTCATGTTCCGGCGGAGCTCGCGGGCGCGCTGGATCTCGGGCCGCATGGGACTCGATCGTGTTCTATATTTGTTCTAAAAACAAGCAGGGTTGCCGTCCGGCGCTGAGCCCGGTCTTGGCTTCCCCACCCTGCTCGCCTGCGGCGAGCTGTCCCTCCCCATCAAGGGAGGGAAGCTATTCCGCCGCCATCCGCATCGGCTCCGACTGGGCGCCGCGCAGCAGGCGCCCCGGCAGGGCGCCGGTGGGCTCGCCGTCGCGGTAGGTGACCTGGCCCGCCACGATGGTCGCCACGTAGCCGTCGGCCTTCTGGATCAGGCGGCGCCCGCCGGCCGGCAGATCGTAGGCCACCTGGGGCGCGTGCAGCTTCAGCCGCCCGTAGTCGATGACGTTGAGGTCGGCCCGGTAGCCCGGCGCGATCAGGCCGCGGTCGTGGAGGCCCACGGTCTCGGCGGTGTCGCGGCACTGGGCCTTGACCATGCGCTCCAGGGGCAGCTTCGCCCCGCGCGTGCGGTCGCGGGTCCAATGGGTGATGTTGAAGGTCGGGAAGCTGCCGTCGCAGATCATGCCGACGTGCGCGCCGCCGTCCGACAGGCCCGGCACGCAGTGGGGATGGCCCAGCATCTCGTGGGCCGGGTCGAGGTTGGCGAAGGCGTAGTTGAGGAACGGCAGGTAGAGCATGCCGCGCCCGCCGTTCGTCAGCATGTGGTCGAGCGCGATCTCGGCCGGATCGGCGCCGCGCGCGGCGGCGAGGGCCGCGATGGTCGTCTCGCGGGTCGGCTCGTAGTCGGGCTCGGCCCCCAGCGGCCACATGTTGTCCCAGGCCCGGGGCTGGGTTCCGGCGAAACCGCGCTGGGCCTCGCTCTCCTCGTGCAGCAGGCGGGCGCGGAAGGCGGGATCGCGCATCCGCTCGACGCGGGCCTCCAGCGGCAGGCCGGCGATCTCCTGGTAGGCCGGATGCTGGCTGAACGGATTCATGGTCAGCTCGAAGCCGAACAGCACCCCCACCGGCCGTCCCGCCACCTGGGCGCGGATCGGCAGGCCCGCGGCGTTGGCTTCGGAAAGGCCCGCCAGCAGCACCTTGTAGCTCTCGGGCGCGCGGGGGCTCTGCACCAGGCTGAACGACAGGGGCCGGCCCGAGCGCTCGACGATCCGGCGCAGCATGGCCCACTCGGCCTCCGGGTCGGCGAAGTCCGAGACCAGTTGCAGCACGCCCTTGCCGGCGGCGGCGAGGCCCAGGGCGATGCCGGTCAGCTCGTCCTCGCCGGCGGTGAGCGTCGGCGTCGGCTGGCCGTCCGAGGTGCGGTGGTTGAGCGTGCGCGAGGTGGAGAAGCCGAGCGCCCCGGCCTCGGCCGCGCGCCTGGCCAGCGCCGCCATGGCGTGGATGTCGGCCTCGGTCGCGGGCTCGCGGTTCGCGCCGCGCTCGCCCATGACGAAGACGCGCAGGGCCGCGTGCGGGAGCTGGCTGCCGACGTCCACGTCGAAGCGGCGCGCCTCCAGGGCGTCGAGATAGTCGGGATAGCTTTCCCAGGTCCAGGGGAGGCCCTGGCTCAGCACGGGGAAGGGGATGTCCTCGACGCCTTCCATCAGCCGGATCAGGCGGTCGTGGTCGTCGGGCCGGCAGGGGGCGAAGCCCACGCCGCAGTTGCCCATGACCACGGTGGTCACCCCATGCCAGGACGAGGGCTGCATCCGCGAGTCCCAGGTCGCCTGGCCGTCGTAGTGGGTGTGGATGTCCACGAAGCCCGGGGTGACGATCATCCCCCGCGCGTCGATCTCCTCGGCCCCGGCGCCGGGCAGCCGGCCCACGGCGGCCACGCGGCCGTCCCTCACGCCCACGTCGGCCTCGACCGACGGACCGCCGGTCCCGTCCACGACCGTCCCGCCCCGGATCACGAGGTCGAATGCCTTCTCCACGGCGCCCTCCCGAAAGGCTCCGGCGTTCGAACGCCTGTTTGCGGCCATTAGCCGCCCGGACGCCGCGTCAGGTCAAGCACGGCCGTGGGAACCCGCATCCGATGAACGGGTTGCCTGCGCCTGGAGGCGCATAGAACCATGCCGCTCAAAGCCCTGCTCGCCATAGCCGCCCTGGCCGTCGCCATCGGCTTCACCCTGCCCGGCCGCGACGGCGGCGAGGCCCAGGCCGACTCCGGCCAGATCCCCATGCTGGAGCTGGGTTGATAGCGTGATCCCTTCCCGCTCGCGGGAAGGGGGGACCGCTCGCCGAAGAGCGAGCGGTGGGAAGGGAAAGCCACAGGCGCCGCGCGCGCCGCCGCGAATCCTCGCCTCCACCGCAAGGATCACCGCATCGGCGACGCCGTCGAGGTTCCGGTAGACTTCGCCGGCGCCGATCCTGAGCACCGCGATCCCGCGTGAGGCCAGCCAGTGGTCACGGCCCTCGTCCCTGGCCTGCCTGTCGTCGCTCCAATGGGTCGCGCCGTCGATCTCCACCGCCAGCTTCGCCATCGGACAGTAGAAGTCGAAGATCATCGCGCCGCAGGCGAACTGCCGCCGAAACACGGGCTTGTCCTCCCCACGCCCGTTGAGCCGGGTCCACAGCAGGACCTCCGGTCCGGTCATGGCCTTTCGAAGCGCCCGGGCCCGGCTGGCGATGCGGGTCGCGGTCCGGTCCGCCATGCGTCCGCCTTCCCTTCCCACCACGCCCTCTGCGGGGCGCGGTCCCCCCTTCCCGTAAACGGGAAGGGATCGAACAAACGCGGAACATATACTTTCGGGCAGCAAGTGTGAAGCGCGTCACCCGCCCTCGCGGGGCAGCTCCGCCGTCCTGGCCGCGCAGCCGCGGAGGGTCTCGGACCCGACCTCGACCTCGGCGGTCAGGGGGTAGGAGAGGTCGCTCATGCCGTCCGAGCAGGTGCTGACGTAGAGCGTCACCCGCATCGCGGCGCCGTCGGCGGCCCTGGCGTCCCACACGGCCTTGCCCGGCTGGATGGCCGCGCCGGGCGCCTCGAACGTCATCTCGGTCCGGTCGGGACGGGCGAGCGTCAGGCGGGTCCCGTCGATCGTCACCGCCCAGAAGGGCTCGGTCCCGCGCGCCGCGATCGGCCCGCTGAAGTCGCTCAGCGGCGACATGGGCTCGAACCGGGAGGCCGGCGCATCGGCCGGAGGCGGAGCGGGTGCGCCGTCCGGGTCCTGGGGCTGGCAGGCGCCGAGCAGGAGGGCGGCGAGGAAGGGGAGGGGCGAGCGCATGGGGTCATCCTTCCGGCAGGCGCGCGGGCAAGGCAAATCAGCTACCGTCCCGCCGTGACCTGTCGACCCTTCACCTTCTACGAATTCTTCGCCGGCGGCGGCATGGCGCGGCTGGGCCTTGGCGAGGCGTGGTCCTGCGCCTTCGCCAACGATTTCGACCCCATCAAGGCGGCGACCTACCGGGCGAACTTCGCCGACGCGGCCGACCACTTCCGCGAGGGGGACGTCTGGAAGCTGGAGCCCGGCGACCTGCCGGGGCGCGCTGACCTCGCCTGGGCCTCGTCGCCCTGCCAGGACTTCAGCCTGGCCGGCGCGCGGGCCGGGCTGAAAGGCGGTCGTTCGTCGGCCTTCTTCGGCTTCTGGCGGCTGATGGAGGCGCTGGACGCGGCGGGCCGCGCGCCCCGGCTGGTGGTCATCGAGAACGTCGTCGGCCTGCTCACCTCGCGCGGCGGGGCGGATTTCGCCGCGCTCGCCCGGGCGCTCGCCGCCCAGGGCTATGTCTTCGGCGCGCTGGAGATCGACGCGGGCCGCTTCCTGCCCCAGTCGCGGCCCCGGGTGTTCGTGGTGGCGAGCCGTGACGCGCCGCCGCCGGGCCTGACCGGCGACAGCCCCTTCCACACCCGCGCCGTGCGCGCGGCGGCCGGGGCCCTGCCGCCGGAGCTGGCCGCCCGCTGGGTCTGGTGGGGCCTGCCCGCGCCGCCGGCCCGCAACACCGACCTTTCCGCCCTGCTGGAGCCGGACCACGCCGCCGCCTGGCACACGCCCGCCCAGACCGAGCGGCTGCTGTCGCTGATGGCCCCCGCTCATCGCGCCAAGCTCGCGGCCCAGCGGGGCCGGGCGGTGGGCGCCGTCTTCCGGCGCACGCGGGTCGAGGACGGCCGGCGGGTGCAGCGGGCCGAGGTGCGGTTCGACGGCCTGGCCGGCTGCCTGCGTACGCCGCGCGGCGGCTCCTCGCGCCAGGCCATCGTGGTCGTCGAGGATGGCCGCGTCCGCAGCCGCCTGATCGGCGCCCGCGAGGCCGCGCGCCTGATGGGCCTGCCCGACGGATACCGCCTGCCGGCGCCGGCGACCGGGGCCCTGCACGTGGCGGGCGACGGCGTGGCCGTCCCGGTGGTCCGCTGGCTGGCCCGCGAGCTGCTGGAACCGCTGCTCGCGCCTCCGACGGCCCTGGCCGCCGAGTAAATCTATAAGCGGCGCCATCGGCGGCGCCTTCCAAAAACCCCCGGAAGCCTTAGGTTCGGCGCCTGAAGGGCCACTTCAAACCGACTGCCAACGAGGTCCGTCCCATGGACGCCACTCCCGACAAGGCCTACGACGCCGCCCGCTTCCGCCGGGCCGGTCGGGGCAAGATCTTCGACTCCATCCTCGACACCATCGGCGACACGCCGCTCGTGCGCCTGCCGCGCCTGACCGCGGCGCTGAAGCCCAAGGGCGAGGTCGTGGCCAAGCTGGAGTTCTTCAATCCGGCCGGCTCGGTGAAGGACCGCATCGGCGTGGCGATGATCGAGTACCTCGAGGCCAAGGGCGTCCTGAAGCCCGGCGGGACGATCATCGAGCCCACCTCCGGCAACACCGGCATCGCCCTGGCCTTCGTGGCCGCCGCCAAGGGCTACAAGATCACCCTGGTCATGCCCGAGAGCATGTCGATCGAGCGGCGCAAGATGCTGGTCATCCTGGGCGCCAAGCTGGAGCTGACCCCGGCCGAGAAGGGCATGGCGGGCGCCGTGGCCCGGGCCAAGGAGCTGGTCGAGGCCACCCCCGGCGCGGTGATGCCCCAGCAGTTCGACAATGCCGCCAACCCGCTGATCCATCGGGTCTCGACGGCCGAGGAGATCTGGAACGACACGCAAGGCGCCGTCGACGCGGTGATCGCGGGCGTCGGCACCGGCGGCACGATCACCGGCGTCGGCCAGGTGCTGAAGGCGCGCAAGCCGTCGGTGAGGATGATCGCCGTCGAGCCCGAGGCCTCGCCCGTGCTGTCGGGCGGCAATCCCGGCCCCCACAAGATCCAGGGCATCGGGGCGGGCTTCGTGCCCTCGATCCTCGACCGCGGCGTCATCGACGAGGTGGTGCAGGTTTCCAACGATGACGCCTTCGCCATGGCCCGTCGCGCGGCCAGCGAAGAGGGCATCCCCGTCGGCATCTCTTCGGGCGCGGCGCTGACCGCGGCGTTCCACGTGGCGGCGCGCGACGACATGGCCGGCAAGCTGGTCGTGGCCATCGTGCCCAGCTTCGCCGAGCGCTACATCTCGACGGCGCTGTTCGAGGGGCTGTGAGCGCCCGCCTCCCCGCGCCGCGGCGCGGGCGATGACCGACGTCTTCGACGCGGAGAAGCGATCCGCCGTGATGCGGCGGGTGAAGGGCAAGGACACCACGCCGGAACTGGCCGTGCGGCGGGCGCTGACCAGGCTCGGCGCCCGCTACCGGCTGCATCGCGAGGACCTGCCGGGCAAGCCGGACATCGTCATGCCGGGGCGGCGCCTGGCGCTGTTCGTCCACGGCTGCTTCTGGCACGGCCACGACTGCGCGCGCGGGGCGCGCGTGCCCAAGCAGAACCGCGACTACTGGACCGCCAAGGTCGCCCGCAACGTGGCCCGCGACGTCCGGACCCGCGAGGCGCTGGCCGCCGCCGGCTGGCGCGTCGAGACGATCTGGGAGTGCGAGCTCAGGGACCCGGCGGCCCTGGAGGGACGGCTGAAGGCGCTCCTCGCCCAGCTTGACCGCGAACGGAATCGTCCATCATAGTGGACGTATGAATACTATAGAGGCCGATCCCACGGAGCGCCTGGCCGAGCGCATCCGGCTGGAGCGGGAGGCGCGGGGCTGGAGCCAGGGCGAGCTGGCCCAGCGCTCGGACGTCTCCAAGGCGATGATCAGCAAGATCGAGCGCGGCGAGGCGAGCCCTACCGCAGCGCTGCTGGCCAAGCTGTCGGGCGCCTTCGAGCTGACCCTGGCCGCCCTCCTGACCCGGGCCGAGGGCGAGGGTGGGCGCAAGGTGGCGGCCGCCGACCAGCCGCGCTGGCGCGATCCCGGCACGGGCTACCTGCGCCGCCAGGTGTTCGCGCGCGGCGACCACCCGGTGGAGCTGGTGCAGGTGGAGCTGCCGGCCGGGGCCAAGGTCGAGCTGCCGGCCTCGTCCTACGCCTTCATCCGCCAGGTCGTGTGGCTGATCGGCGGGGCCCTGACCATCCGCGAGGGGGCCCGGGAGACGACGCTCTCGCCGGGGGATTCCTACGCCTTCGGACCGCCGGCGGATTCCGCCTTCGTGAACCCGGGGACGGAGCCGGCGGTCTATCTGGTCGCGGTGGCGCGGCGATGAACATCACCATCACGCCGCTCGGCGCCGCCGACGTCCCGCGCCTGGCCGAGATCCTGCGGGAGACGGTGGCGGCCGGCGGCTCGGTGCACTTCATGGACCCCGTGCCCGAGGGCGCGGCGGAGGCCTACTGGGCCGGCGCCGTGGCCGATCCCGGCCGGATCGTCCTGGGGGCCTTCGTGGCTGGGCGGCTGGAAGGCACGGTGACGCTGTGGCTCGACACCCCGCCCAACCAGCCGTTCCGGGGCGAAATCTGGAAGCTGATGGTGGCGCCGGCCATGCGCGGCAAGGGCCTGGCGCGGGCGCTGATGATCGAGGCCGAGGGGCTGGCGGCGGCGCGCGGCCGCACCCTGCTCAACCTCGACACGGCCACGGAAGGCGGCGCCTCCGAACTCTACGAGAGCATGGGCTGGACGCGGGCCGGGGTGATCCCCGACTACGCCTTCAAACCCCAGGGCGGCCTCGTCGGCACGGCGATCTACTGGAAGCGGCTGGGCCGGGTCTAGACTTCCGCCGGCTCCACCTCCTCGACCACGACCTCGGTCTTCACCGAGTTGGCGATGAAGCATTCCTCGTGGGCCTGGTGGTGCAGGTGCTCGGCCTCGGCCGCGCTGGGGCGGCGGCCTTCGTAGGCGATCTCGGGACGAAGCGTCACGCGGGTGACGGCCATGCGGCCCTCGGCGGTCTTCTCCATCACGCCCACGGCGGCGTCGCGGTAGCGGGTGACGACGAAGCCGGCGTTCCGCGCCACGTGCAGGAAGGTCAGCATGTGGCAGGTGGACAGCGAGGCCACCAGCATCTCCTCCGGGTCCACCGCGCCGGGGGCGGCCCACTTCGGGCCGACCACGTGGTGCGAGGCGGTGGCGGGCAGCTCGAACCCGCCGCCGAAGGTTACCGTGTGGCCGCGCGAGTAGCGCCCTTTCAGGAAGTCCTCGCCGGGAGCGTCCAGTTCGAAGAGCGCGGTCGCGCGGTACTCGGCCATCGGAAAGTCCCCAGGGTCAGAACGCCTCGGCGGGCAGCTTCATCATCAGGTCGGCGCCCGTCTTCAGCTTAGCAAGATGGGCCGAGGTTTCCGGCAGGATGCGATCGACATAGTAGCGCCCCACGACGAGCTTGCCCTCGTAGAACGGGTCCTTGTCGCCGGCGGCGATCTTCGCCTGGGCGGCCTTGGCCGTCAGGGCCCACATGTAGGCCAGCGCCGTGAGGCCAAAGAGGTGCAGGTAGTCGGTGGAGGCCGCGCCGGCGTTGTCGGGGTTGGCGAGGCCGTTCTGCATCAGCCACATGGTGGCTTCCTGAAGTTCGGCCTTGGCCCGGGCGACGCCGTCCATGAACGGCTTGAGGGCCGCGTCGCCCTCGTTCTCGGCCACGAAGGCGTCGAGCTCGGCGAAGAAGCTCATCACCGCCCGGCCGCCGTCGGCGGCGAGCTTGCGGCCCACCAGGTCCAGGGCCTGGACGCCGTTGGTCCCCTCGTAGATCAGGGCGATGCGCACGTCGCGCAGGTACTGGCTGGCCGGGAAGTGCTCGGTGAAGCCCGAGCCGCCGTGGACCTGCATGGCGTCGGAGCAGACCTTGAAGCCGCGGTCGGTCAGGAACGCCTTCACCACCGGGGTCATCAGGGCCATGTAGTCGCGGCCCTTCTGGCGCACGGCCTCGTCGGGGCTCGCGTGGCTCAGGTCCCCGTGCAGCGCGGTCCAGGCCATGAACGCCCGGCCGCCCTCGACGATGGCGCGGGCGTCCATCAGCATCCGGCGCACGTCGGGGTGGACGATGATCGGGTCGGCCGGCCCGTCGGGGTTCTTCGGCCCGGTCAGCGAGCGGCCCTGGAGGCGCTCCCTGGCGAACTCGGCGGCGGCCTGATAGGCGGCCTCGGCCTGGGCGATGCCCTGGAGGCCGACGCCCAGGCGGGCCTCGTTCATCATCACGAACATGAGCTTCAGGCCCTGATTCTCCTCGCCGACGAGCCAGCCCGTGGCCTCCTCGTGGCTGATGACGCAGGTGGCGTTGCCGTGGATGCCCATCTTCTCTTCGAGGCCCAGGCACTTCACCGAATTGCGCTCGCCCGGATTGCCGTCGGCGTCGGGGATGAACTTCGGCACGATGAACAGGCTGATGCCCCGCACGCCCGCCGGCGCGCCCTCGATGCGGGCCAGCACCAGGTGGACGATGTTGGGCGTCAGGTCCTGCTCGCCGCCCGAGATCCAGATCTTCTGGCCCGAGATCCTGTAGGTCCCGTCGGCCTGCGGAACGGCCTTGGTGCGCAGGAGGCCGAGGTCGGTGCCGCAGTGCGGCTCGGTGAGGTTCATGGTTCCGGCCCACTGGCCAGAGGCGAGCTTGGGCAGGTAGAGCGCCTTCTGCTCGGGCGAGCCTCCGGCATGGATCGCCGAATAGGCGCCGTGCGTCAGGCCCGGGTACATGGAGAACGCCATGTTGGCCGCCGAGCTCATCTCGGAGAAGGCGACATTGACCACATGCGGCAGCCCCTGGCCGCCGTAGGCCGGGTCGGCGCCCAGCGCCGGCCAGCCGGCCTCGATGAGCTGGGCGTAGGCCTCCTTGAAGCCGGTGGGGGTCCGGACCGAGAAGTCCGGGCTCCACGTGCAGCCTTCCTTGTCCCCCACCGCGTTGAGCGGCGCGAGCACCTCGGAGGTGAACCGGCCGGCCTCCTCCAGGATCGCCTCGACGGTGTCCATGGACGCGTCGGCGAAGGCCGGGAGGTTGGCGTAGTTGTCGAGCTGAAGGACGTCTCGCAGCAGGAAGCGGTAGTCCCGCACGGGGGCCTGGTAGGGCATGCGCACTCCGGGAGAAGTTGAGCCGGAAAAAATTAGGGGCCCGGCGGGCCCCCAGGTCGGTCTTATCTAGGCTTCCTGATGTTCCAGGTCGTCAAGTCGTCGCCGGAGCATCTGGTCGTAGTCGGCGGCGCGGGGCAGGAGGTCCGGCCGGGTCTCGGAAAGCCGCTTCTCGGCGTCGGCGATGCCCCGCTGGAGCTGGGCGATGGCCTGGTCGATGTCCTGCTTCTGCTGTTCCAGGGCGACGATGCGCTCCTTGAACTTGCGCAGGCTCTTGGCCGCCTGCTGGGCGCCGTTCTCGTCGGCTTCGTAGAGGTCGAGAATCTCGCCGATCTCGGCCAGGGAGAGGCCGACGCGCTTGCCCCGCAGGATGAGCTGGAGGCGGGCGCGATCGCGATAGGAATAGACGCGGTTCATCCCGTCGCGGGCGGGATTGAGCAGGCCCTTGTCCTCGTAGAAGCGGAGGGCGCGGGGGGTGCATTTGAACTCAAGGCAGAGCTGCCGGATCGTATAGGTCCGGACGGGACGGCGCAGGTCCGTGGGCATGGGGTGTTCCCTCGGGTTGTTATGTTTTGCGCTGACAGCGTAAGGACACGTTTCCGTTTACGTCAAGGGTACGTGAACGCCGATAACCAACGAGCCTCACCTTGGGGGAGGCGCCTTCCCGCTCGGGAAAGGGAGCCGCGTGGGACTCTAGCTGGACAATTCGCCGCGGAGGGCGCGCTCGATCAGGTCCACGGTCCGGTCCACGCCGAAGATGGCCACGAACGAGCCGAAGCGCGGGCCCTGGCTCTGGCCCAGCAGCACTTCGTAGAGCGCGGCGAACCAGAGGCGGAGCGGCTCGAAGCCGGCGGCCTTGCCCACCTCGAAGACCTCGTTCTGGATGGTCTCGGCGTCGGCGCCGGCCGGGAGGGCCTTCAGGCGGGCGACGAGGTCCTGCATGGCCGCCCGCTCGCGGTCGTCGGGCGCCCGGAACCGCTTGGCGGGCTTCACGAAGTCCTCGTAGTAGTTCAGCGCATAGCCCGCGAGCTGGTCGAGCAGGGGCTCGCTCCCAGGCGTCGCGCCCGGCTGGTAGCGCTCGAGGAAGCCCCAGAGGATCTCCTTCGTCGAGGCGTCGGCCGCCGAGACGAGGTTGAGGAGCAGGGAGAAGCTGACCGGCGAACCCTTCTCGGGCGGCGCGCCGCGGCCCACGTGCCAGGCGGGGTTGTCGAGGTTGACCTTGCCCGCCGCGCGGTCGCGGTTGAACGCGTCGAGGTGGGACAGGTACTCGTCCGTCGCCTTGGGGATCACGTCGAAATAGAGCCGCTTCGCCGACTTGGGCGACTGGTACATGTAGTAGGCCAGGCTCTCGGGCGTGCCGTAGCGCAGCCACTCCTCCATGGTCAGGCCGTTGCCCTTGGACTTGGAGATCTTCTGGTTGTTCTCGTCCATGAAGAGCTCGAAGTGGAACGCCTCGGGAGGCGAGCCGCCCAGCACCTGGCAGACGCGGTTGGAGACGCGGACGCTGTCGACCAGGTCCTTGCCCGAGGCCTCGAAGTCGACCTCCAGCGCCGTCCAGCGGGCGGCCCAGTCGGGACGCCACTGCAGCTTCACGTGCCCGCGGGTCACCGGGACCTCGGTCAGCGTCCCGTCCTCGTCGGCGAAGACGATGGTCCCCTTGTCGAGATTACGCTCCAGCGTGGGGACCTGCAGCACCCTGCCGGTCTTCGGGCTGATCGGCAGGAAGGGCGAATAGGTGGCGCGGCGCTCCTCGCCCAGGGTGGGGAGCATGATCGCCTGGACCTTCTCGAAGCGCTCAAGGACGCGCAGCAGGACCGCGTCGAACCGCCCGCCCGTGTAGCAGTCGGTGGACGACATGAATTCGTAGTCGAAGCCGAAGCCGTCCAGGAAGGCGCGCAGGCGGGCGTTGTTGTGGTGGGCGAAGCTCTCGTGCTCGCCGAACGGGTCGCGGACCTTCGAGACCGGCTTGTCGCGGTCCTCCTCCAGCATCTCGCGGTTGGGCACGTTGTCGGGGATCTTCCGAAGCCCGTCCATGTCGTCGGAGAAGACGATCAGCTTGGTCGGGATCGCGTCCTCGGTCAGCGCGCGGAAGGCGTTGCGCACGATGGTCGGCCGCGCGGCCTCGCCAAAGGTGCCCATGTGCGGCAGGCCCGAGGCCCCGAAGCCGCACTGGAAGATCACCGGCCTGGTCAGCGCGGGCAGGGTCGCGACGGCCTCGTGGAATTTCCCTTGGGCGAACAGCGTGGCGGCCAGGTCGCGCTCGGCGTCGTCGAGGCGCAGGCGCAGGATGCGCTCCAGGAGGAGACGCGCCTGTTCGAAGGGCCAGCTCTTGGCGTCGCGGGCCTGGTGGGAAAGTCCTTGCAGCATGCGGGGCGGCCTAGCGCTCATGCCTCCCGGGCTCAAGCCCTAAGGCTTCCGCCGTCGCGAGACTGTCATGCCCGGACCTTATGCGGCGGCGATCGGGAACGAGGACGCGCCGTGACGATGAGGGGCCTGATGAGAAGCGGTCTGGCGATGCTCGCGTTGCTGTCGGCGGCCGTCCCGGCCGCGGCGCAACCCGCCCTTCAGGCCGAGACGCTGCGGCGCTGGCCCGCGCCCGAGGCGCGCCAGGGCGTGGCCGTGGACGCGCGCCACTTCTACGCCGTCGCCAATTCCCGCATCGCCAAGTACGAGAAGGCCACCGGCCGCAGGGTGGCCGAGTGGTCGGGCGATTCCGCCCGCTTCCCGCACATCAACTCGTGCGCGGTCATCGGTGGGGAGCTGGTCTGCGCGGCCTCCAACTTCCCCGAGACGCCGATGTCGAGCTCGGTGGAGATCTTCGATCCGGTCCGCATGGTCCACCTGCGCACCGTCTCGCTGGGCCAGCAGGCGGGTTCGCTGACGTGGGTGGACCGCAAGGACGGCTTCTGGTGGGCGGCATTCGCCAACTACGAGGGCAAGGGCGGCGAGCCGGGGCGGGGCTCGGCCTACACCCAGTTCGTGAAGTTCGACGACCAGTGGCGGCGGCTGGAGGCCTGGTCCTTCCCCGCCGCGGTCGTGGAGCGCTTCAAGCCGATGAGCTCGTCGGGCGGCGGCTGGGGACCGGACGGCCGGCTCTACGTCACCGGCCACGACCATCCCGAGCTCTACGTCCTGGAGCTGCCCAAGGGCGGCTCCAAGCTGGATCACGTGGCCACCATCGCAGCCCCCATCGAGGGCCAGGCGATCGCCTTTGACAAATCGGCGCCGGGCACGCTCTTTGGCATCCGGCGGCCGGACCGCGAGGTGGTGTCCATGCGGCTGCCGGGGGTGGGAAGCAAATGAACCGCAGGATCGCTCTGGGTCTCGTGGCCGCCCTGGCGCTGGCCGCCTGTTCCAAGCCCGCCGAGAAGGCCGAGGGGGCCAAGAGCGAGGTCAATTTCTCGATCCTCTCGGCCGAGAGCCAGCAGAGCGCCCAGAAGGACTGGGAGCCCTTCCTGGCCGACATGTCCAAGGCCATCGGCATGCCGGTGAAGGCCTACTACGGGACCAACTACACGGGCCTGATCGAGGCCATGCGCTTCAAGCAGACCGACGTGGGCTGGTTCACCAACCAGTCGGGGCTGGAGGCGGTGCGCCGGGCGAACGGCCAGGTCTTCGCCCGGTCGGCCAACCCCACCGGCCCCGACGGCTACGAGGCGGTGATCATCGTCCGCAAGGGCTCGGGCCTGACGCTGGACAAGCTCCTGAAGTGCGACCGCACCATCGACTTCGGCATGGGCGACGCGAAGTCCACCTCGGGCACGCTGGCGCCCATGACGTACCTGTTCGCCCCGCGCGGCATCGAGCCGGAGAAGTGCTTCAAGACCGTCCGCTCGGCGAACCATGAGGCGAACCTGTTCGCGGTCGGCGCCGGCACCCTCCAGGCGGCCACCAACAACACCGCCTCGATGGAGCGGATGGGGATGCTGGACACCCCGCTCGCGAAGAAGACGCTCGACGCCGTCGAGATCGTCTGGCGCTCGCCGCGCATCCCGGAGGACCCGCTGATCATCCGCAAGGACCTCGATCCGGCGCTGAAGACGAAGATCGAGGACTTCATGTTCAGCTATGGCGTGGGCGACACGCCGGAGGCGGCCCGCCAGCGGGCGATCCTGGCGCGCATCCAGACCCGGCCGTTCCAGCGGGCGGACGATTCCCACCTGCTGCCGGTGCGCGAGATGGAGGCCACGGGCCAGCTCCTGCAGGCCAAGGCCAAGGGCGACGCCGCGGCCGTGGCCAAGGCCGAGGCCGCCCTGGCCGAGATCCGCAAGGAGCGCGCGGCGCTGGAAGGGCAGGGCTCGGGAAGCTAGCCCTCGTCCCTCAGCAGGAAGTGGCCGCGCAGGAAGGCCACCGGCTTGGCCGGGTCGTCCTGCCAGGCCTCGACATGGACGTTGGCGATACGGCGGCCGACCTTCCTGAGGTCGGCGCGGGCGTGGAGGGGCTGGGCCCGGCCCGGGCGCAGGTATTCGATGGTCACGTCGATGGTCTTGGGCCGCTTGCGCGAACGCTCGGCCACGGCGAGCTGGGCCAGCGCCGTCATCTCCATGAAGGCCCCGATGACGCCCCCGTGCAGGGCCGGCAGGAAGGGGTTGCCGATCAGGTGCTCGGCGAAGGGCAGCCGGGCCTTGACCTCGGCGCCTTCGAGATCGGCCTCCATGCCGAGGAACCGGACGTAGGGCGAGCGCAGGATGAATTCCCGCAGGAGCTGGGCGGAGGGGTCGCTCATGGCCTCAGGCGCCTCCCTGCAGGATGAAGGCCGCCTGGGCGGTGGCCACGAGGTCCGAGCGGTCGACGTCCCAGGCCTCGGCCCGGACGAAGGCGATGGAGCGGGTGATCTTGTAGCAATGGGCTTCGGCGGTGAGCCCCGCGCCGGGGGCGGCGGGCCGCATGTAGTCGATCCGCAGGTCGAGTGTGGCGGTCGGGAAGGCGTTGTTCCGCGCGGCGTGCACCGCAAGGCCGCAGACGTGATCGAGCAGCGCCGTCACGACGCCGCTGGCGATGACGCCCGTGTCGGGGTCGCCGACCAGCTCGTCGCGGAAGGGCGTGCGCATCATTCCCCGCCCGTCGCCCATCGAGACCACCTCGAAGCCCAGGGCCTTGGCGTGGGGCACCACGCGGGACATGTGCTCGCCGATATCGCCGGGGATGTTGAAGCTCATGGGACCGGCCTAGGTCGTTGACCCGCCGTCCGTCAATGCGGAGCCGACCGGCCGCTCCTACATTGTGCAGGCGATGATCCGCCCGCAGGACCTGCTCTGCCCCAAGCCCGAGGGGCTCTATTGCGCCCCCGGCGACTTCTACATCGACCCCGTGCGGCCGGTGGCGCGGGCGGTGATCACCCACGGCCATTCGGACCACGCCCGGGCCGGCCATGGCGCGGTGCTGGCCACCGCCCAGACCCTCGACATCATGGCCGAGCGCTACGGCGCGGGCTTCGCCGGGGCGAGGCAGGCGGCGGCCTACGGCGAGGCGGTGGCCCGCGACGACGTGGAGGTCACCCTGGTCCCCGCCGGCCACGTGCTGGGCTCGGCCCAGGCGGTGGTGCGTTGGAAGGGCCTGACCATGGTCGTCTCGGGCGACTACAAGCGCCGGCCCGACAGCACCTGCGCGCCCTTCGAGCCGGTCCCCTGCGACGTCTTCATCTCGGAGGCGACCTTCGGCCTGCCGGTCTTCCGCCATCCCGACGACCGCGAGGAGGTCGCCCGGCTGCTGCGCTCCGTCGCCCAGTTCCCGGAGCGCAGCCACATCGTCGGCGCCTACGCCCTGGGAAAGGCCCAGCGGATCATCCGCCTGCTGCGGGAGGCGGGGTGGGAGGAGACCATCTACGTCCACGGCGCGCTCGAACGGCTGAACGCCCTCTACGAGCGGCACGGCGTCCACTTGGGGCCGCTGGCCCCGGCCACCACGGCCGAGCGAAAGGACTTCGCCGGCCAGATCGTCATCGCCCCCCCGTCCGCGTTGCAGGACCGCTGGAGCCGCCGGTTCCCCGACCCCGTCGCCGCCTTCGCCTCGGGCTGGATGCGCATCCGCGCGCGGGCCCGCCAGCGGGGCGTGGAGCTGCCCCTGATCATCTCGGACCACGCCGACTGGGACGAGCTGACCGCCACGGTGGACGAGCTGCGGCCCGGCGAGCTGTGGATTACCCACGGCCGCGAGGAGGCGCTCGCCCGCTGGGCCCAGCTCCACGACATCCCGGCCCGGGCGCTGGCCCTGGTCGGCTACGAGGACGAGGAGGAGGACTGAGGCTGCAAGGGCGCGCGTGGCGCGCTAGAGCAGGGGCCATGATCGCTCCGCTCCTGCTGGCCGCCGTGGTGGCCGCCGCCTCGCCCGAATGCGCCGCCCTCGCCGAGGACGCGCGGCCGGCCATCGACCACGCCAACGGCGACTGGCTGCGGGCCATGCAGGCGGGCGACGCCGCATCCATCGCCGCGGCCTACGCGGCGGACGGCGTCTTCGTCCTGGGCGACGGGACGGTGGCCAAGGGGCCGGCCGAGGTGCAGGCGGTGTTCGCCGGGGTCCCGTCGGCCTCGATCGCCGGCGGCGGCATCTACAGCCCGGGCCTGGCCTGCGGCGATGGCGGGCTGGTCTACGAGTGGGGCCTGGGCGAGATCGTGGCCCGCGGCCCGGACGGCCGGGAGACCCGGCGCGCGGCGCCCTATCTCACCGTCTGGAAAAAGCTGGACGGCGGGTGGAAGATCATCCGCAACCTGGGCTTCTGAGCCGCCGGCGGAACGGCGGCGGACGTCCCACGTTGGCTCGAAGCAAGGAGCCTGACCATGTCCGAGCCCCGAGACACGCCGCCTCGCGATCCTGCGCATGAGGGCGGCCGCGAGCCGCCACAGACCCCGACCGCGCCGCCGCCGGACCCGGGCCTCTCGAAGATGGGCGGCGGCGAGCGCCGGGGGGACGGCCTCGACGACGACGCCCGCTCGGGCATGATCGGCGAGGCCGGCGAGGCCGACCACGGCGGCATGGCCGACGAGGGCTGAGTTGGCGGCGAAGCCTGCGCGGTCCTACCTCTGAGCCATGCGGGCCTTCGCCGAACTGCTGGACCGGTTGTCGCTGACGCCCTCGCGCAACGCCAAGCTGACGCTCGTGCGCGACTACCTGCGCGACACGCCCGACCCTCACCGGGGCTGGGCGCTGGCGGCGCTGACCGGCGACCTGACCTTCGACGCGGCCAAGCCGGGCTTCATCCGCAAGGCCATCGAGGCGCGCATGGACCCCCAGCTCTTCTGGTGGTCCTACGACTATGTGGGCGACCTGGCCGAGGCGGTCTCCCTGTGCTGGCCCGGACGGCCGGGGGCGAACCGCGAGCCCGACCTGGCCGAGGTGGTGGAGGGCCTGCGCGACGCCTCGCGCGCGGAGGTTCAGCGGCTGATCGAGGGGTGGCTGGACGCCCTGCCCGACCCGCGCGAGCGCTGGGCCCTGCTCAAGCTGATGACCCGGGCGCTGCGCGTGGGCCTGACCGCGCGGCTCGCCAAGCGCGCGGCGGCCGAGCTGGGCGGGGTGGAGCCCGCCGAGATCGAGGAGCTGTGGCACGCGCTCCACCCGCCCTATGAAGACCTGTTCGCCTGGCTGGAGGGGCGGTCAGGGAAGCCCACGTCCGAGAACCCGGGCCGCTTCCGGCCGGTGATGCTGGCCCAGGCCATCGACGAGGCGGTGGACTTCGGAAGGCTCGACCCGGCCGACTACGCCGCCGAATGGAAGTGGGACGGCATCCGTGTCCAGGCGGTGCACGAGGGCGGGGTGCGCCGGCTCTACACGCGGACCGGCGACGACATCTCGCGCACGTTCCCCGACATCCTGGAGGCCCTGCCCCGGGACGGCGTGATCGACGGCGAGCTGCTGGTGATGCGGGACGGCCCAAACGGACGGCGCGTGGCGAGCTTCGCCGACCTGCAGCAGCGCCTGAACCGCAAGACGGTGGACGCGAAGCTGCTCGCGGCCTATCCGGCCGGAATTCGCGCCTACGACCTGCTGCAGGACGGTGAGGAGGACCTGAGGCCCCTGACGTTCGCCGAGCGCCGGCGTCGGCTGGAGGCGTTCGTGGCTCGTGAAGGGAGCCCGCGGATCGACCTGTCGCCCCTCCAGCCCTTCGCGAGCTGGGCCGAACTCGCCGAACTGCGCGCGCAGCCGCCGCCGGGCGACCCGGAGGTCGCCGAGGGCCTGATGCTCAAGCGCCGGGACTCCATCTACGAGGCCGGCCGTCCCAAGGGCCCCTGGTTCAAATGGAAGCGCGACCCCTATCTGGCGGACGCGGTGCTGATGTACGCCCAGCGGGGGCACGGCAAGCGGTCCAGCTTCTATTCCGACTACACCTTCGGGGTCTGGCGCCAGGACCCGGTGGAGGGGCGGGTGCTGACCCCGGTCGGCAAGGCCTACTTCGGCTTCACCGACGAGGAGCTGAAGGAGATCGACAAGTTCGTCCGCGACAACACGGTGGAACGCTTCGGGCCGGTGCGGGCGGTGCGGGCCGAACCGCACGCGGGCCTCGTCTTCGAGGTGGCCTTCGAGGGCCTTCAGCGCTCGACCCGCCACAAGTCGGGGATCGCCATGCGCTTCCCGCGCATCCGCCGCATCCGCCGGGACAAGCCGCCGGGCGAGGCGGACGAACTCGCCACGCTGGAGCGCATCCTGGAGCGGATCGAGGGGCGCTGAGGCGCGCGCCGCCGCGTCCTTTGAGCCCCGTCAATCCGGTGGATCGACGACGGGCGTAAGGGGGTGCGTCCCGTTAACCTTCACCCGAAAGGTTCAGCCATGCGCATGCTCGACATCCTCCTGGCCGGCGGCGCGGCCCTCGCCCTGACGGCTGCTGCGGCCCAGGCTCAGACCCAGGCTCAGACCCAGGCCCAAACCCAGGCCCAAACCCAGGCCGGGCCGCGCATGGGCATGGGGCCGGGGGGCGGCATGGGCATGGGACCGCGCTGGGGCGCCCACAACACCTATGGCTGGTCGATGATGACGGCCGAGGAGCGCCAGGCGCACCACGCCAGGATGCAGGGCTTCACCGACCGCAAGTCGTGCGAGGCCTATGTGGCCGAACACCACCGCCTGATGTCGGAGCGGGCGACCCAGCGCGGGATGCCGATGCCGGCCCAACCCCGCCGCGACCCCTGCGCGGGGCTCAAGTAGGCGGCAGCAGGGCCTGCGCCTTCAGAAAGGCCTCCAGGTCGCCGCCCGGGAAGAGCAGGCCGCGTATTCCGGCCCGTGTGGCGGCTTCCATGTCGGAGGGCTTGTCGCCGACCAGGATCGAGCGTTCCCGGTCGATGGGCCACTCTGAGAGCGCCTGGAGGATCATGCCCGGGTTGGGCTTGCGGTTCGGCGGGTCGGGATGGCGATAGCGCTCGAGCGGCGCCTGCGGGTGCTCGGGACAGAAGTAGATGGCGTCGATGTGGGCCCCGGCCTCGGCCAGCTCGGCGTTCATCTGGGCATGGAGGGCGTGCATGTCGTCCTCGGCGTAGTAGCCGCGCCCGATGCCGGACTGGTTGGTGACCACGACGACGATCCAGCCGGCCCGGTTGAAGGCGGCGATGGCGGCCTTGGCGCCGGGAATCCAGTGGAAGTCGTCCCAGCGGTGGACGTAGCCCTTGTCCTCGTTCAGCACGCCGTCGCGGTCGAGGAACAGGGCGGGGCGGGGCGCGGAATCGGACAGGTCACCAGGCACGTCGCGCAGTATAGCCCAAGCCGCGTCGAGACGCTGCATTGCAGCAGAGCCTTGGCGCCGCTACTAGGTTGCCCGCCCTCTGGAAACCCGGCCCGCCTTATGACCCTAAGCTTCGACGACATCCTGGCGGCCAAGGAACGGCTGCAGGGTCACATCGAGCGCACGCCCTGCCGCCACTCGCGGACGCTCTCCGAGATCACCGGGGCCGAGGTCTGGGTGAAGTTCGAGAACCTGCAGTTCACCGCCGCCTACAAGGAGCGCGGCGCGCTGAACAAGCTGCTGCAGCTGGGCGAGAACGTGAAGAAGCGCGGCGTCATCGCCGCCTCGGCCGGCAACCACAGCCAGGGCCTGGCCTACCATGCCGCCCGCCTGGGCATCCCGGTCACCATCGTCATGCCCAAGGGCACGCCCTTCGTGAAAGTCCAGCAGACCCGCAACCACGGCGCCGAGGTTGTCATCGACGGCGACAGCTACGACGAGGCCTCGGCCTTCGCCCGCAAGCTGTGCGAGGAGCGCGAGCTGACCTTCGTCCACCCGTTCGACGACCTGGACGTCATGGCCGGCCAGGGCACGGTGGCGCTGGAGATGCTGGAGGACTGCCCCGACCTGGAGGTCCTGCCGATCCCGATCGGCGGCGGCGGGCTGATCGCCGGCATGGCGACGGCGGCCAAGCACCTCAAGAAGGACATCCACATCGTGGGCCTGGAGCCCGCCATGTTCCCCTCCTTCACCGCCAAGATGCGCGGCGTGCGCACGGCGGCGAACGGCGGCGCCTCGACCATCGCCGAGGGCATCGCCGTGCGCGAGGTGGGCGCCCTGACCTATTCCATCGCCCGGCCGCTGATCGACGAGGTGCTGCTGATCGAGGAGCCGCACTTCGAGCGCGGCATCGCCCTCTACTGCAACGTCGAGAAGACCGTGGCCGAGGGCGCGGGCGCCGCCTCCCTGGCCGGCCTCCTGGCCTATCCCGAGCGGTTCCGCGGCAAGAAATGCGGCCTGGTCATCACCGGCGGCAACATCGACACGCGCCTGCTGGCCTCGGTGCTGACGCGCGAGCTGGTGCGCGAGAGCCGCATCGTTTCCCTGCGCATCATCGGCGACGACCGGCCGGGCCTCCTGGCCAACGTCTCGGCCACCATCGGGGCGATGGGCGCCAACATCATCGAGGTGGCCCACAACCGCCTCGCCCTCGACGTGCCCGCCAAGGGCGCAGAGTTCGACGTGATGATCGAGACCCGGGACGCCCAGCACACCCAGGAAGTCATGGATGCCCTGCGCGATCGCGGCTATCCGCCCCGCGTAGTCTGAAAAGCGAGTGGTGTGAACAGATGCGACGCACCCTGATCCTCGCGGCCGCCGCCCTGGCGCTGGCCGCTTGCCAGCCGAAGGCCAAGGGCCCCGACATGGCCGTGGAGTCCGCCGCCTTCATGAAGAAGGTCGCCACCGAGGAGGGCGTGAAGGTCCTGCCCTCGGGCGTGGCCTACAAGGTCGTGCGCTCGGGCCCCGAGACCGGCATGAAGCCCACACTGAAGGACGAAGTGAAGGTCCACTACGAGGGCAAGCTCGTGAACGGCCGGGTGTTCGACTCGTCCTACGAGCGCGGCGCGCCGGCGGCGATGCCGCTGGAGGGGCTGATCCCGGCCTGGCAGGAGGCGCTCGTGCAGATGCGCCCGGGCGACGAGTGGATCCTCTACGTCCCGCCCGAGAAGGGCTATGGGGCGGAAGGCGCCGGCGGCGGCGAGATTCCGCCCAACGCCGCCCTCATCTTCCGCATCGAGCTGATCGACGTGCTGTCCGGCCCCGGCCGGATCATGCAGGGGTAGCCGCCGGGCGCCGGGCGGGTCTATGCCTGGAGCCATGTCGGCCGACCTCTATCCCGCCGCCCGCGACCTGCTCGCCAGGCTCGTCAGCTTCGACACCACCTCGCGCGGATCGAACCTCGCCCTGATCGAATGGGTGGAGGCCTACCTCGACGGCCTGGGCGTCCCGCACCGGCGCGTGCCGAACGCCGACGGCTCGAAGTCCAACCTGCTCGCCACCTTGGGCCCGTCCGAGGCCGGGGGCGTCGTGCTGTCGGGCCACACCGACGTGGTGCCGGTGGACGGTCAGCCCTGGAGCACCGACCCCTGGACGGTGGTCGAGAAGGAGGGCCGCCTCCACGGGCGCGGGACCTGCGACATGAAGGGGTTCCTGGCGCTGGCGCTCGCCGCCGCGCCCGAGCTGGCGCGGGGCCGCCGTCCCGTGCACCTGGCCTTCTCGTTCGACGAGGAGATCGGCTGCCTGGGCGCGCCGCTGATGATCGAGGTGATCCGCCGGGAGCTGCCGCCGCCCGCCCTGGTGGTGGTGGGCGAGCCCACCGACATGGTGGCGGTCAACGGCCACAAGGGCATCGCCACCTTCAAGGTCACGGTGACGGGCCGCGAATCCCACTCCAGCCAGACCCAGCAGGGCGTCTCGGCGGTGATGGCCGCCGCGCGGCTGATGAATTCCCTCACCGACCTTTCCGAACGGCTGGAGCGCGAGGCCGACCCCGCCTCGCCGTTCACGCCCAAGGGCGCGACGCTCACCATCGGCATGGTCGAGGGCGGCACGGCCCACAACATCATCGCCCGCCACTGCGAGTTCGTCTTCGACCTGCGCTGCCCGCCGGGGCTGAAGCCGGACGAGGTGCTGAAGGACTTCCGGGCCGAGGTCGCGGCCATGGACCGGGCGCTGAAGGCCCGCGCGCCGGAGGCCGGGGTGGTGCTGGAGAAGCGGACCGACGTGCCCCCCTTCGCGCCCGAGCCGGGCGGCGCGGCCGAGGCCTTCGCGCGCAGGCTGGCGGGCGACAACGGCCCGGCCCGGGTGGTGGCCTTCGCCGCCGAGGCCGGTCAGTTCCAGGAGGCGGGCTTCTCGACGGTGATCTGCGGCCCGGGCTCGATCGCCCAGGCCCACCAGCCGGACGAGTACGTCGAGGTCTCCCAGATGCAGCGCGGCGCGCTCTTCATGCGCCGGCTCATCGACTGGTCGGCCGAACCCTGATCACGGCGCGGCGGCCGGTGAGGTCTCGGGGGTTCCAGGTCATGGCCCGGGCGATCCCCAGGGCCGAGCGGCGGCGCGTCGCCTGGACCGCGCGGCGGCGCTTCAGCACGGGCCCGAGGCCGGCGATGGCCGCGCGGTAGGCCTTCAGCGTCACCCCGAGGTAGGGCCGATTCTGCGGCCGCATCGCCACATAGGCCGCCGCCAGCAGGTGGGTGGGCAGGACGAGCGGCAGCAGCAGGGCCGGCGTGTCCTTGGCCAGCACCCAGAAGCGGTTGCGGTAGCCGTGGAAGAGGGCGAACTCCGATTTCGCGCCGCCGGACGAGGCCGAACCCACGTGGCGGACCACGGCCGAGGGGACCAGCACGGTGGGCTCGCCGGCGAGCTGCAGCCGGTACCCCAGGTCCACGTCCTCGCAGTAGCAGAAGAACCCCTCGTCGAAGCCGCCCAGCTCCAGGAACAGGGCCCGGTCGATCAGCATGGCCGCGCCGCAGGGGCTGAACACCTCGCCCTCGGGCGTGTCGCCGGGGTCGGGTTGCAGGTAGCCGCCCCGGTAGGGGATGCACGGCAGGCTCATCACGTCGCCCAGGCCATCGAGGACGCCCGGGTCCTCGTCCATCACCTGGCGTGAGGTGAAGCTCCTGACGTCCGGGTGGCGCGCCGTGGCGGCCACCAGTTGCTCCAGCCAGTCGGCCTCCGGATAGGCGTCGGGGTTGAGGAGGGCCAGCCATTGTCCCCGGCCCGCCTCGGCCGCCTGGTTGCAGGCGCCGGCGAAGCCCCGGTTCTCGGCGTTCTCGATCAGGCGCGTCCCCGGAACGATTTGGGCGGCGGCCTGGGCCTCGCCCTGGGGCGAGGCGTTGTCCACCAGGACGAGCTCGAAGTCGCGGTAGGTCTGGGCGGCCAGCTTTTCCAGGCAGCGCGCCAAGGTTTCGCCGCTGTTGTAGGCGACGACGGCGACGGTCACCGCCGGCCCTTGCGGCTTGTCTTTCCTGTTGCTCTGGGCCATGCGGGGCCGGTCCAAACTCCAGACATCGACGACATGACCGCGATCACGCCGCTAGCCCTGCCCGACGTCCTGCTTATCACGCCCAAGCGCCATGGCGATGCGCGCGGATGGTTCGCCGAGACGTGGAGCCGCAAGGCCATGTCGGCCGCCGGCGTCGAGGCCGACTTCGTGCAGGACAACCAGGCCTTCAACGCCAGGAAGGGCACGCTTAGGGGCCTGCACTTCCAGACCGCGCCGCACGCCCAGGGCAAGCTGGTGCGGGTGCTGAAGGGCGCGATCTTCGACGTGGCCGTGGACGTCCGGCCGGGCTCGCCCACGTTCGGCCAGTGGGTCGGCGCGACGCTGACCGCCGAGGCCGGGGAGCAGATCTGGGTGCCGCGCGGCTTCGCCCACGGCTACTGCACCCTCACCGACGGGGTCGAGCTCTTCTACAAGGTGGACGGCCCGTACGCGCCGGACTGCGAGGGCGGGATCGCCTGGAACGACCCGGACCTGGCCATCGACTGGCCGCTCGACGGCGAACCGGTGCTGTCCGACAAGGACCAGAAGCTGCCGAGGCTGAAGGACCTGGGGGCGGCGGCCTTCTAGGCCAGCCACTCCTCGCGCACCTCGGCGTCGGTCTCGGCCGGGAGCCGGGCGGCGCGCATGGCCTCGAAGTCCGCGCCAGGCAGCAGCCGCGACATGGCCCAGACCGCCGCGCCGCGAACGAGCGGGGAGGGATCGTCCAGCAGGCGCGCCGCCTCCGGGGCGAGCGCGGGCTCGCCCGAGTTACCGATGGCGTAGAGCACGTTGCGGACGAAGCGGTCGCGGCCGATGCGCTTGACCGGGCTCCTGGTGAAGAGGGCGCGGAAGGCAGGGTCGTCCAGCCGGGCGAGGTCGGTCAGCTTCGGGGCCTTCAGTTCCTCGCGGGCGGCCAGCTTCTGCTCGCGGGCCTGGGCGGCGAACTTGTTCCAGGGACAGACCGCCAGGCAGTCGTCGCAGCCGTAGATGCGGTTGCCCAGGGCCTCGCGGAATTCGCGCGGGATCGGCCCCTTCAGCTCGATGGTCAGGTAGGAGATGCAGCGCCGCGCATCGAGCTGGAACGGCGCCGGGAAGGCGTTCGTCGGGCAGGCTTCCAGGCAGGCGGCGCAGCTTCCGCAGTGCATCGCCTCGGGCGCGTCCGGCGAAAGCTCCAGGGTGGTCAGGATCGAACCGAGGAACAGCCAGGAGCCGAACTCGCGGCTGACGAGGTTGGTGTGGCGGCCCTGCCAGCCCGCGCCGGCCCGCTCGGCGAGCGGCTTTTCCATGAGGGGCGCGGTGTCGACGAACACCTTGAGCTCGCCGCCGAACCTCTGCTGCATCCAGCGGCCCAGCGCCTTCAGCCGCTTCTTGATCAGGTCGTGGTAGTCCTCGTTGCGGGCATAGACGCTGATCGCGCCCCGGTCGCGGCGACCGAGGATCTCCAGCGGGTCGCCCTCGGGCCCGTAGTTCAGGCCGAGCACGACGGCCGAGCGGGCGTCCGGCCACATGGCGCGGGGATTGGACCGGCGCTCCAGGGTCTCGGCCATCCAGCCCATCTCGCCGTGCCGGCCGGCGGCGACGAACTCGGCCAGACGCGCCGCGGCCGGCCAGGCCTCGTCGACGTCGGTGATGCGGCAGAGGTCGAAGCCCAGCGCCCTTGCTTCATTCCTGATCAGGGCTTCGGCCCGGATCAGCTCTTCCGGCGCGTCAGAAGTCGAGGTCGTCATAGTGGCCCGCGGGCGTGAGCCCCGGCCAGCGGTCGGCCAGCAGCGGCCGGAAGCACGGCCGGGATTTCAGTTTCATGTACCACGTCTTCACGCCGGGGAAGTCGCGCCAGGGCACGTCCCCGAAGTAGTCGATGACCGACAGATGGGCCGCGCCGGCGAAATCCGCCAGGGAGAGACGCTTGCCGGCCAGCCATTCGCGCGCCTGGAGCAGATCCTCCAGATAGTGCAGGTGGACCCGCAGTCCGTCGCGGCCCTGGCGCAGGTTGGCGAGTTCGGGCGCGCCCAGGCCCAGCAGCCGCTTCTCCATCTTCTCGTGCAGGATGTAGCCGCCGGCCTCGAACTCGAACTTGCGGTCGAACCACTGGAGCAGGCGTCGCGCCTCGGCCCGCTCTGCGGCCTCGTGGCCCAGCAGCGGCGGCTCGGAGGCGGTCTCCTCGATGTGGTCCAGGATGGCCCGGGCCTCGCAGAGCACCAGGGGCTCGCCCCCGTCCGTGGTTTCGACCAGCACCGGGACCAGGCCCGAGGGATTGAGCCGGGTGAACTCCTTCGGCCGCTCCCAGTAGCGCACCTGCACCTCGGCGAACGGCAGCCGCTTCTCGCCCAGCGCCAGGCGCACCTGGCGCGAGGCCGGGTCGAGGGGGAAGTGGTGCAGGGTGCGTTCGACGCTCATGGGCTCCGTGGCGCGTCTCTCTCGCGCGAATCGATCCTTGGCCCCACCTGACGCCCCGCGTCTTAAGGGGCCGTTTACTGCGTTACGTATGGACCTCGGCGAAGGCCCCGCCGTGCGGCTCGGCCCGGCCGCGCGGGTCGGCGTGGATGAGGATGTCCGCCGCCGGGAAGCGCTCCAGGATCCGCTTCTCGGCCGCGACGATCGACCGGTGGGCGGCCTCGAGCGTCAGGTCCGGGTCGAGGTCGACGTGCATCTGGATGTGCACGAAGGGGCCCGAGGCGCGGGTGCGAAGCTGGTGGACGTCGGTCAGGGTGGCGTCCGCCGTGACCAGGCGGACGATCTCGGCCCGGGCCTCGTCCGAGAGCTCGCGGTCCATGAGCTGGCCGGAGGCCTCGCGGAAGACGCCGATGGCGCCCCAGAGCAAGAGGGCCGCGACCGCCAGGGCGGCCACCGCGTCGAAGCCCTCGATCCCGAACCAGGCCGCCGCGCCGATGCCGGCGAGCGCGATCAGGTTGGAGGCGAGGTCCGAGAAGTAGTGGGCCCGGTCGCCCGAGACGGCCACCGAGGCGGTCTTCTTCAGCACGCGCGTCTGGGCGGCGACCAGCAGGAGCGTCAGCACGATGGATACGGCCATCACCGCCACGGCCCAACCTTCCTGGCGGATGGGCTGGGGGTCGATCAGGTTCCCGATGGCCTCGCGGGCGACGAGGGCCGCCGAGGCGAACACCAGGCCGCCCTGCATCAGGCTGGCGAAGGCCTCGGCCTTGCCGTGCCCGAACCGGTGCTCGGCGTCGGGCGGGGCATGGGCGTAGCGCACGGCGAAGAAGGTGGTCAGCGAGGCCGCCAGGTCGAGGGCCGAGTCGGCCATCGAGGCCAGGAGCGCGGTCGAGCCCGAGACCGTCCAGACGGCGGCCTTCATCGTCACCAGGATCGCGGCCGTGGCGACGGACAGCGCCGTGACGCGCCGGGTGAGGGCCGCCGCTTGGGCGGGCGAAAGGCCGTGTGGAACGGTCATGCGACACCCATATCCCCGCCAGGCGCATCCGCGAAGCGGTCAGGCGAGGTTCCCGAGGTTGACCTTGGGTTTTCCCGGCCTAGGGTGCGCCCCCATTTCAAGGCGAGCGATCCATGGCTGAGACCACCACCTACGACGTCGTGATCATCGGGGGCGGACCCGGCGGCTACAACGCCGCGATCCGGGCCGGACAGTTGGGGCTGAAGGCGGCGTGCGTGGAAAGCCGCGGGACCCTGGGCGGCACCTGCCTGAACGTGGGCTGCATGCCCTCGAAGGCGCTGCTGCACGCCTCCGAACTCTACGCGGCGGCGGGGAACGAATTCGCCACCCTCGGCATCGAGGTGACGCCCAAGCTCAACCTGGCCCAGATGATGAAGCAGAAGGCCGACAGCGTCGGCCAGCTCACCAAGGGCATCGAGTTCCTGTTCAAGAAGAACAAGGTCGACTGGGTGAAGGGCTTCGGCCGTATCGCCGGCCCCGGCAAGGTGGAGGTCAAGGCCGAGGACGGCTCGGTCACGACCCTGGAGGCCAAGAACATCGTCATCGCCACGGGCTCCGAGCCGTCCAAGCTGCCGGGCGTGGCCGTCGACCAGAAGCGGATCGTCGATTCCACCGGCGCGCTCGCGCTGCCCGAGGTCCCCAAGCACCTGATCGTCATCGGCGCCGGCATCATCGGCCTGGAGCTGGGTTCGGTGTGGCGCCGCCTGGGGGCGAAGGTGACGGTGGTCGAGTACCTGGACCGCATCACCCCCGGCATGGACGCCGAGGTGGCCAAGACCTTCCAGCGCTCGCTGACCAAACAGGGCATGGAGTTCAAGCTGGGCGCCAAGGTGACGGGGGCGAAGGCTTCGAAGTCCGGCGTCACCCTGACCTTCGAGCCGGTGGCCGGCGGCGCGGCCGAGACCATCGAGGGCGACTACGTCCTCCTGGCCATCGGCCGGCGGCCCTTCACGGACGGCCTGGGTCTGGAGACGGTGGGGATCACGCCCGACAAGCGCGGCTTCATCGAGACGGACCACTTCAAGACCAGCGCCGCCGGCGTCTGGGCCATCGGCGACGTGATCCATGGGCCCATGCTGGCCCACAAGGCCGAGGAGGACGCCGTGGCGGTGATCGAGACGATCGCCAAGGGTTACGGCCACGTGGACTACAACCTCGTCCCGTCGGTTGTTTACACGGCGCCCGAGGTGGCCTGGGTCGGCAAGACCGAGGAGCAGCTCAAGGAAGAGGGCCGCGCCTACAAGGTCGGCAAGTTCCCCTTCACGGCCAACAGCCGGGCCAAGATCAACCACGAGACCGAGGGCTTCGTGAAGGTGCTGGCCGACGCCGCCACCGACGAGATCCTGGGCGCCCACGCCATCGGCCCGCAGGTCTCGGAGATGATCGGCGAGTACTGCGTGGCGATGGCCTTCCGGGCGGCGTCCGAGGACGTGGCCCGCACCTGCCATCCGCACCCCACCCGGTCCGAGGCCCTGCGCCAGGCCGCCATGGGCGTCGAAGGATGGACGATGCAGGCCTGACCGTCCGCCGGGCGCGGGCGGGAGAACTGGCGGACTGCGCCGAGCTCTACGTCCGCGTCCTGCGCGAGACCTTTACCTGGCTCCCGCCCGACCGCCACAAGGCGTCGGACTTCCTGCGGGCGGCGCTGGTCGAGGAGGTCTATGTGGCGGAGGAAGGCGGCCGGCTCCTGGGGATCGCCGCCTTCTACCGGCCGCAGAACTTCATCCACTCGCTCTACGTGGCCGAGCGCGGGCGGGGGATCGGCAAGGCGCTGCTCGACCACCTGCAGGCCGTGGCCGGGGGGCCGCTGTCGCTGAAGTGCCAGGCGGCCAACCGCCGGGCCCAGGCCTTCTACCGGCGCGAGGGCTTCCGCTGCACCGAGACCGGCAGCGACAACGGCGTGGCCTGGCTCCGCTTCGTGCGGGGCTGAGCCTCGTTCGGGCGGCCCGGCGTCATGCCCTTGGATGGGCGCTCGAATAGGCGCTGAGCAGGGCGGCGGCGTCCACCTCGGTGTAGCGCTGGGTCGTGGACAGCGAGGCGTGGCCCAACAGTTCCTGGATCGAGCGCAGGTCGGCGCCGGCGCCCAGCAGATGCGTGGCGAACGAGTGACGGAGCGCGTGCGGCGTGGCGCTGGCCGGCAGGCCGAGGCGCCCGCGCAGGGTCTGGACGGTGGCCTGGACGTGGCGCGGACTTAGGGGCCCGCCGCGCTTGGCCCGGAACAGGGGATCGTTGGGGGAGAGGCCGAACGGGACCGCGGCCAGATAGTCGTCCACCGCCTCGCGCACGGCCGGCAGCACGGGCACGATCCGCGTCTTCGAACCCTTGCCGGTGATGCGGAGCTGGTCGGGAAGCGGCGCCTCCGACCGCTTCAGCGACAGCGCCTCCGAGATCCGCAGGCCGCAGCCGTAGAGCAGGGTCAGCACCGCCTGGTCGCGGGCGACCTCCCAGTCCTCGCGGTCCGGGTCGAGGGCCGGCTCGGCGATCAGCCCCACGGCCTGGTCCTCGGTGACCGGGCGCGGCGCGCCGGGCTTCACGCGCGGCCCGCGCACCAGGGCGATGGCGGGGTTGGGGATGTCGAGCCGCCGGTCCAGGAACCGGTGGAAGGTGCGGATGGCCGACAGCGCCTGGGACAGCGAGCGGGGCGACAGCGGCTTCTCGCCCATCCGCAGGTGCGCGAGCCACGCGCGGACCTCGCCGGCCGTGACGGAGCCCAGGTCCTTGGCCGAGAGGCTCTCGGCGCGGTGCTGCTCCAGGAAGGTGATGTAGCGGCCGGCGGCGAAACCGTAGGCCTCCAGCGTCCGGGGCGAGGCGCGCCGTTCGTTCGCCAGGTGCTCAAGCCAGGCGGCCCGGGCCTGGAAGGCGGTCAGAGGAGCGGCCATCGCTCCGCCGTGCGCTCCACGACCCGGGCCAGGAAGGCGACGAGTTCGGAGCCCATGTCCTCGGTGAAGCCGACCGGATCGGCCGAGCCGAAGGCCAGCAGGCCGGTGCGGGACGGCTCCCAGATCGCCATGCGCACCATGGCCATCGAGCGGACCTCGTCCTTGGCCTCGCCGAACAGGCCGAGCGCGGTGGGGGCGAAGCCCATGCGGGCGAGCCGCTGGGGGCCGTCCAGGATCATGTCCACCTGGCCCTCGACGAGGCGCACCCAGCCGGCGGGCGGCAGGCCGTCGGTTTCCAGCGCGATGACGCCGGCGGCGAGGCCGAAGCGGCTGCGCGCCAGCTCGTCCACCCGGCGGGCCAGGTCCGAAGGGTTGCGCGCATCCAGCAGGTCGACGACGGCGCCGTGGATCTGGGCCTGGGCGGCGAAGTTGGCGCGGGCGACCTCCTCCAGCTCGCGCCGCTGCTCGGCCTCGCGCTGGTGGGCGGCGTGGACGCGGGCGAGGGCCGCCGGTCCGAAGTCGACCACGTTGCCGGCGGCGACCTTCAGGCCGAGCTCGGCCAGCAGGCCGTCGTCCTCGCGCAGGAACTCGGGGTTGTCGGCCAGGAAGCGCCGGACGCTTTCGGGCGAGAGGGGGGACGGCGCCAGCGGGGCGGCCTCGAACATATCGCCCTGCGAACCGTCCATATGGTTAACCCCCTACAAGATCGACTGGCCCGTCCTGGCCCAGTCCGCGAGGAATTGTTGAAGCCCCTTTTCGGTTAACGGGTGCTTGAAAAGGGCCTGGAAGACGTCGGGCGGAATGGTCGCGCAGTCGGCGCCGGCCAGCGCCGCCTCCTTCACGTGGGCCGGCGTGCGGATCGAGGCCGCCAGGATCTCGGTGTCGTAGTCGTAGTTGTCGTAGATGGCCCGGATCTCGGTGATCAGGTCCATGCCGTCGGCGCCGTGGTCGTCCAGGCGGCCGATGAACGGACTGATGTAGGTGGCGCCCGCCTTGGCGGCGAGCAGCGCCTGGGTCGCCGAGAAGCACAGGGTGACGTTGGTGGCGATCCCCTCGGCGCAGAACTCGGCGGTGGCGATCAGGCCCTCGCGGGTCAGCGGCACCTTGACCACCACGTTGGGGGCGACGCCCGCCAGCTTGCGGCCCTCGGCCAGCATGCCCTCCACGTCGGTCGAGGCGACCTCGGCGCTCACCGGGCCCTCGACGATCCCGCAGATCTCGGCGATCACCTCCAGCATGTTCCGCCCCGACTTGGCGATCAGCGAGGGGTTGGTGGTGACGCCGTCCACCAGGCCGGTGGCGGCGAGGTCCTTCAGGGCGGCGACGTCGGTGGTGTCGAGGAAGAGCTGCATGGGTCCGATCCGGGCTTGTTCGCGCCGCTTGTAGCCGCCATGAGGGCGTGAGCGAACCCCCAGATGAGCCGCATCGCCTCCGTCCTGATCCCCATGCCCCTGCCCGAGGCGTTCGACTACGCCGAGCCGGAGGGGATGGCGCTCGCGCCCGGCGACCAGGTGGCCGTGCCGCTGGGCCCCCGGCTGATGCGCGGCGTGGTGGCGGCCCTGCGCGAGGCGGCCGGCGGCAACCGGCCGCTTAAGCCCGTCGCCGAACGCCTGGACGATCCGCCCCTGCCGCCCGGAACCCTGGAGTTCGTGCAGTGGGCCGCCCGCTATTCGGTGGACGCGCCCGGCCAGCCGCTGGCCATCGCCCTTCGGGGCGCCCGCGCGCCGAAGCCCAAGCCTGTGCGGGTGCTGGAGGCGACGGGCGTCGCGCCGGCCCGCGCCACGCCGGCCCGGTCCCGCGTGCTGGAGGCCGCCGCGCGAAGGCCGATGAGCGGCGCCGACCTCGCCCGGGCGGCGGGCGTCTCGGCCGGGGTCGTGAAGGGACTGCTGGACGAGGGCGCGCTGGCCGAACGCTTCGTGGTCGAGGCCGCGACCTTCCCGCCGCCCGACCTGTCGCGGGCGGGATCGGCGCTCAACGCCAGCCAGGCGGCGGCGGCCGGCGCCCTGAAGGAGATGGTGCGGGTCGGGGGCTTCTCCGTCGCCCTGCTGGACGGGGTGACCGGCTCGGGCAAGACCGAGGTCTATCTGGAGGCCGCGGCCGAGGCGCTGGCGGCCGATCCGGGCGCCCAGGTGCTGATCCTGCTGCCGGAGATCGCGCTGACCCAGGCGGTGATCGCGCGCGTGGCGAACCGCTTCGGCGCCCCGCCCGGCGAGTGGCACTCGGACGTCGCCCCGCCCGCGCGGCGGCGCGTGTGGGAGGCCACAGCCTCGGGCGATTGCCGGATCGTGGTGGGGGCCCGCTCGGCGCTCTTCCTGCCGTTCCGCAAGCTTCGGCTGATCGTCGTGGACGAGGAGCACGACAGCTCGTTCAAGCAGGAGGACGGCTTCATCTACCACGGCCGGGACCTGGCGGTGGCGCGGGGCAAGATCGAGGGGGCGGCGGTGGTCCTGGCCTCGGCCACGCCGTCGCTGGAGAGCCTCCGGAACGCCGAGGCCGGACGCTACCGGTGGCTGCGGCTCTCCGCCCGGCACGGAACGGCGCGCCTGCCGGACATCGAGCTGATCGACCTTCGCGAGACCCCGCCCGATAAGGACCGTTGGCTCTCGCCCCCGCTGATCGCGGCCATGGGCGAGACCTGGGCGCGCGGCGAACAGACGCTGCTGTTCCTCAACCGGCGGGGCTATGCGCCGCTGGTGCTCTGCAAGGCCTGCGGCGAGCGGCTGTGCGCGCCCGACACCGATTCCTGGCTGGTGGAGCACCGCTACTCGGGCCGCCTCGTATGCCACCTGACCGGTTTCTCCATGCCCAAGCCGGCCGCCTGTCCCCACTGCGGAGCCAGGGACAGCCTGGTCTCGATCGGGCCCGGCGTGGAGCGGGTGGAGGAGGAGGCGCGCGAGCTGTTCCCCGAGGCCCGGGTGGTGGTCTTCTCGTCAGATACGGTGTTCGACGCCCGCGAGGCGCGGCGGCTCGTGGAGTCCATGGCGGCGGGCGAGATCGACATCCTGGTGGCCACCCAGGCCGCCGCGAAGGGCCACAATTTCCCCAAGCTGACCCTGGTGGGGGTGGTGGACGCCGACCTCGGCCTGCGCGGCGGCGACCTCAGGGCCGCCGAGCGGACCTACCAGCTCCTGGCCCAGGCCACGGGCCGGGCCGGGCGCAAGGACCGGCCGGGGCGGGCCCTGTTGCAGACCTACGCGCCCGAGCACCCGGTGATGCAGGCCCTGAAGGCCCAGGACCGCGACGCCTTCGTCGAGGCCGAGATGGCCGAGCGGGAGGCCGCCGGCCTGCCGCCGTTCGGGCGCCTAGCGGCGGTGATCGCCTCGGGGCCGGACGCGACCCAGCTCGACGCCTTCGTGCGCGGCATGGCCGAGGCCGCGCCGAACACGCCGGGGGTGGAGGTGTACGGGCCGGCCGACGCCCCGCTGGGCCTGGTGCGGGGTCGCCGGCGCAAGCGCTTCCTGGTGCGGGCGGACCGGGGCGTGGACCTCTCGGCCTACATGGCCGCCTGGCGCGCCCGGGTCCGGCCCCCCGGACAGGTCCGGGTGGCCATCGACATCGACCCGTACAGCTTCCTCTAGTGCTTCGTCTCTCCGTGCGGCGCCTTCCGGGCGACCGCGCGCCTGGCCAGCATGTTCAGGGCCTCGACGCCGGCCGAGAAGGCCATGGCGGCGTAGATGTAGCCCTTGGGCACGTGGAAGCCGAAGCCATCGGCGATCAGCACGGCGCCGATCATCAAGAGGAAGCCCAGGGCCAGCATCACGACCGTCGGGTTCTTGTTGATGAAGTTCGCCAGCGGATCGGCGGCCAGCAGCATGACGCCCACCGCCACCACCACGGCCGTGACCATGATCGGCAGATGGTCGGTCATGCCGACGGCCGTCAGGATCGAGTCCACCGAGAACACCAGGTCCAGCAGGAGGATCTGCGCGATGGCCGAGCCCATGTTCGAGATGACCTTGGAGTCGGCGTCCATCACCCCGTGAGTGGCGGCCGGGTCGACCTTCTCGTGGATCTCGTTGGTGGCCTTCCAGACCAGGAACAGGCCGCCGGCGATCAGGATCAGGTCGCGCCAGGAGAACGACAGCTCGAACATCGGCTCGCCGTGTTCGCCGATCGGGCCATGCCAGGGCAGCTCGAAGACGGGCTGGGTGAGACCCACGATGAAGGCCAGGGTCGAAAGCAGGCCCAGGCGCATGATGAGCGCCAGCGAGATGCCGATGCGCCGCGCCTTCTGGCGCTGATGCTCGGGCAGCTTGTTCGAGAGGATCGAGATGAAGATGAGGTTGTCGATGCCCAGCACCACCTCCATCACGATCAGGGTGACGAGGGCGGCCCAGGCGGCCGGGTCGCTCAGGAGCGCGGCGATATCCATTCAGTTCTCCCCATATGCAGCCAAGCTAGATAGCGTTTCCGACGGCTTCGCCTAGACCCGGAGAGCGCTGTTCGTTTTTTCGGCGCCGCCGCCACCCGCCGCTCACCAGCTCTCGGTTTTGTGAAGGAGCAGACCCACGACTTGGCGGCGCCTCGAAAAACGGCGCCCGCGGGCCGGTCGGGGATTGTTTCAGATTGTTGCCCCGCCACCGGTCGTCATTACAGTCTGTATAGGATCGTGTATTCGGAGAATGGATTTCCCGAAATCGAGAGTTCAAATACGGCGACTTGGCTAACGCATCCGGCATATGATGCTTGATATTCAGGAATATGAACGGCAATAACTTTGGCTCTAATTTTATGGCCTCCGGCTAAGCGTGAGCGGGCCGCTGGCGTCCTGTGGATAAATTCCGGGCGACGCGTCGGCGCTGGGTGTAAACCCTCTTTTCACTCAGTCGCGGATAGGGTTATTCCTTCGCCCAGTGTCGGGGAGTAGCCAAAACATGCGCAAACGGACGAGGACCCTCGTGGGTTCCCTGGCCGCTGCGGCCGTGATGGTCCTCGCCCCTGCGGGGGCCATCGCCGATACCTATTGGCAATGCGTGCCCTTCGCGCGCCTGATCTCGGGCATCCAGATCTTCGGCGACGCGCGCACCTGGTGGCAG
Organism: Phenylobacterium sp.; assembly: GCF_046463815.1. Taxonomy (GTDB): domain Bacteria; phylum Pseudomonadota; class Alphaproteobacteria; order Caulobacterales; family Caulobacteraceae; genus Phenylobacterium. The sequence continues at coordinate 110,875 of NZ_JBKBRO010000008.1, read as the reverse complement.
CAGGCCGCCGGCCGGTACGAGACCGGTTACCAGCCGCGCGCCGGCGCGGTGCTGTGCTTCAAGCCGACGGCGCGCATGCGCCTGGGGCACGTGGCCGTGGTCAGCCAGGTGCTGACCGACCGCGTCGTCCAGATCACCCACGCCAACTGGTCCCCCATCGAGGGGTCGCGCGGCAAGGTGGAGAAGGACGTCACCGTCATCGACGTGTCGCCCCAGGGCGACTGGAGCGAGGTGAAGGTCTGGTACGATCCCAGCCGCGACCTCGGCGGGTCCACCTATCCGACCCACGGCTTCATCTATCCCGACGCCACGGCGCGGGTGATGGCGGCCTCGGGCGTGTCCAAGCTCCAGAACGGCATGATCGCCGTGGCCCAGTCGGCCGCCAGCCAGATGGGCGCCGCCGTGCGTCCGGGCGCCGGCCCCCTGGGCGTGCTGAGCCAGGCCGCCGATTCCACCGACCGCATCGCCGCCCTGATCGCGGCGGCGGCGCGTGGCGAGACCCCCGGCAACTGAGTTTCCGCGCCGGTTGACGGCTCCGGTCCCGCGCCCGCAGATGGGCCGCGAGGAGACGCCATGCTGAACGTCCTGAGGCGCGGAACCCACGGCTTCCAGACCGAGAGCGCCGGGGCCGACTGGCGGCCCGGTCCGGACGTGGTCTGGATCGACCTCGTCCGTCCGACGCGGGAGGAGGAATTCGCGGTCGAGACGGCGCTGGGCCTTGAACTGCCCACCCGCGACGAGATGGAGGCGCTGGAGCCCTCCACCCGCCTCTACCAGGAGGACGGGGCGACCTTCATGACCGCCACGCTGCTCGCCCACAGCAGCGCGCCCAAGCCCCACGCCACGCCGGCGACCTTCGTGGTGGGCAAGGGCGTCCTGGTCACGGTCCGCTACGAGAAGCTGCGCGCCTTCGAGGTGTTCGGCGAGCGGGTGCGGGAAGGCGAGGCCCAGTCGGCGGTCTCGGCGCTGCTCGGCCTGCTGGACGCTGTCGTCGAGCGCCTGGCCGAGGTGCTGGGCCGCGCCGGCGACTCCGTGGAAGCCGCGTCGCTCTCGATCTTCCAGCGACCGCAGAGCGGCAACTTCCGCCCGCTGCTCACCGACCTCGCCCACGCCCAGTCGGTGATCGCCCTGACGCGCAACAGCCTGGTGAGCCTTGCCCGCCTGCTCAGCTTCGCGGCCCTCGCCCCGGAAATCTCGGGCGATCCCGAGCGCCGGGCCCATCTGGACTCGCTGCAGCGCGACGCCCAGTCGCTGACCGAGCACGCGAGCTACCAGTCCAGCCACGTCTCCTTCCTGCTGGACGCGGCGCTGGGCCTGATCAACATCGAGCAGAACGGCATCATCAAGTTCTTCTCCGTGGTGGCGGTGGTCTTCCTGCCGCCGACCCTGGTGGCCTCCATCTACGGCATGAATTTCGACCGGATGCCCGAACTGCACTGGCCGCTGGGCTATCCCTTCGCCCTGGTCCTGATGGTCATCTCGGCGGTGCTGCCGATCCTGTGGTTCAAGCGGCGGGGCTGGCTCTAACCCTCCGTTAGGGTTGCCCCGCAACCGTTCCTTAAGCGCGGCGCGTGAAGGTCCCCGCCGAAGGTCTTCATGCAGTCCCAGGCTCAACAGCACCATCTGGCCATCGACGCCCAGACGCTGCACGACGCGTTGGAGGCGCATCGGCGCTATCTGGCCGGCCGCTCGGGCGGGCGGCGCCTGTCCCTGACCTACGCCGATCTCTCGAACTGCTCGCTGGAGGGCGTCGACCTGCGCGACGCCGACCTGTCGGGCGCCAAGCTCGAGGGCGCCATGCTGTCCAAGGCCAACCTGGCGCGGGCCATCCTGTTCGGCTCGGACCTGCGCGAGGCCGACCTCCGCGGCGCCAACATGAAGCGCGCCGACCTGCGCGGCGCCTGCCTGAAGGGCGCGAACCTCTCGGGCGCCGACATGGCCGGCTGCGACCTGCGCGAGGGCCGCATCGCCCTGCAGGACAAGCTCGACGGCTTCCGCATCCTGCGCCACGAGCACCGGCCGGGCGAACTGAACTATGCGGTGCTGTCGGGGGCGAACCTCGCCGGCGCCCAGATGGCCGGCACCATCGCCATGGCCAGCGACTTCACCGACGCCAACCTGGCGGGCGCGGTCCTGGCGGGCGCGCGGCTGACGCGGGCGGTGCTGGACGGGGCGGACCTGTCGGGCGCGGACCTGGGCGGCGCCGACCTCACCGGCGCCTCGATGAAGCGCGCCGTGTTGGCCGGGGTGAACCTGGAGCAGGCGAGGCTGGAGGACGTGGACCTCTCGGAGGTGCTGCGCGCTCCGCCCCCCATCGTCTACGTCGATGACCGGGCCCTGGACGAGATCCTCGCCGACCACGAGACCTACTGCGACAGCGACGGCGCGCGCGGCAAGGTGATGCGCCTGGAGCAGGTGGACTTCCGTCCGCTGAAGGCGCTGAAGCGCCGCAAGCTGACCGCGCTCGCCGCGCCGCGCTCGATCTTCTTCGGCATGGATCTGGAAGGCGCCCAGCTTCAGGGCGCGGACCTGTCGGGCTGCGATTTCCGGGGCGCGAACCTGCGCGAGGCGGACCTCAGGGGCGCGAAGTTCACCGACGCCCAGCTCGCCCGCGCCGACCTGCGGGGCGCGCGCATGGGGCCGCTTATGATCGCGCCGGGCCGCTTCGTGCGCACGGACTTCACCCGCGCATCCCTGCGCGGGACCGACCTGCGGGGCGCGTCGGCGGTGAAGGCCCGGTTCCTGGAGGCCGACCTGAAGGCCGCCCAGACCGACGGCTGCGACCTGACCGGCGCCGAGCTGGAGGTCTAGCTGTGGAGCCTCAACAGGTTGTCCCGATCCAAGCCGAGTCGGCTGATGGGCGTCTGTGATTTTATCCCGCCGTGCGGCCGATGCCAGTTGTAGCGGTGCAGCCAGAGCGGCAGCTCGACAGCGCGATGGGCTGAGGTGGGGTAGGCCTGGGCGTAGGCCCATTCTCTGAGCGCGGTCTGGATGAAGCGCTCGGCCTTGCCGTTGGTCTTGGGCGTGTAGGGCCGGGTGCGGATATGCTTCAGCCCGAGCTCGGCGCAGGCTTTGCGGAAGGCGCGGCTTCGGTAGCAGGAGCCGTTGTCGGTCATCACCCGCTGCACGCTGACGCCGAGGCTCGCCAGGTAGGCGACCGCCGCCCGCAGGAAGACGACCGCGCTCTGCTTCTTCTCGTCGGGCAGGATCTGGCTGAAGGCGATGCGCGAGGCGTCGTCGACGCAGACGTGGACAAACTCCCAGCCCGCGCCGCGCGAGCGGCCGGCCTGGCGGTCGCCCGTGACGCGGTGGCCCTCGGCCTCGAAGCGGCCGAGCTTCTTGATGTCCAGGTGGATCAGCTCGCCGGCCTGCTCGCGCTCATAGCGCACCACCGGCGCCGCCGGCTCCAAGTCCTTCGCCCGGCTCAGTTTCGCCTCGCGCAGGATGCGGCTCACCGTCGAGGCCGAGACGCCGGTCTCGCGCGCGATCTGCTCGCCCGTGCGCCGCTCGCGACGCAGCGCGATGATCCGTTCCACCACGGCCACTGGGGTCGGATCGCGCAGTCGCGCGGGCCTGGAGGATCGGTCCTCCAGGCCCTTCGGACCCTGGGCCTCGAACCGCTCCACCCACTTGTAGACGGTCTTCACGTCGATCCCGAAGGCGGCGGCCACCGCCTTCACCGCCTGGCCTTCCTCCAGCACCCGCCGCACCAGTTCGGCTCGACTGGCCGGCGTCGTGCGGGCATTCTTGTGCAAGTTCATCCGATCCTCCGACTCGCTGAAGCGTCGCAACTCCAGCCTCCTCGGTCAGGATCGGATGGACAACCTACCTGCAGCTCACATCTAGCTCACATCTCCTTGCGGAGCGGGGCGAGGTCGGGGAAGTCGCCGTCGCGCTTCTCGGCCTTGGCCTTGAAGGCCTCGGCCATGTGGGGGCCTGAGAACATGCCCGTCTGCCAGACCGCGATGTAGTCCAGGGCGTCGGCGATCGAGTGGTCGCGGGCGTAGTTGATCATCACCTTCGAGCCGGTGACGGCCAGCGGGGCCTTCGAGGCGATCTCGCGGGCGGTGGCGAGCGCATGGTCCAAGAGCTGCTCATGGGTGTCGAACACCTCGTTCACGAGGCCGATCTCCTTGGCCTTCTGGGCGGGCAACTTGCGGCCGGTGTAGGCGAGCTCGCGCACCCAGCCCTCGGGGATCAGCTTGCACAGGCGGGGGAAGGTCCCGACGTCGGCGGTCATGCCGATGTTGATCTCCTGGATCACGAAGAAGGCGTCGGACGTCGCGTAGCGGATGTCGCAGGCGCTGGTCATGTCGACCGCCCCGCCGACGCAGCCGCCCTGGATCGCCGCGATCACCGGCATGCGGGCCTGGTCGAGGCATGAGAAGGCGTCCTGCAGCAGCTTGACGTGGAAGCGCATGGCCTCGGCGTTGACGTGCTTGTCCTGCGAGGCCGGCGCCGAGGTCGAGCCGCCGCCCTGGAACACCGCCAGGTCCATGCCGGCGCAGAAGTGCTTGCCGGTGGACGAGATCACGATGCAGCGGGCGCGGGCGTTGTCGCTGATGTCGCGCACGATCAGGGGCAGCTCGTTCCAGAACGCCCGGACCATGGTGTTCAGCGCCTCGGGGCGCTTCAGCCGGATGTGGGCGACCTTGTCCGCGATCTCGACGTCGAAGCAGGTCCAGTCGGCGGCGGTCACGTCGATCGGGGCGGGGGCGTTCATGGGCGTCTCCTTACGAGGCCCCGATCATCGGCCTCTGACGCGCGGTAAGCCAAGGGGGGCGCTACAGGTCCTCCACCTCGAAGGGGGCGGCCTCGCACATGCGCTCGGCCACGATGCGGCGGTGGCAGCCGCAGGCCTGCGCCTCATAGCAGAGGAGCGCGGCCTTGCGGCCCTTGGCGATCTCGACCGCCTGGGCGAGCTGGAGCTGGGCGGCGGGCTCCTTGAGATGCTCCTCGTAGATGGCGCGCATCTCGGCGGTGCGGCCCTTGCGGGCGGCGTCGCGGCCGGGCTTGGGCGTGCCCAGGTCGCGCAGGTGGACGTAGCCGATGCCGGCGTCCTCCAGGCTGGCCGACAGCAGGCCCTTGGAGAAGCCGGCGCGCCGGGAGGCGGCGATGGCGCGCACGTCGATCACCACCTCGACGCCGGCGGCCTTCAGCTTCTGGATCACCGCGGCCTGCGGGGCCGCCTCGTAGCCGATGGTGGCGAGCTTCATCGTCTTGAAAAGCCGGGCTGAGGCCACCAGTTCCGGACTGGCGCCTTGGACTGCGGCGTCGCCGCGCTTAGGTCCCCCATCATGACGACGCGCCGGCCCTTCGGCCAGAACTACGCCTGGGTGGTGGCGGGGGTGATCTTCCTGTCCCTGCTCGCCGCCGCCGGCCTGCGCTCGGCGCCCGGCGTCCTGCTGACACCCCTGCACGAGGCGTTCGGCTGGGAGCGGGGCCAGCTCTCGGCGGCGGCGGCCATCGGCATCTTCCTCTACGGCCTGGTGGGCCCCTTCGCGGCGGCCCTGATGCAGACCCTGGGGCTCAAGCGCACCCTGCTGGCCGGCCTCGTGCTGATGAGCGCGTCGACGGGCCTGAGCCTCTTCATGACCGAGCCCTGGCACTATGTGGCCACCTGAGGCGTGCTTTCGGGCTTCGGCAGCGGGGCGGTGGCCCTGGTGCTGGGAACGGCGGTGGTGAACCGCTGGTTCGTCGCCCGGCGAGGGCTGGTCATGGGCCTGCTCTCGGCCAGCACGGCGACGGGCTCGCTGATCTTCCTGCCGGCCATGGCGGCGCTGGCCCAGGCCGGCGGCTGGCGGCCGGTGGTGATCGCCGTCTCGGCGGCCTCGGCCGCCCTGATCCCGCTCGTCCTCCTGCTGCTGCCCGAGCGGCCCGCCGACATCGGCCAGAAACCCTACGGCGCCGCGGACGCCCCCGACGACGCCCCGCGCGGCCGGGCCATCGACGCGGTCAGGCTCGCCCTGGGAACGCTGGCGGGCGCCGCCCGCACGCCGGCCTTCTGGCTGCTGTTCGCGACCTTCTTCGTCTGCGGCTTCACCACCAACGGCCTGGTGGGGACCCACCTGATCTCGCTCTGCGCCGACAAGGGCCTGCTGCTGATGCAGGCCGGCGGCCTGCTGGCGCTGATGGGCCTGTTCGACATGGTGGGGACCACGGCCTCGGGCTGGCTCACCGACCGCTACGATCCGCGCAAGCTCCTGTTCGCCTACTATTCGCTCAGGGGCCTCTCGCTGATGGCCCTGCCGTTCCTGACCTTCGACGCCTTCAGCCTGACGATCTTCGCGGTGTTCTACGGCCTGGACTGGCTGGCGACGGTGCCGCCCACCGTCCGGCTGGCCAACGAGAACTTCGGCGAGCGCAACGCCCCCATCGTCTTCGGCTGGGTGGCGGCGGGCCACCAGGCGGGCGCGGCCACGGCGGCCTTCCTGGGCGGGGTGCTGCGCGACGTCCAGGGCAGCTACCTGCAGGCCTTCGTGCTGGCGGGCGTCCTGGGCCTCTTCGCCGGGGCCGCCGCCCTGTGGATCGGCCGCGGCGACCGCGAGGCGGTTCCCGTCGCCGCCTGAAGGGCCGCGTGACGCTGGGGCACGGTTTCGCTTCCCGGCCGGTCGGCTATAGGGACCCCATGGACGCGATGGACGCCAAGGTCGAGTACGAGCCGCGCCCCGGGCGGGTGCCGCTCAAGAGCCGGGGCGGCGAGATGGCCTTCCTGGACTTCGGACCGCAGGACCGGCCGGTCGACATCGTCTTCTCCCACGCCAACGGCTTCAACGCCCGCACCTACCGGACCATCCTGGCGCCTCTGGCGGACGAGTTGCGCATCCTCGCCATCGACCTCAGGGGTCACGGCGCGAGCACGCTGCCGGCCCATCCGGACGACCGCGAGGGCTGGCACGAGTTCCGCGACGACCTGCTGGCCTTCCTGGCCGCCGCGACCGAGGACCCCGTGGTGCTGGCGGGGCATTCCATGGGCGGCACCTCCAGCCTCCTGGCGGCGGCGGCCGAGCCCGACCGGGTGAAGGCGCTGGCGCTGATCGACCCGGTGATCTTCTCGCCCGACATGCTGGTCGGCCGCTCGCAGGACAATCCCGAGATCGCCGAGAGCCCGCTGGTCCAGGGCGCGCTGCGGCGTCGCCGGACCTTCCCGAGCAAGGCCGCCGCCCACGAGGCCTACGCGGGCCGGGGGGCGTTCAAGACCTGGCGGCCCGAACAGCTCGCCGACTATGTGGAGGCCGGGTTCCGCGAGACGCCCGACGGCGAGGTGACGCTGACCTGCGCGCCGGAGTGGGAAGCCTCGAACTTCCGGATGCACAACTACGACCCGTGGGCGGCCTTCCGCGACAGCCGCTGCCCGATCCGCATCCTGAAGGCCGAACATGGCTCGACGGCCCGGCTGGAGGGTCACGAGGCGGAGCTCGCCGCCACGGGCCGGATCGCAGTCGAGCTGGTTCCCGGGACCAGCCACTTCCTGCCGATGGAGCGGCCGCAGAAGGTCCGCGAACTGCTGGCGGCTACAGCGAAAGACCGCTGATCGCGTCGGCCTCGACCCGGGCGAGCTCCTCGTCCGAGAGGGTGACGATCTTCCGCGTCTCCAGGTCGAAGGAGACGGCGATGGCTTCGGCGCTGCCCCAGGGCCTGCCGGTGGCGGGATCGAGCAGCCAGTGGACCAGCCGCCGGAAGCGCGCGTCGCCGCCCGCCGAGCCCGAGCGCAACTCCACGCGGTCGCCGGCGCGGGGCCAGTCGTGATGGATGAGCCGGTACTCCAGCGCCGCCCCGCCGATCCGGCGTTCGTCCCCGGCGCCCGGGCGCCTGCCCTCGAAGAAGTGCGGGATTCCGTCCGAGATGCGGGCCATCATAAGCTCGGTGCGCATGCGGCCGAAGGCGTCGCAGTCGGCCGTGCGAATGGCGCCCAGGGCCGTGCGCTTCAGGCCCAGTTCCTCGGCGCGGGCGAGGCTCGCCTGGGTCTGCACCGGATCGAGCCCGATGGAGCGAGGCCGCGCCTTCTCCGGCACGTCCATGCGCAGGGCCTCGGCGCGGGCCAGGATGCGGTCCGGCCAGGGGAAGGGGCGTCCCTCCTCGGCGGTGGCGTGGGCGACGACGGTCTGGAAGCTGGCGGCGATCTCGCCGTCCTTGTGCAGCATGAGCAGCAGCAGGCGCGCGTGGTCCTCGCCCAGCTCCACCACCCCGCCCGTCATGTGCAGCGGCGCGCCGGGGTGCGCCTCCTTGAGGAAGCGGATGTGCTGCTCGCGGACCACGAGCGTCGCGCGGGCGTCGGGGGCGAAGGCGTGCGGCATGCCGAGTTCGGCGGCGAGGCCCGCCAGGCCCTCCATCGACTTGGCCACGTAGAAGCCGACGTTCAGGTGGCCCATGGCGTCGCACTCCCAGGTCGCGACGCCGCCCCGCCAGACTTCCACCCCCGCTCCGCTCACCGGCCGCTCCCCCTGACTTACCGCCGGTAAGTCTAGGGGGCGTCGGGGCGGCGAGCTAGCGCGGCTTGCCCTCGGACGGATCGCCGCCCGGACCCATCCGGCTCGCCTTGGCCGAGGGCGGGACGGTGGCGTCGCCGGCGCCCTGCCGGGGCTCGGGATTGCCGACCTTCCCGAAGGCGCGCGGCTCGGCCTCCACCGCGTCGTCCTGGCGGACCGCCGGATAGCGCTCCGCGCCCCGGGCGTTATCGGATGCGCTCAGCGGCTGGGCGGCGTTCTCGCGCCGGCCTTCGCTCTGGATCTCGTCCTTGCCGGCCATCGGCTCCTCCTGAGGTCGTTCGGGAGCAAAGCGCGGGGACCGGGGCGATGTTCCGCCCCGCGTCCAGGCCCGCCTCGCGACCGTAACTCGGCTGTGGCAAGGTAGGGCGGAGGAGCGACGACATGGCCGACATCCCCCGTCCTGGCCGCGCGCCGGGCCGCATGCTGGTCCGCCGGCACGCGGCGGTCACGCGCATCGCCCACTGGCTGAACGTGCTGGCCGTCAGCCTGCTCTTGATGAGCGGGCTGCAGATCTTCAACGCCCATCCGGCGCTCTACTGGGGCCAGGCCTCGACCTTCGCCGCGCCCTGGGTCTCGGTTGGGATGCGCGAGGTCGGCGGCGAGCCACGCGGCATGACCCAGGTCGGCGCATATCGTTTCGACACCACCGGCGTGCTCGGCTGGACGGGTCCTGAAGGCGCGCGGGAGAAGCGCGCCTTCCCGGCCTGGGCGACCATCCCCAGCTACAAGGACCTGGGCAGCGGCCGGCGCTGGCACTTCTTCTTCGCCTGGCTGTTCGCCATCAACCTCGCCGTCTACCTGGCCTGGAGCCTCGTCTCGGGCCACCTGCGCCGCGACCTGTGGCCGAGGCGCGACGAACTGCGGCCTCGCAATCTGATCCACGAGATCGCCACCCACGCCCTGCTCCGGTTCCCCAAGGGCGAGGCGGCGCGGCGCTACAACGTGCTGCAGAAGGGCGCCTACCTGGGCGTCGTGCTGGTCCTCCTGCCGCTGATGGCCGTGACGGGGCTCTGCATGTCGCCGGGCTTCAACGCCACGGTTCCCTGGCTGATCGACCTCTTCGGCGGGCGACAGTCGGCGCGGACGATCCACTTCCTCAGCGCCGGCCTGATCGTGCTGTTCGTGCTCGTGCACCTCGTCATGGCCGTGGCGTCGGGATTCTGGAACAACCTGCGGTCCATGATCACCGGCCGCTACGCCATCGAGTTCGGAGAGGAACGCCCATGAGCGGACCTGACCGCCGTGGCTGGCTGAAGGCGGCCGGCGCCTCGCTGGCCGGCCTGTGGCTAGCCGGCTGCGACCGGCTGAACGCCAGCCCCGGCTTCACCCGCCTGCTTTCGACCGGCGAGGACCTGACGCGTCGCGCCCAGCGGCTGGTCACCGACCGCAAGGCCCTGGCCCGCGAGTTCGCCCCGACCGACATCTCACCGGACTTCAAGGCCAACGGCTCCACCGATCCTCGCGACCCCGAGTACCTGGCCCTGAAGGCGGCGGGGTTCGAGGGCTACCGGCTGGTCGTGGACGGCCTGGTCGAGCGACCGCTGAGCCTTTCGCTGGCCGAGTTGCGGGCGCTGCCGGCGCGGAGCCAGATCACCCGGCACGACTGCGTCGAAGGGTGGTCGTCCATCGGCAAATGGACGGGGGCCAGGCTAGGGCCGCTGCTGGACCGGGCGGGCCTGAAGCCGCAGGCGCGCTACCTCGTCTTCCACTGCGCCGACACCCTGGACCCTTCAGCGCCGCCGGGCGAGGGCCGCTATTACGAGAGCATCGACCTGATCGACGCCTACCACCCGCAGACCATCCTGGCCTACGCGATGAACGACGCGCCGCTGCCTGTGAAACACGGCGCGCCCCTGCGCCTGCGGGTCGAGCGCCAGCTCGGCTACAAGCACGCCAAGTACGTCATGCGCGTCGAGGCCGTGGACGACTTCGCCCGCTTCGGCGACGGCAAGGGCGGCTTCTGGGAGGACCGCGGCTACCAGTGGTACGCGGGGATCTGAGGCGGCGGTTTCCTTCGCGGCGCGCCCGCGTAGATTGGCGCCTCGAATCCTGAGGAGTCTCTCCCATGTCCCAGAGCCCCTGGTCCCCGAGCCCCACCCACCACGTCCGCAGCGCCGGCGTGGCCGACGACATCGACTTCGACATCAAGGGCCAAGAGCTGCAGTTCCTGGAGATCGAGCTCGATCCGGGCGAGAGCGCCGTGGCCGAGGCCGGCGCTCTGGTCTGGAAGGACGCCAGCGTCCAGATGACCACCGTCTTCGGCGACGGCTCGGCCGGCCAGGGCGGGTTCATGGGCAAGTTGCTGGGCGCCGGCAAGCGGCTGATCACCGGCGAGAGCCTGTTCACTACGGTCTTCACCCACACGGGCCAGGGCAAGGCGCGCGTCGCCTTCGCCTCGCCGACGCCGGGCGCCATCCTGCCGCTCCGCCTGGGCGACCTGGGCGGGACGCTGATCTGCCAGAAGGACAGCTTCCTGGCCGCCGCCCGCGGCGTCTCCATCGGCGTCCAGTTCCAGCGCCGGGTGATGACCGGCCTGTTCGGCGGCGAGGGCTTCATCATGCAGCGCCTGGACGGCGACGGCTGGGTGTTCGTCCAGATGGGCGGGACGCTGGTGGAGCGCGAGTTGCGGGCCGGCGAGGAGATCCACGTCGATACCGGGTGCCTCGCCGCCTACACGCCCAGCGTCGACTTCGACCTCGTCATGGCCGGCGGCGTGAAGAGCGTCTTCTTCGGCGGCGAGGGGCTGTTCTTCGCCAGGCTGCGGGGACCGGGGAAGGTGTGGGTCCAGTCGCTGCCGTTCTCCAGGCTGGCCGGCCGCATGCTCGCCGCCGCCGGGGGGTATGGCGGGCAGAACCGTGGCGAGGGCTCGATCCTGGGCGACCTCGGCGACCTGATCGGCGGTAACCGGTAACGGCGGGGCCGTGGCCATGATCCCCGCCCCGCCCCGGTTCCTGCTGTTCCTGGGCCTTCTGGCCGCGGGGTCGGTGACGGCGTTGGCGGCGGGGGTCGCGCCCACCCTGGCGTTCCTGACGGGCTTCGACATAGGCGCCGTCGCCTTCGCCGTCTCCATGCTCCCGGCCTTCATGAAGGGGGACGCCGAGAGCCTGCGCCGAAAGGCGGCTCGGGAGGACGCCGGGCGGCCCCTGGCGCCGGTGATCTCGGCGGTGGTGATCGCGGCGATCGTCCTGGCGGTGGTCAGCGAGGCCGAGGCGGCGCGGGAATCGCCGGTCCTCCTGACCGTCGTGCTGGCGTCGCTCGCGCTCGCCTGGACCTTCGCCAGCCTGGTGATGGCGATTCACTACGCCCACCTCTACTACGATGGCCGCGCGCCGGAGGGCGGCCTCCTGTTTCCCGGCGGCGGCGCGCCCGACTTCGGGGACTTCTGCTATTTCGCCTTCACCCTGAGCGCGACCTTCCAGGTCTCGGACGTCCAGATCGCCGAGCGCCGGCTGCGCCGGCTGGCGCTGCTGCACGGCGTGGGCGCCTTCCTGTTCAACATTGGCGTGGTGGCGCTGACCGTGGGCGTGGCCGCCTCGGTCCTCGTGGGGCGCTAGGCCCCTGGAACGGGAAAGACCCCGGATCGCTCCGGGGCCTTCGTTGTCGCTACTTCTGGAACAGGTCGTTCCAGCGGCGCTTCTGGCGGGTCTTCCAGGCGCCCAGGTGCCAGGCGTTGGAGGCGATCAGCGGGACCACGGTGGTGGCCTCGGCGAACACCATCTGCTCCCAGGTGACGTCCACCTTGCCCCACGAGCAGGCCTCCTTGAGCGTCGAGGACGAGCAGGCGCCGTCGCGCACGTCGGCCACCGTGATCTGGATGGCGTACTTGTGCATGTCGACCTCGTGGCCGAGGATCTCGGCGCAGACCACGGTGTCCTGGGCGAAGTTCTTCGGCACGCCGCCGCCCACCATGAACAGGCCCGTGGCGCCGGCCTTCAGCTTGATCTCGGTGAGCTCGCGGAAGTCGGCCACCGCGTCGATGGTCATGTACGGCTTGCCCGCCTTCATCCGCTCGACCTGGTGTTTCACCAGGCCGAAGCCGGCCGATGAGTCCACGAACGCCGGGCAGAAGATCGGCACGCCCTCCCGATAGGCGACCTCGATCAGGCTGTCGGGCTTCTTGGCGTTGCCGGCCGCCAGCCACTTGCCCATCTCGTAGATGAACTCGCGGCTGGAGTAGGGGCGCGGCTCGAGCGCCTCGGCGATCTCATAGATCGTGGCGTCGCAGGCCTGCAGCTCCTCCTCGTCGATGTAGGTGTCGTAGATCCGGTCGATGTAGAGGTCGCGCAGGTCGCGGTCGTCGACGTTCGACTGGGCCTGGTAGTGCTTGAAGCCAAGCGCCTCGAAGAAATCCATGTCGACGATCGAGGCGCCGGTGGCGACCACGGCGTCGATCATCCCGTACTTCACCATGTCGCGGTAGATGTGCATGCAGCCGCCGGCCGAGGTGGAGCCCGCCAGCGTCAGCCAGGTCGAGCAGTCCTTGTCCTCGAGGCTCATCTGCCAGATGTCGGCGGCACGGGCCGTGTCGCGGCTCGTGAAGCTCATCTTGCGCATGGAATCGATGATCGGCCGGGCGTCGTACTGGTCGATCGCCACGTGCTCGACGGTGTTGGCCAGGAGCTCGGCCTTGCGGTTCGAGTTCACGGGAGCGTTCATTCTCAAAGTTCCCTTTGGGTTTGATCGCCCGTCGTCAAAAGGAAAGGCGCGACCGGGACGGAGCGACCGGCCGCGCCTAATAGCACGTCGAAGATGGCGGTTTTACCGCTTGCGGCCCTTCTTGCCGGCCGCGCCCTTGGGACGCGACAGGCGCACGACCTTGCGCTCATCCTCCTGGCGCTCGCGCGGCAGGCGGATGGAGCGGCCGGCCAGGCCGTACATGGAGGCCATGGGCGCGTCGCCCACCATCGCGGTCTCGGTGTCGCCGAAGCCGTTGAAGCGGGTGTTCATGGCGATCCCGTAGGCGCCCAGCATGCCGATCTCGACGTAGTCGCCTTCGCGCACGTCCTCCGGCAGCCAGAACGGGCCCGGCATGTAGTCGATCGAGTCGCAGGTGGGGCCGTAGAAGCGGAACGGCTTCAGGCCGGCGTCCACCTCGTGGGCCCCGGGCCCCTCGCCCCGGTACAGCTTCACCGGGAAGGGCCACTTCACGTGCGCGGCGTCGAACAGGCTGCCGTAGCCGCCGTCGTTCAGGTAGAGCGCGTCGCCCTTCCGAAGCTCGACCTTGACCAGCACGGAGGAGGCTTCCGCCACCAGCGCCCGGCCGGGCTCGCACCACAGCTCGGTGTCCTCGTGGACGCTCATCTCGGCGAAGCCGCGATGGATGGAGTCCACGTAGTCGGCCATGTCGGGCGGGACCATGCCGGGATAGACCGACGGGAAGCCGCCGCCCACGTCCACCACGTCGACCAGGACGCCGGCGCGGACGATGGCGCGGTTGGCCTGGGCCATCGCCGCCTGGAAGGCGGTCGGGCGCATGCACTGGCTGCCCACGTGGAAGCTGACGCCCATGCGGTCCTGGGTCGCGCGGCGGGCCGCCAGCAGGAGGCTGGGGGCCTCCCAGGCGTCGACGCCGAACTTGCCCGACAGCGAGTAGGAGGCGCCCTCGGCCTGGACGCCCAGGCGGACGATCAACGACAGGTCGTCGGCGCCGCCCGTGGCCTCCAGGATCTTCTGGAGCTCCTCATGGGTGTCGAGGGCGAAGGTCTTCACGCCATGGTCGAAGTAGGCCTCGGCGATCGCGCGCCGGCTCTTCACCGGGTGCATGAACGCCAGCCGCGCGCCCGGCGCGTGCCGGGCCGCCTGCTCGATCTCGGGGACCGAGGCCACGTCGAAGGACATGACGCCGCTCTTCGCCAGGGTCTCGATGACCCACGGCGAAGGGTTCGCCTTCACGGCGTAGAAGACGTCGCCTTGAAAATTGTCCTGGAACCAGCGCGCCGCTACGGCCACCGCATCCGGCCGCGCAAGGGCGACAGGACGTTCCGGGGACCGCTCACGGACCAGGTCCAGGGGCGTATGGTACGTGTGCACCTCACGCAACCCCCAACGGATTGTTGAACCCAGACCGGCGTTAGCAGCGCTTTTTAGGACATCGGGTCCGCCGGAAGCCGCGCAAATAGGGATATCTGACCCCGATGTAAAGGGACTTGGTCCCCGCGACATCCCGGCACTTGGCGGAACATCGGTATTTAACCATGGGGGTGTGGCGGGACGAACTCAGTAACGACCAAGGACTTCGGCTCGACGATTCGCGGATTTCCTGGCCGCGAGCGGCCGCCAGCCCCTGATTCCGCTCGAAAAACCGCTCGCGAGCACCAGCCGCGCGCCTGAGTCGCCGTCGTCGCGTTCTGTCTGCTGGACCGGGGCTAGGCCGCCATGTCATGAAGCCGTCGCAGGCCGGGGCGATCCAGGGGGGTCGCCTGTCTCTGCGTACGCGTGATCGGGAAAGCGCCGCCCTCCATGTCCGACGCCGCCGTTCTGTCGATACGGAACGCCTCCAAGACCTTCGGGGCCCGCCGGGCGCTGGACAAGGTTTCCCTCGATGTCCGCAAGGGCGAGATGATCGCCCTGATCGGCCCCTCCGGTTCGGGCAAGTCCACGCTGCTGCGCTCGATCAGCGCGCTCCAGACCATCGACGCCGGCGAGGGCCGGATCGAGGCGTTCGGCGCGGCGGTGCAGGAGAACGGGAAGATCGCCGCCAGCGTGCGCAAGGCGCGCACCCGCATCGGCATGATCTTCCAGCAGTTCAACCTGGTGGGCCGGCTGAGCCTGTTCAGCAACGTCGCCCTGGGTTCCCTGGGCCGCATCCCGGCGTGGCGTGGCGCGCTCGGCCTGTGGCCCGCCGAGACCAAGGACGCGGCCATGGCGGCGCTCGCCCGCGTCGGCGTCGCGGACTACGCCGCCCAGCGGGCCAACACGCTCTCCGGCGGCCAGCAGCAGCGGGGCGCCATCGCCCGCGCGCTCGTCCAGAAGGCCAAGGTGATCCTGGCCGACGAGCCGGTGGCCAGCCTCGACCCCGTCTCGGCCCGCCGGGTCATGGAGATTCTTCGCGAGCTCAACGCCTCGGACGGCCTGACGGTGGTCGTCACCCTGCACCAGGTGGACTACGCCCTGCGCTACTGCGAGCGCGTGGTGGCCCTGAAGGCAGGCAGGATCGTCTACGACGGCCCGGCGACGGGCCTGCGCCGCGAACAGCTCATCGACATCTACGGACCCGAGTTCGAGGACGTCTTCTGGGAAGGAGCGCCCCAATGATCCGCCGCACCCTCATCGGCGCCGCCCTGATGGCGACGCTGGCCCTGGCCGCCTGCGGGGAGGCCGGGCAGAAGGCCGCCTCGGGCGCCCAGCCCAAGGAACTGACCTTCTCGATCCTGTCGGCCGAGAACCAGCAGTCGATGGGCCCGCTGTGGGACCCGCTGCTTGAGGACATGTCCAAGCAGATCGGCGTGAAGGTGAAGCCCTACTTCGCCACCAACTACACGTCGCTGATCGAGGCCATGCGCTTCAACCAGGTGCAGCTCGGCTGGTTCTCGGCCCTGCCGGCGCTGGAGGCCACGCGCCGCGCCGACGGCGAGGTGATCGGCCGGGTGGTCGACGCCGGCGGCGCCGATTCCTACACCTCGGTGCTGATCGTGCGGAAGGGCAGCGGGATCACGCTCGACGACGTGATGAAGTGCGACAAGCGCTTCTCCTTCGGCCTGGGCGACGCCAAGTCCACCTCGGGCACGCTGGCGCCGATGGCCTATTTGTTCACGCCGCGCAACATCGAGCCGGCCAAGTGCTTCAAGGCCGTGCGCTCGGCCAGCCATCAGGCGAACGTCTTCTCGGTGGCCAACGGCGTGCTGGACGTGGCGACCAACAACTCGGTCGGCCTGCTCTTCGCCCGTCGCGAGAACCCCGAGATGATGAAGAACATCGAGGTCATCTGGACCTCGCCGCCGCTGCCGGAGTCCTCGATCGTGGTCCGCAAGGACCTGGACCCGGCGCTGAAGGAGAAGATCCGCCAGTTCTTCCTGACCTACGGCACGGGCACGGACGAGGTGGCCCAGAAGCAGCGCAAGGTGCTGGAAGGCCTTACCTACGGCGGCTTCAAGCCGGCCGACAATTCCTACCTCGACCCGATCCGGGAGATGGAGGCGGCCGAGAACCTCGCCGACGCCCGCCGCTCGGGCGACAGCGCCCGCATCCGCAAGGCCCAGGCCGAGTTCGACAAGGTCCGGGCCGAGGCGGCCCAGAAGCGCGCCGTGGAGCCGAACATCTGATGAGCCAGGCGCCCTCGACGCCCGCCGCCGTTCCGGCCGCGCCCCGCCGCACGCTCGCCCAGCGCGGCCCCGACGTGCTGGTCTGGGGCGGGGTGATCCTGATCCTGCTGATCAGCTTCGGCCCGGTGGAGATGAACAACTTCGGCAAGTTGTTCACCAACTCGGCCAACATGCGCCAGTTCGGCCAGGAGTTCCTGAAGCCCGACTTCACCGACTGGAAGCTCTACGTCTCGAAGATGTGGCTGACGGTGCAGATCGCCATGTGGGGCACGGTGCTGGCCGTGGTCCTGGCGATCCCCTTCGGCCTGGCCTGTGCGCGCAACGTCTCGCCGGTCTGGCTGCAGCAGCCGATGCGCCTGCTGATGAACCTGCTGCGCTCGGTGCCGGACCTGGTGCTGGGCACCCTGTTCCTGGTGGCGGTGGGCCTGGGGCCGTTCGCCGGCGTCATGGCGCTCGCCATCAACACCGGCGCGGTGCTGGCCAAGCTGTTCTCCGAGGCCGTGGAGGCCATCGACAAGGGACCCGTGGAGGGCGTCCGCGCCACGGGCGCCACCCCGCTGCAGGAGGTGATCTGGGGCGTGATTCCGCAGGTGGCGCCGCTGTGGACCAGCTACGCGCTCTACCGGTTCGAATCCAATTCGCGCTCGGCCACGGTGCTGGGCCTGATCGGGGCCGGCGGCATCGGCCAGCTGCTGTTCGATGCGCTGAACGCCTTCGCCTACCACCAGCTCTCGGCGATCATCATCGTGATCATCGTGGCGGTCAGCCTGATCGACCTGCTGTCGCAGGCGATGCGGAGCCGCCTGCTCTAGCCGTTCGGGTTGAAGGCGGCGATCAGCAGCTTCAGCTCGGGCTCGTCCACCAGCTCGGCCGCGTGGGCGGGCGCCGTCCAACGGCGCTCCCGCTGGTCCATCTCGGGCCAGGCGGGGTGCTCCTCGGCCACCAGCAGGGGAAAGACGCGGACCCGGACGTGCTGGGTCCGGCCGCTGCGCAGGCGCTTGTCGTAGTGATAATCGCCCACGGCCTTGCCCATGGTTCCGGAAAGCCCCGCCTCCTCGAAAGCCTCCTGGGCGGCGGCGGCGGCGGGCTTCAGCTTCTTGATCGGCCACCCCTTGGGGATGACCCAGCGGCGGGTCTCGCGCGAGGTGACCAGCAGCACCTCCACGGCGCCCTCGGGCGTCCGACGCCAGGGCAGGGCCGCATACTGGGTGCGAGGTTCCCGATCCGGCTCCGGCCGGGTCCTCTGCCTGATCTTGGTCATTCGGCTTGCTGGTTTCCGCGGGGCTGGCGCACGAGGCGGTACGACGTATGCGGACGGTCTTCGGAAGTAAACTCCTTGCGCCGCGGCCCTCCGGCCCGGCGGTCGTCGTGGCGCAGGCTCAGACCGGCTCGGGCCGGCGGCGGCGCACCCTGGCCAGGCGGCGGAGCCGGCGCCAGAAGCGGGTTTTCTGGGGCTCGGGGTAGGGCTGGAGGTTGCGCACGAAATCCTCGGCGCAGGCGCGCCACGAGAAGGTCTCGGCGAAGGCGCGGACCTTGCGGCGGTCGAGCTCGAGCGCGTCGAGGCAGGCCTCGCGCAGGCCCTCGGTGGCGCTGCGTGCGAGCACGCCGGCCTCCGAACCCGGGATCAGGTCGATGGGGCCGGGCGCCGGATAGGCGGCCACCGGCGTGCCCGAGGCCATGGCCTCCAGGATGACCAGGCCGAAGGTGTCGGTGAGCGAGGGGAAGACGAAGACGTCGGCGCAGGCGTAGTGGGCGGCGAGCTCCGCGCCCGACTTCGGCCCCTTGAAGACCGCCTTGGGATACTTGGCCTTCAGCTCCTCGAGCTGCGGCCCCGGGCCCACGACCACCTTGGTCCCCGGCAGATCGAGGCCCAGGAAGGCCTCGATGTTCTTCTCCACGGCCACGCGGCCCACGTAGAGGAAGACCGGCCGGGCCAGGCCTTCGAACACGTCGGGCTCGCCCTCGCGGCGCGGATGGAAGGCCTCGGTGTCGACACCCCGCGACCAGGCCGAGATGTTGCGGAAGCCGTGGCGCGTGAGCTCGTCGCGCATCGTGGGGGTGGCCACCATCAGCCGTCCCGACGGCTTGTGGAACCACTTCATGTACGCATAGCCGGCGGCCAGCGGCAGCGGCAGGCGGGCCGAAATATATTCCGGGAACCGCGTGTGGTAGCTGGTGGTGAAGGGCAGCTTCCATTCCACGCAGATGCGCCGGGCGGCGAGGCCGATGGGCCCTTCGGTGGCGATGTGGACGGCCTCGGGCTCGAAGGCCTTGAAGCGCTCCTGCACCGGCTCGTAGACGCCGATCGCCACCTTGATCTCGGAATAGGTGGGCAGCGGGAAGGTCTTGAACTGGCCGGGATGGATCACCTCGACCGTATGGCCCATGTCGCGCAGCTCCTGGACCACGCGGGTGAGCGTGCGGACCACGCCGTTGACCTGCGGCTCCCAGGCGTCGGTGGCGAGCAGGATGCGCATGGGCCGCTGGGCGTCGCGCGGGGCGGTGATCGCCTCTCGCAGGCGCCGGTCGGAGGGCCGGAGCGGCCGGGCGCGGTCCTCGGGCTGGCCCATGGCCTGGCCCTGCATCCAGGCCCAGAATGCGCCCAGCAGGGCCTCCTTGGTCGGGAAGTGCCGGTAGACGGTGCGTTCGCCCACGCCGGCCGCCTTGGCGATCTCGGCGAAGCTGAGGTCTTCGAGGGAACGGGTCTCGAGCTGGGCGCCCACCGCGCGCAGGATCAGCTCACGCGTCTCCTCCCGCTGGCGGTCGCGCTGGCTGGGCGAGGGAGGCGTCATGACAGGCGCACTGTCATGAGTTGAGCGGCCAAGTCAACGCCACGGAAACGACCGGGAGGCTCAGGCGGCGAGCGGCTCGGCGAGGCCCGGCGCGTGCGTCCGCGCCGTCCGGTCGATCACCGACCAGGACCGCAGCCGGGCCCATTCGAGGATCTCCAGCCGGCCGTCCATGTGTTCGACGAGGGCCGTGCAGCTCTCGACCCAGTCGCCGTCGTTGACATAGGCCACGCCGTCGATGTCGCGCATCTCGGCCTTGTGGATGTGGCCGCAGATCACCCCGTCGACGCCGCGCCGACGGGCCTCGGCGGCCACGGCGGCTTCGTAGTTCTCGATGAACTGTAGCGCGTTCTTCACCTTGGTCTTCAGGAAGGCCGAGAAGCTCCAGTAGCCGAAACCCAACTGGCGGCGGACGCGGTTCATCAGGGTGTTGGCGGCCAGGATGGCGCGGTAGCTCCAGTCGCCCACGAAGGCCAGCCAGCGGGCGTGCTGGACGATGCCGTCGAACTCGTCGCCGTGGGTCACGAGGAAGCGGCGGCCGTCGGCCGTCTCATGGATGGCGTCGCGGGCCACCACCACGCCGCCGAAGTGGACGCCGCAGAAGTCGCGGATCCGGTCGTCGTGGTTGCCGGGGATGTAGGTGACGGTCACGCCCTTGCGGGCCATGCGCAGGAACTTCTGGACCACGTCGTTATGGGCCTGGGGCCAGTACCAGCCGGTCTTCATCTTCCAGCCGTCGACGATGTCGCCCACCAGGTAGAGCCGGTCGCACTCCATGTGGCGGATGAAGTCGAGAAGCAGCTCGGCCTGGCACCCGCGGGTGCCCAGGTGAATGTCGGAAAGGAACACGCTGCGGTAACGGCGAAGTGCGGGTTCGGTCACTTGGAGCCCTTTGCGCCCGGCAATCTGCCCAGCGCCTAGGCTGATTGCATGTCAGTAACGTGAAACCCCTTGAACCTCTGGCGTCGCCTTCCCTTGTCCTGTTAGGGACAGATGCAAGAGCAGACCCTCCCCAGGTCGCCGAATATTGGGTCCGATGGACGCCCGAACCTATCCCGCCAAGGCGACGCCCAAGTCGCAGCGGACCCGTGCGCGCATACTCGACGCCGCCATGCGGCTGTTCGCCGAGATCGGCTATCACGCCGCCACCAACGCGGTGATCGCCGACGCCGCCGGCCTGACCCGCGGCGCCATGCTGTACCACTTCGCCACGCGCGAGGAGCTGGTGGAGGCGGCCATCGCCCACATCGAGCTGAACCGCGCGCGCCTGCTGGAACAGGCCGCCGCCGCCCCGCCGCCGCCCGGCATGGACGCCTCGGAACACGCGATCGACGCCTACTGGTCGCTGCTGCACGAGGTCCCGTTCGTCGCCTTCGCCGAGCTGGAGGCCGCCGCCAGGACCGACCCCATGCTGCGCGAGCGGCTGGCCACCGCCCAGAGCGCCTTCGACCACGCCCAGGTGGGCGGCGACCGCTTCGGGGCCATGGTGCAGGCCGGCGCGGACCCGCGCTTCCAGACCAGCCGCGACCTCGGCCGCTTCCTGCTGGAGGGCCTGGCGCGCGGCGCCATGACCTACGACACGGACGCCCGCCGCGAGCGGCTGATCGCCGTCGTCAAGCGGGCGGTGCGGATGCTGAACCGAAAGGGCGACAAGCAGGAGCTCTGGAGCGAGTAGGCTTCAGGCCTCGCCGGTTGCTTCCATCGCGACCTCCAGGAACCGCTTCAGCGTGGGCGTCAGATCGTCGCGGCGCCAGACGAGGCCGGTTTCCAGCGAGGGGACCTCGCCCGCGAGTTCCACGTAGCGCACGCCCGTGCGGGCGAGATTGCGCAGCGAGGCGGGCACGAGGGCCAGGCCCATCTCGGCCGAGACCAGGCTGATGATGGTCTGCATCTGAATGGCTTCCTGGACGATCCGCGCCCCGCCGCCGTGCATCGTGAAGTACCCCGTGATCAGGTCGTGGAAGGCCGGCGCGGCGCGCTTGGGGAAGATGATCAGCGGCGCCTGCACGGCGACGGCCGGGTTCAGGCGGCCCCCTTCCAGCGGCAGGCGGCCGTCCGCGATCCACGCCTCGGGCACGGCCGCCACCAGCGGCTCGGACAGCAGGCGGCGGTAGCTGAGGGCGGCGGGCAGGGCGCCGCCGGCCGGCGGGATGACGAGCCCCGCGTGGCCCTCGCCCTCCAGCAGGGCGGCGATCTGCACCTCGCTGGTGGCCTCGCTCAGCGCGATCTCCACGCCGGGATGCAGGGCGGCGTAGCGCCGCACCAGCGCCGGCAGGACGCTGTAGTCGGCGGTGCTGACGAACGACAGCTCCAGGCGGCCCGTCTCGCCGTCGCGCAGGCGCTGGGCGACGCCGGGCAGGGCGGCCAGGTCTCCCAGCACCGCGCGGACGTGGACCAGCCACTGGCGGCCGAAGGGGGTGAGCGCCACGCTGCGCTTGGTGCGCACGAACAGCGGCGCGCCCAGTTCCCGCTCCAGCGCCATGATCGACTGGCTGAGCGGCGGCTGGGTCATGCCCAGCCGTTCGGCCGCCCGGCCGAAGTGCAGGGTCTCGGCCACCGCCGCGAAGTGCCGAAGCTGGCGCACGTCCATGATTAATATCTACCGCGACTTAAAATAGCGTCAAAAGTATATTTCTGGCCATGAGCCGACGGCGTTATGCGGAATGCGGATCATCCGAGGACTCCGCCCATGCCCGCCTACCGCTCCCGCACCTCGACCCACGGCCGCAACATGGCCGGCGCGCGCGGCCTGTGGCGCGCCACCGGCATGAAGGACGCCGACTTCGGCAAGCCGATCATCGCGGTGGTGAACTCCTTCACCCAGTTCGTGCCGGGCCACGTGCACCTGAAGGACCTGGGCCAGCTCGTCGCCCGCGAGATCGAGGCGGCCGGCGGGGTGGCGAAGGAGTTCAACACCATCGCCGTGGACGATGGCATCGCCATGGGCCACGACGGCATGCTCTACAGCCTGCCCTCGCGCGAGCTGATCGCCGACAGCGTGGAGTACATGGTGAACGCGCACTGCGCCGACGCCATGGTCTGCATCTCGAACTGCGACAAGATCACGCCCGGCATGCTGATGGCGGCCATGCGGCTGAACATCCCCTCGGTCTTCGTCTCGGGCGGGCCGATGGAGGCCGGCAAGGTGGTGCTGAAGGGCAAGGAGGTCGCCCTCGACCTGATCGACGCCATGGTCGCCGCCGCCGACGAGAAGGTCTCGGACGAGGAGGTGAAGGCCATCGAGCGCTCCGCCTGCCCGACCTGCGGCTCGTGCTCGGGCATGTTCACGGCCAATTCCATGAACTGCCTGACGGAGGCCCTGGGCCTGTCGCTGCCCGGCAACGGCTCGGTGCTGGCCACCCACGCCGACCGCGAGCGCCTGTTCGTGGAGGCCGGCCGGCTGATCGTCGACATCACCCGCCGATACTACGAACAGGGCGACGAAAGCGTCCTGCCGCGCTCGGTGGCCAGCTTCGAGGCGTTCGAGAACGCCATGAGCCTGGACATCGCCATGGGCGGCTCGACCAACACGGTGCTGCACCTGCTGGCCGCCGCCGCCGAGGGCGGGGTTCCCTTCACCATGGACGACATCGACCGGCTGTCCCGGCGCGTGCCATGCCTGTGCAAGGTCGCCCCGGCCAAGAGCGACGTGCACATGGAGGACGTCCACCGGGCGGGCGGCATCATGGCCATCCTGGGCGAGCTGGACCGCGCGGGCCTGCTGAACGCCGACACGCCCACGGTCCATACCGCGACGCTGGGCGAGGCCATCGCCCGCTGGGACATCCGCCAGACCAACAGCGAGGCGGTGGCGACCTTCTACAAGGCCGCGCCGGGCGGCGTGCCGACCCAGACCGCCTTCAGCCAGTCCCGCCGCTGGGACGACCTGGACCTCGATCGGGAGGGCGGCGTCATCCGCGACGCCGAGCACGCCTTCTCGAAGGACGGCGGCCTGGCGGTGCTGAGCGGCAACATCGCGCTCGACGGCTGCATCGTGAAGACGGCGGGGGTGGACGACTCCATCCTGGTCTTCGAGGGGCCCGCCAAGGTCTACGAGAGCCAGGACGCGGCGGTCTCGGCCATCCTGACCGGCAAGGTCGTGGCCGGCGACGTGGTGGTGATCCGCTATGAGGGCCCGCGCGGCGGCCCGGGGATGCAGGAGATGCTGTATCCGACCAGCTACCTGAAATCGAAGGGCCTGGGGAAGGCCTGCGCCCTCATCACCGACGGCCGGTTCTCGGGAGGAACCTCGGGGCTCTCCATCGGCCACGTCTCGCCGGAAGCCGCCGAGGGCGGGCTGATCGCCCTCGTCGAGGACGGCGACCTCATCCGGATCAATATTCCGGCCCGCAGCATCGAACTCGCCGTGCCGCAGGCCGAGCTGGACCGCCGTCACGCCGTCCAGGCGGCCAAGGGCTTCAAGCCGGCGGAGCCGCGCCCTCGCAAGGTCTCGCCGGCGCTCACGGCCTATGCGGCCTTCACCACCAGCGCCGCCCGCGGCGCGGTGCGGGTCGTGCCGGACGCCTGAGCCGGAACGCTGACCAACGAAAAGGGCCCCGCGGTCGCCCGCGGGGCCCTCGTCATTCTAGGCCGGGGTCAGCGGCCGCCGGAGGGTTTCGCCGGCGCCGGCTGCTGGGCCGTCTGGGAGTCCCGGCGACGCGGAGCGAACATCTTCTGCACCGCCGCCAGCTCCTCCCGGTCGATGGCGCCGTTGGCGTTCTGGTCGATCCGCTCGAAGTTGGCCGCCAGCCGCTGGCCGATCTGGCCCTTCAGCTCGGCCTTCTGCAGCTTGCCGTCCAGATCGTCGTCCAGCATCCCCAGCATGCGGGTCTGGTTCATCAGCTCGTCGTAGTTGACCGGATTGGAGGCGGTCTCGTCCACCCACCGGTAGCGCACGTTGGTGAAGAACATCTCCTCCCACGACTGGTCGCCCCAGTAGACTTCCTTGGTCGGGTCGGGATTGGCCGGGTTGCGCTTGGAGTTGTCGTACCAGTAGTGCGCCACGAGCCGGGAGCCGGCCGGAACCGGGATCGGCTTCTCGAAGACGTAGTCCCGCTGCCAGTTGAAGTCATACCGGGGCAGCGAGAGGATCAGTTCCTTCTTCCCGTCGGGGTAGTGCAGCCACAGGTCCGAGGCGTAGCCGCGGTAGTGCGCGTGCGGGAAGGCCGAATAGAGCAGCGCCTCCTTCGGGAACTCGAGGTAGGCCACCTCCTTGTGGCGCGCCTCGCCCGGCGGGATGACGATGGTGTTGTCGATCACCACGGCGCCGCGCATCACCAGGCCCGGCTTCTCGTTGTCCTTGTAGAAATAGATGCCGAGCTTGGACTTGTCGGTCACTTCCTTGCCGAAGGGCGTGTAGTGGGCCTGGATGCCGATGGCCCCGCCGGGCGGCAGGTAGGTGCCGACATTGGTCGGCCACAGCACCGATTCCGAGCCCACGGCGTAGCCGCCCACGGACGAGCCCCACTTGCTCTCGACCGCCGGGCCGTCGGGGATCTCCTTCAGGTAGCCGGTCAGGAAGTGGTGCACCGCCTGGCGCTGGTCGACCTTGAAGGTCGAGGCCTTGATCCACTTGCCTTCCTTCAGCGGGTTGACGATGTGCGGCCGCTGGTAGTCCACCACGCCCGAGGCGGGGATGGTGTAGGCGGGCACGTCGAGGATCAGGTCCGGCGTGCCCAGAGGCCACTCGGGCGCCTCATGCTTGGCGATGGCCAGCGGGTCGGGCCCGTCGCCGCGCGGCGCGCCGGCCTCGATCCAGTGGACCAGGGTCTTGATCTCGGCCTTGGTGAGGCTCTTGTCGTCCTCGAACTTGCCGACGTGCGGGTCGGCGTTCCAGGGCGGCATGCGATCCGTGCGGATGACCTCGCGGATCATCGGCGAGAAGCCCTTCACCATCTCGTAGCTGGTCATCGAGAAGGGCCCGATCGAGCCCGGCTGGTGGCAGCTCACGCACTTGGCTTCCAGGATCGGTGCGACGTCCTTGGCGTAGGAAATCTGCGCGTGCTGAGCGCGCCTAGCCCGCTCGGGGAAGTCGATCAGGCAGCCAGGGCTCGGCTTGGCCGCCGCCAGGGCGGGGCGGCCCGCGATCACCGCGTCGATGGCGTCGGCCGCCCAGGTATGGGTCGCCTTGGCCTTCTGCGTCCCGTAGTCGAAGCGGTCGTCCAGCGGACCGCGGTAGGCGACCTTCCAGGTCTTCGGATCGATGACGTAGAACTCGCCCGTGCGGGTGACCCCGAGCTGCTCGCCCACGAGCTGGTTGGAATCCAGCAGCACGGGGACGCCAAAGTCGAACTCCTCGGCTTCCTTGGCGATGGCCTCGCGGCTGTCCTGCAGGGCCGAGTTGAGCATCAGGAACTCGACACCCTGGGCCTCGTACTTCGCCTTCAGTTCCCGTACGGCGGGCGCCAGGCTGCGCGAGATCGGGCAACCGTTGGCCTGGGTGATGATGACGATCGCCTTGGCGTCGGCCAGCCGGTAGAGCTCGTGGCCCATCAGCGTCTGGTCGGCGAGCATGAAGTTGTCGACGGTGGCCGGGGCCGGCGCGCTGGCGGTTTCCATCGCCGCGGCCGCCGAGCCGCTGGCCAGCGCGCTGGGCGCGCCGTTGTCGCTGGCGCAGCCATAGAGCAGGCTCGCGCCCGCCAGCAGGCCAAGCACGGAAATGCGTGCCGTCGTCATACCCAAATCTCCTCCCCTGGCCGTCGCCGCTTAAGCGGCGTTGGGTCCACCCGAATTCATAGGTTCGGTATGATAGCTGAGCAGAACCACGTTGCACGAATATTTCTGAACAGCGTTCAGGGAAGCCGGCCCACTTACGCTCCAGGGGTAATGGATGGCCGGACGGGCGAGGCAAGAAGGGCCGCCGCCTCCTTTCGGAGCCGGGAGCGAAGGACCTCCTGACCCCTTGCCCACGCGAAAATATTGCGCGGCCCGGCTGGCGGCCCGGCAAGTCTTGTCCAGCGGGGGCGGCTTGGGCCATGGTCGCGCCCTGAGATCCTGGGGGGACACGCCATGAGTTTCGTCACGCGCCGCAAGCCGATCGAGCCGCAGGCCGGCGGCCAGGGCCTGAAGCGCACGCTGAGCTGGCCGCACCTGGTGGCCCTCGGCGTCGGCGCCATCATCGGCACAGGCATCTACACGCTGATCGGGGTCGGCGCGGGCCAGGCGGGCCCGGCGGTGATCCTGTCGTTCGCCATCGCCGGCGCGGTCTGCGCCTTCGCCGCCCTCTGCTACGCCGAGATGGCCACGCTGATGCCCCAGGCGGGCTCGGCCTATGCCTATTCGTACGCCGGCATGGGCGAACTGGTGGGCTGGATCATCGGCTGGAGCCTGATCCTCGAATACACCGTGGTCTGCTCGACGGTTGCGGTGGGCTGGTCGGGCTACGCCCAGGGGTTCCTGGTGAGCCGCGGCTGGGGCCTGCCCGAGGCGCTGGCGGCGGGCCCGTGGGGCGAACCCGCCGGGTTCATCAACCTGCCGGCCGTGTTCATCACCCTCGCCGTCACCGGCATGCTGCTGATCGGCACGCGCGAGAGCGCGACGGTCAACTTCTACCTCGTGATCTTCAAGGTCGTGGCGCTGGCCGCCTTCGTGGGCCTGGCCCTGCCCGCCTTCGATCCCGCCAATTTCCAGCCCTTCATGCCCTACGGCTTCAGCGCCCACGAGGACGGCGAGGGGATCAAGCGCGGCGTGATGGCCGCGGCGGCGGTGATCTTCTTCGCCTTCTACGGCTTCGACGCCATCTCGACGGCGGCCGAGGAGGCCAAGAACCCCGGCCGGGACCTGACCATCGGCATCGTGGGCTCGATGCTGGCCTGCGCGGCCATCTATATGCTGGTGGCGGCCGCCGCGCTGGGCGCCTCGCCCTTCGCGGTGTTCGCCAAGAGCGGCGAGCCGCTGGCCTTCATCCTGCGGGAGCTGGGTCATCCGCTGGTCGCCGTGCTGATCGCGGCGGCGGCGGTCATCGCCCTGCCGACGGTCATCATGGCCTTCATGTACGGCCAGAGCCGGGTGTTCTTCGCCATGTCGCGCGACGGCCTGCTGCCCACCGGCCTTTCGGCGGTCAACAGGCGCGGCGTGCCGGCGGCGGTGACGGTGCTGACCGGCGTCTGCGCCGCGGCCATGGCGGGCTTCCTGCCGCTGCGCTTCATCGCCGAGGTGGCTAACGCCGGCACCCTGGCGGCCTTCATCGCCACCGCCATCGCCATGATGGTCCTGCGTCGCCAGCGCCCGGACCTGCCGCGGCCGTTCCGCACGCCGCTCTGGTGGGCCGTGGGGCCGCTGGCCGTGGCCGGCTGCCTCTACCTGTTCTCGAGCCTGGCGGCCGCAACCCAGGTGATGTTCTTCGTCTGGAACGGCGTGGGCCTGATCGTCTACCTGGCCTACGGGCGGGCGAAGAGCCGGCTGGCCGCCGCCTGACGGCTACTCCGAGGGTTCGCCGGGCGGCCGCTCGGCGAGCTCGCGCAGGTAGCGGCCGTACTCGCTCTTGGCCTGAAGGTCGGCGACGCGGATCAGGTCCTCGCGCCCGATCCAGCCCTGTTGGTAGGCGATCTCCTCCAGGCAGCCGATGCGCAGGCCCTGGCGCTGCTCGAAGGTGCGGATCAGCTCGCCGGCCTGGATCAGGCTGTCGTGGGTGCCTGCGTCCTCCCAGGCGAAGCCCCGGCCCAGCAGCTCGACGTGCAGCTCGCCGGCCTCGAGATAGATCTGGTTCAGCGAGGTGATCTCCAGTTCGCCGCGCGCCGAGCGCGTCAGGGTCTTGGCGAACTCGCTGGCCCGGCCGTCGTAGAAGTAGAGGCCCGTGACGGCGAAGTTGGACTTCGGGACCTTGGGCTTCTCCTCGATGGAGAGCGCCCGGTTGTCGGGGGAGAGCTCCACCACGCCGTAGCGCTCGGGATCGTGCACCGGATAGCCGAACACGGTGGCCCCGCTCTGGCGGCCATGGGCGCGGCTGAGCATCGCCCTGAAGTTCTGGCCGAAGAAGATGTTGTCGCCCAGGATCATCACGCTGGGCTCGCCGCCCACGAACTCCTCGCCCAGAAGATAGGCCTCGGCGAGGCCGCCGGGTGTGGGCTGGACCACGTATTCGAAGCGGACGCCCAGGTGGCTGCCATCGCCCAGCAGGCGCTTGAACGCGGGTTGGTCCTCGGGCGTGGTGATGATCAGGATCTCGCGCACGCCGGCCAGCATCAGGACCGACAGCGGATAGTAGATCATCGGCTTGTCGTAGACCGGCAGCAGCTGCTTGGAGACCGCCAGGGTCAGGGGATGCAGCCGGGTGCCCGAGCCCCCGGCCAGGATGATGCCGCGCCTCATGCCGGGTTCGTCTCCTGCTCGGCCTTGAGTTCGGCCAGGATGTCGGCGAGCGCCGCTCGCCAGGGACGGGGCGCGACCCCGAAGACGGCCTCGGTGGCCGAGGTGTCGAGCACGCCGCGGGCCGGACGGGTCGCCGGCGAGGGCCGATCGGCGGTCGCGATGGCCCCGACCTCGGGCGCCTGGTCGCCCAGCGCCAGTTCGAAGACGCCCTGGGCGAAGCCGCGCCAGCTCGTCTCCCCCGCGTTGGCGAAGTGATGGACCCCGAAGACCGGATCGCCGGCCCGCGCGTCGGCCAGACGCCCGGCCTGTGACAGCACGAAGCCGGCCAGGTCGGCGGCCGAGGTGGGGCGGCCGAACTGGTCGTCCACGACGCGGATCGGACCCCCCTCGCCGGCCAGCCGCAGCATGGTCTTCACGAAGTTCCTGCCGTGCGCCGAGACCACCCAGGAGGTCCGGATGACCAGGGCCCGGGGACAGGCGTCCAGCACCCGGCGCTCGCCCTCCAGCTTGGTCTCGCCGTAGGCGTTCAGAGGATGGGTGGCGTCGCCGGGCAGGTAGGCCTGGGCCTTGGTCCCGTCGAAGACATAGTCGGTGGAGAAGTGGACGAGAGCCGCGCCGCACGAGGCGCAGGCCCGCGCGATCGCCCCCGGCGCCTCGGCGTTCACCCGGCGCGCCAACACCGTCTCGGTTTCGGCCAGGTCCACGGCGGTGTAGGCGGCGGCGAGGATCACCAGCTCGGGGCGGTGCTCGGCCACCTTGCGGGCCGCCCGCTCGGGATCGGCGAGATCGGCCTCGGCGCGCGACAGCGCCGTCAGCGCCACGTCGTGGGCGGGCGCCTGGCGGATCAGTTCACGAGAGACCTGGCCGGTCGTCCCGAACTGCAGGACGCGAACGCTCACGCCTTCACCAGGCCCTGGTCCACGAGGCCTAGGCGTTCGGAGTGGAAGCCGCGCTCGCGGATGCGCTCGACCCAGCCGTAGTTGTCCACGTACCAGCGGACGGTTTCCGCGAGTCCCTGCTCCAGGGTCACCGAAGGCTTCCAGCCCAGCTCGCGCTCGAGCTTGGAGCAGTCGATGGCGTAGCGGAAATCGTGGGCCGGGCGGTCCTTCACGAATTCGATCTTGTCGGCGTGGGCGGTGTTGGCGGGGGCCACCTTGTCGAGCTCGGCGCAGATCATCCGCACCACCTCGATGTTGCGGCGGTCGGCGTCGCCGCCGATGCAGTAGGTCTCGTTCAGCCGGCCCTTTGCGAGGACCAGCAGCAGGGCCTCGGCGTGGTCGTCCACGTGCAGCCAGTCGCGCACCTGCCGGCCGTCGCCGTAGACCGGGATCGACTTGCCCTCCAGCGCCCGGGTGATGACCGTCGGGATCAGCTTCTCGGGGAATTGGAAGGGGCCGTAGTTGTTCGAGCAGTTGGTGATCACCACCGGCAGGCCATAGGTGCGGCCCCAGGCGCGGACCAGGTGGTCGGCCGAGGCCTTGGACGCCGAATAGGGCGAGGTGGGATCGTAGGGGGTCTCCTCGGTGAACTCGCCGTCCTCGCCCAGCGCGCCGAACACCTCGTCGGTCGAGACGTGATGGAAGCGGAAGGCGTCCTTCTTCGGCGCCTCCAACTTCGCCCAGTAGGCCCGGGCGGCCTCCAGCATCACGGCCGTGCCCATGACGTTGGTGCGCACGAAGTCGAGCGGCCCCTCGACCGAGCGGTCCACGTGGCTCTCGGCGGCCAGGTGCATCACCGCGTCGGGCTTGTGGTGGGCGAAGATCGCCTCGACCCGCAGGCGGTCGCAGATGTCGGCTTCCTCGAAGGCGTAGGCGGGGCTGCCGGCGACGGCTTCGACGTTCTCGAGGTTGGCGGAGTAGGCGAGCACGTCGAGGTTGACGACCTCGTGGCCCTGCCGGATCGCCCGGCGGACCACCGCCGACCCGATGAAGCCGGCCCCGCCCGTGATGAGAATCTTCATGCGACCTTTCGCGCTTGCCGGCGGCGCCCCTGCCGCCCGACTGCTCCACCCCTAGCCTCCCGCCCTCTTACAACGAAACGTGGTGGGCTCAACCCCGCCCGGCGCCGGACGCACCCGCCGCGTGCTTGCCGCACGATGCGGCAAGTCCGTACGATTGGTATGGATTCTCGGGCCTGGCCGCCGTAAGCGCCCTCGTCGGGACGTTCGGGAGGGTGTGTTGGAGGGGCGCAGACAAGCGGCGCGGCCGACGATGGGCCGGGGCGGTCCCGACCTCACCTCGGGACCGATCGGCAGGACCCTGATCCTGTTCTCCCTGCCCGTCCTGGGCTCCAACGTCCTGCAGTCGATCAACGGGTCGGCCAACGCGGTCTGGGTGAGCCATATCCTGGGTGAGGCGGCCCTGGCGGCCATCTCCAACGCCAATCAGATCTTCTTCCTGATGCTGGGGGCCATGTTCGGCCTGACCATGGCGGCCAACATCCTGATCGGCCAGGCCATCGGCGCGTCGGACCCGACGCTGGCCCGCAAGGTGGTGGGCTCGTGCACGGGCTTCTTCGCCATTGTCTCGGCGGGCGTGGGCGTCGCGGGCTTCGTGTTCACCCCGGCCATCCTCGACGCCATGGGCGCTCCGCCCGACGCCAGGGGCCCCGCGATCGCCTATCTGCAGGTGATCTTCGCGGCGATGCCGTTCGTGTTCTTCTTCACCTTCCTGATGATGGCCCAGCGCGGCACGGGCGACTCCCGCACACCCTTCCTGTTCTCGATCCTGGCGGTGGCGCTGGACGTGGTGCTGAACCCGCTGCTGATCCTGGGCGTGGGGCCGCTGCCCCGGCTGGGGATCGCGGGCTCGGCCGCCGCCACACTGATCGCCCAGACCGCGACCCTGGTGGCCCTCATGGCCCACCTATACGCCAGGGACAGCATCCTGGCGCTCCGGCCCCGGGAATGGCGCCTGTTGGCGCCCGACCCCATGATCGTGAAGGCCCTGGTGCTGAAGGGCCTGCCCATGGCTTTCCAGATGATCGTCGTGTCTCTGGCGGCGACCACCATGATGGGACTGGTCAACGGCTACGGTTCCGAGACGGCGGCGGCCTACGGCGCGGCGGTCCAGCTTTGGACCTATGTCCAGATGCCGGGTATGGCCCTGGGCGCGGCCGTGTCCTCGATGGCCGCCCAGAACGTCGGCGCGGGCCGGATGGACCGGGTGGCCGAAGTCGCCCGGCGCGGCGTGCTGTTCTCGGCCATCGGCACCAGCACGCTCGTGGTCCTCCTGCTGCTGGCCGAGCCCTATGTGCTGCGGGCCTTCCTGCCGGCCGAGAGCCCCGCCCTGCCGATCGCGGCCCACCTGAACCAGATCGTGCTCTGGGGCTTCGTGCCGTTCTCGATGGCCTTCATCTTCAACGGCGTGGTGCGGGCCACGGGCGCTGTCTGGCCGCCACTGCTGGCCATGATCATCGCGCTGTGGGGCGTGCGCATCCCGCTGGCCAATGTGCTCAAGCCGCACATCGGCGCGGACGCCATCTGGTGGAGTTTCCCGATGGGCAGCGTGGTGATGGTCGCCCTGGCGGCGGGCTACTACCTGTGGGGCGGCTGGCGCACCGCCCGCATGCTGCCATCCGGCGCGGTCCAGGGCGAGACGGCGGATACGGGCCTCTCAACGCCGGTAGAGAAGGGCGACGCCGCCCGTTAGAGCGCGATCCGCAAGAGTGGACACCGGTTTTGCGATCAGATCGCGCTGAAGACTCTAGGCGTTGGAGTCCATCAGCGCCGAATAGACGAGCGTCCGCAGTTCGCGCCGCACCGCATAGGTCGAGGACGGGATGAGCTGGGTCATGAAGACCGCCGTCACCTCCTCCACGGGATCGACCCAGAAGGCCGTCGAGGCCATGCCGCCCCAGTAGAATTCGCCCGGCGAGCAGGGGATCAGCGTCTTCGGCGGGTCGAACACCACGGCGAAGCCCAGGCCGAAGCCGACGCCGGCGTTGGTGCTTTCCGAGAACAGCGAGCGCGACATCTGGGTCAGGTCGGCCCCGCCCGGCAGGTGGTTGGCGGTCATCAGGCGGAGGGTCTTGGGCGCCAGGATGCGGGCGCCGTCCAGTTCGCCGCCGTTCAGCAGCATCCGGCAGAAGCGCATGTAGTCTGCCGCGGTCGAGACCAGGCCGCCGCCGCCCGAATAGAGCTTCGGCGCGCCAAGGTAGGGGCTGGTCGTCGGATCGTCCTGCAGCTTGAGGCCGCCGCCGGCCTTCGCCTCGTAGCAGGCGGCGAAGCGGGCGCGCTGGTCCTCGCGGACGGAGAAGCCCGTGTCGGCCATCTTCAGCGGATCGAAGATCCGCTCCTGGAACACCT
This sequence comes from Phenylobacterium sp., assembly GCF_046463815.1. Lineage (GTDB taxonomy): Bacteria > Pseudomonadota > Alphaproteobacteria > Caulobacterales > Caulobacteraceae > Phenylobacterium. The sequence goes on along the minus strand of NZ_JBKBRO010000008.1, from coordinate 77,721 downwards.
GGGCCAGTGGCTTGCCGGCGATCTTCTGCACCAGGTAGCCGACCACGTCGGTGGAGACGGAATAGTTCCAGGCCTCGCCCGGCGAGAACTCCAGCGGCAGCCGGGCGAGGGCGCCGATCATGCCATCGAGGTCGAGGCCCGCGTACATGTGGTCGAGGTTCGCCGCCCGATAGGCGGCGTCGACATTGGTGCGGTTCTGGAAGCCGTAGGTCAGGCCGGACGTGTGGCGCAGCAGATCGACCACCTGCATCGGCCGGGCCTGCGGCGTGGTGAGGTAGGGACCGGTCCCGGCCGAATAGACGCCCAGGTTCGCCCATTCCGGGATGTGCCTGGCCACCGGATCATCCAGGGCGACGAGGCCCTCCTCCACCAGGGTCATCAGGGCGACCGAGGTGACAGGCTTGGTCATCGAATAGATGCGGAAGACCGTGTCCTCGGCGAGCGCCACGCCGCGTTCGGGGTCCTGCTGGCCGAGCACGCTCTGGTGGACCGTCTCGCCGCGTCGGGCGAGGAGGAACTGGGCGCAGGGCAGCCGGCCCGGACCGACGTACTTCTCCTGCAGGAACCGGTCGATGCGGGCGAGGCGGTCGGGGGCGAAGCCCAAGGACTGGGCGGGGGACCTGGCGGTGCTCATCCCTCGCTTTTGCCCTTGCCTTCCCCGTGGTCGCAAGGGCGACGATGCGGCCAGGAGGATCAGCCATGCAGACGGTAAGCCTGGAGCGGCGGGACCGCATCGCCATCGTCACGATCGAGCGGCCCGAGCGGCGCAACGCCGTGGACGCGGCGACGGCCCGGCAGCTCTACGACGCCTTCAAGGCCTTCGATGCTGACGAGGGGCTGGACGTGGCCGTGCTGACGGGGCGCGGCGGTTCCTTCTGCGCCGGAGCGGACCTGAAGGCGATCAGCGCCGACGCCGGCAATCCGGTGAGGGAGGGCGGCGACCTCGGCCCGATGGGCTGCACGCGCCTGAAGCTGGGGAAGCCGGTGATCGCCGCCATCGAGGGCCATGCCGTGGCCGGCGGCCTGGAGGTGGCCTGCTGGGCCGACCTGCGGGTGGCGGCCGAGGATGCGGTGTTCGGGGTCTTCTGCCGCCGGTTCGGGGTGCCGCTGATCGACCTGGGCACCGTGCGCCTGCCCCGGCTGATCGGGCACTCGCGGGCCATGGACCTGATCCTCACCGGGCGGCCGGTGGAAGCCAGGGAAGCCCTGGAGATCGGCCTCGCCAACCGGCTCGCGCCGGCCGGACAGGCGCTGGCCGCGGCCCTCGACCTGGCCCGCCAGATCGCCGCCTTCCCGCAAGGGTGCCTGCGCGGGGACCGGATGAGCGCCATCGAGCAATGGTCCCTGGACTGGGAGACGGCGACGGCCAACGAGCTGAAGCATGGCATGGCCGTGCTGCGCTCAGGCGCCTCACGCGAGGGCGCCGCCCGGTTCGCGTCCGGCCAAGGGCGGGGAGGGGCGTTCTGACGGCGGCGTTGCGCCGGAGGCGGCGGCGTACATAATGCCCGCGCAATACCGATAATTCGAAAGTGTGCGGGGAAGAGCGCCGATGGCCTGGGATTTCGAGACCGAGCCTGAGTTCCAGAAGAAGCTGGACTGGATCGAGGACTTCATGCGCGAGGAGGTCGAGCCCCTCTCGCACCTCGGCGTCGCGCCCTATTCGTCGCTGGGCCGCGAGAAGCTGATCAAGCCGCTTCAACAGCGGGTGAAGGACCAGGGCCTATGGGCCTGTCACCTGGGACCCGAGCTGGGCGGCCAGGGCTTCGGCCAGGTGAAGCTCGCCCTGATGAACGAGAAGCTGGGGCGCAACAGCCTGGCCCCCACCATCTTCGGCTGCCAGGCGCCCGACACCGGCAACGCCGAGATCATCGCCCACTACGGGACTGAGGCCCAGAAGGACCGCTGGCTGAAGCCGCTGCTGGAGGGCGAGATCCGCTCGGCCTTCTCGATGAGCGAACCTACCGGCGGCTCGGACCCCCTGACCTTCAAGACCCGCGCCGTGCTCGACGGCGGCCAATGGGTCATCAACGGCGAGAAGTGGTTCTCCACCAACGCCCGGTACGCCAAGCTGCTGGTGGTCTATGCGGTGACCGATCCGGACGCCCGCGACCCCTACCGGCGGACCTCGATCTTCCTGGTGCCGGCCGACACCCCCGGCGTCGAGATCGTGCGCAACGTGGCCGTGGGCGCCGGCGGCGAGATCGGCGGCGGCAACGAGGCCTATGTCCGATACACCGACGTGCGCGTGCCGGCCGACGCCCTGCTGGGCGAGCGGGGCGGCGCCTTCGTGATCGCCCAGGTGCGCCTGGGCGGCGGCCGCGTCCACCATGCCATGCGGACCGTCGGGGCCTGCAAGCACGCCCTGGACCTGATGTGCCGCCGGGCGGTGTCGCGCAGCACTCGCGACGGGCGCCTCTGCGACCTGCAGATGGTCCAGGCCCAGATCGCCGACGCCTGGATCGCGGTGGAGAGCTTTCGGCTGCTCGTCCTGCGCACGGCCTGGCTGATCGACAAGCACAAGGACTACAGCATGGTCCGCAAGGACATCGCCGCCATCAAGGTGGCCATGCCGAGGATATACCAGGACGTGGCGACCAAGGCCGCGCACCTGCATGGCGCGCTGGGCGTCTCCAACGAGATGCCGTTCATGCACATGGTGACCTCCAGCCTGGTGATGGGCATCGCCGATGGGCCAACCGAGGTGCACCAGGTGACGCTGGCCAGGCAGGTCCTCAAGGACTACCGGCCCGAGAACGACCTGTTCCCAAGCTACCACATCCCTCGCCTGCGCGAGGAAGCCGAGAAGCGCTTCGCCGCCGAGCTGGCGGAGATCAAGGCCCATTACGCCGACCGCCGGGCCCAGGCCCGGGCGGCGACCTGAGTTTCGAGCGTGGAGTTCTGAAGTGAGCGACAACTGGCCGGTCATGAGCATCGCCGAGGCGCACGGCCGCCTCACCGCCCCGGGCGCGCCCTTCGAGATCGGCGAGGCGACGATCCGGGGCGTTGCGACCCGCATCTGGAAGAACGCGCCGCCGACGCTGCGCGACGTCTTCCTGAACGGCATGCGGTTCCGGGACCGGGAGTTCCTGGTCTACGAGGACGACCGGGCCACCTTCGACAGCTTCGGCCGCGCCACCGTGACGCTCGCCCACCGCCTGATCGCCGACGGCGTGCGAAAGGGCGACCGGGTGGCGGTGATCATGCGCAACCTGCCGGAATGGCCGGTGGCCTTCTGGGCCGGCCAGCTCGTGGGCGCCATCGTGACGCCGCTGAACGCCTGGTGGACGGGCGCGGAGCTGGAATACGGCCTGGCCGATTCCGGGACCAAGGTGGCCATCGTCGACGACGAGCGCCTGGAGCGTCTTTCGGGCCACCTGAAGAACCTGCCGGCGCTGGAGAAGGTCTATGTGGCCCGCCTGCGCGAGGCGCCCGGCGACGGCCGCTGCCACCGCCTGGAGGAGGTGATCGGCAAGGTCAACGACTGGGGCAGGCTGGCCGAGCTCGCTCTGCCCGACGTGTCGCTTGAGCCGGAGGACGACGCCACCATCCTCTACACCTCCGGCACCACGGGGAAGCCCAAGGGGGCGCTGGGCACCCACCGCAACATGACCTCCAACATCGGGGCGGGCGGCATCTCGGCGGCGCGGAACTTCCTGCGGGCGGGCCAGCCGCTGCCCGAGCTGGACCCCACCAAGCTGCCCCAGCGCTGCACCCTGCTGGTCGTGCCGATGTTCCACGCCACCGGGCTGTCGGCCACCCTGTCGCCGACGCTGAACGCCGGCGGCAAGATCGTGCTGATGCGTCGCTGGGACGCCGAGCCCGCCATGAAGCTGATCGAGCGCGAGAAGGTCAGCGCCACCGGCGGCGTGCCGACCATCGCCTGGCAGCTCATCGAACATCCGGCGCGGGAGAAGTACGACCTCTCTTCGCTGCTCGCCGTGACCTACGGCGGCGCCCCGTCGGCGCCCGAGCTGGTGCGCAAGATCGCCGAGGTGTTCCCCGGCTCGCAGCCGGGCAACGGCTGGGGCATGACCGAAACCACGGCGACCTTCACCAGCCACATGGGCCAGGATTACCTGCATCGCCCCGAGAGCGCCGGCCCGGCAGCGCCCGTGGGCGAGATGCAGATTCGCGATCCGGCCGACGGCGCGACCGTGCTTCCGGCCGGCGCCGTGGGCGAGCTCTGGGTGAAGGGGCCGCAGGTGGTGAAGGGCTACTGGAACAAGCCCGAGGCCACGGCCGATACCTTCGTGGACGGCTGGCTGCGCACCGGCGACCTGGCGCGGGTGGACGAGGAGGGCTTCCTGTTCATCATCGACCGGGCCAAGGACATGCTGATCCGCGGCGGGGAGAACATCTACTGCGTCGAGGTGGAGAACGTCCTCTACGAGCATCCCGACGTGATGGACGCCGCCATCGTGGGCGTCCCCCACAAGACCCTGGGCGAGGAGCCGGCGGCGGTGGTGCATCTGCGGCCCGGCGGCACGGCCACCGAGGACGAGCTGCGCGACCTGGTCCGCGCGCGGCTGGCCGCCTTCAAGGTCCCGGTGAAGGTCGCCTTCTGGCCCGAGACCCTGCCGCGCAACGCCAACGGCAAGATCCTGAAGACCGAGCTGAAGAAGGTCTTCGACCAGGAAACGGAGGCCGCCTGACGGCTCCGGTTCAGGTAGAGGACTGGCGCAGGCGCGGCCGGACGCCTAGACGTGGATCATGACTTTCGGGACGAGACGATGAGCCGGCCCCTGATCGTGGGCCTGGGCGGTACGGTGCGGCCGGGCTCCTCCAGCGAGCGGGCCCTGGCGGCCAGCCTCAGGCGCTGCGAGGCTCTGGGCGCCGAGACGCGCCTCCTTGGCGGGGAGTTCATCTCCACCCTGCCGATCTTCGATCCCCGCCCGGTGGAGATCACCGAGGCCCAGCGCGAGCTGGCCGAGGCGGTCGGGCGCGCGGACGGGGTGATCGTGGCCAGCCCCGGCTACCACGGCTCGATCTCGGGGGTGGTGAAGAACGCCCTCGACACCCTGGAGCTGACCCGGGGCGACGAAAGGCCCTATTTGGCCGGGCGGCCCGTGGGGACGATCATCACCGCCGACGGATGGCAGGCGGCGGGCACCACTTTGACGGCGCTGCGTGCGATCATACATGCGCTTCGGGGCTGGCCGACGCCGTTCGGCGCGGCCCTGAACGCGACGACCGAGCTGTTCGAGGCGGGCGGCGAGTGCAGGAATCCCAAGGACGCCTGGCAGCTTTCCACCGTCGCCGAACAGGTCATGGACTTCGCCCGAATGAAGGCAGGCAAATGAAGCGCCCCTATCTGGTCCCGCCGTCGGACGTTCCGCCCGCCGACTCCGTCGCCTCGGCCATCAGCCCGATCGAGGAGATCATCGAGGACGCGCGCAACGGCCGGCCCTACATCCTGGTGGACGCCGAGGACCGGGAGAACGAGGGCGACGTCATCATCCCGGCGCAGTTCGCCACGCCCGAGCAGATCAACTTCATGGCCAAGCACGCGCGCGGCCTGATCTGCCTCTCGATCACCGCCGAGCGCGCGCGCCAGCTCCGCCTGCCGCCGATGGCCACCGACAACCAGTCGGGCCACGGCACGGCCTTCACGGTGTCGATCGAGGCCCGCGAGGGCGTCACCACCGGCATCTCGGCCCACGACCGGGCCCACACCATCGCGGTGGCGGTGGACCCCACCAAGGGGCCGGACGACATTGTCTCGCCGGGCCACGTCTTCCCGCTGGTGGCCAGGGACGGCGGGGTGCTGGTCCGGGCCGGCCACACCGAGGCGGCCGTCGACATCAGCCGCATGGCGGGCCTGAACCCGGCGGGCGTGATCTGCGAGATCATGAAGGACGACGGCTCGATGGCCCGTCTCCCCGATCTGGTGGCTTTTGCACAACTGCACGGCCTGAAGATCGGCACGATCGCCGACCTGATCGCCTACCGCCGGCGCACCGAGCGCCAGGTGGAGCGGGTGCTGGAGACCCCCTTCGAGAGCGCCTACGGCGGCAAGTTCCGGATGATCGTCTACCGCAACGTGCTGGACCAGACCGAGCACGTCGTCCTGACGAAGGGGCGGATCGATCCCGACAAGCCGACCCTGGTGCGCATGCACCGGGTGGACCTGGCCACCGACATGCTGGGCGCGGTGGAGGCCCGCCGGGACTATGTGCCCAAGGCGCTGAAGGCCATCGCCGGGCATGACGGGGCCGGCGTCGCCGTCTTCATCCGCGATTCGAACCCCCACTGGCTCTCCGAGCGATACGGCCAGCCCCAGGCGGACCACAGCCAGAACGTGCTGCGCGACTACGGCATCGGCGCCCAGATCCTCATCGACCTCGGGGTGAGGGACATGCTGCTGCTGACGTCCTCGGCCACCGTGCTGCCCGGCTCGGGCGGCTACGGCCTGAAGATCGTGGGCCGCGTCCCGCTGGCGTAGGGCCGCCGCAGGTGCTCCGCGCCCATTGGCCGCGCGGGCGGGGGCTCGCCGAACATGGTTCGAACCTTTAAGGATTTGAACGGGATGGGTCAGCTAGGGTGCGAGAGATGCCGGCCGAATCCCATGACGCCTTCACCGCCGATCCGGGCGGCCTGACAGACGGCGGCCTGGCCTATCTGAACGCCGACCAGCGCGGCGGGACGGCTGGCGGCAAGCCCAGCTTCACCATCGACCGGGCGGCCAAGCAGCTCACGGGCTTCGATCCCGTCACCGGCGCGCCCTATCCCGGCTGGTCCTCGGCGCCGGGGGTCGGCTTCACCGTCACCTACGCCTTCCGCGCCAACGCGCCCGCCACGATGCCCAGCGACACCGCGGGCTTCTCGCGGTTCAACGCCGCCCAGATCAACCAGGCCGAGCTGGCGCTGCAGGCCTGGTCCGACGTGGCCAACATCCGGTTCGTGCGGGTGGGCGTGGGGACCTCGGGCGAGGACGCCTATTCCGACAACGCCTCGATCCTGTTCGGCAACTATTCCTCGGGCGAGGACGGGGCGGCCGCCTTCGCCATGTTCCCGGGCAGCACGACGGCGTCGTCCTCGGCCGGCGACGTGTGGATCAACAGCACCTCGGGGTCGAACCTGTCGCCCGCCATCGGCAACTACGGCGCCCAGGTCCTGGTCCACGAGATCGGCCACGCCATCGGCCTGGCCCACCCCGGCGACTACAACGCCGACGGGGACGCTCCCATCACCTACGCCGCCGACGCCGAGTACTACGAGGACTCCCGGCAGTACACGGTGATGAGCTACTTCAGTGAGACCAACACCGGGGCGAGCTTCGGCGCGGGCCGCTATTCGGCCGTCCCGCTGCTGGACGACATCGCCGGCGCCCAGCTCGAGTACGGGGTGAACCCGACCACCCGGACGGGGGACACGGTCTACGGCTTCAACTCCACGGCCGAGCGGCCCTGGTTCGCCGCCACGTCCAGCGCGACGAAGCTGGTCTTCGCGGTGTGGGACGCGGGCGGGACCGACACCTTCGACTTCTCGGGCTATTCGAACAACCAGCTCATCGACCTGCGCGAGGGCTTCTTCTCGAACGTGGGCGGGCTCGTCGGCAACGTGGCGGTGGCCAAGGGCGCCCAGATCGAGAACGCCGTGGGCGGCTTCGGCGCCGACCGCATCAACGGCAACGCGCTCTCCAACGCGCTGACCGGCGGCGCGGGCGCCGACACGCTCTACGGGGGGGCGGGGAACGACACGCTGTCGGCCGGGGACGGCGAGGACTTCCTGAGGGGCGAGGAGGGGAACGACCGGCTGATCGGCGGGGCGGCCTTCGACGACCTCCACGGCAACATGGGCGACGACACCGTCTCGGGCGGCCTGGGCGACGACTGGGTCGTGGGCGGCCAGGGCAGCGACATGCTCTATGGCGAGGACGGCGGCGACGTCGTGCTCGGCAACCTCGGCGACGACACCTGCGAGGGCGGGGCGGGGAACGACGTGGTGCGCGGCGGCCAGGGGAACGACACCGTGGCCGGCGGGGCGGGCGACGACTGGATCTCCGGCGACCGGGGCGACGATACGGTCAGCGGCGGCGCTGGGGCCGACATCTTCCATGCCTTCACCGGCTCGGGCCTCGACCGCGTCCTCGATTTCAGCATCGCCGAGGGGGACCGGGTCCTGCTGCTGCCCGGCCAGGCGTGGGCCGTGGCCCAGGTCGGCGCCGACACCGTGGTCTATATGGACTACGAGGGAAGCGCGGACCGGCTGGTCCTGGCCAATGTCCAGATGGCCGCCCTGCCGGCGGGATGGATCTTCGGCGCCTAAGCTCCGGAAGAAGATCGTTTTCAGCCCGGCCGATCCGGCCTATATGACGAAAATCCCACCGCCCGGCCGAAAGGCCGGGCGCCTTCGTTTTCGGAATGCCGCCATGACCCAAATCCTGATGCCCAAGGCGACCGCCGTCTGGCTGGTGGACAACACCTCGCTCACCTTCGACCAGATCGCCGATTTCTGCGGCCTGCACCCCCTGGAAGTGAAGGGCATCGCCGACGGCGAGGTGGCGCGCGACATCCGCGGCGCCGACCCGATCGCCAACGGCCAGCTCTCCCGCGACGAGCTCGACCGGGCCGAGAAGAACGACAAGTACCGGATGGTGGCCCAGAAGAGCCGCCACGCCGAGCTGCTCAAGCCGGTGAAGAAGGCTCCGCGCTACACGCCGGTGTCGCGCCGCCAGGACCGTCCTGACGCCATCGCCTGGTTCATCCGCAACCACCCGGAAGTGCCGGACAGCCAGATCGCCCGCCTGCTGGGCACCACCAAGGCCACCATCGACCAGGTGCGCAACCGCCAGCACTGGAACTCGGCCAACATCAAGCCGGTGGACCCCGTGACCCTGGGCCTGGCCACCCAGCTCGAGCTGGACGCGGTGGTCCGCAAGGCCGCCGAGAAGCGCGCCAAGGAAGCCGCCCGCCGCGGCGAGGTTGAGCCCGACGGCCCGACCCTGCGTCCCGCCTCCGAAACCGGCGTCGCCGAGGACGAAGCCCACGAAGAGCCGACCTACGCCGACGAGTTCGAGGGCGACGAGGACTAGAAGCGAAAAGGCCCCCGCCTTCCGGCGAGGGCCTTTCCCGTCAGTGGACCTGCTGGCGAAGGGACTCGATCTGTTCCTTCAGCCTGAGCTTCTGTCGCTTGAGTTCCTTGAGTCTGAGGTCGTCGGCGTGAGGCCTGCGCATCTCGTCCTGAATGGCTTGTTCGAGAGACTGGTGACGGGATCCGAGCTCGCGGATCCGGGCATCTAACGCCATGGCTGGGAAGCCTCCTCGCTGATGGACGGTCTGGAAGTGAACACCCGCTTTCCGCCGCTGTCAGATCACATATGTTTGCAGGCGGCGGAGCTGAAGCTTCGCCGCGTCCTGGGGCGTTGGGGACCTTCCGCATGCCGAGCAAGGAATGGCCGGACAAGGACCGGCTGATCGTCGGCCTCTCCGGGGCCTCCGGGATCGTCTACGGCGTGCGCGTGCTGGACGCCTGCCGCGAGCTGGGGATCGAGAGCCATCTGGTGGTCAGCCGCTCGGCGGTGCTGACGCTGTCCCAGGAAATCGACCTCGCCCTTTCCGACCTCCAGGACCGCGCCTCGGTGGTCCACAAGGTTTCGGACGTGGGGGCGTCCATCTCGTCGGGCTCGTTCCGGACGCTCGGCATGATCGTGGCGCCCTGCTCGGTGCGCACGATGAGCGAGATCGCCACGGGCGTGACTTCCTCGCTGCTCACCCGGGCCGCCGACGTGACCCTCAAGGAACGCCGGCCCCTGGTCCTGATGGTGCGCGAGACGCCGCTGCACCTGGGCCACCTGCGCACCATGGTCCGGCTGGCCGAGATGGGCGCGGTGATCGCCCCGCCGCTGCCGGCCTTCTACGCCAAGCCGGCGTCGATCGAGGAGATGGTGGACCAGTCCGTCGGGCGGGCGCTGGACCTCTTCGGCCTGTCATGGAAGCCCGTTAAGCGCTGGGGCGAGGATCTGGGGCCCGTCGGGGTTCCGCCGGCGGGCGAGGGCTGATGGGGATCTGGGCCTGATGGGCATCTGGGACTGGGCGCTGGAAGCCTACGGCCGGCCGGGCGTCCCCGAGGCCTGCCTGGCGCTGCAGGACGGGCACGGCCAGAACACCTGCCTGCTGCTCTGGGCGGTCTGGGCCGAGGCGCGCGATCCGGCGCTGCTCGTCCGCGCCGCTGGCCTGGCGAGGGCTTGGGAGTCCGCGGCGGTCGGGCCGCTGCGCGCCGTGCGGCGGGGGCTGAAGGCGCCGGTCGCCGACATCGCGGACGCCGCGCGCGAGCGCCTGCGCGAGGACGTGAAGGCCGTGGAGCTCCACGCCGAGCGGGTGCTGCTGGAAGCCCTGGCGGACCTGGGAGGCCGCTTCGGCGGCGCCCCGGCCCTTCCGGCGCTGGAGGCGGCCAGCGCCGCCTGGGGACGAACCGCGCCCCGCCAGGCGCTGGCTGCGCTGGCGGCGGCCCTGGAGTAGGATGTCGGGCGTTCCATGATCGACTATTCGACCTTCACCGAGGAAGCCCTTCTGGCCCGTCTGCGCGACCTGCGCCAGGACCATGCCGACCTCGACGCCGCCATCCAGGCGCTGGCGGCGTCGCCCATGCCGGACCTGCTGCTGATCGGCCGGCTGAAGCGCAAGAAGCTGGCCCTGAAGGACGAGATCGCCCGGGTCGAGAACTACCTGACCCCCGACATCATCGCTTGAGCCGATCCACGAGCGGCCGAGAAGCGGCGCCGTCGGACTGTGGAGAACCGCAGAAGGCGCCGAAGGACGCAGAAGGACCCCGCGCCGGCTTTCTGCGTTTTCTGCGGCTCGAAACGACTGGGCCTCCGCTCACGCGGAGGCTGGACGTGTTCAGCCCGCCCGCCGCTGGCGCTTGCGGGCGAACATGGCGGCGTCCGCCTCGGCCAGCAGGATCTCGGGCTCGGCCTCGGCGGTGATCTCGCGGACCCCGAAGCTCGCGTGGATCGGAGCCGTCCACTCGCCGAACTCCAGGGGCGCGCTCTCGATGGCCCGGACCAGGGCGTGGGCCTTGGCCTCGGCCACGGCATGGTCGGCCTGGACCAGGATCACGCCGAACTCGTCGCCGCCCAGCCGGCCCACGACATCGCTCTCGCGGACGTTGGCCATAAGGCGCTCGGCCACCGCCTTGAGCGCCGCATCGCCCGCGGCGTGGCCGAAGCGGTCGTTGACGCGCTTGAACCCGTCGAGGTCGAAGAACACCAGGCTGGCCGGGGCGCCGTAGCGCTGGGAGAACCCGCGCACCCGGGACAGTTCCCGCAGGAAGGCGCGGCGGTTCAGCAGGGGCGTGAGCGTGTCCCGGTCGGCCAGCCCTTCCACCTCGGCCAGCCGGGCCTTCAGCCGCTCGACCTCGCCGCGCAGGCCGTCCACCTCGGACAGCAGGGTCTGGATCGCGGCGCGCACGGCGGGCGTGAGCTCGGCCTCGGTGAGGCCCAGGAAGGCCGCGCTGTCCACCTTGGGGGCCGCCGCGCCGGGCGCACGGGCCCCGGCCTCGGCGAGGGCGCGCTTGCGGATGGCCTGGAACGGCTCGTAGCGCGCGCCGGTGACCTTCATGCGCCCCCCGATTCCCGCTGGAGAATCAACGCCCCGCGGCTGGCGATTCGGAATCTAGCGGTGGTCGGTTGCCCGCGCAAAGCCGGCGCCTATACTCCGCGCCCTTCCGGGGCAGGGACCAGGACATGAGCGCAGACGCCGCGCCCGTCGCCATCATCATGGGCAGCCGGTCCGACTGGCCGGTGCTGAAACACGCCGCCGAGATGCTGGACGCCCTGGGCGTCCCCTACGAGGCCAAGGTGGTTTCCGCCCACCGCACGCCCCAGCGGATGTACGACTTCGCCCGCACCGCCAAGGACCGCGGCGTGAAGGTGATCATCGCCGGCGCCGGCGGCGCGGCCCACCTGCCGGGCATGACCGCCTCGCTCACCGACCTGCCGGTGCTGGGCGTGCCCATCGAGTCCAAGGCGCTGAAGGGAATGGATTCCTTGCTCTCCATCGTCCAGATGCCGGGCGGCGTCCCGGTGGGCACCCTGGCCATCGGCGAGCCGGGGGCCAAGAACGCGGGCCTGATGGCGGCCAAGATCCTGGCCCTGTCGGACCCGGGCGTGGCCCAGCGGGTGGCCGCCTTCTCGGCCGAGCTGACCGCCAGCGTGGCCGAGACCGTCGAGGATGCCTAAGGGACCGCATGGCCAAGCTTCCCCTCCCGCCCGGCTCGGTGATCGGCGTCCTGGGCGGCGGTCAGCTCGGGCGGATGCTGGCGCTCGCCGCCGCGCGCCTGGGCTTCGACGCAGCCATCCTGGAGCCCGAGCCGGATTCGCCCGCCGCCCGGGTGGCGGCCCATTCGATCATCGGGGCCTATGACGACCCCGCCGCCCTGGCCGAACTGGCGAAGGTCGCGAGCGTCGTGACCTATGAGTTCGAGAACGTGCCCGCCGCCGCAGTGGCCCGCCTGGTGGAGATGGGGGTCGAGGTGGCGCCCGGCGCCCGGGCGCTCGCCGTGGCTCAGGACCGCTTCGAGGAGAAGACCTTCCTCAACGCCAGCCATGCGCCGACCGTGGCCTTCGCCGCCGCGGACACGCCGGAAGAGGCCAGGGACGCCGTGGCGCGGATCGGAGCCCCGGCCCTCATGAAGACCCGCCGCGAGGGCTATGACGGCAAGGGCCAGCGCTGGGTCGAGCACGCCGCCGACGCCGCGCGCGTGTTCGCCGAGCTGGGGAGCGTGCCGGTGATTGTCGAGGCGCCGGCCGAGTTCGTGCGTGAGCTGTCGGTGATCGCCGCGCGCGGCCGCGACGGCGCGGTGGCCGTCTACCCCCTGGCCGAGAACCACCACGAGAACGGCATCCTGCGCCGCAGCCTCGCGCCGGCCTCCGCCGCGCCCGCCCTGACGGACCAGGCCGAACGGATCGCTGCGCGGGTGCTCAAGGGCCTCGACTACGTGGGCGTCATCGGCATCGAGCTGTTCGAGCTCAAGGACGGCCGCCTGCTGGTCAACGAGATCGCCCCGCGCGTCCACAACACCGGCCACTGGACCCAGGACGGCTGCGAGGTCGACCAGTTCGAGCAGCACGTCCGCGCCGTGGCCGGCTGGCCGCTGGGCCCCACGGCGGCCGTGGCGCGGGTCGAGATGCTGAACCTGCTGGGCGACGAAGCGGACGGGTGGCTGCGCCTGGCCCACGAGCCCGAGACGCGCATCCACCTCTACGGCAAGCGCGAGGCCAAGCCCGGCCGCAAGATGGGCCACGTGAACAAGGTCAAGCCGCTGCGCTGAATGTCAAGTTGACCTTACACGCGGATGATGTAAGGTTGTCCTGACATTCACGGGAGGCCGACATGGCCATGGACACCGCTCACCGCCGCTACATCCTCCGGACGGCGGCCTTCATGACGGGATACGTCGCGATCAACATGGCGGCGATCGGCGGCGCGTTCGACGACCGCGCCGAGCCGGGATCGTGGCTGCTGGGCCTCGCCGTCGCCGCCCCGGTGGCGGGCCAGCTCTGGGCCACGCTCGCGCTGATGAGGGACGCGGACGAGTTCGTCCGCGCGGTCACCGCCAAGCGGTTCATCATCGCCTCGGGCCTGGCCATGGCGATCGCCAGCGCCTGGGGCTTCGTGGAGCTCTACGCCCGCGCGCCGCACATCTCGGCGGCGATGGTCTATCCGCTGTTCTGGGGCCTCTACGGCGTGGTCACGCCGTTCGTGCGCACCACCCGGGCATGAGGAACCGGCTGAAGGAGCTGCGGTCGGCCCGGGGCTGGACCCAGGCGGAGCTGGGCGAGCGGCTGGGGGTGTCGCGCCAGGCGGTGATCGCGCTCGAGAGCGACAAGCACGACCCGTCCCTGGACCTCGCCTACCGGATCGCGGCCCTGTTCGGGGAGGCGGTCGAGGCGATCTTCGAGAACCCCTACTCGGGCGACTGACGCGCGCCGTACCGCGCCCGGCCAAGCGCGTGGGCGGCCATGGACATCCAGGCGCTCGGGCGGAAGCCGCCAGTGGCCTTCCACGTCTCGTAGGCCATGACGTTGTCGATGCGGCGGTCCACGAAGGCCAGAGCCGCTGGCCGCCCCGACGAGAGGCGGATGGCGTAGGCGCCCGTCAGAATCCCCGCCAGGATCGCCCGCTTGGAGTAGTGGTTCTCGTCGGTGGCCGTGTCGCCCGCCCAGCGCCAGAGGACGTCGGCGCTCTCCCAGGCGAGCTTCGCCCCCAGCGCCAGGTTCTGCGGCAGGGAGAGCCACCCCAGCCAGCGGCGGAAGGCCGGCTCGTCGGGGCTCGCGGCGTCCAGACGCGCTTCGCAGGCCCGCCGGATGCGCTCGCGGATCTTCAGCCCCGAGGGGTCCAGGTCGGCCAGCAGGGCCAGCGCGCGTTCGTCGTGCCGGCGCGAGAGCAGGGCGGCGAGGTCGGCGGGGCCGTTGGGCGCGATGAGCTCCACCTCGCCCGGGGTCAGGCCCAGGGCCCGGCCGGCCCGTTTCACCATCAGCCGCGTCCAGCCCTCGGCGGGGGCGAGGCGCAGGGCTTCGTCCAGCAGCGTCTGTTCGGCGGTCTCGGCCCAGGCCTGCGCGTCGGTCATGGCGGCATTCTAGCCTTTCCGGAAAGCGTCGTCTCGGCGTGGACTCAGGCGTCCTGTTCTGCTATTCCGCCGCGCTCAAACCCGAGGGCCCTGCCTGTCGGGCACAGTTTTTTTGTTTCGCTCGCCGCTCTTGACCGGGACGGGGCGGGCGGCCGGCGACAACAGGAGAGAGACCTCTGGTTCAGATTTTCGTCCGCGACAACAACGTCGACCAGGCCCTCAAGGCGCTGAAGAAGAAGATGCAGCGCGAGGGCTCGTTCCGCGAGATGAAGCGGCACGTGCACTACGAAAAGCCGTCCGAGAAGCGCGCCCGCCAGAAGGCGGAAGCCGTGCGCCGGGCGCGCAAGCTGGCCCGCAAGCGCGCCCAGCGCGAAGGCCTGATCGTGGCGCCGAAGAAGCCCAGCCGGTAAGCCCGGACGGCCAATCAGGTTTCAGGAAGGCCGCGCCGCCCGGGCGCGGCCTTTCTCATATCGGGATGGCTGATATCGCGGTTGCGGCGCGGCGGTGGGTCGCGCTTTCGGCGGTCTCGCTGGTGGAACCGGCCCCGCCCCCCTATCTTTAGCCCTGTCTGAATTCCGGGAACGGTCTCAAGCGGATGAACCTGCGCAATCTCGTGATCTGGGGCGTCATCGTCGTCGTCCTGATCGGCCTCTACAGCATGATGACCGGCGGCGGCCGCGCCGCGGGCGCGGGCGAGATCACCTATTCGCAGATGCTCGCCAAGGTGGACGCCGGGGAGGTGAAGCGCGCGGTGATCCGCGGCCCCGCCGTCGAGGTGACCGACACCTCGGGCAAGACCTTCACCGCCATCACGCCCGAGAACCAGGAAGACCTGGTCAAGCGCCTGGAGGCCCAGGGCGCCGACATCGCCGTGAAGCCGGCGGGCGGCATGAGCCTGATGGGCCTGCTGCTGAACTCGCTGCCGATCCTGCTGCTGATCGGCGTGTGGATCTTCTTCATGCGCCAGATGCAGGGCGGCGCGCGCGGCGCCATGGGCTTCGGCAAGTCCAAGGCCCGGCTGCTGACCGAGAACAAGAACCGCGTCACCTTCGAGGACGTGGCCGGCGTCGATGAGGCCAAGGAGGAGCTGCAGGAGGTCGTCGACTTCCTGAAGGATCCCCAGAAGTTCCAGCGCCTGGGCGGCAAGATCCCGAAGGGCGCCCTGCTGATCGGCCCGCCCGGCACGGGTAAGACCCTGATCGCCCGCGCCGTGGCCGGCGAGGCGGGCGTGCCCTTCTTCACCATCTCGGGCTCGGACTTCGTCGAGATGTTCGTGGGCGTCGGCGCGAGCCGCGTGCGCGACATGTTCGAACAGGCCAAGAAGAACGCCCCCTGCATCATCTTCATCGACGAGATCGACGCCGTCGGCCGCCATCGCGGCGCGGGCCTGGGCGGCGGCAACGACGAGCGCGAGCAGACGCTGAACCAGCTCCTGGTCGAGATGGACGGCTTCGAGGCGAACGAGGGCATCATCCTGATCGCCGCCACCAACCGCCCGGACGTGCTGGACCCGGCGCTGCTGCGCCCCGGCCGCTTCGACCGCCAGGTCGTGGTGCCGAACCCCGACATCAACGGCCGCGAGCGCATCCTGCGCGTCCACATGAAGAACGTGCCCCTGGCCGCCGACGTGGACGTCAAGGTCATCGCCCGCGGCACGCCCGGCTTCTCGGGCGCGGACCTGGCCAACCTCGTCAACGAGGCCGCCCTGATGGCCGCGCGGAAGAACCGCCGCATGGTCACCATGCGCGACTTCGAGGACGCCAAGGACAAGGTCATGATGGGCGCCGAGCGCCGCTCCATGGTCATGACCGAGGACGAGAAGAAGCTGACCGCCTACCACGAGGGCGGCCACGCCCTGGTGGCGCTGAACGTCCCGGCGACGGACCCGGTGCACAAGGCCACCATCATCCCGCGCGGCCGGGCGCTGGGCATGGTCATGCAGCTTCCCGAACGCGACAAGTTCTCGATGTCGTTCGAGCAGATGACGTCCAGGCTGGCGATCCTGTTCGGCGGCCGGGTGGCCGAGGAGCTGATCTTCGGCAAGGACAAGATCACCTCGGGCGCCTCGTCCGACATCAGCCAGGCGACCAAGCTCGCCCGGGCCATGGTGACGAAGTGGGGCTTCTCGGAGCGCCTGGGCGCCGTGGAGTACGGCGAGAACCAGGAGGAGGTCTTCCTGGGCCATTCGGTCGCCCGCAACCAGAACGTCTCGGAAGAGACCGCCAGGATCATCGACGAGGAGGTTCGCCGCCTGGTCGAGGCCGGCGAGGCCGAGGCCCGCCGCATCCTGACCGAGAAGATGGAAGAGCTGCACACCCTGGCCAAGGCGCTGCTCGAGTACGAGACCCTCACCGGCGACGAGATCGTGAATGCACTGAAGGGCATCCCGCCCAAGCGCGACGACGCCGAGGCCAAGCGGCCCACGGGCCCGGCGGTGGCCGTGCCCATCTCGCCCCGGCCCAGCGCCGAGCCGGCGTAAGCCTCACCGAACAGGGCGGCCTTCGCGGGCCGCCCTTTTTCTTCGCCCAGGCCCCCTGCTATTCAGGTCCTGCTGTCGGGAGCGCCGGGGCGGAGCGGACGATGACCACCATCGAGAGGACGGCCTCCGGCGCGCGCGTCATGGGCGTGCTCAACGTCACCCCCGACAGCTTCTCGGACGGCGGGGACTTCGTGGCTTTCGACGCCGCGCTCGCCCAGGCCCGGCGGCTGATCGCCGACGGCGCCGACATCCTGGACATCGGCGGCGAGTCCAGCCGCCCGGGCGCGGCTCCGGTGGATGGGGCCGAGGAGATCGCCCGGGTCGTTCCGGTGATCCGGGCCATCCGCGCCGAGAGCGACATCCCGATCTCCATCGACACCATGAAGCCCGAGGTGGCGCGGGCGGCGGTCGAGGCCGGGGCGACCATGTGGAACGACGTCACCGCGCTGCGCCACGCGCCGCACGGCCTGGCGACAGCCGCCGCGCTCGGCTGCGACGTGGTGCTGATGCACATGCAGGGCGAGCCCGGCACCATGCAGGAGGGCCCCCGCTACCAAGACGTGGTGGGCGAGGTCGCGGCGTTCCTGGCCGAGCGGGCCCGGGCGGCGCTGGCCGCCGGCGTGCGGCGCGAGCGCATCTGGCTGGACCCGGGCGTGGGCTTCGGCAAGCACGTGACCCGCCACAACCTGCCCCTGATCGCCGGCCTGCCGCGCATCGTGGCGCTGGGCTATCCCGTGCTGCTGGGGGTCAGCCGCAAGAGTTTCATCGGCGCTCTGGACGGCGGCGCGCCGCCTGACCGGCGGCTGGGCGGCTCGATCGCGGGGGCCTTGGCCGGCGTGGCGGCGGGCGTCGCCGCCGTGCGCGTCCATGACGTGCGCGAGACGGTGCAGGCGGTCCGGGTCTGGGAGGCCATTGCGAACGCCGCCGGCTGAGCCGGCTGGGGATGGCGAATCCGGATGCCATTTGGCCGCGCCCCGGGATAACTGGAGCGATGGAGACGACAGGCCGGGTGCTCATCATCGCCGGCTCGGATTCGGGCGGCGGCGCCGGAATCCAGGCGGACATCAAGACGGTCACCGTGCTGGGCGGCTATGCGGCCACCGCGATCACGGCGATCACCGTGCAGAACACGCTCGGCGTCAGCGGCGTGCATCCGATCCCGCTCGACGTGGTGGAGGCCCAGGCCCGCGCCGTGCTGGGCGACATCGGCGCCGACGCCATCAAGACCGGCATGCTGGGCGATGCGGCCACGGTCGAGCTGGTCGCCCGTCTGATCGGCGACGCCCGCGTCCCGGCGGTGGTCGATCCCGTGATGGTCGCCAAGGGCGGCGCCTCGCTGCTGGCCGAGGCCGCGGTCGCCGCCGTGCGCGAGCGGCTGGTCCCGCGCGCCGCCCTGCTCACCCCCAACGCCCCGGAGGCGGCCGCCCTGACCGGCCTCGCCGTCGAGAACGCCGACGACCTGCGCCGGGCGGGCGAGGCGCTGCTCTCGGCCGGCGCCCGGGCCGTGCTGATGAAGGGGGGCCACGTGCCGGGGGACCGGCTCACCGACATCCTGATGACGCCACAGGGCGAGACCGTCTTCGAGGCCGAGCGGATCGAGACGCGGCACACCCACGGCACCGGCTGCACCCTGGCCTCGGCCTGCGCGACGGGCCTGGCCCAGGGCTTGCCGCTCATCGATGCCGTCGCTCGCGCCTGGGCCTATGTGCAGGAGGCCATCGCCCGCGCCCCCGGCCTCGGGCAGGGGCATGGCCCGCTGGACCACGGCTGGCCGGTGCGGGGGCGGGCATGAGCCGCGATCTGGAAGACGAGCTGAGGGCCATCCTGCGGCGCTCGGCCCCGCTGATGCGGGTGCTTACGACCGCCCGGGCGTTGGACCTGCCGGACTGGATGGTGTTCTCCGGCGCGGTCTACCAGCGGGCGCTGAACCACCTGACGGGGCGGGACATCGACTACGGGATCAGGGATTACGACCTCGGCTACTTCGATCCTTCCGACACCTCCTACGCGGCCGAGGACATCGTCATCCGCAAGGTGGCCGCCGCCTTCGAGTCGCCGCTGAAAGACTTGGTGGAGGTGCGCAACCAGGCCCGGGTGCACCTGTGGTTCGAGGGCAAGTTCGGCGAGCCCTATTCGCCGCTCGCCTGCACGGCCGAGGCCCTGGAGCGGTTCGTAAGCCCGCTCTACGCCGTGGGCGTGCGGCTGGAGGCGGACGACAGCCTCACGGTGGCCGCGCCGTTCGGCCTCGAGGACCTCTTCGCGCTCCGCCTGCGGCCCAATCCCCGCCGGCCGACCGGCGGCTTCGAACGCACCGCCGCTTCGGCCAAGGCGCGCTGGCCGGAAATCGAGGTGGTCTCCGGCTAGCGGCGATAGACGTCCGGGTCGCGGATCTCCATCCAGTTCCCGACGCCCGTGAGCGGCGTGAAGCCGAACTGGGCGTAGAGCCCGTGGGCGTCGCGCGTGGCCAGGTGCAGGCGGCGGAAGCCCTGCAGGTCGGGATGGGCCTTCAGATAGGCCATGAGCTTCTTGCCGACGCCGGCGCCGCGGTGGCCCTTGTCCACGAACACGTCGCAGACCCAGCCGAAGGTGGCCCGGTCGGTCACCACCCGGGCCATGCCGGCCATCTCGCCCGCCGCCATCCCGTCTGACGGGGCGAAGCAGCCGACGGTCAGGCTGCCGGCGCAGGCCTTGGCGAAGGTCTCGAAGGGGATGCCCGCGGCCCAGTAGCTTTCGCCGCCGATCCAGCCGTGGGCGCGGGAAAGGTCGAAGCGCGCCGGATCGTCGCTGAGCCGATAGCCGCCGTCGATGGTCTCGTGGGGCATGCCTTGCGTCCTCCCGAGGGGCGAGCGAGCCGCCTCGCGGCAAGTGGCTATTGATGGCGGGCGGCGCCCAGCCGCAAGTGCCGGTCATGCGCCAGTGGACCGTAGACGCCTTCGCCGACCAGCCCTTCCGGGGCAATCCCGCCTGCGTGGTCGAGCCCCGCGCCGCCTGGGCCGACGACGCCTGGATGCAGGCGCTGGCCGCCGAGAACAACCAGGCCGAGACCGCCTTCCTGCTCGGGACCGACGATCCGACGCGCTTCGGCCTGCGCTGGTTCACGCCCCTGATGGAGGTGCCGCTCTGCGGACACGCGACGCTCGCCTCGGCCCATGTGCTGTTTGCCGAGCTGGGCGTGGGCGCCGACCGGGTGACGTTCGAGACGAAGTCCGGGCCCCTGACGGTCGCCCGCGCGGGAGAGGGCTACGAGATGGACTTTCCGGCCAAGCCGCCGGTGCGCATCGATGCGCCCGAGGGGCTCGCCGAGGCGCTGGGCGTACAGCCGCGGGAAGTCTGGGCGTCGAATTATCTGGTGGCCCTGGTGGACGACGAGGCGACCGTCCGTGCGCTTAGGCCCGACCTGGCGGCCGTGAACAGGATCGTGGCCGGGGCGACCGGCGAGCGCGGCAACGTCGGCGTCTCGGCGCTGGCCGCGCCGGGCAAGCCCTACCAGGTCGTGAGCCGCTTCTTCGCCCCGGGTTCCGGCATCCCGGAGGATCCGGCGACGGGCTCGCTCCACTGCATCCTGGCGCCGCTGTTCTCCGACCGGCTGGGGCGGGCGCGGATCGCCTACCATCAGGCCTATCCGGGTCGCGGCGGGGACCTGGAATGCGAGACGGCCGGCGATCGCGTGCTCATCCGCGGACGGGCCGTCACGGTGGCCGAGGCGAGGCTCCGCGCGACGCCCTGACGGGACGGCCAGCGCGAAAACGCCCCCGGATCGCTCCGGGGGCGAGGACTCGTCAGTAACGGTAGTAGCTGTAGCGGCGGTCGTCGTCGTGACGCTCGAACCGCAGGCGGGCCTCCAGGCGGTCGAAGCGCCGGTCGAGGTCCTGACGCTCCCAGGGGTTGAGGCCGTTCACCCGATAGCGTTGTTCCAGACGGGCGATCTGCCAGAACTCCCGGCGCAGGCGGTCGGCCTCGCGCGGCGTCAGGTCGCCGCGGCGCAGGCCCGCATCGATACGGCGGTCGATGCGCTCCTGGCGCTGGTTGATGTTCCAGCCGTCGTGCCGATCATAGCCGGGACGGTCGTATCCCCAGGGCTGGGCGGCGGCGGGCGCGGCGACCGCGGACACGGCGGCGACGGCGGCCAGAGAGGCGAGAATCTTCTTCTGCATGTCTTGGTCCTCCAGACCATGGGCGGCCGCCCCCTTTGAGCTGGGCGGCCATCGATGGTCCAAGGAAACCATAGGCGGGCTGAAGCCCGCCTGAGCCCGGCGGTTGTCTGGCGTTCAGCTAGCTGAAGGGATCGTCAGGCGGCGGTGTCGGCGCGGGCCGCCGTTCCGCGGGTGGCGGCGGCGGTGAGCGCGCCGGAGATCGCATCGTACAGCTTGGCGATCTCGATCGGCTTGGCGACGTGGGCGTCCATGCCGGCGGCGAGGTACTCCTCGACCTGGTGGGTGAGGGCGTTGGCGGTCAGGGCCACGATCGGCGTGCGCCGCCGCCCCTGCGCCATCTCGGCCCGACGGATCTCGCGGGCCGCGGCGATGCCGTCCATCACCGGCATCTGGATATCCATGAGGATCAGGTCGTAGCCCCCGCGGCTCCAGGCTTCCACCGCCTCCTTGCCGTCCGGGACGATGTCCACGTCGATGCCGAGCGAGCCCAGCACGGCCGAAAGCACCTGCTGGTTGGTCGGATTGTCCTCGGCGGCGAGCAGGCGCAGGTCGCCGTCATCGGGCGCCTGGGGCGCGCCCGACGCCGTTCCGGTGGTGGGCTCCCCGCGGCGTAGGGGCAGCTCGACCGTGAAGGTCGAGCCGTGGCCCTCGCGGCTCTCGACGTCGATGGAGCCGCCCATCATCTGGGTCAGCTCGCGGCAGATGGCGAGGCCCAGGCCGGTGCCGCCGAACCGCCGGGTGGCCGAGTTGTCCGCCTGGGTGAACTTCTCGAACAGGGTCGGCAGCTTCTCGGGCGCGATGCCGACGCCGGTGTCGCTGACCACGATCCGCAGGGCGCCGGCGGCGGTGACGTCCACCTGGGTGCGCACCGAACCCTGGGTCGTGAACTTGACCGCGTTGGACAGCAGGTTGCCGACGATCTGGCGCAGCCGGTCGGGATCGCCCCGCCACCAGCCCCGGGCCTCGTCCGACACCTCGGTGGCGAAGGCCAGGCCCTTGCTCTCGGCCACGACCTGGAAGTTCTCGCGCGCCTGGTCCAGCTCGGGCTCGAGCTCGAAGTCCTCGTCCAGCAGGGTGAGCTTGCCCGCCTCGATCTTGGAAAGGTCCAGGACGTCGTTCAGCACCGCCAGCAGGAGGTCGCCCGAACGGCGGATCACATCCAGGCGCTCGCGCTGCAGCGGGGCGAGGTCGCCGAGCGCCATCACCTCGGCCATGGCCAGCACGCCGTTCAGGGGCGTGCGGATCTCGTGACTCATGTTGGCCAGGAACTGTGTCTTCAGCACGTTGGCGGCGTTGGCCGCGTCGCGGGCCGTTTCCAGCTCGCGCATGGCGCGCTTGAGGTCTTCTTCCCGCTCGCCCAGCTTGGCCAGCAGGTGGTTGAAGCTGTCGGCCAGGCTCTCGAAGAGCTCGTCCTTGGTCTCGAGCCGGACCGGCGTGAAGCTGCCGCCGCCGGCCACGTCGTGCATGGCCTCGGACAGGGTCTGGACCGGGGCGATCACCCGCTGGGCCAGGCTGCGGGCCAGGAAGAGGGCCACGCCGACCCCGCCGAACAGCAGGACGAATGTAAGCGCGATGAACTTGGGCAGGAGCGGCGCGAGCTGGGGCCGCTCGACCACCAGGTCGAGGCGGGCGACCGCCTTGCCGTCCACGATCACCGGCTTGCCGATCACCTCGACGTCACCGGCCTCGACGCCTGGGCGGTGGAAGCCCGCGAGCTCCCGGCCGGAGGCGTCGACCAGGCGCGCGGCGACGACGTCCTCGCTGGCCTCGACCGCCGAGATGGCCGCCTGGACCCGCCTTGGGCCGTCGGGCGCGTTCACCACCGCCGCCGTGGTCTGGGCGGCGATCTCGGCCAGGCTCTCGTGGATGCGGTGCGACTGGGCGCGGGCCACCGCCCACTGCTGGAACATGAAGGTCAGGCAGGCCGCGAGCAGCACCACCACGGTGGTGACCAGGCCGACGCTGGCGACGCGCGCATGGAACGGCGCCGTGGGCGTCGTTTCCTTGGTGGAGACGTCGGTCGGGGCGGAGCTCTGGGCCATCGCAACCTCCGCCTTAAGGCAAATATCCCTAACGCTTCGCTTCTCGCGCGAGCTGGGAGGCCGCGAATTGTGCCCTGGGCGCCACGCTGCAACCCCCGGCGGAAAAAAACATGGTTAACAACCCATGAATCGTTTGCGCGAAGCTTAACCGTTCCTTTACCTTAACGCGTGTCGGGTAACTGGAGGGTGTCCCACATGGAGAAGGTCTTTGTTGCGCAGAAGGTGGCGAACAAGCTGTTCACCACCGAGGCGGCGGTCGACGGCGCGCTCGTCGAAGCGGCCGAGCTGATGAGCGTCATGCTCGCCGCCCGTAAGGACGTGAACGCCTCGCTGGTGTTCGCGGACGACGTGCAGGTGAAGCTGATGGAGGCCATGAAGGCGCTGAGCGACGCCCGCTCGGCCATGGTCGGCGTCCACAACGAGCTGAACGAAGCCAAGCTTCGCCTCGGCATCCGGACGAAGATGGGCTACGAGAACAAGATGGAAGCCCCCGAGACGACCCGCGTCGTCATGCGGGACGTGGGCTGACCTGACCTTGCTGTAAATTAACTGGCGCTTCGCTCCTATTGGCTTAGGGGCGAAGCGTCATGCCCAACTCGCCGATCATCGTTGGCCTGCTCGCGTTCAGCCTTGCGGCCTGCGTGTTCGCCTTGGTGAAGGGCGGACGCGCCGAACGGCTCGGCGCCGCGGTCATCCTGGCCAACATGCTGCTGGCCGTCGTCGGCGAGCACTTATTCCCCAAATCGATCCTGTTGTGGCTGGACGCAGGCACCGCCATGGCGATGCTCGTCATCGCCGTCCGCTACGCGAGCCCGTGGCTGGGCGGCGTCATGCTGCTCTACGCGATCCAGTTCGGCCTGCACGCCTTCTACTTCGTGGCGCAGCGGCCCCGCGACACCCTGCACGTCACGGTGAACAACGTCGATTTCCTGGCCATCAGCCTGTGCCTCGTGATCGGCACCGTGGTGTCGTGGCGCGAGCGCGTCCGGACCCAGGCGGCGAAGGCCGCCGCGCTCGCCGCGCGCGTCTGAAGGAAGCGGCCGCGCGGTGCGTCACAGCGCTGTTTGAAGGCGCCTGCAGAAAGTTTTTCTTGCGCTGCAGCACGAACCCGGGCTTTTGGACCGCGGGCCACGCCCTCCCAACGGGGCGCTGCCTATCTGCAAGGATAGGAGACATCGCAGGTGAACACCCTCCCGAAGCCGGCCATGCGCCCGGCTCGTCCCGAGTTCTCGTCCGGGCCGTGCGCCAAGCGCCCCGGATGGACCCCCGAAAACCTCGCCAACGCCGTCCTCGGCCGCTCGCACCGCTCCAAGCTAGGCAAGGCGCGCCTGAAGGAAGCGATCGACCGCACCCGCCAGGTGCTGGAAGTCCCCGACGACTACCTCGTCGGCATCGTCCCCGGCTCGGACACCGGGGCGGTCGAGATGGCCCTGTGGTCGCTGCTGGGGCCGCGCCCCGTGCAGCTCATGGCCTTCGAGAGCTTCGGCAAGGACTGGGTCACCGACGTGGTCAAGCAGCTCAAGCTTCCGGCCGAGGTGCTGGACGCCCCCTACGGCAAGCTTCCCGACGTGACCAAGGTCCGCAAGGACGCCGACCTGGTCTTCACCTGGAACGGCACGACCTCGGGCGTGCGCGTGCCGAACGCGGACTTCATCCCCGCCGACCGTGAAGGCGTCACCATCTGCGACGCCACCAGCGCCGCCTTCGCCCAGAAGCTGGAATGGGCCAAGCTCGATGTGGTGACCTTCTCCTGGCAGAAGGCCCTGGGCGGCGAAGGCGGCCACGGGGTGCTGATTCTCGGCCCCCGCGCCGTGGAGCGCCTGGAGAGCTACACGCCGGCCTGGCCGATGCCGAAGCTGTTCCGGATGACCAAGGCCGGCAAGCTCACCCGCGACATCTTCGAGGGCGCGACGATCAACACCCCCTCGATGCTCTGCGTCGAGGACGCCATCGACGCCCTGAAGTGGGCCGAGGGGATCGGCGGCCTGGCCGAGATGCAGCGGCGCGCCGACGCCAACCTGGCGATCCTCGCCGACTGGGTGGCCAAGACGCCCTGGGTGGAGTTCCTCGCCGAGGACGCCGCGACCCGCTCGAACACCTCGGTGTGCCTGAAGGTGGTGGACCCCCGCGTCACCGGCCTCTCCGAAGACGCCCAGGCCGACTTCGCCAAGAAGCTGGCCTCGGTGCTCGAGAAGGAAGCCGTCGCCTATGACGTGGGCGGCTATCGCGACGCCCCTCCGGGCCTTCGGATCTGGTGCGGCGCGACGGTCGAGACGTCCGACGTGGACGCGCTCACGCCGTGGCTCGACTGGGCCTTCGAGACCGTCGTCGCCGATTTCGCCGCAGCCGCCTGAGCGGCCGCCTCCTCACCCCGACATGACACGACCCTTCCCGCCCAGGTGCGGGAAGGGCTCGCCCAAGGAACATCCCATGCCCCGCGTTCTCATCGCTGACAAACTGAGCCCCGCCGCCGTCGACATCTTCAAACAGCGCGGCGTCGACGCCGACGTGAAGACCGGCCTGACCAAGGACGAGCTGCTGAAGATCGTCGATCAGTACGACGGCATCGCCATCCGCTCGGCCACCAAGGTCGACAAGGACGTCATCGCCGCCGCCAGGAACCTGAAGGTGGTCGGCCGCGCCGGCATCGGCGTGGACAACGTCGACATCCCCGCCGCCACCGCCGCCGGCGTGGTGGTGATGAACACGCCCTTCGGCAACTCGATCACCACGGCCGAGCACGCCATCGCCATGATGTTCGCGCTCGCCCGCCAGCTCCCCGCCGCCGACGTCTCCACCCAGGCCGGCAAGTGGGAGAAGAACCGCTTCATGGGGGTCGAGCTCTACGGCAAGACGCTGGGCCTGATCGGGGCCGGCAACA
The DNA here is from genome assembly GCF_046463815.1 of Phenylobacterium sp. GTDB lineage: Bacteria > Pseudomonadota > Alphaproteobacteria > Caulobacterales > Caulobacteraceae > Phenylobacterium. The sequence goes on along the minus strand of NZ_JBKBRO010000008.1, from coordinate 51,594 downwards.
TCGGCTCGATCGTCGCCGACCGGGCGCTGGGCCTGAAGATGAAGGTGGTGGCCTACGACCCCTTCCTGTCGCCCGAGCGGGCGGTGGAGATCGGCGTCGAGAAGGTCGAGCTGGACGAGCTGCTGGCCCGCGCCGACGTCATCACCCTGCACACGCCGCTGACCGACAAGACCCGCAACATCCTGTCGGAAGAGAACCTCCGGAAGACGAAGAAGGGCGTCCTCATCGTCAACTGCGCCCGCGGCGGCCTGGTGGACGAAGCAGCCCTGCGCAAGCTGCTGGACGAGAAGCATGTGGGCGGCGCGGCCTTCGATGTCTTCGTCGAGGAGCCGGCCAAGGAGAACGTGCTGTTCGGGGCCGAGAACTTCATCGCCACCCCGCACCTGGGCGCCTCGACCCTGGAAGCCCAGGAGAACGTGGCCCTGCAGGTGGCCGAACAGATGAGCGACTACCTGCTCACGGGCGCGGTCAGCAACGCGCTCAACAGCCCCTCGGTCACCGCCGAGGAAGCCCCCCGCCTGAAGCCCTTCGTGGCCCTGGCCGAGAAGCTGGGCGCCTTCGCCGGCCAGATGGTCGACTTCGGGGTGAAGGCCGTGGACATCGCCTTCGAGGGCGAGGTCGCCAAGCTGAACACCAAGCCGCTCACCGCCGCCGCCCTCGCGGGCGTGCTGCGCCCCATGCTGGCCGAGGTGAACATGGTTTCGGCCCCGGCCGTGGCGAAGGAGCGGGGCATCGTCCTGTCGGAAAGCCGCCAGGAGGACTCGCCGATCTATGAGAGCCTGATCCGGATCACGGTCACGACCGAGAAGGGCAGGCGTTCGTTCGCGGGCTCGGTCCTGGCCGGCGCGCCGCGCATCATCGAGGTGAAGGGCATGGATCTCGACGCGCCCTTCGCGACGCAGATGCTGTACGTGAACAACCTGGACAAGCCGGGCTTCATCGGCGCCCTGGGCGCCCTGCTGGGCGACGCGAAGATCAACATCGCGACGTTCAACCTGGGCCGCGTGGACGCCGGCGAGGACGCCATCGCGCTCGTGGGCGTGGACCAGGCGCCGACCGAGGCGCTGCTGGAGAAGATCCAGAAGCTGCCCCACGTGAAGGAAGCCCGGGCCCTTCGCTTCTAACTGGCCCTTGCTCCTCCGCGTCCGGCCCCCAACCCTGGGCTGGACGCGGAGGGGTTCCAAATGAAGATCATCGGCAGTTTCGTCAGCCCGTATGTGCGCAAGGTCCTGGCCTGCCTGGTGCTGAAGGGCCTGGACTACGAGATCGACCCCATCACGCCCTTCTTCGGCGACGATACGTTCGAGCGGCTGAGCCCGCTGCGGCGCATCCCCGTGCTGATCGACGGCGACCTGACGCTCTGCGATTCCTCGGTCATCTGCGCCTACTTGGACGAGGCCTATCCGGGCCGCGCCCTGCTGCCGGCCGATCCGAAAGACCGCGCCCGCGCGCGCTGGTTCGAGGAATTCGCCGACACCCGCCTGGGCGATGTGTTCATCTGGGGGCTGTTCTATCAGCGCAACGTCAGGCCCGTCGTGTGGGGCGAGCCCTGCGACGAGGCCCGGGTCGAGAAGAGCCTCTCGACCGACATCCCCGCCGCCCTCGACTACCTGGAGCGAGAGCTTCCGGCCGCGGGGTTCCTGTTCGGCGACGTCGACCTGGCCGACATCTCGCTGGCCAGCTTCTTCCGCAACGCCGCCTACGCCGGCTTCGAGCCCGACCCCGCGCGCTGGCCCAAGACGGCGGCCTATGTGGCGCGCGTGCTGGCCGAGCCGTGCTTCGCGACCCTGCTGCCGTTCGAGGACGTCCAGCGCAGTGTCAACCCGGCGGGCCGCCGCGCGGCCCTGCTGGAGGCCGGCGCCCCGCTGACGGCCGAGACGCTCGGCACGCGCACGCCCAAGCGCGGGGTGATGGCGCTTTAACCGCCGGACAGGGCCCCAAAAATCAGCAGTTCCTCGCCATCGGCGATGGGGCGGGCCACATCTCGGGTCTCCACCGGACCGACGAAGATCCGCATGTGCCGGCGCACCCGGTCCTGCTCGTCGATCACCCGGAACTTGAGACCCGGATAGGCGCGGTCGAGGTCGTCCAGCACCGCGCCGACCGTGGCGCCGCTCGCCTGCACCCGCGTGACGCCGCCGGTGTAGGACGCAAGCTGCGAGGGGACGAAGACCGAGATCACGGGACCGGCGCCGCCACGACCGAGTAGATTTCCGGCAGGTGGGCGCAGATCTGCCGCCAGCTTTCGCCCTCGTCGCCGCTCGCCCAGACCTCGCCGCCGGTCGTGCCGAGGTAGAGCCCCTGGGGTTCGCCCGCGTCGGCGCAGAAGGCCTGGCGCTTGACCGTGAACCAGCCCTGCTCCCTGGGGAATCCGTTGTCCTGCCGCTCCCAGGACGCGCCGCCGTCTCGGGTGCGGTAGACGGCGGGCCGCCCGCCCGGGCTGACGCGGGGCCACACGTCCGTGCCGTCCATGGGGAAGACCCAGGCGGTCTGGTCGCAGCGGGCGTGGGGCACGATGGAGAAGCCGATGTCGCCGATCTCGGGCGGCATGGCGTTGCCGATCCGCTCCCAGCGCTCGCCCGGCCGGTCCAGCCGGTAGATGCCGCAGTGGTTCTGCTGCCAGATGCGGTCGGGGTTGGTGGGAGCGAGCGCGATCTGGTGGCTGTCCTGGCCGTATTCCGGGAACGGGTCGGGCAGGAAGCTGGCCTCGACGTTCTGGTTCAGCGGCCGCCAGGTCGCGCCCTGGTCGGTGGTCTCCAGCACGCCGGCCGAGCAGGTGGCGAGGTACATGTGGCGCGCGTCGCGCGGGTCGATGGCGATCCCGGCCACCATGGCCCCGTCGGGCGTGCCGCCGTCCGGGGGCAGCCAGTCGAGGATCTTCGGATGCTCGTTCAGCCCCGTCACGCCCTCCCAGGTGTCGCCGTGGTCCTCGCTGCGGAACAGGGCCGGCGGCGAGGTCGCGGCCCACCAGACGCCGGGTTCGTCGGCGTGGCCGGGCTGGAGCCAGAAGGTGTGATTCACCGAGCGGCCGTGCGGCTCGCCTTTCGGAAAGGCCGGGGGCGCCTTGGCCTCGGCCCAGTTCGCCCCGCCGTCGGTCGAGCGGAGGATGGTCGGGCCGAGGTGGCCGGTGGAGGCCGCCATCAGCATGACCTTGGGGTCGCGCGGGTCGGCGACGAAGTGGTTGACGATCTGGCCCAGGAACAGCGGACCCTTCACGGTCCAGCCTCGGCGGGCCGCTTCGCTTTCGATCGTCCAGGCGCCCTTGCGGGTCCCCACGAGCAGTCGGATCGCCTCGGTCATGTGATGTCCTCCCGACCGAAGGACGAACCATACCACTGGTTTCCGACAGCGGTCCTCAATGGAAATCGCGGCTGCGGATCAGGCGGCCGGTGACCTTGGAGCGGGCCGTGACGGGGGCCTCGTCCTCGCGCATCCCCGACAGGCGCTCGGTGAGGTCGGTGAAGCGTTCGGCGACCACGTGGACCACGCCGTCCTGGCTCTGCACCTGGCCGTGGACGACCAGGAAGGCCGACGTCATCACGGTGCGCCGGTTGGCGTCGAAGGCGTCCTTCCAGACCACGATGTTGGCGATGCCCGTCTCGTCCTCCAGGGTCATGAACACCACCCCCTTGGCCGTGCCCGGCCGCTGGCGCACCAGCACCAGGCCGCCCACCGAGAGCCGCCGCCGGTCGCGGGCGGTCCTTAGCGCCGCGCAGGGGACCGCGCCTATCCGGGCCAGGTCGTCGCGGAAGAAGGTCACGGGGTGGGCCTTCAGGGAGAGGCTGGTGGTCCGGTAGTCCTCGGCCACGTGCTGCGGCTGGCTCATGAAGGGCAGCTCGACCTGCTCTTCCTTCACCGTCTGGCGGGCCAGGAGGGCGGCGCGCTCGTCGTCCAGTTCGTCGGCCAGTCCCTTCACCGTCCACAGCGCCTGTCGCCGGTCCATCCCCAGGCCGCGGAAGGCGTCGGCCTCGGCCAGCAGCTCCAGCGCCCGGCGCGGCAGCCGGGCCCGGCGCGCCAGGTCGGCGAGGGTCCGGCCGCCGGCCTCGCGCGCCGCGGCGAGCCGGATCGCGTCGTCCTGCCGGAAGCCCTTGATCTGCCGCAGGCCCAGGCGGACGGCCTTGAATCCCCGCTCCTCCCCCGTGCTGGCGGGGGCGGATGGGGGCTCCAGCGTGCAGTCCCAGTCGCTGAACAGGACGTCGGGCGGGCGGACCTCGACGCCGTGGTCGCGCGCGTCGCGGACCAACTGGGCCGGCTGGTAGAAGCCCATGGGCTGGCTGTTGAGCAGCGAGGCCAGGAAGACGTCGGGGTGGCGGCGCTTCACCCAGGCCGAGGCGTAGACGAGCAGGGCGAAGCTGATGGCGTGGCTTTCCGGGAAGCCGTACGAGCCGAAGCCCTCGATCTGGCGGAAGCAGCGCTGGGCGAAGTCCTCGTCGTAGCCTCGGGCCGTCATGCCCCGGATGAACTTCTCCCTGTATTCCCAGAGCCGGCCATTGGCCCGGAAGGTGGCCATGGACCGGCGCAGGCCGTCGGCCTCGTCGTCGGTGAACCTGGCCGCCTCGATGGCCAGCCGCATGGCCTGTTCCTGGAACAGCGGCACGCCGTAGGTCTTGCCCAGCACCGCGCGCAGCTCGTCCGGATCGCCGTGCTCGGGCGACGGCGCCGGGAACTCGGCCTTCTCGATCCCCTGCCGGCGTTTCAGGTAGGGGTGGACCATGTCGCCCTGTATGGGACCCGGCCGGACGATCGCCACCTCCACCACCAGGTCGTAGAACCTGCGGGGCTTGAGCCTGGGCAGCATCGACATCTGCGCCCGGCTCTCCACCTGGAAGACGCCCACCGAGTCCGCCTTGCACAGCATGTCGTAGACCTCCGGGTCCTCCTGCGGGATGTCGGCGATGTCGGGGATGCCCAGCAGGTCCAGGCTCTTCTTCAGGGCCGTCAGCATGCCGAGCGCCAGCACGTCGACCTTCATCAGGCCCAGCGCGTCGATGTCGTCCTTGTCCCACTCGATGAACGTGCGGTCGGCCATGGCCGCGTTGCCGATGGGGACCGTCTCGTCCAGCCGGCGCTTGGTCAGCACATAGCCGCCCACGTGCTGGGACAGGTGGCGGGGGAAGCCCAGCAGCTCCTGGGCGAGCGCCGTGGCCCGGCGGATCTCGGGGGCGTCGGGATCGAGGCCGCACTGGCGGATGTGCTCGTCCGGCACGCCGTCGCCATAGGAGCCCCACACGGTGTTGGCGAGCGCCGCGGTCACGTCCTCGGTCAGGCCCAGGGCCTTGCCGACCTGGCGGATGGCCATGCGCGGTCGGTAGTGGATGACCGTGGCCACGATGGCGGCGCGGTGGCGGCCGTAGCGCTCGTAGACATACTGCATCACCTCCTCGCGCCGCTCGTGCTCGAAGTCGACGTCGATGTCGGGGGGCTCGCCCCGCTTCTCGGAGATGAAGCGCGAGAACAGCAGGTCCTGGTCGGGCTTGGTGGGGTCGACTGCGGTGATGCCCAGGCAGAAGCAGACGCAGGAGTTGGCCGCCGAGCCGCGTCCCTGGCAGAGGATGCCTTGCTGCCTGGCCCAGCGGACGATGTCGTGGACGGTCAGGAAATAGTTCGGGAAATCGAGCTTCTCGATCAGGTCCAGCTCGTGGGCGATGGTTTCGCGCACCTTGGGATCGATCCCGTCGGGGAAGCGCCAGCGGGCGCCTTCCCAGGCCAGGTCGCGCAGGTGCTGGATGGCGGTCTTGCCCGGCGGGACGGGCTCGTCGGGATATTCGTAGCGGAGCTGGGAGAGGTCGAAGCCGATGCGCCCGGCGATCTCGGCGCTGCGCTCCACCGCGCCGGGGAAGCGGGCGAACAGGCGGGCCATCTCGTCGGGGCTCTTCAGGTGGCGCTCGGCGTTGGCGGCCAGGCGCAGGCCCGCCTCCTGGATGGTGCAGGTCTCGCGGATGCAGGTCAGCACGTCCTGCAGGGGCCGCCGCTCGGGGCCGTGGTAGAGCACGTCGTTCGTGGCGACCATCGGCGCGCCGGAGCCTTCCGCCAGCGTGGCCAGGTGCGAGAGCCGCTTCAGGTCGCGCGCGCCGTAGCGGCGGGCCGCCGCCAGCCACACGTCGGGCAGGTCGCCGGCGATCCGCTCCAGGTCGGCCCCGAACCTTTCATCCAGCCGCTCGGGCGGGACGACCAGCACGAGCTGGCCCTCGGCGTGGTCCAGGAGGTCGCCGTAGCGCAGGATGCAGTCGCCCTTCTCGGCCCGCCGCTGGCCCAGGGTGAGCAGGCGGGTGAGGCGGCCGTAGGCCTCACGGTCGGCGGGATAGACGAGCAGGCTGGGCGTCCCGTCGGCGAAGTCCAGGCGGCAGCCGGTGAGCGCCCGGATGGGCGAGCCGCCTTCCTTGAGCGTCTGCATGGCCGACCAGGCCCGCACCACGCCGGCCAGGCTGTTGCGGTCGCAGATCCCGATGGCCTCCAGGCCCAAGGCCGCCGCGCCCGTCACCAGCTCGTGCGGGTGCGACGCGCCCCGCAGGAACGAGAAATTGGTGGCGACCTGCAGCTCGGCGTAACGGGTCATCCGAACACCCCGTGCAGCCACCACTTCGCGGGCTCGCCCGGCCGATAGAGGCCGGCGCGGAACAGCCAGAAGCGGGCGCCGTCCTGGTCCTCCACCCGGTAGTAGTCGCGGACGCGGGCGGCCGAGACCTCGCCGATGTCGCGGGTCCACCACTCCTCGCCGATGCGTTCGGGCCCCTCGGCGCGGCGGACCCGGTGCGTGCGCCCGCGCCAGCGGAACTGGGTGGGCGGATCGTCGGGGGTGAGCGCGATGACGCCTTCCAGGGGCTCGGGCCGGCGGAACAGGCGTGTGGGGCGGGGCGCCTCCACATCCCACGGCCGGGCTTTGGAGGACGGCGCGCCCAGTGGGGCCTCCCGCGCCACCGACAGCTCGGGGACATGGCTTTCGACGGGGGCGGCGCGCCAGACCCGCTCGGGACCCAGGCGGTTCGCCAGCCGGTCCACCAGGGGGATCAGGCCGTCCTCGGGCGCGGGCGCGAGCCCCGCCTCTATCTGGACTTGGCGCCCGGCCACCGCCTCGATCTCGTAGGCGGCGATGAGGACCGCGTCGATCCCGAAGCCGGGGTCGACGGTCTCCACCTTGGGCGCGAACAGGCGCGCGAGCCGGCGGGCGTCGCGGCCGGCCATCGCCAGGCCGACCTCGACGGCGGGGATCTTGCCGTCCACCCGGCAGAAGCCGATCTCGAAGCGCCGCGCCCCCCGGCCCTCCGCCTCCAGGCGGGCGCAGAGCCTGGCGCAGGCGTCCCCGGTGACGCGGGCCATGTCCTCGGGCGCGCTGATCGGCTCGAAGAAGGCCAGCCGGTCGATCCAGGGCGTGGGGGGGCGGCGGAAGGACAGCGCCTCGGGCGCGCGACCCAGGGCCTGGTCCAGGCGCATCAAGGCGTGGGCCCCGAACCGCCGCCCCAGCGGGCCGCGGGGAATGTCCATGAGCTGGCCGATGCGGCGCAGGCCCAGGCGTTCGATCTTGGCGGCGGCCTCGGGATCGAGCCGGAGCGCGGCGGGCGGCAGGGGGGAGATCAGCGGCGCCTGGCCCCTGTGCGGCGCGATGGTCCCGTCCTTGCCGAAATGGGCGAGCGCCCAGGCCGCGCCCGCCGTGTCGGCGACAGCGAGGCGGAAGGACAGGCCGTTGGCGGCCAGGCGGTCCCGGAACTCGGCCATCAGTTCGGCCTCGCCGCCGAACAGGTGCTCCACCCCGGCGATGTCCAGGAACAGGCCGTCGGGCGGGTCGGCGGCGACGGCCGGCGAGAAGCGCACGCACCAGTCCACGAGCGCCGTCAGGGCGTCCGCGTCCGCCTCGGGCTCGGCCTCGGCGGTGACGAGCTCGGGCGCGATGGCCTTGGCGTCGGCGGCTTTCTGGCCGGCATAGACGCGCAGGGCCAGCGCCTCGGCGCTGACGGCCGCGATCCGCCTGACCCCGCGGACCGTCTCGATCAGGGCGAAGGGCGGGTCTGCGGCGTCGTTACGCCGCCCGGCGTTCGCTCGCCGGCGCCAGTTGTCGATCGCCCAGTTCGGCGACCAGGCGCAGAGGATGCGCGACATCGGCTGTCTCCTCCAGAAGGCTCTGGCTGTAGGCCCCCGCCGCCTCGACGATCCACGCGCCCGTCCGCCCGCCCCGGCACCGCTCCAGCTCGATCCGGAAGCGTGGCGGGCCCAGGCCGAACTCCCCCGCCGGCGGCTCGGAAGGCGCCGCGCCCACCCGCCAGCGGGTGGCCGCCGCCGAGCCCGCGGACGTGCGCCGGGCCTGGCCGCCGAACGGCCGCCGGTGGATCACGAACCCCGTCCCGCCGTGGCGCTCGCAGGCCAGTTGCAGCCGCCGCCCGGCGGTGAGGTCCACGGTCTCGACCTCGCCCACCACGCAGGCCACGCCCACGGTGGATAGCGCGTCCTCCATCACCGACAGGGCCTCGGCCTCGTCGCGGGCGCAGACCTGGATCAGCCGCCCGGCCGGAAAGCCCAGACCGGCCAGGCCCGGCGCCCAGAGGTCGTCGCGGCGCACGACCCACACCGCCTCGCCCCGGCGGGCCAGTGGCGCGGCCAGGAGGGCGGTGAAGGCGGCCGGCGCGGCCGAGGTCTCGACCTCCAGCCCTTCGGCCACGACCTCGTGCCAGCGGCCGAGCGGCAGGCCGCCGCCGGGCAGGCGTTCGTCCAGGGACGCTTCGTCGAAAGGCAGGACGCCGAAGTCCGTCCGCACGCCGGCCTCAAGGGCGGCGATCCTCGCCTGCAACGCGGCGAGCCGCTTGCCGCGAAAATCGGACATGGTTTTCCGGACTCCTTTCGTTCCACTTTTGTTCTAGGCACAAAAGGTGGGGAGTCAAGGCCGAAAGCCGCGGCGTGGCGGCTACTCGTGGCGCAGGGCGTCCATCGGATTGAGCCGGGCGGCCCGGCGGGCGGGGAAATAGCCGAACAGCACCCCGATCAGGGCCGAGAAGGCGAAGGCCACCACGTTGATCGTCGGATCGAAGATGTACGGGACCTGCAGCATCGGCGCGAGGGTGAGGCTGGCGCCCAGGGCGAGCGCCAGGCCCAGCAGGCCGCCCAGGCTCGCCAGCACCACGGCCTCCACCAGGAACTGCAGCAGCACCTCGCGCCCCAACGCGCCGATGGCCAGGCGGATGCCGATCTCGCGGGTGCGCTCGGTCACCGACACCAGCATGATGTTCATGATCCCGATGCCGCCCACCAGCAGGCTGACCGCGGCCACGGCGCCCAGGAGGCCGGTCAACATCTGGGTCGTGCTCTGCAGGGTCTGGGAGATCTGCTGGGTGTCGAAGATGTTGAAGTCGTCGGCCTCGGTCGGTTGCAGCCGGCGGCGCTCGCGCAGCAGGGACCGGATCGAGGCCTGGACGGTCTTGGAGTCATAGGCCGGATCCACCGAGACCATGATCATGCTGACGTTCTGGTTGCCGGTGATCCGGCGCTGCACGGCCTTCACCGGCATGATGACCACGTCGTCCTGGTCCATGGGCCCCATGCTGGACCCGCGCTTCGCCAGGGCTCCCACGATTTCGCAAGAGAGGTCGCGGATGCGGATGGATTCGCCCACCGGGTTCTCGTCGCGGAACAGGTTGCGCCGGACGGTGGAGCCGATGAGGCACACCGTCTTGCCGGCCTGTTCCTCGGCCGCCGTGAAGGTGCGTCCTTCGGCCATGCTCCAGGACTGGGCCTTCAGGTAGTCGTTGCTGGTGCCGTAGACGGTGGTCGACCAGTTGGCCGCGTTGCGGACCGCCAGACCGGACGACTGGACCAGGGGCGCGACCGAGACCAGGCCGGCCACCTGCTGCCGGAGCGCCTCGACGTCGTCGCCCTCGAAGGGCTGCGGCTGCGCGCCGCCGCCGCCGCCGCGACCGAACCCCTGGCCGGGGCGGATCTGCAGGATGTTGGCCCCCAGGCTCGAGATCTGCTCCTGGACGGCGGCGGTCGTCCCGTTGCCCAGCGTCACCATGGTGACCACCGAGCCCACGCCGATGACGATGCCGAGCACCGTCAGGAACGAGCGCATCAGGTGCCGGCGGATTTCCCGGAGCGCCAGGGCGAAGGTGGTGATCAGGACGCCGTTCACGTGGCGGCTCCGACGCGGGGGCGGGCGGCCTCGACCGTCTCGACCAGGCCGTCGCGGAACTTCACGGTGGTGTGGGCGAAGGTCGCCATGTCCGGCTCGTGCGTCACCATCAGGATGGTGATCCCGGACTCGTCGTTGAACCGCTGGAGCAGGCGCATGATCTCGAGCGAGCGCTCGGTGTCGAGGTTGCCGGTCGGCTCGTCGGCGAGCAGCACGTCCGGCTGGGTGACGATGGCCCGGGCGATGGCGACGCGCTGCTGCTGGCCGCCGGAGAGCTCGGCGGGCGTATGGTGCGACCAGTCCTCCAGCCCGACCTTCCGCAGGGCGTCCATCGCCGCGTCCCGCCGCGTCCGCCGCGGTTCGCCGCGGTAGAGCAGCGGCAGTTCCACGTTCTCCAGCGCGCTGGTCCGGGCGAGCAGGTTGTAGCCCTGGAAGATGAAGCCGAGATAGCGCCGCCGCAGCAGGGCCCGCTGGTCCCGGTCGAGCTGCTCCACGTGGACGCCCTTGAAGACGTACTCGCCGCTGGTGGGGGTGTCGAGGCAGCCCAGGATGTTCATCATCGTGGACTTGCCCGAGCCGGACGGGCCCATCACCGCCACGAAGTCGCCGGCCTGGACGTCGAGATCGATGCCCTTCAGCGCCTGGAAGGCCGCCGTCCCGCTGCCGAAGGTCTTGGTGACGCCGCGCAGTGAGATCAGCGGCTCGGCCGTCATTGCGCCGCCCCGGCGAGCTGGCCAGTGACGACCTTCATTCCGGCCTTCAGCCCGTCGCCGACGACCTCGGTCTGGCTGCCGTTGCTGTCGCCGGCCTGCACCTGAACGGCTTGCAGCTCGCCGTTGTCCTTGAGGACATAGACCGTCTGGCGGCTGCCCCGCCCGATGGCGACGCCGGCGGCCTGGCCCTGCGAGCGCATCATGCGCGGCATCAGCATGCTGGTCGCCCCGCCGTTTTTCGCGGCGGCGGCCTCGGGGGTGAAGCGGAGCGCCGCGTTGGGGACCAGCAGGACATTCCTCTTCTCGGTCGCCACGATGGCCGCCGTGCCCGTCATGCCGGGCCGGAGCGCGAGGTCGGGATTGTCGGCGGTCAGCACGGCCGTATAGGCCACCACCTGTCCCGAGCCGCTGGAGCTGGCGGTCGCCGTGGCGCCGACGTCCAGGCGCTTGACTACGGCGTTGAAGGTCCGGCCGGGATAGGCGTCGACCTGGAAGGTGGCCTTCTGGCCGTCCTTTACCTGGCCCACGTCGGCCTCGTCGACCTTCACCTCGAGCTGCATCTTGGCGAGGTCCTCGGCCAGGGTGAAGAGCACGGGCGCGTTCAGTGTCGCGGCCACCGTCGAGCCGGGCTCCACGTCGCGCGACAGAACCACGCCGTTCACCGGCGAACGGATCGAGGCCTTGGAAAGCTGGGTGCGGTTGGACGACAGGCTCGCCCGGGCCTGGCCGACGGCGGCCTGGGCGGCGCGCAGGTTGGCCGCGGCGCGAGCCTGTTCGGCGCGGGCGACGTCCAGTTCCGTGGCGGAAGGCGCCTTGCCGGCGGACAGGCGATACACCTCCTCCATGCGGCGAAGGTTCGCGCGGGCCTCGGTCAGGGTCGCTTCGGCCTGGGCGACGCTGGCCTCGGCGGACGCCACGGCGGCTTCGCTTTCGCGGACCGTGTCCTCCAGGCGAGACGTGTCGAGCCGGGCCAGGAGCTGGCCCTTGGTCACCCGATCGTTGTTGTCGACATAGACCGCGCTGACGATGCCGGAGAGCTCGGATCCGACCTCCACCTCGTTGGTGGGGGCGAGGTTGCCGGTGGCCGAGACGGTCACCCGCAGGTCGCCCTGCTCCACCGCGGCGGTGGCGTAGCGGGGCGCGTCGCCCGGGCCGCGCAACAGGAAGAAGATCAGCAAGGCCAGGGCCACGCCGACCGCCGCAAGGGCGGCGATCATCAGCGGCCGGGGACGGCGCCCGCCCGGTTTCACGCCCAGGAAGCTGTCGATCTTGGCGCGGGCGTCGGAGGTCTGGTCCATCGGATCCTCTAGAGCCGTCCAGGATCAAGCGGACTCGCTTGATCCGGATAAGAAGGCGCTATCTTCAAAAGCTTGGGGCCCGCCCGGGCGGGCGAACCGGCGGCCACTTCACCCTGACGGGCTCCAGGGGCGGAGACGCTGGAGGGCGTGGGGGCGGCCTGCCAGCCTCCCCCCAGCGCCTTGTAGAGTTGGACCGCCGCCGCGGCCTCGGCGACCCGCGCCGAGGCCAGGCTGTCCTGGCTGGAGAGCAGGGTGCGCTCGGACTCCAGCAACGACTGGAAGTCGATGAGGCCCGAGCGGTACTGCGCCCGGGCGATCTCGACGGCGTTCCGGGCGGCGGTCTCGGCCGAGGCCAGCGACTGCCGGCGGCGCCGGGTGGCGGACACGGACGTCAGGGCGTTCTCGGATTCCTCCAGCGCCGTGAGCACGGCCGTCCGGTACGCGGCGAGTGCGGCCGCCGCGCTGGCGCGCTGGGCCTCGACGGCAGCGCGGATCTGTCCGCCGTGGAAGATGGGGGCGGTGATCCCGGCGATCAGGTCGCCAGCCAGATCGTTGGCGGCGTCCGAGATCGAGGTCCCCGAACCGCTGAAGCTCCCGCTGAGCGTCAACGCCGGATAGAGCTGAGCGGCCTGGACGCCGATCCGGGCGGTTTCGGCGGCCAGGGTGCGCTCGGCCAGCGCCACGTCCGGCCGGCGGCGCACGACATCGGCGGGAATGGCCGCCGGCAGCGCGCCCGGCGGCGCGGGGGCGTCGCGCGCCGGCTCCAGGGCCGCGGCGACCGCGCCGGGCGCCTCGCCCAGCAGCACCGCGAGCCGGTTGGCGGCGGCGGCATAGTCGGTCTCCAGCGAGGGTATGGTGGCCGCGGTCTGGTCGCGGATCTGGCGGGCCCGTTCGAGGTCCAGCGCGCCGACCAGGCCGGCCTGGCGCCGCCAGCCCACGATCTCGACGGTCTCGTCCAGGGCGGCCAGGGTCTCCCGGGCGATGCGCAGGCGGGTCTGGGCCTCGCGGGCGGCGAAGTAGTTGAGGGCGATCTCCGAGGCGACGGTGAGTTGGACCGACCGCAGGCTGGCCTCCGCGCCCTGCGCCGTGGCGCGGGCCGCCTCCACCGAGCGGCGGACGCCGCCGAACACGTCCACCTCGTAGGCGGCGTCGAACCCGACCTGGAACCGGGTGCGGTCGCCTTCGATCGGACCGCCGACCGCCCGCGCCGCCGAACCGGAGGCGCCGAGGCCGGGCAGCAGCGCGCCGCGCGCGCCCCAGAGGTTGGCGCGGGCCTCACGCACCCGGGCGCCCGCCTCGTCGATATCGAGGTTGGCGGCCAGCCCGCGCTCGACCAGGCCGGTCAGCGCGGGGTCGTCGAACGCCCGCCACCAGCGCGCCAGGTCGTCCTCATCCGCCGCCGTGGCCGGGGGCGCGGCGGCGAACCGCTCGGCGACCTTGAGTTCCGACAGCGTCGGCGCGCGGTAGTCGGGACCCGCCGCGCATCCGGCGAGCAGGGCCGAAGCCGCCATGCAGGCCGCCGTCGGCAAGCGGCGCGTGGGAAAGGAGGGTCGTCTATCCACCTGATGAGTCCCGCGGGGGGGTGAAGTCGCCGGTTCCTGCGTCCTCCGGGCGGGCGGCGCATTGATGCGCCGCAATCTCGGGACGCGCCCGGGCCCCTCCGCCCGGGGGGAAAAGGCGGAGGGGCGTTTCGGGGCGGCTTGGGGTCAACCCCGAGGATCGGGCGCCCGCGAAGGTCCGGCAGGGGTGGAGAGATCGGGCCGTCCGCCTTGGCGCGGGATCAAGGTGCGCCGGCCGCCGGGCCGCAGTTGGGCGCGCTTGTTTCACGGGCGTTTCAACCCAGTGTCGGCACGGGGGCTTCCCACGGGGACCTCCTCAGAACCGGAAGTGGGCCGAGAGCCGGATGTCGTAGATGGCGAGGTCGCCGCGGGTCTCCACGCCGCCGTCCAGGACGAAGGCGCCCATGTCCCCCTCGCCCTTGAACGAGAGCCGCGCGGCCGGTCCCTGGCCCTCCATCTCGTCGGCCATGAGCCGGAAGGCGTCGCCGCCGGAACGGAATCGGGCGTTGGTGTCGCCCAGGCTCTCGCTCGCGACCCCGCGCCAGCCGAGCAGCAGTTCCGGCCCCCAGGTCACCTCCTCGCCGAAGGCCGCGCCGAACGCCGCGCCCGCGAAACCCGACAGGCTGGAGCTGGTGCGGGCCTCCACCGCCAGGTCGACCGCCTCGCCGCCGCCGGCCTCCTCGTAGGCCCCTTCGCGCAGGCGGAAGTAGTCGAGGCCGGCCTCCGGGCGCACATAGAAGCGGCCGCCCCAGTCGAGCTGAAAGCCGGCGCGGAGCCGGGCGGCGAGGCCCAGGCCCGACCAGTCGGCCTTGGCCGTCCGGCTGATCTGAAGGTCGTCGGTCACGCCGATGATCACCCGCTCGCTCTTGACCGAGACATAGTCCACGGCGACCCGCGCGTTGGCGAAGAAGGCGCCGCGCGCCATCCGCCAGTAGGCGCCGCCTTCCACTTGGTTCATCACCAGGCTCTCGCCCACTGTCGCGCCGTCGTCGTCCAGCTCGCTGGAGGTCCCGCCCAGGGTGAGGCCCGCCACGCCCAGCGACGTGGCGGGCAACTCGGCGCCGCCCACGAACCCGAAGCCCCAGCCCTTGTAGCCAGGCGCCTCGAGGGTCCCATCGACGTTCAGCCCGTAGTTGATCTCCTGGATCCAGACGCCGCCGCCCTCGGGCGCCAGTCGATCGTCGATCGGCCGCGCGGCCGCGGCCGAAGCCGCCGCGGCCAGCCGGAAGACGCTCCCTGAACGGTTTGGGAGCATCTGGTTGTAGAGGTGGAGGAAGCTTTCGCGGTCGGTCTGGGCGAGCAGCACCTTTTCCAGTTCGGAATCGGCGCCGATCACGCCGATCAGCGGCTCGTAGGCTCCCTGGGCGGCGGCGGCCAGGCCGAGCTGGCCGGCGGTCTTGCGCGACAGGGTCACGCTCACCGTCCCCGCGTCCGTGTCGGCCGCGAGCTGCGACGCGTAGAGGTAGGGCAGGTCGCCCAGCAGGCCGCCGTCGACGCCGCCAGCCGCCAGGCTGTCCGCCCGGATCAAGGTGTAGGTCGCCTCGCCGCGCAGCAGCGAGGTGAGCTTCAGGTCGATCTGCGCGCCGTTCGCTATGGCGGCGGTCCCGGCGACCTGCAGGGCGGTGTAGGTCCCGGTCGCCGGGTCGACCGTGAAGGCCAGTTCGGCTTCGGCGCCCAGGATCAGCGAGCTGAGATGAAGCACGCCCACGTTCTCGATGGCCAGGGACCCGTCGGCGATCGACAGGGCCAGGGATCCGCCATCGAGGCCGAGCCGGCCGGCCACGGTGGCGCCTCCGTCGATGGTGAGTGCGTCGGCCCCGCCGCCGAACGAGATGTCCCCCGTCACCACGCCGCCCAGCACGCGCAGGTGGTCGTCGCCCGACCCGAACAGGATGTCGCCTACGATGGACGGGGGCGTCTCGCCGCCGCTCTCGTCGTACTGCAGCACGGTGACGCCCGTGATGTTGGCCGAGACGTCGATGGCCACGGCGCGGCCGGTAACGGTTTCGTTGGTCGTGTCGGTGTCGTCGTCCGCGTCGTCGGAATCGTCGGTCGCCACGATGCTGGCGCCGATGGCGCCGATGTTCTGGATCTCGGTCAGGCTGCCGGAACGGTCCTGGAGCGCCACGGCGTCGCCCGCCTCGCCGTACAGGATGGCGGTGATCGAGCCGGCGTTCTGCAGGGCGGCCGCCGTCGCGCCGGGTTGCAGCAGGATGGCGCGGGCCGTGGAGCCGGTCTCCGAGGTGACGGAGGCCGTCACCGAACCGTCGACGCGCAGCAGCGGCGCCGAGGCGCCGCCGTTCAGCACCATCGCCGTGGCGTCGGCCTCATAGGCCACGGCGCCCACGGCGCCGCCGACGGTCACGCCGCCCGCGATGTCGACCCGCCAGCCGTTCTCCAGACCGAGCTGAAGGCCCGTGGCGGCGACGCCGTCATAAACGCCCGAACCTGTCACGGAGCCTTCGATGACCACGCCATAGGGCGCCGCCGTGCTGACCGCGCCCAGGCTGATGTCGCGGTCCGCCGCGCCCACGACGACGGCCGGCGCGCCGCCGTAAGACGCGACCGAGCCGGTGGATTCCGAGGCGTCGGCGGTTCCGTCGTCATCCTCGTCGTCGTCCTCGGAATCGTTGTCGGCGGGCGGGGTGTCGATCAGCAGGCCGCCGGCGACGCTGCCCGAGACGGCGAGCGCTGGGCCGCCCTGGAGCAGGTCGTCGGCGTCGAGGGCGGCCAGCACATCGGCGTCGGTGCTGCGGCCGGTGCTACGATAGCCGGTCGAGACGACCGCCGCCTGGACCACCACGCCGCCCTGGATGTCGCCTTCGAGCGCCACGCCCTGGGCCGCCTCGCCGGTGGCGGAGACATATCCCAGGATGGCCACGTCGCCGCCAATCTCGCCGGTGGATCGGAGACCGTAGGCGCGGTCGCCCACGACCGTGATGCCGCCGAGGTTTGAGAGCGAACCCGTGAGGTCCGTCTCGACCGAGACGCCGGCGGAGTCGTTCCCCTCGACGGTGATCGCCCCGCCGCTTCCGTTGACGATGTCGCCCGTGAAGGCGGAGGGGCCGGTCACGCGGATCCCGTAACGGCCCGCCCCGGTGGCGAAGGCTCCGTCATCGTCTCCGTCTTCGTCGGCGTCGGACGCCTCCGTGGTCTCGTCCACCTGGATCGTCCCCGAGTTCGAGACGCCGGCCGTGTGGCCGCCCGTGACCAGCACGCCCACGGCGCCGTCGGCATCCTGGATCTGGATCGTCCCGGCGTTGGCGACGTCGTTGTCGCTGTCGAGCGTCACGGCGACCCCGCTCGCGGGCTTCACCGAACCGTCGCTGGTGATGCTGATGCTGTCCGGCGACCCGGAAGCCGCCGTCGACGTCGCGATCGGCGTCGTGCGTGCGGAATCGATCTTGGTCTCGGCGTTCGCCTGGGCGGCCCAGGCCAGGGTCGACAGGCTGACGACCGACGCGCCGATCCGCCAGGCGTGCCGGCGCGGATTGGCCGACCCCGGCGAAAATTTCCCAGACATCCAGTAGTCCCTCCGACAGTGACGTCAGAAGTCTTATGTAATTGTGTCTGTCGAATGGCTACAAAGGGGGTGTAATGTTCGATGATATGCGCCAACGTTTCTCATATATTTCAATCAAGATCGAAAATATGAAATATAACTGGAGTGTGTAATCTAGCATTCGTCTTGCCTTTGATTGATTTGGTCGGCGCGACCTCTCTGGGGCGAGGCGGCCCAGGCAACAACAGCAATGTGAGAACCGACGTGCAGATATCCGCAAATTCAGCGGCTTACGGCTCGGCCCATGCCCAGAAGCTCCTGAGCATGATCCTGCGGCCGCAGGCCGAGGCCGACGGGCAAGAGATGCCGGGCGAAGTGCAGGCCGGCGGGAAGGGCCGGCTGTCCGGACCGCCCCCGGGGCCGCCGCCCTCCGGCGGGACCTTCGCCTCGATGACCCTCTCCAGCCTGCTGGGCGCGCAGGAGGAGTCCGGTGAGGCCGACATGGTCTCGGACCTGATCGCCTCGGCGGACGCGGATTCCGAAGGGGCGCTCAGCCTCGACGAGATCCGTTCGGCCCTCGGACAAGATGGCGACGCCCTGAGTGAGGCCGTGGCCAAGCTGGATTCCGACGGCGACGGCCGGCTGAGCGCGGCCGAGCTGAGCGCCGCCCTGGGCTCGTTCGGACGGACCCACTCGTGGAGCCGCGCCAGCGCAGGCGCAACGGCTCAGGCGGCGGCCTGAGGCTGCGGCGGCCGGGGCTCCGAACGGGGGCCCGGCCTGCCGCTTCATGTCCGAACCGCCGGGAATTGTGGCGAACCGGTAGTGCTGGCGCCACAGTTCGGGCGCAGAGGACCCTTCCATGACCCCGGCCCCCAACGTGCTGCCCGCCCGCCATGTCCTCGTCGTCGACGACGACACCCAGCTTCGCGAGCAGGTCGCGGGCTACCTGGGCGAATACGGCTTCCAGGTCCACGCCGCCGCCTCGGGCGCCGAAATGGACCGCGTGCTCGGCGCCGAACCCATCGACCTCGTCATCCTCGATGTGATGATGCCGGGCGAGGACGGGCTCTCCATCTGCCGCAGGCTGGCGGCGGATGGCGGCGGCCCGGCCATCATCATGGTCAGCGCCATGGGCGAGGAGGTGGATCGCGTCCTGGGTCTCGAGCTCGGCGCCGACGACTACCTGGCCAAGCCCTGCAGCCCTCGCGAATTGCTGGCCCGCGTGCGGGCGGTGTTCCGCCGGCTGGAGGAGGCGCGCGGCGGGGCGCCCAAGCGCGGCAAGGCCTACCACTTCCTGGGCTTCGTCGTGGACATGCAGCGCCGCCAGGTCCGCGCCCCCAACGGCACGACCATCCTGCTGACTTCGGGCGAGTACTCCCTGCTCAACGCCTTCCTGGACTATCCGCAGCGCATCCTGTCACGCGACCAGCTCCTGGAGCTGGCCCGGGGCGAATCCAGCGACGTCTTCGACCGGGCCGTCGACGTCCAGATCAGCCGGCTTCGGCGCAAGCTGCACGCCTGCATCGAGGGCGAGATCATCAAGACCGTGCGCGGCGCGGGCTACATGTTCGACGCCAAGGTCACGCGTCCATGAGCACGCCTGAGCGGCGGCGGCTGAGGGGCCTGCCGATCGGCCTTCAGCTCGTCCTGCTGCTGCTGGCGAGCCTGGTGGTCGCCCACACCGTCAGCACGATGGCGATTCTGCTGAACCCGCCGCCGCGGCCGCCGATCTACCGCGTGGAGGAAGTGGCCGCCGCGCTCAAGGGCGGATCGCTCACGGCCAGGCTGGGCCCGCCCATGCGCCGCGAGACGGCTCAGACTCTTCCCGAGGATCTGGAGCGCTCCGAAGGGTTCGCGCCACTCTCCGCCGCCTCGCTCGCCCGCGCGCTCGGGGCCGCCGAGGCCGACGTGCGGCTGGTCCAGCGCCATCGGGGTCCCGTACGCTCCCGCCTGCACCTGAGGACCGTCGGGCCCCGCGATCTCCCGCCGGCCGATCGGCCGCCCCGCTTCGTCGAGCTGAACGACGGGCGCAACCGCATCTTCATGGGCGAGCCGCCGATCGTGGGCGACTTCGCCGCCGCCGTGCGCCGGCCCGAGGGCGGCTGGACGATCGTGCGCTCCAGCCCCGAGCCGTTCCCCAATCTCTGGCAGCGGCGGATGATGCTGTGGCTGGCGGTCGGCTTCCTGGTGGTGGCGCCGGCGGGCCTGCTGATCGCGCGCCGGATCACCGCGCCGCTGAAGCGGTTCTCCGAGGCCGCCGAGCGGCTGGGGCGCGACCCCAACGCGCCGCCGATGAAGGTGTCGGGTCCGGCCGAGGTGGGCGCCGCCGCGGTGGCCTTCAACGAGATGCAGGCCCGCCTGAAACGCTATGTCGACGACCGCACGGCCATGATGGGCGCCATCTCCCACGACCTGCGCACGCCGCTCGCCCGGATGCGGTTCAAGCTGGAGGCCGCGCCGCCCAAGGTGCGCGAGTCCGTCCTCGCCGACGTGGCCCAGATGGAGAAGATGATCGCCGGCGTGCTGGCCTTCATCCGCGACGAGAGCACCCCGCGCACCCGCGAGCGCCTGGACCTGCTGTCGCTGGTGGAATGCGTGGCCGACGACGCCGCCACCCTGGGCGCCGACGTGGAGATCGAGGAAGGGGAGCCGTTGGCGGTGGACGGCGATCCCGTGGCGCTCCAGCGGCTGTTCGGCAATCTCGTGGACAACGCCGTGAAGTACGGCCGCTCGGCCCGCATCCGCGTCCGCCGCGAGGGCGAGACTGCGGTGGTGACCATCGCCGATGCCGGGCCTGGCCTCTCGCCCGAGGAGCTGGAGCAGGCCTTCCAGCCCTTCTACCGGGCCGACGCCTCGCGGAACCTGGACCAGGGCGGCGTGGGCCTGGGCCTGCCCATCGCGCGCTCGACGGCCCGGGCGCATGGCGGCGAGGTGGAGCTGGCTTCGGGAGCCGGCGGGCTCACGGCGATCGTCACCCTGCCGCTCGCGGCCTGAAATCCGCTCAGCGTCGCTCCAGGGCCAGGCGCAGGCCGAAGGCCAGGAAGACGCCGCCCGTCAGGCGGTCGAGCCAGCGGACGACGGCGGCCTGCTTCAGGGCCCCGGCGATGGGCCGCGTGGCCGCGATCAGCGTCGCGAACCAGGCGAGGCCCATGACCGCGTGCAGCGCCGCCAGCAGGAAGATGAAGGGCGCGGCGGGGACGCCATGCGGCAGGAACTGCGGAAGGAAGCTGACGTAGAAGACGCCGACCTTGGGATTGAGCAGGTTGGTCAGCAGGCCGCGGCGCATCCAGGCCAGGCCGTCGCCGGCCGGGGCGGCCGCGGCGTCGAGGTCGAAGCGCTGACGGGGCTTCAGGATCAGATTGAGGCCCAGCCACACGAGATAGGCCGCTCCGATCCACTTCAGGATCGTGAAGGCCAGGGTCGAGGCGGCGAGCAGGGCGCCCAGGCCCAGCGCCACGGCCGCGCCCCAGGCGAGACAGCCCGTCACGATCCCCAGGCCCGCCAGGGCCGCGCGCTTCGACCCCTCGGCGGCGGTGGTGCGCAGGACGAGGGCGGTGTCGAGGCCGGGCGTGATGGTCAGGAGGCCGGCGGCGACGCTGAAGGCGAGAAGGGCGGCGGCGACGGTCACGGCCGCTTCACCAGCCTGCCGTTCTCGACCACGCGGTAGAAGCACGAGCGCTGGCCGGTATGGCAGGCGCCGCCGTCGCCCTGGGGCCGGACCTTCATCCAGACGGCGTCCTGGTCGCAGTCGACGCGCAACTCGACCACCTTCTGCACCTGCCCGGAGGTGGCGCCCTTGTGCCAGAGCTCGTTCCGGGAGCGGCTGAAGTAGTGGGCCTCGCCGGTGTCGATAGTGCGCTGGAGCGCCTCCGCGTTCATCCAGGCCAACATCAGCACCTCGCCGGTTTCGGCATGGGTGGCCACCGCCGCGATCAGGCCGGCCGCATCGAAGCGCGGCGAAAGCGTCTGGCCCTGTTCCAGGGCCTGCTTGTCGGGGGCGGTGGGGAAGCCGGTCATGGCCTCCCCTTTAGCGCCTCAGCGCCGGTTCACGAAGTCCAGGAAGCGCTGGCGCAGCGTCGGATCAGTCTTGAAGACGCCGGTGAACTGGGTGGTGATGGTCGAGACGTGGCGGTGGTGCACGCCGCGGGTGGTCATGCACTGGTGGGCCGCGTCGATCAGCACGGCGACGCCGGCGGGCCTGAGGCTGTCGGTGATGGCGTCGGCGATCTGCTGGGTCATGGTCTCCTGGGTCTGGAGACGGCGGGCGAAGATCTCGACCACCTTGGCCAGCTTGGAGATGCCCACCACCCGGTTCGTCGGCATGTAGGCCACATAGGCCTTGCCCAGGAACGGGGCCATGTGGTGCTCGCAGTGGCTCTCGACCTCGATGTCGCGGAGCATGACGATGTCGTCGTAGCCCTGCACGTCCTCGAAGGTGCGCGACAGCTCCTTGGCGGGGTCGAGGCTGTAGCCCTCGAACCATTCGGCGTAGGCGTCCACCACGCGCTTGGGCGTGTCGATCACGCCCTCGCGGCGCGGGTCGTCGCCGGCCCAGGCGATGAGGGTGCGGACGGCCTCCATCGCCTCCTCGCGGGTCGGGCGCTTCACGGGGTCGAGGTTGTCGTCGGCCCCGATCAGGGTGCGGTCGCGAGCGGGAGCATCCATGGGAGAGCGGTCTTCCTTGGGCCTGAGTTGCGCCGGGACGACGGTCCCGGAATGACGCGTGGCACCCTTGTCCTTACGGACCCGACGCCACGTTGGCTTCAAGTCCGGGCCGTCTGTATATGGGTCGCAAGGCCGGACCGGCAACTGTTCCCCAGCGTCAGCGTGACCATGACCCTCAAGCTCTACGACACCATGACCCGCGCCAAGCGGGACTTCGTCCCCACCGATCCGAGGCGGGTGACGATGTATGTCTGCGGGCCGACGGTCTACAACTACGCCCACATCGGCAACTTCCGCCCGGTCGTGGTCTTCGACCTGCTGTTCCGGGTGCTGCGCCGCCTCTACGGCGCGGATCACGTGCTCTACGCGGCCAACGTCACGGACGTGGACGACAAGATCAACCAGAAGGCCGCCGCCGAGGGCGTGCCGATCTCCGCGGTCACCGACCGCTACCTCGAAGCCTACAACGCCGACGCCCGGGCCCTGGGGGCGCTGCCGCCCACCTTCCAGCCCCGCGTGACCGACACGATGGACGCCATCGTGAAGATGATCGGCGACTTGGTGGCCAATGGGGCCGCCTACGCCGCCGAGGGCCATGTGCTGTTCTCGACGGCGAGCTTCCCCGACTACGGCAAGCTGTCGGGCCGACCGCTGGAGGACCTGATCGCCGGGGCCCGGGTGGACGTGGCGCCCTACAAGCAGGACCCGCGCGACTTCGTGCTCTGGAAGCCGTCCAAGCCAGGCGAACCCGAATGGGAGAGCCCGTGGGGACCGGGGCGGCCGGGCTGGCACATCGAGTGCTCGGCCATGATCCGGGAGGTGCTGGGCCTGCCGATCGACATCCATGGCGGCGGCATCGACCTCGTCTTCCCGCACCACGAAAACGAGCTCGCCCAGGGCGTCTGCGCCGGCCATTCGCACGAATATGCGAAGTACTGGCTGCACAACGGCTTCCTGAACATGGCCGAGGAGAAGATGAGCAAGAGCGTCGGCAACGTCGCGCTGGCCCACGACCTTCTGAAGACCACGCCCGGCGAGGCCCTGCGCTGGGCGCTGCTGGTCGGCCACTACCGCGCGCCGCTGGAATGGACGCCCGACCTGATCGAGCAGGCGAAGCGCTCGCTGGACCGGCTCTACGGCGCCCTGCGCCGGGCGGGCGACGTGGCGGCCGCCGAGATGCCGCCGCCGGCCGCCTTCCTGGCCGCATTGCACGACGACCTGAACACGCCCGCCGCCATGGCCGAGCTGTTCGCCATGGCCACCCGCCTGGAGACGGCGGGGGCGGGCGAGCGCGCCGTGGCCAAGGGCGAACTGCTGGCGGCGGCGAACCTGATGGGCTTCCTGGCGGGCGACCCCGAGGCCTGGTTCCAGGGCGGCGACGCCGATCTCAAGGAGCGGGTCGAGGCGCTGATCGCCCAGCGGGTCGCCGCGCGGGCGGCCAGGAACTGGCCCGAGGCCGACCGCATCCGCGCTGAACTGACGGCGCTGAACGTCGAGGTGATGGACAATCCCACCGGCGCCACCTGGCGCATCAAGGAGCAATCGTAATGGCCTTCAAGACGCCCGAGCTGAAGGCCGCGCCCTTCGGCCGCACCGGCTCCATGGGCCCCAAGCTGATGAGCCTGAAGACCGAGGGCAAGCCGCCGCCGCCCAAGGGGCCCAAGGGCTTCCGGGTGGAGGACCGCATCGGCGTCCAGGCGCCCGCCGAGGTGATCTGGGAGGTCCTCTACGACCTGGACCGCTGGTCCGAGTGGAACCCGACCTATCCCCGGGCCGCGGGCGTGATCCGCATCGGCGAGCAGCTTTCCATGACGCTCGCCCTGCCCGGCCAGGCCCGGCAGGAGATCAGGCCGCGCGTGCTGGAATGGGTGCCGAACGAGCAGCTCCACTGGCAGCTCAGCCTGCTGGGCGGGACGATCAAGACCCTGCGCTACATCGAGATCGAGGCCCTGTCCGCGACCGGCTGCGTGGTCGACAACGGCGAGATCTTCGGCGGGCTGATGGGCGCCTCGCTGGGCCGGCGGATGGCGGGCCCGGTGCGCCGCGGCTTCCACGCCATGAATGAGGCCCTGAAGGCGCGCGCCGAGGCGATCTGGAACGAGCGGCGAGGGTAGGCGCTTCCCTCCGCCGGCGCCCTCGGCCAAGGTGTCTCCCAACGACATAAGGGGAGGGGCGGCGATGGCGGCGAAGATCGGGCGGACGGTGGCGGACTCGGTCCCGGAGTGGCCCGAGGCGCCGCGCCCGCCGAAGGGCGCGCCCAACATCCTGGTCGTGCTGTTCGACGACGTGGGGTTCTCGGACTTCGGCTGCTACGGCTCGCCGATCCGCACGCCGGTCATCGACCGGCTGGCCGCCGAGGGCGTGAGGTACTCGGGCTTCCACACCACCGCCATGTGCTCGACCACCCGGGCGGCGCTGCTGACCGGACGCAACCACCATTCGGTCGGCGTCGGCTGCCTGGCCAACTTCGACAGCGGCTATCCGGGCTATCGCGGCAAGATCGCCCGCGAGGCGGCGACCCTGCCCGAGATGCTCCGGCCCCATGGCTACCGAAGCTACATGGTCGGCAAGTGGCACGTGACGCCGCTGACCGAGACCGGGCCGTCCGGACCGTTCGACGGCTGGCCGCTGGGCCGGGGCTTCGACCGCTTCTACGGCTTCATGGACGCCGAGACCGACCAGTATTCGCCCGAGCTGGTGCGGGACAACACGCCCATCGCCGCGCCCGGGACCTACGAGACCGGCTACCATCTGACCGAGGACCTGGTGGACCAGTCGATCCGCTATCTCGCCGACCACATCGCCGACGCGCCCGACACGCCCTGGCTGCTGTGGCTGGCGCCCGGCGCCTGCCACGCCCCGCACCAGGCGCCCGCCGAGCTGATCCGAAGCTACGACGAGGTCTTCAAGGACGGCTGGGACGCCGAGCGCGAGCGGCGCCTCGCCCGGCAGAAGGCCCTGGGCATCGTGCCGCCCGACACCCGCCTGCCGCCGCCCAACGACGGGGTGCGGCCCTGGGACAGCTACGAGCCCGACGAGCAACGCCTGTTCACCCGGCTGCAGAGCGCCTTCGCCGCCATGCTGGACCACGCCGACCGCCACCTCGGCCGGCTGGTGGACTTCCTGGACCGCGCCGGGCTGCGCGACGACACCCTGATCCTGGTGCTGTCGGACAACGGCGCCAGCCAGGAAGGCGGGCCGCAGGGTTTCGTCAACGCCATGGGGCCGTTCAACTTCCGCGGCGAGTCCATGGCCGAGAAGATCGCCCGCATCGACGACATCGGCGGGCCCGACACGCACTCGAACTTCCCGCAGGGCTGGGCCATGGCGTCCAACACGCCGCTTCGGCGCTACAAGCAGAACACCCACGGCGGCGGCATCCGCGACCCGCTGGTGGTGTCGTGGCCGAAGGGTATCCCCGCACGGGGCGAGGTGCGGGAGCGCTTCGCCCACGCCTGCGATCTCGTCCCCACCCTGCTGGACGTGATCGGGATTTCCCCGCCCGAAACGGTTCAGGGCGTGGCGCAAATGCCGCTGGAGGGCGAGAGCTTCGCCGCCAGCCTGACCGACCCGGCCGCCCCGCCGCGCAGGGCGCCGCAGTACTTCGAGATGTTCGGCCACCGGGGCCTCTGGAAGGACGGCTGGAAGGCGGTGGCCTTCCACCCGCCGGGAACGCCCTTCGACGAGGACCGCTGGGAGCTGTTCCACCTGGACCGCGACTTCTCGGAGACCGAGGACCTGGCGGAACGGGAGCCGGAGCGGCTGAAGGCGCTGACGGACGAGTGGTGGCGGCAGGCGGAGGCCCATAACGTCCTGCCCCTGGACGACCGCTTCGGCCAGAGATTCGCCGACAACGCCGCCCGCTTCCACGGCGCCCGGCGCCGGTTCGTCTTCCATAAGGGCATGGGCCATCTGCCCACCGACGTGGCGCCGGACGTGCGGGCCCGGTCCTACCGCATCGAGGCCGAGGTGCGGCTTACCGGCGGTGAGGCGGGCGTGCTGATCGCCCACGGCGACGCCACCAGCGGCTATTCGCTCTATGTCGAGGAGGGGCGCCTGAAGCACACCCTGAACATCGGCGGCGAGAAGACGACCGTGGTCTCGGACCGGCCGATCCCGGCGGGAGCCACGCGGCTGGGCGTGGTGTCGCGGCGGGGGGAGAACGGACCCAGGACGTTCACGCTCACCATCGACGGCGAGCCGGCCGGCGAGGTCGCGGCCGTGAACGGCTTCAACACGCTCATCTCCTGGTCGGGGCTGGACATCGGCCTGGATCGGGGAAGCCCCGTCGCCGAGTACGCCGCGCCGTTCGCCTTCACCGGAACCCTGCGCAAGGTGACGGTGACCATGGACCCTGACCAGGCCCTGGACGGCGAGGCCGTGGGCCAGGCCGAGATGGCGCGGCAGTAGGCGGGATTTGACTTGAGGGCCCCCAGGCACGACCTAAGGCCCGATGATCGACGACCTCTACTCGGCGAAGCTCCTGCGGCTCGCGGCGGAAATCCCGCGCGTGGGGCGCCTGGCCGCGCCCGACGGCTCGGCCGAGAAGGTCTCGAAGCTGTGCGGCAGCCGCGTGGTGGTGGACGTGGCCGTCGAAGGCGACCGGGTCTCGGACTTCGCCCAGGACGTGAAGGCCTGCGCGCTGGGCCAGGCGGCGGCCTCGGTGCTGGGGGCGCATGTGATCGGCGCGACCTTGCCCGAACTGGAACGGGCCGCTAACCAGTTCCGTGCAATGCTGAAGGAGGGCGGACCCCCGCCCGACGGACGTTTCTCGGATCTTTCGATGCTGGCCCCGGTGAAGGACTATCCCGCCCGCCACGCCTCGACGCTGCTGGCGTTCGAGGCCGCCGCCGAGGCTGTCCGCCGCGCCACCGAATTCAAGGATGGGGGGCGAACTACCCCCGCCGGCGCGGCTTGATCCCCTCCTGACCCCGGCGTAAGCGACGGGGGCTTTGGGAAACCCTCTCCTCCCGCGACCGGCATGAGCCTTTACGAGAGCTGCGTCCGGGGCGCCCTGCGCGCCTACAAGCTGACGCTTTCGCCCTTGATCGGGCGCCAGTGCCGGTTCCTTCCGACCTGCTCGGAATACACGGCCCAGGCCCTGATCGACCATGGCCCCTGGCGCGGCGCCCTGCTGGGCGTGCGGCGGGTGTGCCGATGCCATCCCTGGGGCCCGGCGGGCTATGATCCGCCGCCGCCCCCGACCCGGAAGACGTTGAAGACATGATCGAACTGGTTTTCCCCGACGGCTCCAAGCGGGAGTTCCAAGCCGGCGTGACGGGCCGCGAGATCGCCGCCGGCATCTCCAAGAGCCTGGAGAAGAAGGCCATCCTGGTGGAGGTCGGCGGCGAGTTGCTCGACCTCGACCGGCCGCTGGAGAAGGGCGGCGCGTTCAAGATCCTGACGCGCGAGAGCCCTGAGGCGCTCGAAACCATCCGCCACGACGTGAGCCACATCCTCGCCGAGGCGGTGCAGGAGCTGTTCCCCGGCACCCAGGTGACCATCGGCCCGGCCATCGAGGACGGCTTCTACTACGACTTCGCCCGCGACGAGCCGTTCAGCCTGGACGACCTCGCCAAGATCGAGCAGCGCATGAAGGAGATCGTCGACCGCGACGAGCCGATCACGCGCGAGGTCTGGGACCGCGACGAGGCCATCCGCCATTTCCGCGGGATCGGCGAGGAGTACAAGGCCCAGATCATCGAGGGCATCCCGGCCGGCGAGCAGGTCAGCGTCTATCGCCAAGGGAACTGGAAGGACCTCTGCCGCGGGCCGCACCTGCCGTCCACGAAGCACGCCGGCAAGGCGTTCAAGCTGACCAAGCTGGCCGGCGCCTACTGGCGCGGCGACCACCGCAACGCCCAGCTCCAGCGCATCTACGGCACGGCCTGGGCCAGCGAGGCCGACCTGGAGGCCTACATCCACCGTCTCGAGGAGGCGGAAAAGCGCGACCATCGCAAGATCGGCCGCCAGATGGACCTCTTCCACATGCAGGAAGAGGCCAAGGGGATGATCTTCTGGCATCCCAAGGGCTGGACGCTTTATCGCGCGGTCGAGGCCTACATGCGCCGCATGCTGGACGCCGACGGCTATCTGGAGGTCAAGGCGCCCCAGATCATGGACCGCGAGCTCTGGGAGAAGTCGGGCCACTGGCAGAAGTTCGGGAAGAACATGTTCACGTGCGAAACGGAGGAGGGCGAGTCCCTGGCCGTGAAGCCGATGAACTGCCCGGGCCACGTGCAGATCTTCAACCACGGCCAGAAGTCCTACCGGGACCTGCCGCTGCGCATGGCCGAGTTCGGCGCCTGCCACCGCTACGAGCCGTCGGGCGCCCTGCACGGCATCTTCCGGGTCCGCGCCTTCACGCAGGACGACGCCCACATCTTCTGCCGCGAGGACCAGATCGAGGCGGAATCCACGAAGTTCATCCGCCTGCTGGAGCAGGTTTATCGGGACTGCGGCCTGGAGCTGCACGCGGTGAAGCTGGCGCTCCGGCCGGACGAGCGGTTCGGCACGGACGAGGTCTGGGACGAGGCGGAGAAGAAGCTGGAACGGGCCGCGCTCAACGCCGGGATCGAGCGGGTCGAGATGCTTCCCAACGAGGGCGCCTTCTATGGGCCCAAGCTGGAGTTCCACCTGAAGGACGCCATCGGCCGCACGTGGCAGTGCGGCACGCTGCAGCTCGACTACGTGCTGCCCGAGCGGCTGGGCGCCGAGTACGTGGCCGAGGACGGGTCGAAGCAGCGGCCGGTCATGCTGCACCGGGCGATCTGCGGCTCGATGGAACGGTTCATCGGCGTGATGATCGAGAACTACGCCGGCGCGTTCCCGCTGTGGCTGTCGCCGGTGCAGGTCGTGGTGGCCACGATCACGTCCGACGCCGACGATTTCGCCCGCAAGGCGGCCGCCGAGCTGAAGGCCAAGGGGCTGCGCGTCGACCTCGACCTGCGGAACGAGAAGATCAACTACAAGGTTCGTGAGCACAGCCTCGCCAAGGTCCCCGTCATCGCGGTGGTCGGCCGCCGCGAGGCGGAGGAGGGCAAGGTGGCCCTGCGGCGCCTCGGATCCGACGGCCAGACGATCCTCACCCTCGCCGAGGCGGCGGAAGCGCTTGCCTTGGAGGCGAGTCCGCCCGATCTTGCTCGCCAGCGCGGCGAGGAGAGCGCGGCGCGCGGGTTGGGCGGCGAATAGGAGGCTGGATGAACGGCGTCGCCGCACCCATCGTCGCTGCCGGACCCGCCACGACGCCCGAGGACCTGCGGCCTCGCCGCGGCGTCTCGGTGGTGATGGTGGTCTACATGACCGGCGAGGCGCTGGAGCAGAGCATCGCGCGGGTGCTGGCCGACCCTCTGGTCGACGAGTTCGTCATCGTCGACAACGGCTCAAGCCCCGCCGAAGCCCGGCGCCTGCGCGGCCTGGCCGAGCGGAACGGCCGGGTGCGGCTCATCACCGGCCACGGCAACGTGGGCTTCGCCCGGGGCGCGAACATGGGCGCGAAGGCGGCGCGGGGCGACCTGCTGGTGTTCCTGAACCCCGACGCCTTCCTGCAAGCGGATTGCGTGGCCGAGCTTGTCCGCGAGATCGAGGGCCGGCCGGTCCCCTGCATCGTCGGCGGCCGAATCCTGAACGCCGACCGCACCGAGCAGCGTGGCGCGCGCCGGGGCGACATCACGCCGGTGAGCGCGCTCATGTCGCTGAGCCGCCTGTCGCGGAGGATTCCCGGCTGGCGGCGCTTCGAAGTGCACTGGGAGGACGAGGCGGCGCCCGACGGCGTGGCGGCGGTCCCCACCATCTCGGGCGCCTGCTTCTGCATGCGGCGCGAGGACTTCGAGGCGGTCGGGGGCTTCGACGAGGGCTATTTCCTCCACGTCGAGGACGTGGACCTGTGCTGGCGGGTGCGCCAGCAGGGTGGGACGGTGCTGTTCCACCCCAAGGCCGAGGTCGTCCACCTGGGCCACACCAGCCTGGCCAGCCCCCTGAAGGTGGAGTTCCACAAGGGCGTGGGCCTGGCCCGCTACTTCCGCAAGCGCGCCGGAACGTTCTCGCAGCGCCTGGCCGCCTGGGTGCTTTCGCCGATCGTGGTCGGGGCCGCGGTGATCCGGCCCCTCATGTGGCGCTTCCGGGCCCGCTAGGGCTCAGGCGGCGAACGGGAACACGCCGGCGCGGGTGACGCTGGCGGCCGGGGCCTTGCCCAACAGGTCCGACACCCACTTGCCGATTTCGATGAGCTGCGAAAGGTCGTAGCCGGTCTCGAAACCGGCCCGCTCCAGCATGTAGACGAGATCCTCGGTCCCGATGTTGCCGGTGGCGTTGGGCGCGAAGGGACAGCCGCCCAGGCCGCCGACGCTGGCGTCCAGGACATCGACGCCCGCCTCCACGCCCGCGTAGGCGTTGGCGAGGCCCGTGTTGCGGGTGTCGTGGAAGTGCAGACGAAGGGGGATGCGGCCGGCGGCCTTGCGGGCGGCCTCCACGCGGCGGCGCACGGTCCAGGGATCGGCCACCCCGATGGTGTCCGCGAGCGCGATCTCGGCCACGCGCATGTCGGCGGCGGTCTTCACGATCTCCACCACGCGGTCCTCGGGCACTTCCCCGTCGAAGGGGCAGCCGAACGCCACCGAGACGGTCACGGTCACGGGCGGGTCCTCCAGGCGGCGGGCCTGCATGATGGCGCCCAGGGTGTCGATCTGCTCGGCCACCGAGGCGCCCTGGTTGCGGATGCCGAAGCCGTCCGAGGCGCAGACCACGACGTTGGCCTCGTCGCACCCCGCCGCCACGCAGCGCTCCCAGCCTTTCTGGTTCAGCACCAGGCCGATGCGCGAGCGGCCGGGCGTCCTGGGCAGCGCCGCCATGATCTCCTCGGCGCCGGCCATCTGGGGCACGCGGCGCGGATTGACGAACGAGACCACCTCCATGCGCCGAGCGCCGGCGTCCTCCAGCCGGCGGATCATCTCCAGCTTCTGGTCGACCTCGAGCAGGGTCTTCTCGTTCTGGAGCCCGTCGCGGGGACCCACTTCCACGATCTCGATACGCCGGCTCATGGCCTACCCTCTCGCACCTTGGCCTCGGGGCTCACATAGACCCCGAGGCTCACCTCGTCCCCCTTGGAATAGTTCAGACCGTTGACGCGCGCGACTTCACGCACCGTCACGCCCCGCGCCGCCAGGGCGCGGCGGAACGCCTCGGCCTCGCGCGCCTCGACGATGGCCGGGCGGTCCTCGGCGATCGCCTGGGCGGCTTCCTCGGCCCCGTCGAGCTCGGTCGGCGTGCCCAGGGCGAAGACCAGGCTGGGCTCGGCGTAGCCCGCGACCGCCACCGGAGCCTCGGCGACGCCCTGGCGGGGGAGAAGCTGCCTTTCGGCCATGACGCGCTCCAGCCTGGACGACACCCAGAGCGGACCGAGGCGGGGCAGGAGCCCCGCAGCCAGCGCGCCATGACCCAGGACGCCCAGGACGAGCGCCGCGGCCACGCCTGCCTGCGGCGCGCCCTGGAGCATCAGATAGCCGCCGACCAGGCCGGCGCCGGCGAACAGGGCGGCGGCCAGGGCC
Source organism: Phenylobacterium sp. (assembly GCF_046463815.1). Taxonomy (GTDB): domain Bacteria; phylum Pseudomonadota; class Alphaproteobacteria; order Caulobacterales; family Caulobacteraceae; genus Phenylobacterium. Next base: position 20,198 of record NZ_JBKBRO010000008.1, on the reverse strand, counting down.
GCGGCCCAGGCGTCGGCCGCGCCGGCGTAGAGGCTGAGCAGGTAGATGACCCCGGCGGCGAGGGCCAGCGCGACCGCCGCGCCCAGGCCGGCCCCGATCCAGCGGACCCTCGGCCCGAGCGGCTGGGCCAGCGCGGCCGCCGCCAGCCAGGCCAGCGCGCCGTAGGTCGGCAGGGTGTAGTGCGGCAGCTTGGTGGGCATGAGCTCGAAGAGCAGCCAGGCGGGGACCAGCCAGGCGACGGCGAAGCGGACGCCCGGCTCGGCGCGCCGGGTCCAGGCGATCACGAGGGCGACCGGCAGCAGGAGGGTGATCGGGAACGCCAGGAGAGGCGTGAGCAGGACGTGATAGCCCGGGAGCGCGCCGTGGGTCTCCTGGCCGCCCGCCAGCTTGGGCGCGAGGTCGGCGCCGATGGCCTCGGTCCAGAAGCCGCCGTCGGTGGCCACCGTGACGGCCCCGGCCCAGGGTCCGACGATCACCAGGATGGCGATCAGGCCCCACCACCACTTCAGTCGCGTGATCCAGCCTACCCGACGGTCCCACAGCGCCAGCGTGACGAGCGCGAGGGCCACGACCAGCGGCCCCACGGGCCCCTTCACCAGGATCGAGACGGCCAGCGCGCCCCAGAACAACGTCAGGGTCCGCTTGCCGGCGGGCGGCCCGTCGCGGGCGGCGGCGTAGAGGCGGCCCAGGGCGGCCATGGCCAGCGTCGTGGTCCCGGCCAGCACCGCGTCGGTCTTGGCGATGAAGGCTTCGGTGGAGAGCAGGAAGGTGGACGCCAGCAGCACGCCCGCGACCAGGCCCGCCTGCGGCCCGAAGAAGGCGGCCGCCCCCCAGGCGCAGGCGGCCGCCGCCAGCATGGCGCCCAGCAGGGAAGGCAGGCGATAGGCCCAGATCTCGCGCGCCTCCGGACTTGAGAAGGCTCCCACCGACGCGGCCTGCAGCCAGTGGATGCCAACAGGCTTCTTGAAACGCGGCTGGTCCTGGAAGCGGATGACCACGAAGTCGCCGCTCTCCAGCATCTGGGCGGTGGCCTGGGCGAAGCGCGATTCGTCCCGGTCGAGCGGGGGGACGGCAATCAGGCCCGGCAGGCCCGCGAGGAAGGCGACGAGGGCGGCGATGGCCGGTCCGCGCCAGCCGCGGCTCCATTTGGCGAGGAGGGGCTCCAGGGTCATGGGCGGTGAATAGCACGAACCGGTGCGGGGTCGCGGCGGAACGCGGCGCACGCTATGGAGGGCCATGGCTTCCGCACCCCAGATCTCGGTGGTTGTCCCGGTCTTCGACGAGGAGGGCGCCGCGCCCGCGCTCGCCCGCGAGATCGCCGCGGCGTTCAGGGGGCGCAGCTTCGAGATCGTCTTCGTGGACGACGCCAGCCGCGACGGCACGCGCGCGGCGTTGAGCGCGCTCAAGGGCGAAATTCCGGAACTGAGGGTCGTCGCCCACCGGAAGAACGCCGGCCAGAGCCGGGCAATCCGCACCGGCGTGCTGGCCGCCCGTGGCGAGGTGATCGTCACCCTGGACGGCGACGGCCAGAACGATCCCGCCGACGGACCGGCGCTTGTGGACGCCTTGCTGGCGGGGCCGCCGGAGCTGGCCATGGTGGGCGGCCAGCGGGTCAAGCGCCAGGACAGCCAGGCCAAGAAGATCGCCTCGAAGATCGGTAACGGCGTGCGCCGCCGGCTGCTCAGGGACGACGCGGCCGACACCGGCTGCGGCCTGAAGGCCATCCGGCGCGAGGTGTTCCTGCGGCTTCCCTACTTCGACCATATCCACCGCTACCTGCCGGCGCTGGTGATCCGCGAGGGCTACCGCTCCGAGTACCGGCCGGTGAACCACCGCCACCGCGAGACCGGCCGCTCGAAGTATACGAACCTCGGTCGTCTGTGGGCCTCGCTGTCGGACCTGTTCGGCGTGATGTGGCTGCAGTCCCGGGCGCGGGACCCGGGCGGCTACGACGAGGTCAGGTGAGGGCCGAGAAGATCAGGGTCACGATGACCAGGTCGAAGGCTTTGGCGGCGAATTGAATCATGGCCCGGTCCGTGATCGAAGGTTCGAAACACGGTTAAGCAAGTCCGGCGCCAACCCATGGCCCTCTTCTTCGACGCCCGCTGGTTCGATGCGAAGCTCGCCGAGCGCGGGCTTTCGCGAGACGTCCTGGCCGCCGCGGCCGGGATGAGCCCGGCCGAGGTGGATCTCGTCTTCAAGGACCAGAGGGAGCTTTCCGCCCGCGAGGTGGCGATCCTTGCCGAGCTGCTGGGCGAGCCGGCGGCCGAAGTCGCCGACCGGGCGGGAGTCTCGACGCCCGTCCCCGGGGCCAGCGCCGAGGCGCGGCTGGCCGCCCTGGAGCGGCGGGTGGCGGAGCTGGAGGCGGAGGTGGCGCGGCTGAAGTCGCGCTAGATCTCGGTCTTGGCGTTGCGGCCGGCCGGCGTGCGGCGGTCCTTCGAGCCCGACCACTCCACCTTGTTATAGGCGCCTTGGGCGCGGCCGATGTGCAGGGGACCCGCGCGCAGGCCGCGCTTCTGGCCTTCCTGGCCCATGAGCTGGGCGGCGAAGATCGCCGCGCCGTGGCGCTCGCCGCCGGCGGGGGGGCGCGGCGGCGGCTGCACCGACGACGTCTCGGTCTTGGACTCGAAGACTTCGTCCGCGTGGTCGTTGTCGGCCACGATGCCCCCGCCGATCAGGGACGTGCGCCGGATGCGGTCAATTCGGGACATCATGGCCTCACGGCTGCAATCGCCGGGCCATTCTCAACCCTTGGACGCAAGCTTGTCGAGTTGGGCCTGCATCTCGGCCATCTGCTTGCGCAGCTGCCCGAGCGAATCGTCCGACGCCGGCTCGGCTGCCTTCGGCGCGGGCTGGGCCGGCTCCTCGGCGCGGGGCGCATAGGCGAACGGCGAGAACATCTTCATGGCGCGGTCGAAAAGCGCCAGGTTCTGGCGGATCTGCTCCTCGTAGGCGCCGCCCGACATCCCCCCCGCCATCGCCCCCGTCTGGCCGAAGGCCGCGAGCTGGCTGCGCAGGCGCTCCTGCTGCTGGGCGAAGGAGGCCAGCGAGAGCTCCAGGTAGCTCGGCAGGAAGGCCTGCATCGAATTGCCGTAGAAGCTGATGAGCTGGCGGAGGAACTGGATCGGCAGCAGGGACTGGCCCTGGCTCTTCTCCTCCTCCTCGAAGATGATCTGGGTGAGGACGGTGCGGGTGATGTCCTCGTTGGTCTTGGCGTCGTAGACGACGAAGTCGACGCCCTTCTTCACCATGTCGGCGAGGTGCTCCAGCGTCACGTAGCTGGAGGACGCCGTGTTGTAGAGCCGCCGGTTCGCATACTTCTTGATGACGACGCGCTCACCCTGGGCGGCGCCGGTTTCCTCGGTCTCGGCCATTCCTGGTCCTTATCCGTAAGGCCGCGCTCCTGCGAGGCCCCGTTCTGCACCGCAGTATCGCGGATGCGAGCGGATAAGCAAATGGCCACAAATGTTTCGCGCAACGCGGACTTGCGGGCGGGCGCAGGCTTGCCGATAGAAGAGGCGGGCCGCTGAAAGAGTTTCGAGGAGTCCACCCCCGCCATGAGCGACATCGTCATCGTTTCCGCCGCCCGCACGCCCGTGGGCTCCTTCAACGGCGCGCTGTCGTCGCTGCCGGCGCACGAACTGGGCAAGATCGCCATCAAGGCCGCCATCGAGCGGGCGGGCGTCGCCGCGTCGGACGTGGACGAGGTCATCATGGGTCAGGTGCTGCAGGCGGGCGCTGGCCAGGGCCCGGCCCGCCAGGCGGCGGTGGGCGCCGGCGTTCCCGTCGAAAGCCCCGCCTGGAGCCTGAACCAGCTCTGTGGCTCGGGCCTGCGGGCGGTGGCGCTGGCCGCCCAGCAGATCCAGGACGGTTCGTCCAAGGTCGTCGTGGCCGGCGGACAGGAGAGCATGAGCCAGTCGCCGCACGCGGCGAACCTGCGGGGCGGCGTGAAGATGGGCGAACTCGGCCTCGTCGACACCATGCTGAAGGACGGGCTCTGGGACGCCTTCCACGGCTACCACATGGGCCAGACGGCCGAGAACATCGCCGCCCGCTGGCAGATCACCCGCGAGGACCAGGACAGGTTCGCTGTGGTCTCGCAAAACCGCGCCGAGGCCGCCCAGAAGGCCGGCAGGTTCGCCGACGAGATCGTCCCGGTGACCATCAAGGGCCGCAAGGGCGATACGGTCGTGAGCGAGGACGAATATGTGCGCCATGGCGTGACGCTGGAGAGCATCTCTGGCCTGAAGCCGGCCTTCGCCAAGGATGGCTCGGTGACCGCGGGCAACGCCTCCGGCATCAACGACGGCGCCGCGGCCCTGGTGCTGATGAGCGCCGAGGAGGCCAAGGCCCGGGGGCTGAAGCCGCTGGCCCGCATCGCGTCCTGGGCCCACGCCGGCGTCGATCCCGAGATCATGGGCACGGGCCCGATTCCCGCGAGCCGGAAGGCGCTGGAAAAGGCCGGCTGGAAGGCCGGCGACCTCGACCTCGTGGAATCCAACGAGGCCTTCGCCGCCCAGTCCATCTGCGTGGTGCGCGAGCTCGGCCTCGACCCGGATAAAGTCAATGTGAACGGCGGGGCGATCGCGATCGGTCACCCCATCGGCGCTTCCGGGGCGCGGATCCTGACGACGCTGCTGCACGAGATGAAGCGCTCGGGCGCCGGCAAGGGCCTTGCGACATTGTGCATCGGCGGCGGCATGGGCGTGGCCATGTGCGTCGAGGCGATCTGAGGCGGACGGGTCGGAGCAACCGGTCGACCGCCGAACAACAACGGGCCTCCCGGCGGGAGGCCTCCTAGGGAGGTGACGATGGCTCGAGTGGCTCTGGTGACGGGCGGCACGCGCGGGATCGGGCGGGCCATTGTCGAGCGGCTGTGCGCCGACGGTTTCAAGGTGGCGGCGGGCTATTCCGGCAACGACGAGGCGGCTCGGGCCTGCGCCGACAAGCTGGGCGTGATGGTCGTGAAGGGCAACGTCGGCGTCTTCGAGGACTGCCGCCGGGCCGTCGCCGAGGTGGAGGCCGAACTGGGGCCCGTGGACGTGCTGGTGAACAACGCCGGCATCACCCGCGACGGCTTCTTCCACAAGATGACCCCCGACCAGTGGAGCGAGGTCATTCGCGTCAACATGGACTCGCTGTTCAACATGACCCGCCAGGTCATCGAGGGCATGCGGGAGCGCGAGTGGGGGCGGATCATCAACATCAGCTCCATCAACGGCCAGAAGGGCCAGCTCGGCCAGACCAACTACTCCGCCGCCAAGGCGGGCGTGATCGGCTTCACCAAGGCGCTGGCGCTCGAGAACGCCCGCAAGGGGGTGACGGTGAACTGCGTGGCCCCCGGCTACGTGGACACCGAGATGGTCCAGGCCGTGCCGCAGAAGGTGCTGGAAGGCATCATCGCCCAGATCCCGGCCGGACGGCTGGGCCGGGGCGAGGAGATCGCCGACGCCGTGTCGTTCCTGGCCGGCGAGCGGGCCGGCTACGTCAACGGATCGACGCTGTCCCTGAATGGCGGCCAGTACCTCGTCGGCTGACCGTCGCGGGGCGACGCGACGCCGCAGCGCCCGCGTCCGCCCCGGACCGGTCCAAAAAGCGCCCCGATCCGGGGTCATCTGCTGCTTGATATGACCGGCGAGCCATCGGCGTCTTTGAAAGCGATCGCCGCGGCGCTCCTGGGCGTCGTCGCCCTGGGATTCGCCCTATTGGGATTCGCTCAACCGGCCTCGGCCCAGACCGGCCTGCGCCAGGGGCTGTTCGGCAAGCCGGCCGGCGCCGGACGCCAGGTCCAGGCTCCGCCCGTCGCCCGCTACGTCTCCGAGGACGGCCAGATCTTCGTGCTGGACCGCACCCAGGGACGGCCCCTGCTGAAGTTCGAGGACAGCCCCGAGGTCTGGGCGCTGAAGGCCCAGCCCGCTCCGCGTGGCGACGTCATCTACAAGAACGACCTGGGCGAACCGATGCTGCGCGCCACGCGCCTGGGCGGCGTCACCGTCTTCACCGACGCCCGGCCGGACGGCGCGGCCGCGGCCCTGGCCGGCGACGGCCCCCCGCTCCGGCTGTCTCCCTTGAGTCCCCAGGCCCTGCTGGAGCGTCTGGCCCAGGCGAGCCTCAGGGCCAGCCGGGCGGCGCGGCGGACCATCCTCTTCGAGGCCGAGGCGACGCCGGCCTCCTCGGCCCTGATCGCCGACGCCGCCACCGTGACCAGCGTGGCGGTGGTGCGCATGTCGCGGCGCAAGGATGGCCGGACCCTGCTCGCGCAGTTCCGCAAGGTGCTGCTGATCGAGGGCCAGCGCGCCTCGGCCGACATCGAGGACCAGGTGCTGAAGATCACCGTGGCCCCGGCCCAGGGCCTGGCCGGCCGCCCGTCCTCCGAGCGCATCGTGATGGTGGCGGCGACCCAGTAGGCGCCGCGCGCCTCACCCCTTGAAGACGTCCTTGGCCTGGCGGACGGCGGCGAAGGCCTCGGCGTTCCCGGCCCGCAGGAAGGGGTTGGTGGCCTTTTCCAGGCCGATGGTGGTGGGCACGGTGGGCTCGCCGCGCTCGCGGGCGGCGAAGATGGCGTCCGCGCGGGCCTTGAGCGCCGGGTCGGCGTCCACGCTGAGCGCGAAGCGGGCGTTGGACGCCGTGTATTCGTGGGCGCAGTAGACGCGGGTGTCGTCGGGCAGGGCGGCCAGGCGCTGGAGGCTCGCCCACATCTGCTCGGCGGTGCCCTCGAAGAGACGGCCGCAACCCAGGGCGAACAGGGTGTCGCCGACGAAGGCCACGCCGTCGGCGGCGTCGTAATAGGCCACGTGGCCCAGGGTGTGGCCGCCGCTCTCCAGCACCTGGAAGCGCGTCGCCCCGAGGAGGACCTCGTCGCCGCCCTTCACCTCGCGGTCGATGGGGGAAATGCGCGTCACCTCGGCGGGGCCCACGACCTGCGCCCCCGTGGCGGCCTTGATCTCGGCGTTGCCCCCGGCGTGGTCGGGATGCCAGTGGGTGTTGAGGATGAGCGCCAGATTCCAGCCCAGCTTGTCCAGTTCGCGCAGGATGGCGCCCGCCTCAGGCGTGTCGATGCAGGCCGCCAGGCCGGTCTCGTCGTCGCGGACGAGGAAGCCGTAGTTGTCGGACAGGCAGGGGAACTGATGGACGGTGACCGGCATATGCAACTCCGTCGGCGGTTGATCGGCTGGCGCGCGAACCGGTTTAGGCTGGTGGAAACGCCGCGTCGAGAATAGCCATCGGACATGCGCAGGGACGTCCTCGAGCTTCGACGGTTCTACGCCTCGGACCTGGGCCGGGCGGCCCGGACCATGGTCGAGCGCAAGCTGGTCGAGGCCTGGGGCGACGGCCGTGGCCTGGACATGCTGGCCCTGGGCTACGGCACGCCGTTCGTCATGCCCTTCCAGACGGCCGCCCGCCGGATGGTCGCCGCCATGCCCGCGCAGCAGGGCGTTGAGGTCTGGCCCGTGGGCGGGCGCAACCTCGCCGCCCTCACGCCCGAGGATGCGCTTCCGTTCCGCAACGCCCTGTTCGACCGCATCCTGGTGGTCCACGCCATCGAGGAGAGCGCCGATCCGGTGGGCCTGCTGAAGGAGGTCTGGCGTGTGCTGGCCCCCTCGGGACGGGTGATCGTGACCGTGGCGGCGCGCAACGGCTTGTGGGCCAATGCCGAGAAGACCCCCTTCGGGCACGGCCGGCCCTATACCCGGGCCCAGCTCGCCGAGCTGCTGCGGGAGGCCGAGCTGGAGCCGTCCGGCTGGACGCGGGCGCTCTACGTGCCGCCGGTGGGCTGGATGGCCCGCTGGGCGGAGGGATTCGAGCAGGTGGGCTCCCGCCTGTGGCCGGGCTTCGCGGGCCTGCTGCTGATGGAGGCGGTCAAGCAGACCTACGCGGTGAAGCCCAAGGGCGCGCGGGTGCGGGCCGGCGTCGTCCGGCCGGCGCTCGTTCCCAGTCCGGCCGGGGCCGGCGCGACGGGGCGGACGCTTGGCGAACGCCCGGGGAAGGCCCTAGGGTCGGCCCGCAAGATCGGAGATTCCGGCGCATGAAGCTCATCATCGCGGTCATCAAGCCCAGCAAGCTCGACGCGGTCCTGGACGCCGTCACCGAGGCCGGCGCATCAGGGCTCACCGTCACGGAGGTGCGCGGCTACGGCCGCCAGCGCGGCAAGACCGAGGTCTACCGGGGCGCCGAGTACGAGGTGAAGCTGCTGCCCAAGGTGAAGCTGGAGATCGCCGTCCCCACCGACATCTGCGAGGGCGTCGTCGAGGCCATCAAGGCGGCCGCCAACTCGGGCAAGATCGGCGACGGCAAGGTGTTCGTCCTCGACCTTGAGAAGGCCGTCCGCATCCGCACCGGCGAGACCGACGAAGGCGCGATCACGGGGTAGGACGACATGGAAGACTTGGCCGCCGCGCGCATCCAGGTGGTGCGCGAGCACATGGCGCTGGAGGTCGTCCAAGACTGGGACGGCGTGATCGCCACCTTCGAGCGCCCCCGATACGAGATGTACGGCTCCGGCGTGGTGTTCGACGGCGAGGCGGCGGTGCGCGGCTACTTCGCCGCCTCGCGGACGCCCTTCCCGGACCAGGGGAACGAGATCATCGCCATCGCCCACGACGGCGACACCGTGCTGGTGGAGTTCTGGCTCACCGGCACCCACCTCGGCCCGCTGCGCCATGCCGGCCGCACCATCGAGCCCACCGGAAAGGCCTTCCGCGTGCGCATGGCCGCGAGCTTCGAGTTCGCCCCTGGCGCCGCCAAGATCGTCTGCGAACGGCCCTACTTCGATCAGGGCGCTGTCGTGCGGGCGCTCGGCCTGGCGTAGCGGGAAACGGCCCCACCGTCTCCCGCTTCGCCGGATCCACCCTCCCCACGAGGGGGAGGGACAACCCTTAGCTTTTCGCCTTCCGGCGCCTCGGCTTCGCAGGCCCTTCCGGCCTGGGAAGCTCGACCTCGCCGAACAGGTTCCGGGGCACGGCCCGCGGCTCCGCCTCGGCCTTGCGGCTCAGCAGGAAGAGGGTCGTCTCGGCGCGCCAGTTCTCGACCGGCTTCCTGGGGTCGATCTGGCGGGCGGGCCTGCCGCCGTCGAGGGCGGCGCAGGCGTCGATCCGCAGGCCCAGGTCGTCGCAGAGCGCGGTGAAGTCGCGCAGGGTGCAGAGATGGATGTTGGGCGTCGCCCACCAGGGGTCGGGAAGCGCCCCCGTCTCGGGCATCCGGCCGCGCGCGAGCAGGGCCCAGCGGACCTTCCAGTGTCCGAAGTTCGGCAGCGAGACGACCGCCTGGTCGGCGATGCGCAGCAGCTCGGAGAGCACGTGCCGGGGCTCGCGCATCTGCTGCAGCGTCTTGGACAGGATCGCGTAGTCGAAGGCCCGGGTGGGGAAGTGGTCGAGGTCGCGGTCGCCGTCGCCCTGGACGACGGCCAGGCCCCGGGCGAGGCAGGCGGAAACGCCTTCGGGGCTGATCTCCAGGCCCTGGCCGTCGACGCGCTTCTCGCGGGTCAGCATCTCGAGCAGCTCGCCCTCGCCGCAGCCCACGTCCAGCACCCGCGCGCCCGGGCGCACGAGGCGGAGGATCTCGCGGAAGTCCTCGCGAACGATGCTCAAGCGGGGCCCCCCTTCAGCCCGCCGTTAAGCCCTCTGGCCTGAGCCTGGGCCGCCAGGAAGCCGCGCAGGGTGGCGTCGAGCTGGGGCTCGTCGAGGAAGAAGGCGTCATGGCCCTTGTCGCTCTCGATCTCGACGAAGCTGGCCCGGCAGCCGGCGGCGTTCAGCGCGCGCACGATGTCGCGGCTCTCGGCCGTGGGATAGAGCCAGTCGGACGAGAAGGACAGCACGCAGAACTTCACGCCGCGGGCTTTGGCGAAGGCGTTGGCCAGCACCCCGCCGTGCTGTGCGGCGAGGTCGAAATAGTCCAGGGCGCGGGTGATGTAGAGGTAGGAGTTGGCGTCGAACCGGTCGACGAAGCTCGCCCCCTGGTGGCGCAGGTAGCTCTCCACCTGGAAGTCCGCGTCGAAGCCCCAAGAGAGCCCGTCGCGCTGCAACTCGCGGCCGAACTTCCGCTGCAGGGCCGCTTCGGACAGGTAGGTGATGTGCGCGGCCATTCGGGCCACGGCGAGGCCCTTCTCGGGGCGCACGCCGGCCTTCAGGTAATCGCCGCCCATCCAGTTCGGATCGGCCATGACCGCCTGGCGGCCGACCTCGTGGAAGGCGATGTTCTGGGCCGAGTGGCGCGGCGCGGCTGCGATGCACACCGCGCTGAACAGCTTCTCGGGATAGTCGGCCGCCCACTGCAGCACCTGCATCCCGCCCATCGAGCCGCCGACCACGGCGAACAGGGTCTCGATGCCCAGGGCCTCGACCAGCATGGCCTGGGCCCGCACCATGTCGGCGATGGTGATGACCGGGAACGACAGCGCGTAGGGCTCGCCGGTCTTGGGGTCGGGGCTGGCCGGACCGGTGGTGCCCATGCAGCCGCCCACCACGTTCGAGCAGATGATGAAGTAGCGCTCGGGATCCAGCGGCAGGCCGGGGCCCACGACGCGGCTCCACCAGCCGGGCTTGCCGGTGACCGGGTGGGTGGAGGCCAGGTGCTGGTCGCCGGTCAGCGCGTGGCAGACGAGGACCGCGTTGGACTTCGTCTCGTTGAGCTTGCCGTAGGTCTTGTAGGCGATCTCGAGCGGGGCCAGGCTCGCGCCCGAATCCAGGCGCAGCGGCTGGGTCGCCGGGAACCGCCAGGTCCCGCCGCCCGTCTCGATGGCCGTGGTGATCGGGGCCTGGGCCGTCATGGCCGCGTTGGACCGTCTCGCCCAACCGGTGTCAATGGCTTGCAGCGCGGCGCGCCTCGTCTATGAGGACCATCGGGTCAGGGAGCATCCATGCAGCGGCTTATCCTGCTCCGGCACGGCAAGGCCGAGCCGGACTCCGCAAGCGGCGAAGATTTCGACCGGCGGCTCGCGCCGCGCGGGGTGCTGGAATCGGCCGCTGTGGGCGCGAGCCTCGCCGACATGGGCTTTCGGCCCGACGTGGCGCTCGTCTCGTCGGCGGCCCGCACCCAGGAGACCTGGGCCCAGGCCGCCGCCGCCTTTCCGAACGCCGAGACGCGGGTGGTGGGCGAACTCTACCACGCCGACGCGGGCCAGGTGCGCCAGGCCGCCGAGGAGGCCGGCCGCGACGCCGGCACGGTGATCGTGGTGGGCCACAATCCGGGACTCCAGGAACTGGCCGTCCAGCTGCTGATCGAGGGCTCGGCGCCGCGCGAACTGATCCATCAGGCGCAGCGGAAGTTCCCCCCCGGGGCGGCGGCCGTCTTCCTGATCGACGCCAACGGCCGGCCCAGCTTCGACGGCCTGTTCTATCCGGACCGCCCCTGAGAATGGGCCGCATCTACAAGATCCTGCCCAGGCCCGAATGGGCGGCGGCGCAGGCGGCCGGCCGGTTCGAGGGCTCGGCCGTGGACCGGGCCGACGGCTTCATCCACTTCTCCACGGCGGCCCAGGCGCAGGAGACGGCGCGGCGGCATTTCGCGGGCCAGGCGGATCTCGTGGTGCTGGAGGTGGAGGCCGACGACCTGGGCGCCGCCCTGAAGTTCGAGCCCTCGCGCGGCGGGGACCTCTTCCCGCACCTGTACGGGACCCTGGACGTGTCGAAGGTGCGGAGCGTGACCGAGGCGCCGCTAGACGCCGCCGGCGCGCCGCAGATCGGGATCTCGGCATGAGCGCGCTGCACGGCCTCGTCACCCGGGCCATGCGGGGGCTGGACCCGGAGGACGCCCACACCCTGGCCATCCGGGCGCTGGAGGCGGGGCTGGGGCCGCGCGGGGCGGCGGACGATCCGATCCTGACGACCGAGGTGGCGGGTCTTTCCCTGCCAAACCCCGTGGGCCTCGCCCCGGGCTTCGACAAGAACGCCCAGGTGTTCGGCCCGATGCTGAACGCCGGCTTCGGCTTCGTGGAGTGCGGCACGGTCACGCCGAAGCCCCAGGCCGGCAACCCGCGTCCGCGCCTCTTCCGACTGACCGAGGACCGGGCGGTGATCAACCGCATGGGCTTCAACAACGAGGGCCTGGAGGCCTTCGCCGGCCGCCTCGCGCGACGCCGGTCGGGCGTGGTGGGCGCCAACGTCGGGGCCAACAAGGACTCCGAGGACCGGATCGGCGACTACGTGACCTGCCTTCGCCGGCTCTGGGGCATGGCCAGCTACTTCACCCTCAACATCTCCTCGCCCAACACGCCGGGGCTGCGCGCGCTGCAGACCAGGGCCGCGCTGGAGGAACTGCTGGGCCGGGTGGCCGAGGCGCGCGATTCGCTGCCGCGCGAGGGCCTGGCGCCGATGTTCCTCAAGGTCGCGCCCGACCTGGAGGACGGCGAGGTCGAGACCATCGTCGAGACGGTGGCGGCGCACGACCTTGCCGGGATCATCGTGTCCAACACCACGGTCAGCCGCCCGCCGCTGAAGTCGCGCTTCCGCGAGGAGGCGGGCGGGCTCTCAGGCGCGCCGCTGATGAGCCTGTCCACCCAGATGCTGGGCCGGTTCGCCGAGGCCGCCCAGGGTCGTCTCGTGCTGATCGGGGCTGGCGGGATCGCCTCCGGCGCCGACGCCTACGCCAAGATCCGGGCCGGGGCCTGCGCGGTTCAGCTCTACTCGGCCCTGGTCTTCGAGGGACCTGGGCTGATCACCCGCATCAAGCGCGAGCTGGCCGCCCGTCTGAAGGCGGACGGTTTCGCTTCCGTCCGGGACGCCGTCGGGGCGAAATAGCGGGCGCCCGCGGACGGTTTCCACCTAAGCGCGCGGCTTCGCGTTGCCCTGGCGGGCGCGAGCGATTAACTCGAAAGGATCATGGCGGACGCCTCAGCGCCCAAGGAGCACCCCGAGCGGGACAGGCGCCGCATCTTCTGGCCCGGCGGCCTTTCGGCGCGCCTGCTGGTCCTCACCGTCCTCTTCGCCGCCCTGGGCGGCATGATCGCCATTCCGCCGGCCATGGCGGCCTATGAGCGACAGTGGCTGCTGGACCGGGTCCGCGCCGCCGAACTGGCTTCGCTGGCGCCCGAGGTGGCCCCCGACCGGGTGGTGAGCGAGCAGCTCAAGACCGAGCTCCTGCGTGGCGCGGGGGTCGAGATCGTGGCCATTTCGGTGGATGGGGTGCGCTCGCTGGTGTTCGCCGGCGCACGGCCTGCCGAGGCGCCCTACGTGGTGGACCTGAGGCCCCGGGCGGCGGGGCTGTCGCTGGTGGCGCCCTTCCGCACGATCTTCGGCCCCGAGGGCCGGCGGGTGCGGGTGGTGGCCGAGCCGCGCTTCCGCAGGGCCGAGTTTATCGAATTCGTGGCCGTCGACACCGAGCTGAAGCGGGCGCTGGCCAGCTACCTTTGGCGGCTCCTGGGCATCGTGGTGCTGGTCTCGACGATCGCCGGCGTGCTGGTCTTCGTGGCGCTGAACCTCTTCCTGGTGCGGCCCATGCAGCGGATCACCCACGCCATGGAGCGCTTCCGGGCCGATCCGGACGACCCCGACGCGCGGGTCGAGCTGTCGGGCCGCCGTGACGAGATCGGCCGCGCCGAGGCCGAGCTGGACCGGATGCAGACCGACCTGCGCGCGGCGCTGAACTCCCGGGCCCGGCTCGCGGCCCTGGGCGAGGCCGTGGCCAAGATCAACCACGACCTGAAGAACATGCTGACCTCGGCCCAGATCGCCTCGGAACGGCTGGCGGCGCTGAAGGACCCCAAGGTCACCCAGGCCCTGCCGCGCCTGGAGCGGGCCCTGGACCGGGCGGTCAAGCTGGCCTCCGACGTGCTGGCCTACGGCAAGACCCAGGAGGCGGCCCCGGAGCTTCGGCAGGTCGTGCTGGCCGTCGCCGTCGACGAGGCCGCGCTGGAGGCGCGGCTGGCCGACAAGGGCGTGCGGCTGGTTTCGAAGGTGGAGCGCGGCGCGCGGGTCGCCGCCGACCCCGACCAGCTCCACCGGATCCTCGCCAACCTTTTCCGCAACGCCCGCCAGGCCATCGAGCACCAGGAGGGGCGGGCCGCCCCCGGCCGGGTGGAGGTGACCCTGGAAGCCCAGGGCGCGACCTCGGTGATCCGGGTGGCCGACAACGGGCCGGGCATCCCCGAGCGGGTGCGCGAGCGGCTGTTCCAGCCGTTCGCCGGGTCGGGACGGCCCGACGGGGCCGGCCTGGGGCTGGCCATCGCCCGCGAACTGGCCCTTGGCCATGGGGGCGACCTGACCCTGGCCGATACGGGACCGGAGGGCTCGGTGTTCGAACTGCGCCTGCCCGGCGCGCCCACCAAGGCGGGCGCCCGGCGGGCGAAGGCGGGCGCCTAGGACGTCGCGTCAGGGGGCCAGCGCCACGCCCTCGCGGCGGGGATCGGCGCCGCCGCGCAGGCCCTGGGGCGTCACCTCGACACCGTGCAGGCCCGAACCCTCGGCGCCGGGGCCCGACTGGAGGTTCACGCCCTTGGCCGCGAGGCCGGCGACGACCTCGGGGGCGAACTTGTCCACCTCGGCGGCGTAGAACGGTCCCGGCGCGATGAGGTTCGGCAGGGCGATGGCGTCCTGCATCGGCAGCCTCCAGTCCAGCACGCCCACCAGGGCCTTGAGGTTGTAGGCGAGTATCGCCGGACCGCCGGGCGAGCCCACGGCGGCCACGAAGTTGCGGTCGCGGTCCAGGACGATGGACGGGGCCATGGACGAGCGGGGCCGCTTGCCGGGACCGACGGCGTTGGCGACCGGCAGGCCGTCCTTGTCGGTGGGCGAGAAGGAGAAGTCGGTGAGCTGGTTGTTCAGGAAGAAGCCCGCGACCATACGGCCCGAGCCGAAGATGCTCTCCACGGTGGTGGTCATGGAGACCACGTTCCCGGCGCCGTCGACGACCACGAAGTGGGTGGTGCCGCCGGGCTCGCGGGTGTTGTCGGGCGCGCGGGGCTTGGCGCCGGGGGGCAGGCCCGGTTGCGGGGGCGGGCCGGCGGTCGGGCCGATCAGCTTGGCGCGCTCATCGAGGTAGGTCGGATCGAGCAGGCCGTTGACGGGTACGTCCACGAAGGCCGGGTCGCCGATATAGCGGTCGCGGTCGGCGTACATCAGGCGGCTCGCCTGGCTGAACAGGTACCAGCCCTCGGCGTCGTTCGGATGGGCGGCGATGTCGGTGCGTTCCAGCAGGCCCAGGCCCTGCAGCACGGCGGGACCGCCGGACGGCGCGCCGGGCGTGCAGACGATGTAGACGCGATAGGGCCGGCAGAGCGCCTCGGACTTCTTGGGCCGGTAGCGCTTCATGTCCTCGAGGCTCAGGGCGCCCGGGATCGGGTCCTGATGGACGCGGGCCACGATGGCCTCGGCGATGGTCCCTTCCAGCAGGGCCTTGGGACCCTCGGCGGCGATTCGGCGAACCGTCTCGGCGTACGCCGCGTTGCGGACGATATCCCCCTGCTGGATCTTCGTGCCGTCGGGCTTGGTGAAATAGGCGACGGCGTCGGGAGCCGAGGCCTGGGGCGCGCGGCTGGCGGCCGACATGGCCATGCGGCCGGGCGCCGGGAAGCCTTGGTCGGCCAGGCGCTCGGCGTCGGCGAAGAGGCGGTTCCAGGGCAGCTTGCCGTGGTCGGCCTGGGCCATGGCCAGCATGGCGACCGCGCCGGGAACGCCGGTGGAGCGCCCCGACAGGATCGCCGTCGCCCGGTCCAGCGGCTTGCCGTCGGCGCCCAGGAACATGTCGGGCGTGGCGCCCATCGGCGCGGTCTCGCGTCCATCGTAGGCGGTCACCGAGCGGGTCTTCGCGTCGTAGTAGGTCATGAACGCGCCGCCGCCGAGGCCCGAGCTCTGCGGCTCCACCAGGCCCAGCACGGCCTGGACGGCGACGGCGGCGTCCACCGCCGAGCCGCCCTCGCGCAGCACCCGAAGCCCCGCCTCCACCGCCATCGGATTGGCGGCGGCGACCATGCCGGAAGACTTCGCGGGCCTCGCCGCGAGGGGCGCGGCGGGCGGCTCGACCCTGGCGGGGGCGGCGCAGGCGGCCAGCAAGGCGGCGATGGCGAGGGGCAGGAAACGCGTCTGGACAGTCACGGACGGTAGCACTCCGGAACGATGGAAGCGCGACCATAGCCGCGCGGACGCGTGGACAACAAACGCCGCCTCGTGCGAGGTCCCCCACATGCAGGACATGCGCCCTGGGGTCGGCCCCCGCAACCTCCTCACCGACGTTCCTGGCCTGAAAATCGGGCAGGCCGAGGATGCCGACGCACGAACGGGCGTGACCGTGATCCTTCCCGACAACCGCGCGGTCTGCGCCGTGGACGTGCGCGGCGGGGCGCCGGGCACGCGGGAGACCGACGCGCTGGCGCCCGAGAACCTCGTGGACGCCGTGGACGCGGTCGTGCTGTCGGGCGGTTCGGTCTATGGCCTGGCCGCGGCCGACGGCGTGGTGGGCTGGCTGGGCGCGCAAGGGCGCGGCTATGGGCTTATCCCCGGCGTGCCGCCCTCTCCCGTGGTTCCGGCGGCGATCCTGTTCGACATGGCCAACGGCGGCGACAAGGCCTGGGGCGAGGCGCCGCCGTACCGCGACCTGGGCCGCAGGGCCGTCGCCGCGGCGGATCTGGAGTTCGCGCTCGGGACGGCGGGTGCGGGCTACGGCGCCATGGCCGGAAGCTTGAAGGGTGGCGTCGGCTCGGCTTCGGCCGTGACGGCGGACGGCTACACCGTGGGCGCGCTCGTGGCGGTGAACTGCTGGGGTTCGGTGACGGCCCCGGGCGGGCGGACGTTCTGGGCCGCCCCCTACGAGATCGGCGGCGAGTTCGGGGGGCTGGGCGCAGAGGGCCTTCGCGCCGGTCCCGAGGAGTGGGGCCTCGCCAAGCGCCCGGCCGAGGCGCGCAACACCACCATCGCCTGCGTGGCCACGGACGCCATCCTGACGCCGGCCCAGGCGAAGCGGTTCGCGGTCATGGCCCAGGACGGGCTGGCCCGCGCCATCCGCCCGGTGCACGCGCCGTTCGACGGCGACGTGGTCTTCGCGCTGTCCACGGGACGGCGGCCCCTGGAGGCCCCCGCGGACTACACGGTCGCACGGCTGGGAGCCCTGGTCGCGGACACGCTTGCACGGGCCGTGGCCCGGGGCGTGTACGAGGCGGCCGCCTGGCCGGGGTCGGATGTCGCCTGCTGGCGGGACCTTCCGGCGCAGACTCCCGGCTGGTAGCTTCGCCTTACGCTGTTCAGGAGTTCACGTGATGTCTTTCGGACGCAGGCTCGTCCTCGTCGCGGGCGCGGCCGCCCTGGCGAACGCCGCCGCCGCCCAGCCCGCCGGCCAGAAGGTCCAGCAGAAGGTGACGGGCCCCGTCGCGACCTACTGGATGAGCGCCCAGACCCAGACCGGCTTCGGCGCCGGCATGATGGGCGGGCGCCCCTCGATGGGCGCCATGATGGGGGCGATGATGGGCGGCGGCGGGCCGCAGAAGTCGCTGATCCTCCAGCTCGGTTCGTCGCGCCAGGCGCCGACGCCGGCCGCCGAGCACGTGCCGCCCGAGGCGCTGCGCGCGGGCAAGAGTCTGCCGCTGGTCACCCCCAAGGCCCAGCCGGTCCAGAAGTCCGACGAGACGCCCGAGATGCCCCGCGAGTACGAGAAGCCGCGCGGCAGGATGCTGATCTTCTGGGGCTGCGGCGAGCGCGCCCGGCCGGGCCAGCCGGTGGTGATCGACATGGCCCAGATGGCGGCGGGCAAGGTCCCGGCCGGCATGGCGGCCCTGAGCAAGGGGCTCGACATCCGCCCGATGCAGCCGCCGTCGCCCGCCCGCAACAAGACCTACGGCGAATGGCCGAACGAGCGCGCCCGCACCCAGGTGCAGGGGGCGAGCTCGCTGGCCGGCGAGCATGTGGTGCGGGGCAACTACAGCCCCGAGATCCGCTTCAGCCTGACGCCGGACCAGGATTTCCTGGGGCCGCTGAATCTCACGACCAACGACAAGGCCCCGGCGGGCTTCGGCCGGCTGGGCTGGAACGCCGTCCCCCATGCCCGCGCCTACCTCGCCACCGCCATCGGCGGCCAGGAGGAGACGATGGTGCTGTGGACCTCGTCCGAGGTGCAGGCCTCGGCCTTCTCCATGCCCGACTACATCTCGGACCGCGACGTCGCCCGCCTCGTGGCCTCGCGCGCCCTGATGGGGCCGCAAACCACCACCTGCTCGGTGCCCAAGGAGGTGCTGGACGCCGCGCCGCAGGCGATGGTGCAACTCGTGGCCTATGGCGACGAGGCGAACTTCGTCTATCCGCCCAGGCCCCAGGACCCGAAGGTCGACTGGAACCAGGAATGGCAGGTCAAGGTCCGCTACCGGTCGGCCACGGGCGGCATGCTGGGCATGGCCATGCCGGGCATGGACGACCCGGGCGACGAAGACGACGGCCCGCGCGCCCAGCGTCCGGCCCAGGACCCCAGGGCCCAGGACCCCAGGGCCCAGGACCCCAAGGCCAAGCGCCGCAACCAGATGCTGAAGGGCCTGGGCGGCGCGCTGGGGGTGCCGATCCCCTGAAGCCGGGTCAGTCCGCCCGCACGTACCAGTCGTCGACGTTCGAGAGCATCTCGAACTTCCGCCGGAAGCCCTTGGACGTGAGGAACTCGCGCAGTGGCTCGCACTGGGGGGAGTGGTTGTGCTCCACGGTGATCAGCCGCACGTCCCAGGCCTCGAAGTCGAAGGCCTTGAGGATGTCGAGCTCCGAGCCCTCGGTGTCGACGGACAGGTAGTCGATCCGGCGCGGCGCGTTCCAGTGGGCCAGGAGGTCGTCGAGCGAGACCGTCTCCACCTCGTAGCGCTGCCCTTCCTTGCGGGTGTGGGCCAGGCGGTCGCGGTCGGAATAGGCGTCTATGGTGGCGTGGGCCGCGATCGCCGGCTCGTTGAACACCAGCCGCTCGCCCGTCCGGGTCCAGACGCAGCGGCCGTCCACGAAGCAGGCGCGGTTTTCGCGGACGGCCGGATGCCAGACGCGGGCCGGCTCGGCCACGATGCCGCGCCAGCCGAGCTCGGTCTCCAGATAATAGGTGTTGGAGAACCTCACCCCGTCGGCGCCGCCGAACTCGACGAAGAAGCCGTCGCGTCGGCCCTTCAGCTCGTAGTCCACCCACAGGTCCTGCAGGAACTGGGCCTTCGATCGGTTGAGCCGGTCCAGGCAGTAGCCCAGAAAGCCGATCTGCTCGGTGGCCGGCCGGACGGCGGCGTCGCGCACGGCCACAAGCATCTCCACCACCTGTTCCAGGGACAGTGCGACCATCCGGCGTCTCCTCTACCGGGCCTCCCCGACCGGCGCACCCTCGCTTTCTTGCCTCCTTCTTCCCGGATTTCCAGCCCCCCGCCATGAAATGCCGACAGGGGGCTTGCGCTTTGCCCGGCCCCTGACTAGGTTCCGCGCCCTCGCCGTAAGGCGTGTGCGCGCCCGTAGCTCAGCTGGATAGAGCATCAGACTACGAATCTGAGGGTCGGACGTTCGAATCGTTCCGGGCGCGCCAATTTTTTCAAGCACTTAGTGCATCGCTGGCCTGGGTGAATTCCCGCTGGGGTCACACTGGGGTCACAAGGCCCACTCGATGTTCAGCCGTGTTCACGTGCAGTCGGCCGTCCCGCCCGCCTCTGATCAGGCGATGTGGTCGCCGATACAACCTGTAACGCCCTGCAACGCGTCGGTGGGTGGCGAGATTTCAGGGATGCGCCGCTCGGAGCTGGATCTGGAGCGAAAAGACATGGATCATCCCCGAGGACCGCACCAAAGGGCGGGCAGAGCACCTCGTGCTCCTTTCGGATCCGCCCGTGGCGCTGAGCAAAGACGCGCTTGAGCTCCACGAAATCCGGCGAAAGGGCGCGGGCGAGTATGTCTTCCCCTTCCTCGCTCCAACGATCTGCCGATCGCGCCTGGCACGTTGAGGCACGCGATGGCGGATAGCAAACTGGGGGAGCGGCTATCTCCACTTCAGTGTGTCGGCCCGACAGGCTGGCCCGCAAGGAGCTCGCTTTCCTCCTCATCCATGCCTTCGTAGATTGCCTGTATGAGGCGGGGGCGAACCGCTGACTGGCTTCTCAATGTCCGACGCGTCTTCGGGTCAGCGGAATCCCTCGGCCACCAGCCGTGAGGCGCTGACGGAGGTCGTGTCCCGGGACGTGGTGTAGCTGGGCGGTAGCGGAGCCGCTCGCGAAGCGCGCCTCCACAAGGCGCCGTAGCGAGTGAGCGGCGTAGCGGGGTGGTCATCCGCGATCTTCGGCT
>NZ_JBKBRO010000007.1:0-160588 GCF_046463815.1 Phenylobacterium sp. | reverse complement strand
TTCTGCCGCCTCAAGGACTTCCGACGCATCGCCACCCGCTACGACAAGCTCGCCTGCACCTACGCCGCAGCCGTCTGCCTCGCCGCCATCGTCATCTGGTGGTTATGAGGCTGGACCCTAGACGTCCACCTCGGCGTCCAGGGCGTTCTCCTGGATGAACTCGCGGCGGGGTTCGACGAGGTCGCCCATCAGGCGGGTGAACATGTCGTCGGCGTCGTCGGCGTGGTTCACCTTCACCTGCAGCAGCGTGCGCGCCTCGGCGTCGAGGGTGGTCTCCCAGAGCTGGTCGGGGTTCATCTCGCCCAGGCCCTTGTAGCGCTGGATGGAGAGGCCGCGCCGGCCGTTGTCCATCACCGCGCCCACCAGGTCGAGGGGCCCGCGCACCGTGGTCGCGCGCTCCTTCCGCGTGAAGGTCGCCAGGCCGTTGAACACCTCGGCCAGCTCCTTGGCGCGCTCGGCCACCCGGCGGGCGTCGGCGGCCTGCAGCAGCACCTCGTCCAGCACGATCCGTTCCGAGACGCCGCGCTTCACGCGCGAGAAGACGTAGCCGCCGCCCTCGCCCTTCTCGCCGCTCCAGGGCCCGTCGCCCTCCTCGGCGTAGAGGTCGAGCCGCTTCGCCGCCGCGGCCAGGTCGCCGGCCTCGCCGAACAGGCCGGCCAGGGCCGCCTGCTCGATGGCGAAGGCGGGCGCGCGCGCCGACAGCCGCTGGATGTTGGCCCGGGCCGTGCGCGAGGCGTTGACCAGGCGCAGCAGGTCGGCCCCCGTCAGCCGCTCGCCCGAGGCCAGCTCCAGCACCGCCCCGTCGGTCCCCTCGTCCACGAGGTAGGCCTCCAGTTCGGCGTCGTCCTTCAGGTAGCGCGAGGACTTGCCCTTGGACGCCTTATAGAGCGGCGGCTGGGCGATATAGAGGTAGCCCCGCTCGATCACCTCCGGCATCTGCCGGTAGAAGAACGTGAGCAGCAGCGTGCGGATGTGGGCGCCGTCGACATCGGCGTCCGTCATGATGACGATCCGGTGGTAGCGCAGCTTCTCGATGTCGAAGTCGTCGCGGCCTATGCCGGCGCCCAGGGCGGTGATCAGCGTGCCCACCTGGTCCGACGACAGCATCTTGTCGAAGCGGGCCCGCTCGACGTTCAGGATCTTGCCGCGCAGGGGCAGGATGGCCTGGTTCTCGCGGTTGCGCGCCTGCTTGGCCGAGCCGCCGGCGGAATCGCCCTCCACCAGGAACAGCTCGGACTTGGCCGGGTCCTTCTCCTGGCAGTCGGCGAGCTTGCCGGGCAGGGAGGTGATGTCGAGGGCCGACTTGCGACGGGTGAGCTCGCGGGCCTTGCGGGCCGCCTCGCGGGCGGCGGCGGCCTCGGCGATCTTCTGGACGATCAGCTTGGCCTCGTTCGGATGCTCCTCGAACCAGGTCGAGAGCCCCTCCGACACCAGGCCTTCCACGGCCGGGCGGACCTCGGACGAGACCAGCTTGTCCTTGGTCTGGGACGAGAACTTGGGGTCGGGCACCTTCACCGACAGCACGCAGGTCAGGCCCTCGCGCGCGTCCTCGCCCGAGACCGACACCTTCTCGCGCTTCGCCGCGCCCGAGCTTTCGGCGTAGCCCGTGATGATCCGCGTCAGCGCCGAGCGGAACGCCGCCAGGTGCGTGCCCCCGTCCCGCTGCGGGATGTTGTTGGTGAAGCACAGGACGTTCTCGTGGTAGCCGTCGTTCCACCAGAGCGCCATGTCGAGTTCCACCGTGTCGCGGCGGCCGCGCACGACGATGGGCGCCTTGACCAGCGGATGCTTGGCCTTGTCGAGGTGGCGCACGAAGGCCTCGATGCCGCCCTCGTAGTGCATGACCTCCTCGAACGGCTCGGCCCCGCGCAGGTCCTTCAGCCAGATGGTCACGCCCGAGTTCAGGAACGCCAGCTCCCGCAGGCGGTGCTCCAGGGTCTTCAGGTCGAACTCGATGAACCGGAAGGTCTCGGCCGACGGCAGGAAGGTGACGTGGGTGCCGGTCAGGAACTCGCCGTTCTCGCGCAGCGGCGCCTTGCCGGTGACGGCCAGCGGAGCGACCGCGTCGCCGCGCCGGAACTCCATCTCGTGCTGCAACCCGCCGCGGAAGATCTTCAGGCGCAGGAAGTCCGAGAGCGCGTTCACCACCGAGACGCCCACGCCGTGCAGGCCGCCCGAGACCTTGTAGGAATTCTGGTCGAACTTACCGCCGGCATGGAGCTGGGTCATGATGACCTCGGCCGCCGAGACGCCCTCGCCCTCATGGATGTCGGTGGGGATGCCCCGGCCGTCGTCGGTGACGGTGCACGAGCCGTCGGCGTTCAGGATCACCTCGACGCGGGTGGCGTAGCCGGCCAGGGCCTCGTCGATGGCGTTGTCCACCACCTCGTAGACCATGTGGTGCAGGCCCGAGCCGTCGTCGGTGTCGCCGATGTACATGCCCGGCCGCTTGCGCACCGCGTCCAGGCCCTTGAGGACCTTGATGGACTCCGCGCCGTACTCGGCCGCCCCGTTGCCGTTGCCGTTCGTCTCGGGAGTGGTGTCTTCGCTCATGCTTCGTCCGAAAGAGGCGCCTTCTTCGGGTTCGGCCCCGGGATCGGACCGGGGCTCGGATGCGCCTGATGGGCGGACGCGCGCGCCCGCGGGATTCACGTCCTCCTATATAGGGTTCGAAGCTGATTCTGCACGAATTTCGGGGGGCGCGGGCCAGAGAGCCGCACCCGCCGCTGGAGAGGGCCGGCGAGGCTAGCCCTCGACTCCTCCCCAGGCTTCACGCCGGGGGGACAGGCGCCGGTCCAGCGGGCCTTCATGGTCGTCACGCCGCCGTCCCGCGCGCCGTCGGGCATGACCACGTAGAGGCCGAACTTCACGTCGTAGGCGACGTCGCTGCCCGTCATCACGAGCTGGGTCTCGGTCTTCAGCCCGCCGGTCTGGGCGCAGACGGCGCTGATCTTCAGGCCGCCCTGGATCGCCGAGCGCCTGGTCTGGCAGGTCGGCGTCTCGCGGGTGAGCATCTCACGCACCTTGGTGTCGATCTCGTCGCCGATGCAGCGGTGAGAGGTCTCGGTCTGGCCCTCCTCGGTGCTGATGATCTCCCACCAGCCGTTGCGGAAGCGCGGCACGCCGTCGCCGCCCAGCTTCAGGCCGGCGGCCTGGATTCCCGCGGCCGAGGTCTCGGCGGCCGGCGTCGCCTCGCCGGTCCGGGCTTCCGAAGCGCCTTCGGGGGCGGCGGGGCCGCAGGCGGAGAGCCCGGCGACGGCGGCGGCGAGGAGCAGGGCGGAGCGAATGCGCATCTGGGCTGACCTTGGTGAGTGGGACGGCCCCGCATGAAGTCCTGGCGGACGCCCTCGCAAGCCGGTTGCGCCCGAGGCCGCCGGCGCGGCGACGAACGCGGCTCAGCCCGCCGCCGCGAAGCCCTGGGCGTCCATGCGGAAGCCCTGGGCGCGCCCCTCCAGGGCCTCGAACAGGTGCTCGTCGGTGCCGGTGAGGAAGGCCTGGAGGCCCAGGGCCTCGATCTCGTCGAACAGGGCCGCGCGGCGGGTGCGGTCCAGGTGGGCGGCCACCTCGTCCAGCAGCAGGATGGGGCTGGGCGCGGCGGCGATGCGGGCCAGGCGCGCGGCCTGGGCCAGCACCAGGTTGAGGATCAGGGCCTTCTGCTCGCCGGTGGAGCACTCGGCGGCGGGCCGGTCCTTCTCGGCGTGGACGACCGAAAGGTCCCCCCGGTGCGGCCCGGTCAGCGCCCTGCCGGCGGCGGCGTCGCGGTCGCGGGCGGCCCTGAGCGCCCCGGCCAGCTTCCCCTCGATGTCGGCGAGCTCGGCGCCGTCCGCGGCCATCTGCGCCCACTCGCCGGTCAGCGTCAGCTTGGCCTGGGGGAAGGGCCGTTCGCCGCGCGTGGCGATCTCGGCGGCGAGCACCGCCACCGTGCGCGCCCGGGCCTCGGCCATCAGGGCGCCGGACTCGGCCAGCCTCGCCTCCAGGGCGTCCAGCCAGGCCGCATCGGCGGGGCCCTCGGTCAGCAGCCGCATCCGCTCGCGCATGGCCTTCTCATAGGCCTGGACGTGGGCGGCGTGCCCGGGTTCGGCGGCGAACACCAGCCGGTCGAGGAAGCGCCGGCGGTCGCCCGCGCCTTCCAGGAACAGGCGGTCCTGGGCCGGGGTCAGCCAGACCTGCCGGACGTGCTCGGCCAGCCGTCCGGGCGGGACCGGCTCGCCGTCCACCCGCACCACGCGGCGCGAGGCCCCGCCCTGCTCGACCCCCGTCCCCAGGCGGATCTCGTCGTCGCCGGACAGAAGCGTCGCGGCCGCCGCCCAGGCGCGGCCCTGGGCCTCGCCCGGCAGTCTTCGGCCGACCTCGGCGATGGACGAACCGCGCAGGCCCCGGCCGGGGATCAGGAAGCTTACGGCCTCCAGTAGGTTCGTCTTGCCCGCCCCGTTCGGCCCGGCCAGCCACACCGGCCGGCCGTCCAGCGCCAGCTCGGCCGTGGCGTACGAGCGGAAATCGGTCAGGGAAAGGCGGGTGAGAGCCGTGCGCACGACTGGGGTCTTAGCCCGCCGCGCCGGTCAGCGTCGATGCTTGGCGACGTGCAGCAGGCCCGCCAGCGCCCCGCCCAGGATCAGGCCCATGACCGCCGAGAACAGGGCGGTGACGACCCAGGCCGCCGCCCCGCCAATCCCGGGCAGGGCGCGGACCGGCGCCGCCAAGGCGTGGGCGAGGTCCGGGATCACCGGGACGCGGTAGTGCTCCAGCCCGTGCAGCAGGATGCCGCCGCCGACCCACAGCATGGCCGCCGTGCCCACCGTGGCGAGCGTCGCCAGCACGCCCGGCATGCCCTTCACCAGGCCCCGGCCCATGGCGCGGGAGAAGGCGGTCGGACGCCGCGCCATGTGCAGGCCGATGTCGTCCATCTTCACGATCAGCGCCACGACGCCATAGACGCCCACGGTGATCAGCAGGCCCACCAGGGCCAGGGCGGCGGCCTGCACGGCCAGCGGCCGGTCGGCCACGTTGGAGAGCGAGATGGCGACGATCTCGGCCGACAGGATCAGGTCGGTGCGGATCGCGCCCGAGACCTTTTCCTTCTCCAGTTCCGCCGAACCCAGGGCCAGTTCGTCCACCTCGTCGGCGGCGTCCTCGTGGAGGATCGCCTCCAGCACCTTCTCGGCCGCCTCGAAGCAGAGGTAGGTCCCGCCCAGCATCAGGATCGGGGTGACGAGCCAGGGCGCGAAGGCGCTGAGCAGCAGCGCGCCCGGCGCCAGGAACAGGAACTTGTTCTTGAGCGAGCCCAGCGCGATCTTCCAGACGATCGGAAGCTCCCGGTCGGGCGTGAAGCCCATGGCGTAGCTGGGGGTGACGGCGGCGTCGTCGACGACCACCCCCACCGCCTTGGTCCCCGCCTTGCCGGCCGCGGCCGAGACGTCGTCGAGCGAGGCCGCCGCCACCTTGGCGATCGCCGCCACGTCGTCCAGCAGGGCGACCAGTCCCGAAGCCATGCGCCTTGGTCCTCCCGTTCCCGCCGATCCGCTAAGGCGTCCAGAAGGCGCCGTCAAAGCCGTTCGAGTCCGAATTCCGCGAGCGACGCGTCACACGCCGCCCCATATCCTCGTCCTGACCGGCGAAGCTCTCAGAGGGGAAACCATGGACCAGTCCGCCAAGGCCGAAGCCTTCCGTCGCCTGCACACCGGGGCCGAGATCCTGGTGCTGCCCAACGCCTGGGACGCGGCCAGCGCCGCCATCATGGCCGACGCCGGCGCCAAGGCCGTGGCCACCTCCTCGGCCGCCGTGGCCTGGGCCCACGGCTACCCGGACGGCGACGCCGCTCCCATCGACAAGATGTGCGCGACGATCGCCGAGGTCGTGGGGGCGGTGGACGTCCCCGTCACCGCCGACATCGAGGGCGGCTACACCGACGACCTCGCCGAGCTCGCCGACAACGTGGCCAAGGTGGCCGGGGCCGGCGCGGTGGGGATCAACCTCGAGGACGGCAAGCGCGCGCCCGAGCTGCACGCCGCCAAGATCGCCGCGGTCAAGACGGCGCTGGGCGACCGCCTGTTCGTCAACGCCCGCATCGACGTCTATCTGAAGGGCCTGGCCGAGGGGCACGCGGCCTTCACCGAGGTCATCCAGCGGGCCGAGCGCTACCGCGAGGCCGGCGCCGACGGCATCTTCGTCCCCGGCCCCGCCGACCCCGACCTCATCGGCCGCCTGGCCGACGCCATCCGCCTGCCGCTCAACGTCATGGGCTGGACCGGGGTGCCGGACGCCGCGCGGCTCCAGGCGCTCGGCGTGCGCCGCCTGTCCTCGGCCACCAACCCGTTCCGCGTGGCCTACGCGGCGCTCGCCCGGTCCATGGAGGCCTTCCTGAAGGACGGCGATCCCGACGCCCTGGCCGCGGCCGGCGCGGGCTTCCCCAACCTGCAGAAGCGGTTCGGCTGACAGCCACTTACGCAAGGCCGCGGGATCGGGCTAAGACCGGCGCCAGGAGGCGCCGCTGAAACTCGACCCTGACGCCATGCCGGACATCGGCCGGATCCGTGAGCAGAGCGCCGCGGCGCTTCGCGCCGGGCGGCACGAGGAGGCTGTCCGCCTGTTGCGCGAGCTCGTCGCCCTGGACCCGGGCGACTGGGCCGGCCACACCAACCTGGGCGTCGCCCTGCGCGCCGTCGGGCGGATCGCGGAGGCCGTGGCGGCGCACGAGGCCGCGCGGCGGCTCAAGCCGGATTCGCCGGCGGTGCTCAACAATCTGGGAAATGCGCTGCTGGCCCTCGATCGCATGGCGGAGGCGCTGGAGGTCTTCGAACGCGTCGTCGCGCTGACGCCGGATAGCCCCCTCGGCCACCGGCACCGAGGGCTCACGCTGATCCGGCTCGAGCGGTTCGCGGATGCGCTGGAAAGCCTGCGGACGGCTGTTTCGCTCGCCCCCCAGGACGCCCAGGCGCACCTCCTCCTTGGCCAGGCCCTGGTGGCCCTGAACCGACATCGCGAGGCGCTCGCCGCCTACGACAGGTCCATCGCCCTCGATCCCCGCCAGGCCACGGCGCACAACGACCGCGGCCTGGCGATGATTTCGCTGGCCTATGCTGAAGGCGAGAGGGCGTGGGAGAAGGCCGGCCTGGCCGCGCTGGACACGGCCGTCGCCATGGATCCGAACAACGGAGACGTCCGCCTGGCGCGCAGCCTCGCGCTGCTTCTGCTCCACCGTTTCTCGGAGGGCTGGGCGGACTACGAGCACCGCTGGCGGGTCGACAGCTTCCGGCGGGGATCCCGCGGCGAGGCGCGCCGCGGCCTGCAGTCGCGCTTCGAGCCGGGCGTCTCCCTGGACGCCCTCCGGGGCCGCAACGTCCTGCTGGTCGCCGAGCAGGGCGTCGGCGACGTCGTCATGTTCGCCAGCATCATCCCGGACCTGATGGCGACGGCCGGATCCGTGACCCTGGTCTGCGAAACGCGGCTGCACCGGCTGTTCGCCCAGGCGTTTCCGGGCCTGGCCCTCCGGGGACCGATGGAGGACGACGACACCGCGCCCGAGTTCGACAAGGTCCTGGCGATGGGCTCGCTGGGCCGGCTGTTCCGGAACCGACTGGAGGACTTCCCGGGCCGTCCCTACCTGTCGGCGTCGGACGAGGTCCGCGCCCGCTGGGCCGCGCGCCTGGGCCCGAAGGAACGGCCGCTGCGCATCGGCCTCTCCTGGCGCGGGGGGCCGCCGGGGGAATCGTCGATCAGGCGCTCCATGACCCTCTCCACGCTCCGGCCATTGCTGGAACGGCCGGACTGCGAGTTCGTGAACCTGCAGTACGGCGACGTCCGGGCGGAGCTGGCGGCCGAGAACGCGACGCTGCCGCGGCCGATCTGGTCGCCGCCCCCCGAGGACGTCGCGGACTTCGAGGACCTGGCCGGGCTCGTCCAGAACCTGGACCTGGTGGTCTCGGTCCAGACGGCGATCGTCCACCTGGGCGGGGCGCTGGGCGCGCCGGTCTGGATGATGGCCCCGCGCCAGCCCGAATGGCGCTACGGCGCCGAGGGCGAGCGCATGCCCTGGTACGGCTCGGTCCGCATCTTCCGCCAGTCTCCCGATGGCCGATGGGAGCCCGTCGTCCGCCAGGTCGCCGACGCACTGACCGCGCAGGCAAGGAACATCGCCCGGGAACGGGGCGTGGCGGCGATCCGCGAAGGTCGCTACGGCGATGCGGTCCGCCTGCTGCGGGAGCACGTCGCGAAGGATCCCGCCGACTGGATTTCGCACACCAACCTCGGCTCGGCCCTGCGCAGCCAGGGGCGCAGCGCCGAGGCTGTCGACGCCCACGAGGCGGCCCGAAGGCTCAATCCCCACTCTGTGGCGGTGCTGAACAACCTGGGGAACGCCCTCCTGGACGTCCACCGCGTCGCCGACGCGCTGGCGGTGTTCGAACGCGCGGTGGAGCTGGAGCCGGACGGCGCCCTCGGCCACCGGCACCGCGGCCTCGCCCTTGTCAGGCTCAAGCGACACGAGGAGGCCCTCGAGAGTCTCCAGAAGGCCCTCGCCCTGGAGCCGGACCACGCCCAGACGCTCTTCTTCATGGGCAACGCCCTGAGCTGCCTGGGACGCCTGCGCGAGGCGCTCGCCGTGTACGACAGGTCCATCGCGCTCGACCCGCGGTATGCGCTGACGCACAGCAACCGCGGCTTCATCCTGATCGACCTCGCCTACGCCGAAGGGAACAGGGAGCTGGAGCAGGAGGCCCTGGCGGCCTTCGAAAGGGCCGCCGCGCTGGACCCCCATCACGAGGACATCCGCTGGTCGCGCAGCCTCGCGCTGCTTCGGCTCCACCGTTTCTCGGAGGGCTGGGCGGACTACGAGCACCGCTGGCGGGTCGACAGCTTCCGGCGGGGATCCCGCGGCGAGGCGCGCCGCGGCCTGCAGTCGCGCTTCGAGCCGGGCGTCTCCCTGGACGCCCTCCGGGGCCGCAACGTCCTGCTGGTCGCCGAGCAGGGCGTCGGCGACGTCGTCATGTTCGCCAGCATCATCCCGGACCTGATGGCGACGGCCGGATCCGTGACCCTGGTCTGCGAAACGCGGCTGCACCGGCTGTTCGCCCAGGCGTTTCCGGGCCTGGCCCTCCGGGGACCGATGGAGGACGACGACACCGCGCCCGAGTTCGACAAGGTCCTGGCGATGGGCTCGCTGGGCCGGCTGTTCCGGAACCGACTGGAGGACTTCCCGGGCCGTCCCTACCTGTCGGCGTCGGACGAGGTCCGCGCCCGCTGGGCCGCGCGCCTGGGCCCGAAGGAACGGCCGCTGCGCATCGGCCTCTCCTGGCGCGGGGGGCCGCCGGGGGAATCGTCGATCAGGCGCTCCATGACCCTCTCCACGCTCCGGCCATTGCTGGAACGGCCGGACTGCGAGTTCGTGAACCTGCAGTACGGCGACGTCCGGGCGGAGCTGGCGGCCGAGAACGCGACGCTGCCGCGGCCGATCTGGTCGCCGCCCCCCGAGGACGTCGCGGACTTCGAGGACCTGGCCGGGCTCGTCCAGAACCTGGACCTGGTGGTCTCGGTCCAGACGGCGATCGTCCACCTGGGCGGGGCGCTGGGCGCGCCGGTCTGGATGATGGCCCCGCGCCAGCCCGAATGGCGCTACGGCGCCGAGGGCGAGCGCATGCCCTGGTACGGCTCGGTCCGCATCTTCCGCCAGTCTCCCGATGGCCGATGGGAGCCCGTCGTCCGCCAGGTCGCCGACGCACTGACCGACATCGCTCCGGGAGGCTCGCCGGCCGATCGCCGCAGATGACCTCGGGCCCGAGCCGCCCTATCTTGCCGGGATGACCGACACGCTCGACGCCGATCCCCAGACGGGCCCGGAAACCCTGGCCGAGATCCCGCGCGAACCGACCCAGGATGGGCCCAAGGTCCGGCTCTATCTGGTGGACGGCTCGGGCTTCATCTTCCGGGCCTTCCACGCGCTTCCGCCGCTGACCCGCAAGTCCGACGGCCTGCCGGTGGGCGCCGTGGCCGGTTTCTGCAACATGATCTGGAAGCTGCTGGTCGAGATGCGCAGCCAGGCCGACGCGCCGACCCACCTGGCGGTCGTCTTCGACCACTCCGAGAAGACCTTCCGCAACGCGCTCTACGACCAGTACAAGGCCCACCGTCCGCCGCCGCCCGAGGACCTGGCGCCCCAGTTCCCGCTGGTGCGCGAGGCCGCCAGGGCGTTCGGCGTGCCGTCGCTGGAGCTGCCCGGCTACGAGGCCGACGACCTGATCGCCGCCTACGCCTGCAAGGTCCGCGACATGGGCGGCGAGGTGGTCATCGTCTCGTCCGACAAGGACCTGATGCAGCTCGTCGGGCCGCAGGTCTCCATGCTCGACACCATGAAGAACGCCCGCATCGGCATCGAGCAGGTGATCGAGAAGTTCGGCGTAACGCCGGACAAGGTCGTCGATGTGCAGGCCTTGTGCGGCGATTCGGTGGACAACGTACCGGGCGCGCCGGGCATCGGCATCAAGACCGCCTCCCAGCTCATCAACGAGTACGGCGACCTCGACACCCTTCTGGCCCGCGCCGCCGAGATCAAGCAGCCCAAGCGCCGCGACACCCTCATTGAGTTCGCCGACCAGATCCGCCTGTCGCGCGAGCTGGTGCGGCTCGACTGCGACACGCCGCTCCCCTTGCCCATCGACGAGCTGGTGGTGGACGATCCCGACCCGGCCGTGCTGGCCGACTTCCTGGAGCGGATGGAGTTCCGCACGCTCGCCCGCCGCGTGGGCGACGGCAAGGCCGGCGCCGCGAACGGCGCCCAGAATGGAACCGGGCCCGCCGCCGACACGCCCGCCCCCGAGGCCCGCCCCCGCGTGGCGCCCAGGCACGGCGCCATCGACGTCAACGCCTACGCCTGCGTCCGCGACCTCGACACCCTCGACGCCTGGATCGCGCGCGCCTACGCGGCCGGCGTCATCGCCTTCGACACCGAGACCGACGCGCTCTCGGCCTCCAGCGCCGGGCTCTGCGGGATCTCGCTGGCCGTCGCGCCGGGCGAGGCCTGCTACATCCCGGTTGGCCACGCCGAGAGCGAGGGGCTGCAGCTCGACGCGCCCTCCGACCTCACCCAGATCCCTTGCGAGGAGGTCGTCGCCCGGCTGAAGCCGCTCCTGGAAGACCCCTCGATCCTGAAGGTGGCCCAGAACGCCAAATACGACCTGGCGGTGCTCGCCCGCTACGGGATCGACGTGGCGCCCATCGACGACACCATGCTGATCAGCTTCACGCTGGAGGGCGGCCTGCGGAAAGGCCACGGCATGGACGAGCTCTCCAAGGAGTGGCTGGGCCACGAGCCCATCGCCTTCAAGACCGTGGCCGGGACCGGCAAGGCGCAGAAGAGCTTCAAGTACGTGGGCCTCACCGAGGCCACCTGCTACGCCGCCGAGGACGCCGACGTGACGCTCAGGCTCTGGGAGCACCTGAAGCCGCGGCTGGCCCAGGAAGGTCTGGCGACGATCTACGAGACCGTCGAGCGCCCCTTGCCGCGCGTGCTGGTCGACATGGAGCTGGCCGGCGTCAAGGTCGACACCCAGCGCCTGCGCGAGCTCTCCAACGACTTCGGCGTGCGCATGGGCGAGCTGGAGGCCGAGGCCCACCGGCTGGCCGGCCGGCCGTTCAACCTGGGCTCGCCCAAGCAGATCGGCGAGATCCTCTACCAGGAGATGGGCCTGGCGTCCGGCAAGGCCACGGGGACGGGGGCGGCCTCCACCGACGCCTCGGTGCTGGAGGACCTGGCGGCCCAGGGCCACGCCCTGCCGCGCACCCTGCTCGACTGGCGCCAGCTCTCGAAGCTGAAGGGCACCTACACCGACAACCTCGTCGAGGCGATCAATCCGAAGACCGGCCGGGTGCACACCTCGTTCAAGCTGGCGGCCGCCACCACCGGGCGCCTGGCGTCCGAGGACCCCAACCTCCAGAACATCCCGATCCGCACCGAGGAAGGGCGCAAGATCCGGCGCTGCTTCATCGCCGAGCCGGGTCACGTCCTGATCAGCGCCGACTACAGCCAGATCGAATTGCGTCTCCTCGCCCACATCGGCGACATCCCGCAGCTCAAGCGGGCCTTCGCCGAGGGCCTGGATATCCACGCCATGACCGCCTCGGAGATGTTCGGCGTGCCGATCGAGGGCATGCCGTCCGAGACCCGGCGGCGCGCCAAGGCGATCAACTTCGGCATCGTCTACGGCATCTCGGCCTTCGGCCTGGCCAACCAGCTCGGCATCCCGCGCGAGGAGGCCGGGGCCTACATCAAGACCTACTTCGAGCGCTTCCCCGGCATCCGGACCTACATGGACCGCATGCAGCAGCAGGTGCGCACCCAGGCCTTCGTCACCACCATCTTCGGCCGCAAGGTCCACATCCCCGCCGCCCGCGGCAAGAGCCAGGCCGAGCGCAGCTTCGCCGACCGCGCCGCCATCAACGCCCCGATCCAGGGGGCGGCCGCCGACGTCATGCGCCGGGCGATGATCCGCATGCCGGGCGCGCTCAAGGCCGAGGGCCTGACGGCCAGGATGCTGCTGCAGGTGCACGACGAACTGGTCTTCGAGGCCCCCGAGGCCGAGGCCGAGGCCGTCATCGCCGTGGCCCGCCGGATCATGGAGAAGGCCGCCGAGCCCGCCGTCTCGATCTCGGTGCCGCTGGTGGTCGAGGCCCGCGCCGCCGCCAACTGGGACGACGCCCACTAGGGTTATTCAGCCGTGGGCGTGGCCGTGATGGTCGATATGGGCGTGGGCGCCGGCCCGCACCTCGATGGTGACGTGCGACAGGCCGGCCAGCCCGGCGAGGCGGGCGCGGTAGGCCTCCACCGGCTCTGGATGGTCGGCCGCCAGCACCGCGATGGCGGCGTGATGTCCCGGCCCCAGGCGCCACAGGTGCAGGTCGATCACCCGCTCTCCGCCCGACGAGAGCCGCGCCCGCACCTCGGCGGTCAGCTCGGGCGAGGGGTTGATGTCGAGGAGGGCCTTGCCGGCCCGCTTCAGAAGGGTCGCGGCGAACTGGGCGACGAGCCCGGCCGCCAGCAGGCCCGCCAGCGGGTCGGCGAAGCTCCAGCCCAGCCGCTCGCCCGCCACCACCGCCGCCAACGCCAGCACGGACACCGCCGCGTCGGCGCCCAGGTGCAGGTGGATGGCCGAGAGGTTGAGATCGCCGTCGGGATCGTGCCGGGCCGCGTGTTCCCGGGTGGGCCGCAGCAGCCACATGCAGACCAGGGTGACGGCGAGGCCGCCCGCCGCGATCGGCGTCGCGCCGGCGTAGTCCACGGCGTGCGGCCTGACGAAGCGCTCGACGCTCTCGGCGGCGATCAGGACCGCGGTCCCGGCCAGCACCACGGCGTTGGCGAAGCCCGCCAGGTAGCCCACCTTGCCGGTGCCGAAACTGAAGGCCGGGTTCTCCGCATGGCGGCGCGCCAGCCGGTAGGCGTAGGCCGCCACCACCAGGGCCACCACGTGGGCGGCCATGTGCAGCCCCGCCGCCGTCAGCGCCACCGAGCGGGTGGCGAGGCCGCCCGCCACCAGCGCCACGAGGGTGCCTGCGCAGATCACGGTGACGATCAGGGTGCGGCGCTCGTTCCGGCGATGGTCGGCCCCCAGATAGGTGCGGTCCTCGCGGAAGGCGTCCAGCGTCGTGGCGGGTTCGGGGCGCTCGACCATGTTCATGGTGTTACTTTATAACACTCCAGCTTGAGAACGCCACTTCATAAGTTCGCGCGTCGGCCCTACATGGACGCCCATGAACGACAAGACCGCGAGCGAAAAGACACCCGTGACCGTGCTTACCGGCTATCTCGGCGCCGGCAAGACCACCCTTCTGAACCGCATCCTCTCGGAGGACCACGGCAAGACCTACGCCGTCATCGTCAACGAGTTCGGCGAGGTCGGCATCGACAACGACCTCATCGTCGGCGCCGACGAGGAGGTGTTCGAGATGAACAACGGCTGCGTCTGCTGCACGGTGCGCGGCGACCTGATCCGGGTGCTCTCGGGCCTGATGAAGCGGAAAGGCAAGTTCGACGCCATCATCGTCGAGACCACGGGCCTCGCCGATCCGGCCCCGGTGGCCCAGACCTTCTTCGTGGACGAGGACGTCAGCGCCCGCACCGAGCTCGACAGCGTCACCACCGTCGTCGACGCCAAGCATCTGCCGCTGCGCCTGAAGGATTCCAGGGAGGCGGCCGAGCAGATCGCCTTCGCCGACCAGATCATCCTCAACAAGACCGACCTCGTGTCCGAGGACGAGCTGGCGGAGGTCGAGAGCGCCATCCGCACGCTCAACCCCCTGGCGCCCATCCACCGCGCCCAGCGCTCGAACGTGCCGCTCGATCTCATCCTGGGCCGCCACGCCTTCGACCTGACGCGGGTCACCGAGCTGCAGCCCGACTTCCTCAACCCGGCCCACGGCGAGCCGGGCCACGTGCACGACGAGCACTGCGGCCATGACCATCACGACCATGGGCACGACCACCATCACCATGATCACGGCCACGACCATGGGCACATCCACGACCACGTGGCCGAGAGCGGTATCGGCTCCATTTCGCTGACCGCCCGGTCGCCCCTCGACGGGAACAAGGTCACCGCCTGGCTCAACAACGTGCTGCAGACGCAAGGCGTCGACATCCTGCGCGCCAAGGGCATCCTCGACATCAAGGGCGAGGACCGCCGGCTGGTCTTCCAGGCCGTGCACATGATCCTGGAGGGCGACTTCCAGGGCCCCTGGCGCGAGGGCGACAAGCGCTATTCGCGCCTGGTCTTCATCGGCCGCAACCTCGACGAGGCCGCGCTGAAGGCCGGCTTCGAGAGCTGCATCGCCTGACCCTTCCTCTCCCGCTCCCCGGGAGAGGGGGACCGCCCGCCGACCCCGGCCTTGAGCCGGGGGAAGAGCGGGTGGGGGAGAGGGAAAGCGGCGCGCACGGCGCCTGCGGCCTTCCCTTCCCACCCTCGGCTCTTCGCTGCGCTCGGCCGACGGTCCCCCCTTCCCGCAAGCGGGAAGGGAGCCGACAAAGAAAAAGCCCGCCGAGGTCTCCCCCGGCGGGCTCTTCCCGAAACTGGTCCGAGGAGCCTAGAGCTCTTCGTTGATCAGCGCGACCTGGTAGAAGCCGTTGCCCTGCAGGTCGTTCATCACCGACATGAAGTCGCCGTAGCGGACGTCGCGGTCGGCGCGGATGTAGACGCGCTGCTCGGTGGCCGGCTTGGTCGGATCGTCGCGCTGGAGCTGGGCCGTCAGGTCCGACGCCAGGCGCTCGAGCGCCGTGGGCTTGTCGCCGATGAACAGGCCGCCGCGCTGGATGTTGATCAGCGTCGGCTCCTCGACCTTGGTGCCGGGCGGCGGCGGAATGGCCGGCGGCAGGTCGAGCTTGATCGACACCGTCGCAGCCGGGATCGACACCATGAAGATGATGAGCAGCACGAGCATCACGTCCACGAAGGGCGTGACGTTCATGTCCGCATTCTGGCCGAGGTCGAACTTGCTGCCGCCCCCGCCACCCATTTTAGCGCCCATACGTCCTGGATCCTTCCCTGATCCTCAAACCTTGGGGCGGCGAGACCTTGCGCGCCCGATCGGGGCGACCATTGGCAAGCCGATAACGGGTTGTAAAGGCCCTAAGCGGCCGCCTTGCGGTCCGGCCCCTCGCCGGACTAGGCAGAAGCCATGATTTTCAGCTTCGACGCCTATGTAACCGCCGCGCTGTTCGACCGCTCGGGTAACGCCGGATTCGCACTGGGCGACGGGACGGTCCGGTTCCAGGGCGGCGAAACCGTGGAAGCCCACGACGGCGCGAGCCTCTCTGCGTGCGTGCATCCCTCGGGCGAGGGCCTGCTGTCCGGCGGCGACGACGGGCGCCTGGTCTGGGCGAGGGCCGGCGGGGTCCAGGAGCTGGCCAGGGTCCCCGGCCGCTGGATCGAGACCGTGGCCGCTTCCGCCGACTCCAGGCTCATCGCCTTCGGGGCCGGCCGCGAGCTGCACGTCCGCGACGCCGCCGACGCCGCGTTCTCGCGCACCTTCGCCCATGAGAAGACGGTGGCCGACGTGGCCTTCGACCCCAAGGGGCGGCGGATCGCGGTCGCCACCTACGGCGGCGCCTGGCTCTGGTACGCCCGGATCGCCGACCAGAAGCCCGTGGTGCTGAAGTGGGCCGGCAGCCACGTGGCGCTGGCCTGGAGCCCCGACGGCAAGTTCCTGATCAGCGCCATGCAGGAGAACCAGCTCCACGGCTGGCGCGTGGCCGACGAGAAGAACATGCGCATGGGCGGCTATCCGTCGAAGCCGCGCAGCCTGGCCTTCCTGTCCAAGGGAAGCCTCCTGGCGACCTCCGGCGCCAACGGCGTGGTGGTCTGGCCGTTCGCGGGCGCCACGGGCCCCATGGGCAAGCAGGCCGCCGAGGTGGGCTATGACGAGAGCGCCACCGTCGTGAAGGTGGCGACCGCGCCCGCGACGAGCTGGCTGGCCGCCGGCCTCGACGACGGCCGCGTCTGGGCCTGCGACCTCACCGGCCAGCGGATCATCCCCCTGAAGGCCGAGAAGGGGTCGCAGATCACCGCCCTGTCGATCACCCCCGACGCGAAGCGCGTCGCCTGGGGCGACGAGGACGGGAACGCGGGCGTGGCGGCCGTGGCCTAGAACCCGCGCAGCTCGCCCCAGGCCTCGAAGGGATCGCGGGCCGCCTTCAGGGTGTTGATGGGCGCACCCTCGTCGCGGTAGCCCAACGCCATGCCGGAGAACAGCATCAGCTCCTCGGGCAGACCCAGGACCTCGCCGACCGTCTTCGGATAGCGGGCCCAGTACTCCTGGGCGCAGGTGTCGAGGCCGCGCTCCACCGCCAGCAGCATCACCGTCTGCATGTACATGCCAAGGTCCGCCCACTGCGGGGGCCCGAGCTTGCGGTCCAGGCAGAAGAAGATCCCTGCCGGCGCGCCGAAGAACTCGCCGTTCTTCGCGAGCTGGCGCAGGCGGGCGGGCTTGTCCTCGCGCGGGATGCCGATGGTGGCGTAGAGGTCCTCGCCGTTCTGGAACCGCCGCGTGCGGAAGGGGTCCCAGAGGTTCGGCGGATAGACGTCGTACTCCGGCGGCTCGCCGAAGGGATTGGCGGCGACCCGCCGCTTCAGCTCGGCCAGCGGCGCGCCCGCCAAGGCATAGACCCGCCAGGGCTGCAGGTTGCCGCCGGAGGGCGCCTTGGCCGCCCGCTCCAGAATCTCGCGCACCAGGGCGCCCGGGACCGGATCGGGTCTGAAGGCGCGGATCGAGACGCGGCGTTCGACGGCCTCGGAAACATTCATCTTGCGGCAACCATGTCCTAGGAGTTTCGGGAGCTTAAGCATCCGGTCCTAGGGTCAAGGCAAGCCAGTGGCCAAGCGCGCAAAGGGGATCTTCCGCCGGACGGCGGGCGGCCTGCTCGTCGCGCTCCTGCTCGTCTTCTGGGTGGGGCCGGTGCTGGCCGTGGCCGTCTATCGGTTCGTCCCCCCGCCGATCACCTTCCTGATGGTCCAGCGGGCGTTCGAGGGGAAGGGCTTCGAGCGGCGCTGGGTCCCGCTGGACGACATCTCGCCCCACCTGGTCCGCGCCGTGATCGCCGCCGAGGACGCCCGCTACTGCCAGCACATGGGCTTCGACGTCGAGGCCATCGAGAAGGCCATGGAGGCCAACGCCCGCGGCGGCAAGGTCCGCGGCGGCTCGACCATCAGCCAGCAGACCGCCAAGAACGTCTTCCTGTGGCCGCGCCGCGACTGGGTCCGCAAGGGCCTGGAGGCCTATTTCACCGTCCTGATCGAGGTGGGCTGGGGCAAGCGGCGGATCATGGAGGTCTATCTGAACTCCATCGAATGGGGGCCGGGAATCTACGGCGCCGAGGCCGCCGCCCGGAAGAACTTCGGCGTTCCGGCGAAGAAGCTCACCGCCGCCCAGTCCGCGCGGCTCGCCGCCATCCTGCCCAAGCCGCTGTCCTGGCGGGCCGCCAAGCCGGGGCCGTACGTCAAGCGCCGCTCGGGCTCGATCCGCCGCAACGCGGGCGCCGTGCGCAGCCAGGGCCTGGCCCACTGCGTGCTAGACTAGCCGGCGAAGCTATTCGTTCTCTTCGCTGTCCTCGACCTCGCGCAGCTTGGCGCGCTCCTCGGCGAGGAACATTTCCAGGCGCTGTCGATCCTCGGGCGCGGTCGCCGTCTCGAGGAGATCTTCGAAGTGCCTGATGTTCTGTTGGATCACGAATTTCTGCATGCGCAGCGATCCGCAAGTTCACATGCCCCAGGGACTAAATTCATAGCATAGCCACTACCGTAAGGCGAATCCGCGCCCCTAATCGATAACGTGGTTACTTGAATTCGGGCCGCCGAAGTGCGGAGCCGCACTCCCGATTACTGATCGCCGGTAAGACTAAAGCGAAACGGGCTTCCTGGCCGCGTCAGCGGTCGTCGCCGTAGCGGTCGTGGTCGCGACCGTAGTAGCGGCCATAATAGCGGCCCGTTTCGTAGCGGTCGTAGCCGCTGTAGCGCGTGTCCCGGTAATAGGGCCGGGCGGCGCGATAGCTGTGGCGATAGTGCTTCTTGTCCTTGGCCGTCGCCGCGCCCAGGGCCGCGCCCGCCGCCGCGCCCACCAGGACGCCGGTGGCGTCGTCCTTGGCGATGGCGGCGCCCGCCACCCCGCCCAGGATCGCGCCGATCACCGCGCGCTCGGTCTTCTCGCCCGCCTGGGCGCCGGCAGCGCGATCGAGCCCGCCACCAGGGCGGCCACCCCGACCTTGATCTTGCCCTTCGTCTTCTGGCCTTGCCTCATTATGGTCTGGCTCCTTGTCCGTTGGAGCCGTTATGGCGCCCGCGCCTTGAACCCAGGCTGAAACACCCCGTTCACCTGCCGCTCATCTTCCGACACATGAAAAAGCGCCCCGCGGAGGTCCCGCGAGGCGCCTCGAAGTCCGTCGGGAAGTCCGTCGGTCGGCGGGGACGTCAGTCCTTCTTGCCGGCCTGCTGCTCGATCCGGTCGGCCTGGGCCTCGCCCCGCCGCTCGACCGCGTCGGCCTTGTTCTCCAGGGCGTCGGCCGTGGCCTCGTGGCCGGCCGTCTCGGCGGCGTCGGCCTGGTTCTCGATGGCGTCGGCCTTCTGTTCGGTCTGGGCCTCGACGGCGTCGGCCTTCTGTTCGGCGGCCTTGTCGGCGGGGCTGTTGCAGGCGGCCAGGCTCAGGGCCCCGGCGGCGGCCAGGATGGCGATCCCAAAACGCATTCGTCTCTCCGAAACGGGTTGAAGCCCAGCTTCAGCGCACGGAGACGTGATCGGTTCCCTCGGAGCTCCCGGTCAGGCCTTGCGGACGAACTCCGCCCGCAGCACCAGCCCCTTGATGCCCTCGTAGCGGCAATCGATCTCCTGGGGATCGCCGGTCAGCCGGATCGAGCGGATCTTCGTGCCGCGCTTCAGCGTCTGGCCCGCGCCCTTCACGTCCAGGTCCTTGATCAGCACCACCGCGTCGCCGTCGGCCAGCAGGGTCCCCTGGAAGTCCCGCACCTCGACGACGCCCGCGGATCTGGCCTTCTCGGCGGCCTCGGCCGCGCTGATCCACTCGCCGGTGGCCTCGTCGTAGACGAAATCCTCGCCGCTCATGCCGCCCTCCCATCACGCAAACACGCGCCGGCTTAGCCCCTCGCCGCCCCAAATGTCACGAAGCTGAATCGAGACCGCCAGATTTGCGGCGTGTTCGTGCGCCACAAGGCGGGGCGTGGGGAGCCCGTCTTACAGGGAGCGCCGCCGATGACGCCGACGCCTGCGGATTTCGAAACCGACCGCCGCCCGTCCAGGGCCTTCGCCCTCCACTTCACCCCGGCCGAATGGCGGGCCCTGCTGGAGGACGAGTCCTTCCTGCGCGAGGGCGACAACAGCTATCGCCCGCGCCGCTTCATGGGCGTGCCGGTCGAGATCGTCCCCGACCACCGCTTCGGCTAGGTCTGCGGGACGACGCTCTCCTCCTCGGCCTCGCTGCTCGACCAGGCCGCGCCCGCCGCCGCGGCCATCACCATGGCCACCCCGCCGATCTGGACGAGGCCCAGCCGCTCGCCCAGCAGCACGAGGCCCGAGAGCACCCCGAACGCCGGCTCCAGGCTGGTGAAGACCGCGAAGGTGCGGGCCGGCATCCGGGCCATGGCCCAGAACTCCAGCGAGAAGGGCACGGCGGTCGACATCACCGCCACCAGCAGGGCCAGCGGCAGCAGCGCGGGGTCCAGCAGCGCGGCCCCGGCGTGGCTCACCCCCACCGGCAGCATGATCACCGCCGCGAGGCCGATGGAGAGCGCCGCCGTCGAGCGCCCGAAGGCCGCCGTCACCACCCGGCCGGCGACGATGTAGGCGCCCCAGCAGGCCGCCGCCCCCAGGGCCCAGGCGATCCCCACGAGGTCGAGCTTCGTCCCGGCCTGCCCCCCGTCGTGGCCCGCGCCGTGGCCCTGCGCCACCAGCAGCCAGACCCCGCCGGCCGCCAGGGCCGCCCAGGCGAGGTCGGCGGGCTTGCGCGAGCCCACGACCGCCACG
The DNA here is from genome assembly GCF_046463815.1 of Phenylobacterium sp. GTDB lineage: Bacteria > Pseudomonadota > Alphaproteobacteria > Caulobacterales > Caulobacteraceae > Phenylobacterium. The sequence goes on along the minus strand of NZ_JBKBRO010000007.1, from coordinate 140,084 downwards.
GCCAGGGGTCCCATGAACTGCAGGGCGATGGTCACGCCCAGCGGCAGGGTCTCCAGCGCCAGGTAGAAGAAGACGATCACGCCCGCCACCGCCGCGCCCAGCACGGCCAGCGCGCCCAGCGGCGGCTTCACGGGCCAGTTCCGCCAGGGCCGCATCAGCGCCAGCAGCATCAGGGCCCCCAGCACCAGGCGCAGCGTCGCCGCCCCTTGCGCCCCCACCGCCGGGAACAGCCCCTTGGCGAAGGCCGCCCCGGCCTGGAACGCCGCCATGGCCGCCACCGTGGCGAGCAAGGGGAGCACGATCCCCGCCGGTCCCTTCCGATCCCCCACCCGAATACCCCCTCGCTACGGTCAAGCTCTCGCGCGATGCTCACGGCAAGAACAACGATTCGGAGGAAACCCCATGGACACCGCAGCCGTCGCGCCCATCCTGGGCCCCGTCGTCGCCCTCGTGCTCTGGTCGATGGTCATGTGGGCCTGGCTCTACGCCACCCGCATCCCGGCCATGCAGAAGGCCAGGATCTCGCTCGACCCGACCCTCACCGCCGCCGACCTCGCCGCCAGGCTGCCGCCGAACGTCCGCTGGAAGGCCGACAACTACAACCACCTGATGGAACAGCCGACGGTGTTCTACGCCACGGCGCTCGCCCTCGCGCTCGCCGGCGCCGGGGCCGATCCCCTGAATGTCGGCCTCGCCTGGGGCTACGTCGGCCTGCGCGTGGTCCACAGCCTGATCCAGGCCACGGTCAACGTCATCATGCTCCGCTTCGCCGTCTTCTCGGTGGCCTCGCTGGTGCTGGTCGCCCTCGCCGTCCGCGCGGCGATGGTGGTGTTCTAGCTTCGCGTGCTACGTCGGCGGGATGAGCGATCCCGCCGACAAGCCCGAAACCCCGATGCAGAAGGCCCTGCGCCTGAAGAAGGCCGCCCAGAAGGCCGCCCAGCGCCCCGGCGCCGAGCAGCACAGCGAACGCGCCGCCGCCCACGCCTCCTCGTCCAAGTCCAAGCCCTGGATGAAGCGGTAGGGTCCCCCACGCCGTCATCCCCGGCCTCGTGCCGGGGCCCCAGAAACGCCGACCCGCCTCCAGTCCGGCCCAGGCCCGCGCTTATGGGTGGCCGGGACGGGCCCGGCCATCACGGTCAGAGGGGAAACGGCCCCCCGACGTTGACTCAGCGCTCGCCGCCTGTATAACCGCGCCTCCTCGCTCGTGAGCCCCGCTCGCGGGCGCGAACACGCTTTCAATCAAGAAGAAATACAAAGGCGCGAGACGATGTACGCGGTGATCAAGACCGGCGGCAAGCAGTACCGGGTCCAGCCCGGCGACCTGCTGGTGGTCGAAAAGCTCGAAGGCGAACCTGGCGCGAACGTCGCGTTCGGCGAAGTTCTGATGCTGGGCGACGGCGAGGCTGTCACCGTGGGCGCGCCCACCGTGGCCGGCGCCTCGGTCGCGGCCACCCTGATCGAGACCCGCAAGGGCGACAAGGTGAAGATCTTCAAGAAGATCCGCCGTCAGGGCTACCGCCGCACCCGCGGCCACCGCCAGCTCGAAAGCGTCCTGCGCGTCACCGCCATCGCCGCCAACGGCAAGGAAGCCAAGTGGGACGGCAAGGTGGACCTGACCACCAAGGCCGAGCTCGACGCCCGCGCCCGCGGCCTGGCGTTCCAGGCTCCGGCCGCCAAGGCCGAAGCCGCCCCGGTCGCCAAGGCCGCCCCCAAGGCCAAGGCCGCCGCGCCGAAGGCCAAGGCCGAAGCCGCCCCGCAAGCCGAAGCCAAGCAAACGCCGGCGCCGAAGAAGGCCGCCGCCCCGAAGGCTGAAGCCGAAGCCAAGAAGCCCGCGGCCAAGAAGGCCGCCGCCAAGAAGGACGAGGGCGCCGCCGAGTAATCGGCCGGGCCCCTTTGAGAGAGTAGGAGCGAGCTATGGCTCACAAGAAATCCGGCGGCTCCTCGCGCAACGGGCGCGATTCCGCGGGCCGTCGTCTCGGCGTGAAGAAGTTCGGCGGCGAAGCCATCAACGCCGGCGGCATCATCGTGCGCCAGCGCGGCACCAAGTTCTGGCCGGGCGAGAACGTGGGCATGGGCAAGGACCATACCCTCTTCGCGCTTGTCGGCGGCGCGGTGAAGTTCGTCACCAAGCGGAACAACCGTACCTACGCGACGGTGGTCCCGGCGAACAAGGTGATGGCGGCCGAATAGGCGGAACCACCTTCCAACCGGTTCCGCCCACTCCATCTGAGGCGGACCGGAAAGGCGAACCTAGCGGGGAGTCCGGTCGGCCGGGCTCCCCGCTTTCGTTTTGGCCCCTCACGACAACGAAGGGGCCGGGAGGGTTGAAGACATGTGCGCGCTGGAAGTGGCTCCCGCCATCGGGACCGACCGGCTGATCCTCAGGCGTCCGGTGAAGGCCGACGCCCCCGCGATCGCCGAACTGGCCAACGACCTGGGCGTGGCCGGGATGCTGGCGCGCATGCCCTACCCGTACCGCCCGGCCGACGCCGAGGCCTTCCTGTCGCGGTTGGGCGGCGAGAACCCGCGCACCGAGGCGACCTTCGCCGTCGAGCACCGCGAGTTCGGCCTCATCGGCATGCTGGGCTTCCGCGAGGACCAGCCCCGCCGGCCCGAGGTCGGCTACTGGCTGGGCCGCCCCTTCTGGGGCCGCGGCTACGCCACCGAGGCGCTGAAGGCGGCGCTCGCCTGGGCGCGCCAGGACTGGCGGAAGAATGTCGTCTGGGCCGGCCACTTCGCCGACAACCGGGCCTCGGGCCAGGTGCTGGTGAAGGCGGGCTTCCTCTACACCGGCGACGTCGAGCCGCAGGACTGCCTGGCGAGGGGCTGCAAGGTCCCGAGCCGCAGGATGGTCTGGCTCGCCTGATCAACCACGAAAAGCACGAAAGACACGAAAGGACCGCGAAGCGGTCGATCAGCGAGGATCAAACCACGGAAGACACGGAATACACGGACGGCGTCGGCGCTTTCCGTGTCCTTCCGTGTATTCCGTGGTTCCTTCGAGGGGACGCCGCCGCGCTGGCGGCGGCCCATTTTCTGGACCACGGATTTCACGGATGAGCACGGATTACGCCGCCGCCATCCGTGCAATCCGTGAAATCCGTGGTTTCTGTGATATTGCGACCGGCCCATGAAGTTCCTCGACCAGGTCAAGATCTACGTCCGCTCCGGCAACGGGGGCGCCGGCGCCGTGTCGTTCCGGCGCGAGAAGTACATCGAGTACGGCGGCCCCGACGGCGGCGACGGCGGCAAGGGGGGCGATGTCTGGATCGAGGCGGTGGAGGGCCTGAACACCCTCATCGACTACCGCTACCAGCAGCACTTCAAGGCCGCGACCGGCGTCCACGGCATGGGCCGCAACCGCCACGGCGCCAACGGCGAGGACGTGGTGCTGAAGGTCCCGGTCGGCACCGAGGTGCTGGCCGAGGACAAGGAAACCCTGATCGCCGACATGGACGAGGCCGGCAAGCGCGTCCGCCTGCTGAAGGGCGGCAACGGCGGCTTCGGCAACGCCCACTTCAAGGGCCCGGTGAACCAGGCCCCCAAGCACGCCAATCCCGGCCAGCAGGGCGAGGAGATGGCGATCTGGCTGCGGCTCAAGCTGATCGCCGACGTGGGCCTCGTGGGCCTGCCCAACGCCGGCAAGTCCACCTTCCTGGCCGCCGCCAGCGCGGCCAAGCCCAAGATCGCGGACTACCCCTTCACCACTCTGACCCCCAACCTGGGCGTCGTGGACCTGTCCGAGGGCGAACGCTTCGTCCTGGCCGACATCCCGGGCCTGATCGAGGGCGCCCACGAAGGCGCCGGCATCGGCACGCGCTTCCTGGGCCACATCGAGCGCACCGCCGTCCTCATCCACCTGGTGGACGGGACGCAGGAGGACATCACCGGCGCCTGGAAGACCGTCCGCCACGAGCTCGAAGCCTACGGCGCGGACCTGGCCGACAAGCCCGAGCTGCTGGCCATCAACAAGATCGACTCCCTCGACGAGGCGGCCCGCGCCGAGAAGCAGGCCGAGCTCTCCAAGGCGGCCGGGGCCCCCGTCCGCCTGGTCTCGGGCTTCACGGGCGAGAACGTCACCGAACTGCTGCGCGAGGCCTTCGCCCTGGTGCGCGAACGCAAGGCGCAGGCCGCCGAGGAGGCCGCCCGCGCGTCCGGCGCGGCCCCCGGGGGCTGGACGCCGTGAGCGGCCTTGCGGCCGCGAAGCGGGTCGTCGTCAAGGTCGGCTCGGCCCTGCTGGTGGGCGAAGGCGGCGCGCCCAACGCCGCCTGGCTGGCCGATTTCGCCGCCGACGCCGCCCGCCTCCGGGCCAGGGGCCAGCAGGTGCTGGTGGTCAGCTCGGGGGCGGTGGCGCTGGGCCGCCGGCGCCTCGGCTTCGGCAAGCGCGCGCTGACGCTCCCTGAGAAACAGGCCGCCGCCGCCGCCGGCCAGTCGGCCCTGATGCGCGCCTGGGAGGAGGCCTTCGAGCCCCACGGCGTCGTCTGCGCCCAGGTGCTGCTCACCCGCGACGACACCGAGGTCCGCCGCCGCTGGCTGAACGCCCGGGCCACGGTCGAAACCCTGCTCGACAATGGCGTCATCCCCATCGTCAACGAGAACGACACCGTCGTCACCGAGGAGATCCGCTACGGCGACAACGACCGGCTGGGCGCCCGCGTGGCCCAGCTCGCCGGCGCCGACGTGCTGGTCCTGCTCTCGGACGTGGACGGCCTCTACACCGCCGACCCGCGCAAGGACCCGGCCGCCCGGCACATCCCGCGCGTCGGCCAGCTCACGCCCGAGATCGAGGCCATGGCCGGCGGCGCCAACGCCGAGGGCGGGGTCGGCACGGGCGGCATGGCCACCAAGATCGCCGCCGCCCGCATCGCCGCCGCCGGCGGCTGCGCCACCGTCATCACCCTGGGCGCGCGGCCCCGGCCGCTGGCCGCCGTCGAGGCGGGCGAGCGGGCCACGGTCATCGAGCCGGCCCTGACTCCCGCCGCCGCGTACAAGGCCTGGATCGCGGGCTCCCTGGCGCCCGCCGGCTCGCTGGTGGTGGACGCCGGCGCGGCGGCCGCCGTGCGCAAGGGCAAGAGCCTGCTGGCCGCCGGCGTGACGCGCGTCGAGGGCCGCTTCGACAAGGGCGACGCCGTGGTCGTCCGCGACGAGGCCGGGACCGAGATCGCCCGGGGCCTCGCCCGCTACGACGCCGAGGACGCCGCGCGCATCTGCGGCCTGAAGTCCGAGGCCATCGAGGCCGTCCTCGGCTACACCTCCGGCCCCCTGGTCCACGCCGACGACCTGGCGCTCCACGCCCTCCCTTGATGGGGAGTTTGCTGACCCAGGGAAAGACGCCTAGGAAGTGCTCAACCTGAGCATATGGGGTCCAGGGTGGACGACGGCGGAACATCGAAGCGGACGGACGCGCGGCTGGAGAGCCTCTCTCCGGGCCAGCCGATCCCGTTCGGCGGCGACCGCGTGGCCCATGTCTCCCCCGAACTCGCGGCCGCCTTCCGGGCCGGCGATCGGCTGGTGGTCGTGCAGGACACCGGCGACCTGTTGCACATCCCAGCCGCCGAGCATGCCACGGCGTCCGCCGCCGTCGGCCTCGCCGCCGCCGCCTTCGCCCGCATGGGCGAGGTGAGCGACGCCGCGATCACCGCCTTCTTCGACGCCTTCGCCCGCCGGCTGGAGGACGACGCCGTCTGGGCCGCGATCGCTCAGGCCAACGCCCAGGACGTGGAGCGCGCCAGGGCCCGGGGCCGCTCCACCACCCGCCTGGAGGTTTCCGACGCGATGCGCCGGGACATGGTCCTAGGGCTCCGCGCCTGGCGCGACGCCGAGGGCGCGCGGGGCCGCGTGCTGGAGGCCGTCGAGCATCCCGGCTGGCGGGTCGAGCAGGTCGTCGCGCCCCTGGGCGTGGTGGGCTTCGTCTTCGAGGGCCGCCCCAACGTCTTCGCCGACGCCACCGGCGTGATCCGCACCGGCAACACCGTGGTCTTCCGCATCGGCTCGGACGCGCTGGGCACCGCCCGCGCCATCGTGGCCCGGGCCCTGGACCCCGCCATCGCCGAGGCCGGCCTGCCGCCCGGCTCGGCCGTGCTGGTGGATAGCGCCGCCCACGCCGCCGGCTGGGCCATGTTCGCCGACAGCCGGCTGGCGCTGGCCGTGGCCCGGGGGTCGGGCGCGGCCGTGGCCCAGCTCGGCGCCATCGCCCGCCAGGCCGGAACGCCGGTCAGCCTGCACGGCACGGGCGGCGCCTGGATGGTGGCCGACGAGACCGCCGATCCCGACCGCTTCTTCGCCGCCGTCTTCCATTCGCTGGACCGCAAGGTCTGCAACACGCTCAACGTCTGCTGCATCGTCGAGAGCCGCGCGGCCGAGCTGCTCCCCGTCTTCCTCGACGCCCTGAAGGCCGCCGGCGAGCGCCGCAAGGGCTGCAAGCTGCACGTGGCCGAGGCCGACTTCGACCGGCTGCCGCAGGACTGGCGCTCGGGCCGCGGCCTGGTGGTCCGCGCCGAGGGCCCGCGCGAGGAGCCGCTGGCCGAGCCCATCGCCCCCTCGGACCTTGGCCGCGAGTGGGAGTGGGAGGAGACCCCCGAGGTCAGCCTGAAGATCGTGGCCGACGTGGAGGAGGCGGTGATCCTCTTCAATGCGCTCAGCCCCCGCTTCGCCGCGACCCTGATCTCGCAGGACGCCCAGGCCCACCGCCGGTTCTTCGAGACCATCGACGCGCCCTTCGTCGGCGACGGCTTCACCCGCTGGGTCGACGGCCAGTACGCCCTGAAGAAGCCCGAGCTCGGCCTCTCCAACTGGGAGAACGGCCGCCTGTTCGCCCGCGGCGGCGTGCTGGCCGGCGACGGGGTCTTCACCGTCCGCGCCCGCGTGGCCCAGGCCGACCCCCACCTCGACCGGCAGGGCGCGCCCACCCCGCCCCGCAAGGCCTGACCGGGCGATGTGGTTCGCAGGACCGGCCCGCCGCGCCCCGGTGGCTGGGCGGCCCCGCGCGCTCCGGCTGGGCTTCACCCTGTCGCGCGGCATGCGCGTCGGCCTGTTCGGCGGCTCGTTCAACCCGCCCCACGAGGGCCACGCCCACGTGGCCGAGACCGCCAAGCGCCGGCTGAACCTCGACCGGGTGATCTGGCTGGTCTCGCCGCAGAACCCCTTGAAGTCCCGCCACGAGACCGCCGACCTCGCCCATCGCGTGGCTGAGGCCCGGGCCCTGGCCCGGGGCCCGGGGATGATCGTCTCGGACGTGGAGAGCCGGCTGGGCTCGGCCTACACCATCGACACCATTCGCGCGCTGAAGGCCCGCTTCCCGGGCGTGCAGTTCGTCTGGATCATGGGGGCCGACAGCCTGGCCTCGTTCCACCGCTGGCGCGGCTGGACCCAGATCATGAAGGAGGTCCCGGTGGCGGTGGTCTCGCGCCCCTGGATCTCGCTGAAGAGCCGTTTCTCGCCGGCCGCCCGCCGGTTCGCCCACGCCAAGCGCCGATCGCAGATGGCCCCGGTGCTCGCCCGCACCCGGCCGCCGGCCTGGGTGTTCCTGTTCGGCCGCTTCAATTTCCAGTCCTCGACGGCGCTCCGGGAACGCCTGCGCGGCGTCCGCTCCTGAAGTCTGCGTGAGGACGGCTGACCCGGGCCCCCGCCCGTGCTAGGATTGTTCAAGCGAGGACACCAAAGGAGCAACCCCGCTGCAACGTGAAACCGCGCCCAAGCCCGCCGGGCGACAGATGGCGCACGAGGAGCAGGCCCAGGCCGCGGACTCCTCATCGGACGACCAGGGCCTCGGCGCCCTGGAGGACCTGATCCTGGCCCGTCTCGACGACGACAAGGCGCAGGATGTCGTTCTCATCGATCTCAAGGGCAAGAGCCCCGTGGCGGACGCGCTGGTCGTGGCCTCCGGCCGCTCGCAGCGGCATGTCGGCGCCATGGCCGACCACCTGCTGCGCGCGCTGAAGGAAGCCGGCTACGGCAAGTGCCGCGTCGAAGGCATGCCCAGCGCCGACTGGGTGCTGATCGACACCGGCGACGTGATCGTCCACCTGTTCCGGCCCGAAGTCCGCTCGTTCTACAACATCGAGAAGATCTGGTCGGTGGAGACCGGCGGCCACCGCGCCGCGGTCTGAGGACCAGCGCGTCCGCTTCGTGCGCGCAGGCGCGTCCTGAATGAAGATCGCCATCGTCGCCATCGGCCGGCTGGCGCGCTCGCCCGAGACGGAGCTCGTGAAGCTGTACGTCGAGCGCGCCACCGCCGCCGGCCGCGCGCTCGGCCTGGGCCCCGTCGAGGTGGTCGAGGTCGAGGCCCGCAAGCCCGGCAAGGCCGCCGAGGCCGAGGCCCTGCGGGCGCACCTGGCCGACAGCCACGTCATCGCCTGCGACGAGCGCGGCGCGGCCCGCGGCTCGCGCGCCTTCGCCGAGGAGATCGGCAAGCTCCGCGACCGGGGCGTGCGGCGGCTGGTGTTCCTGATCGGCGGCGCCGACGGCCTCGATCCCGGGCTCGTCGCCCAGGCCAACGGCAAGCTCGCCTTCGGCCCCCAGACCTGGCCCCATGCGCTGGCCCGCGCCATGCTGGCCGAACAGGTCTATCGGGCGGTCTCCATCCTGGGCGGATCGCCCTATCATCGGGACTGATGCGCGGACGGATTCTCCTGACCGGGACCTTGGGCGCGGCGGCGCTGTCCGCCGTGGCCCTCGCCGCGACCGGCGAGCGGCTCTCCCGGCTCAACCTCGCCGAGACCGAGATCTCGGCCGAACAGGCGCACAACCGCCACCAGCTCGCCCGCCTGCTGTCGGTGCTGGAGATGCTGAGGCGCGACCCGCCGCCTGCCCTTCTGGTCTCTCCGCAGGACGCCAAGGACGCGGTGCGCGCCGCCATCCTGGTGAAGGCCCTGACGCCCGAGTTGCAGGCCCGGGCCCGCGGCTACGCCCAGGACGCCTCGGAGGTGATGCGCCAGCGAAGGCTCGCCGCCGTGCAGAGCGAAGCCCTGTTCGAGCGCGAGAGCCTGGAGGCCGAAGCCCTGCCCGAGCCGGACTCCCGGGCGGGCCTGGCGCTCCGCGGCCCCCTGAGCGGCCTGCCGCCCGGCGTGCTGCGGGCGCCCGAGTCGCTGACGGCGCCCGCCGCCGGCCCCGTCGTCCGCCGCTTCGGCGACGCGCTGCCGGGCGGGGGCGCCGCCAACGGCGTCACATTTGCGGCGCCGCGCGGCGCCAGGGTGGTCAGCCCCGGCGACGGCGTCGTGCAGTATGTGGGCCCCGTGAAAGGCTGGGGCGTCATCCTGATTTTAAGACTAGCGGGCGGATACCATCTCGTGCTTGCTGGTCTTGAAAGAACGTCGGTCCAGCTCGGACAATCCGTCGCGGCGGGGCAACCTGTCGGTTCCGCCGCCGATGGTCGACAATCGACGTCCGAACTCTATCTCGAATTGCGGGAGCAGGGTTCGCCGGTCGACCCCAGCCGTTGGCTTGGCCAAGGGTCGGGGCCGGGCCGGGGCTGAACGAGAAGCGGGCTGACGCGCCGCGAGGCGCGAAGGGGGCCTGGTCGACAAGCGGCGAAAGCCGTGGAAGGGAGCCTGAGCAAGGCGATGAAGAAGTACCTCCTGATCGGCGCGTCCGCGTTCATCCTGGGCGCCGGGTCCATGGCCTACGTGAGCCAGCAGGCCATCGCCTCGGCCCAGCCGCGCGCCAAGACCTACCGGATGCTCGGCCTGTTCGGCGACGTGCTGAACACCGTCGAGAACCAGTACGTCACGGAGGTCGACGACACGAAGCTGATCCAGGCGGCCATCGACGGCATGCTGACCTCGCTCGATCCCCACTCGGGCTACCTCGACCCCTCCGACTTCGACGACATGCGCGACCAGACGCGCGGCGAGTACGGCGGCCTGGGCATCGAGGTCACCAGCGAGGACGGCGTGGTCAAGGTGATCTCGCCGATGGACGGCACCCCCGCCTTCAAGGCCGGCATCAAGGCCGGCGACTACATCACCGCGGTGAACGGCGAGAGCGTGCTCGGCCTGTCGGTCAACGAGGCCGTCAAGCAGATGCGCGGCCGCCCCGGCGAGGCCGTGACCCTGACCATCGCCCGCGAGAAGTCCGATCCCTTCGACGTGAAGGTGGTCCGCGAGGTCATCAAGCCCAAGTCGGCCACCGCCCGGATGGAGGGCGACTACGGCCTGCTGCGCATCTCCAGCTTCAACGAGAAGACCACCGACGAGGCCGAGGAGGCCTTCCACCAGTTGCGGATGAAGAACCCGCAGATGAAGGGCCTGATCCTCGACCTGCGCAACAACCCCGGCGGCCTGCTCGACCAGGCGGTCGGCGTCTCGGACCTGTTCCTGGAGGGCGGCGAGATCGTCAGCCAGCGCGGCCGCGATCCGCGCGATGTCGAGCGCTACAACGCCCGCCCGGGCGACATCACCGGCGGCCTGCCGATGGTGGTGCTGATCAACTCGGGCTCCGCCTCGGCGGCCGAGATCGTCGCCGGCGCCCTGCAGGACCGCAAGCGCGCCGAACTCGTCGGCCTGACCAGCTTCGGCAAGGGCTCGGTGCAGACGGTCATCCCGCTGCGCGGCGGCATCGACGGGGCGCTCAAGCTGACGACGGCGCGCTACTACACGCCGTCCGGCCGCTCGATCCAGAAGACCGGCATCGAGCCCGACCTCGAGGTGGCCTCCAGCCGCGACGAGGCCCAGGCCATCGCCAACCGCAGCTACCAGTTCTCGGAAGCCTCGTTCCGCAACGCGCTGAACGCCGACGAGGGCAAGGCCCGCAAGGGCGCCCACGAGCCGGCCGAGGCGCCGCCCGAGACCTTCGACGAGAAGAAGGACTTCCAGGTCGCCCGCGCGACCGACGTCCTGCGCTACGGCTCGGTGGCCGCCACGCCCAAGCTGCCCAGGCCGCAGCCCAAGCTCGCCGGCATCCTGGCCAAGGACAAGGTCGCCGCGGTGAAGCCGCCGGAAACCACGCGGAAGTAGTCTGCTCGGCCCGTCTCCCTTCGCGGGAGACGGCGGCCCGCCCGCAACAGAAATCGGTCGCGCGACCGCAGCCGGCTCGTGTATCCGGAGGCAGACGTCCCCGGGGTGGAACGTCGATGGAGCAACCGCCTTGACCGACGAGACCCGGCCCGCCGGCGCCGCCGCGCCCACGCCGATCAGCATCAAGCAGTACGAGCAGCTGCAGCCGCGCGCGGCCATCGAACACGCCGGCGTGCGGATGGTCTTTTCGACCCCGTCCGAGATGGCGCTGTGGCGCGTGCGGACAATCCGCACGAAGGAGCCGTGCACGCTTGAGTGGATAGAGGGGTTCCAAGCGGACGACGTGCTGCTGGACTGCGGCGCGAACGTCGGCATGTACACGATCTGGGCCGCCGCCACGCGCGGGGTGCGGGTGTTCGCCTTCGAGCCGGAGGCGCAGAACTACGCCCTGCTGAACCGCAACATCCTGCTGAACAATCTTTCGGCGCGGGTGCACGCCTACTGCATGGGCCTGTCTGACACCTCGGGCCTGTCGCAGTTGCACATGGCCGACCTGCGGCTGGCCGGCTCGTGCCACTCCGTCGGCGAGGCGCTGGACTACAAGCTGGAGCCGCTGCGCCCCCTCTTTGTGCAGGGCTGCGTGGTCTCTCGGCTCGACGACCTGATAGCCCAGGGCGCGACGCCGGTCCCGACACACATCAAGATCGATGTGGACGGCTTCGAGCACAAGGTCATCGACGGCGCCCGGCAGACGCTGCGCAACCCGGCGGTGAAGTCGCTCCTGATCGAGACGAATCCGGCTCTCGCGGAGCACCGTGGCATGGTGGAGGCCCTGAGAGACCTCGGCTTCGCCTACGACGAGGCGCAGGTGTCGGCCGCCGCCCGCAAGGAAGGTCCCTTCAAGGGGGTGGCCGAGCACATCTTCCGCCGCTGAGGCGGGGCTTCTGGCGGCGGGCGGCGGGAGTGGATTCCGGAGCCGTGTTGTGCGATCCACCGGCCATGTCGAGCGCCCTCGAAGGCCAACTGGTCTACAACATCGCCAACACGCCGGTGCGGCCCTATCCCTATCCGCACCTCTATGTGCCGCAGGTGTTTCCGGCCGAGTACTACGCCGCGCTGCAGGCCAACATCCCCGACCCCGACGTCATGCTGCCCATCGAGCAGGCGCGTCCGGTGCGAGGGTACAAGGAACGCTTCGTTCTCGATCTGAACCAGCATGGCGACCGGCTGACCGCTGACCAGAACGCGTTCTGGCGGGGGACTCACGCGCTGCTCACCCGCGGCGGCCTTCGCGACTGCCTGCTCAGGAAGTTCAACGGCGAACTGCGCAAGCGCTTCGAGGCTGGGCCCGTGACGCTGAGCCAGGAGACCCTGCTCGTCGAAGACATCACCCGCTATGCGCTCGGCCCTCACACCGACACGCCCGCCAAGGTGATCACGGTGCTCTTCTATCTGCCGAGGGACGAGAGCCAGGCGCACCTCGGCACCTCGATCTACGTGCCCAAGGACCCCACCCGCCGCTGCCCGGGCGGCCCGCACCATGGCTATGAGGACTTCGACCGGGTGGCCACCATGCCCTTCATGCCCAACTCGATGTTCGCCTTTGTGAAGACCGACAACTCCTTCCATGGAGTCGAGCCGGTGACCGATCCCGACGTGCGCCGCTGGCTGCTGCTCTACGACATCAAGGTCCAGAGAACGCCTGCGCAGCCGCCGACCGGACAGCCCGCGACGGCCCGCTAGCTCGCCGGCGACCGCCGGCCTCTGTCGCGGTTGCAGACCTGCGTATTGATCGAGCATTAACCATGTTCGGCGACCCTCAAGGGGGAGGAGTCCCCCTGCCTTGGCCACCATCGCCTTCCCCCAGCCGAAGCTCCCCGACGTCGGCGCCCTCGTGAAGAGCCCCGCCGTGGGCGTGGCGGCGGCGGCCGTGCTGTTCGCGGGCGCGGCCTTCGCCCTGGTCAACCTGCTGGGTCCCTTCGAGGGCGGCTCGGGCCAGGCCCAGGTCCCGCTTCAGGCGGCGCTTTCCCAGGCCCCCGCCGGCTGGCGGGAGGCCCTGAAGCCCGCTCACGGTCCGCTCACGCCCCAGCCCGACGTGGTGCGCCTGTCGGAACGACCCCTGGCCCCGCTCGCCGCCGTCACCTGGAACGGCCCCGCCGCGCCGGCCGTGCGCCCGCTGGCCGGCGGCGCCCTGCCGCCCGCCCCGATCGCCGGCTTCTTCGCGCCCGGCCCCGGCGGGCCCCTGCCGATCATCGCCCAGGACGGCCGCACGCCGGCCGAGGCCTATGCGCGGCCCTTCACCTCCAACGGCCGGCCCAGGATCGCCCTGGTGGTCGGCGGCCTCGGCCTCAACGCGCGGGCCACCCGCCAGGCCATCGAGACCCTGCCGCCCGAGATCACCCTGTCCTTCGTCGTCTACGCCGAGGGCCTGCAGGGGTGGATCGACATGGCCCGCGCCGCCGGCCACGAGGTCCTGCTCGAGACGCCCCTGGAGCCGCTCGACTATCCCGACAACGACCCCGGCCCCTACACCCTGATGGCCGACGCCGCGCCGCCCGAGACGGTGAAGAAGCTGGAGTGGATCCTGTCGCGGGCCACCGGCTATTTCGGCCTGACCAACTACCTGGGCTCGCGCTTCCTGGCCGACGATCGGGCCTACGGCGCCCTGGCCAGTTCGCTGCGCGCCCGGGGCCTCGCCTTCATCGACGACGGCGCGGCGGCCCGCCGCGGCGGCGGCGTGCCCCGCGCCACGGCCGAACGGGTCATCGACGACCGGCTCTCGGGCCCGGCCATCGACCAGCAGCTCCTGGCGCTCGAGGCCGGCGCCCTGCAGCGGGGCCAGGCCCTGGGCTCGGGCTTCGCCTATCCAGTGACGTTGGAGAAGGTTGCGCGTTGGGCTTCCGAGGTGGAACAGAGGGGCTACCAGCTCGCTCCCGCCTCGGCGCTCATGACCCGCAGATGACCGATCTCTCCAGCTACCGTCCCAATGTCGGCGTCGTGCTCTTCCACCCGGACGGCCGGGTGTGGCTGGGCCGCCGCGCCGGCGCGCCCGGGCCCTACAACTGGCAGTTCCCGCAAGGGGGCATCGACGACGGCGAGGATGTCGAGGCCGCCGCCCGCCGCGAGCTCGCCGAGGAGACCGGCGCGGCCACCGTCACCCAGCTCGGCCGCACCGACGGCTGGATCGTCTACGACTTCCCGCAGGGCATGGGCGGCCCCAAGGCCTGGCGCGGCTTCAAGGGCCAGCGGCAGGTGTGGTTCGCCTTCCGCTTCGACGGCGAGGAGGCCGAGTTCGACCTTTCCGCCCACCACGAGCCCGAATTCGACGCCTGGCGCTGGGGCTACCTGGCCGAGGCCGCCGACCTGGTCGTGCCGTTCAAGCGCCAGGCCTACGAGCAGGTGATCCGCGCCTTCGAACCCTTCGCCGCGCCCCGTCCGAAGGGCGAGAGCGCCGCCTAGGATTTGGCCTGAAACCTGGACCCCTCCCCGGGTTTTCCGTCTAGACTGTCCCCCGACAGATCGGCTCCGGGGGGAGCGAGGCGGCATGACGACGGTGGTCATGGTCCACGGGGCCTTCTGCGGCGCCTGGGCCTTCGAGCGGTTCAGGCGCCCCTTCGAGGACCGGGGCTGGCGCGTGCTCGCGCCCGACCTGCGCGGCCATGGCCCGGACGCCGAGACCAGCGCCGTGGCGGGCCTGTCCATGGCCGACTACGCGGCCGACCTCGTGCGCTACTGCGAGGGCCTGCCCGAGCGGCCGGTGCTGGTGGGTCACTCCCTGGGCGGCCTCGTCTGCCAGATGGCGGCGCGGCGGATCGACGCGCGCGCCCTGGTGCTGCTGGCGCCCTCCTCGCCCTGGGGCGTGCCGGGCTCCACGATCGAGGAGGCGTTCACCGCCGTGGGCGTCAACCTGCTCGACCCGTTCTGGTCGGGCGCGGTGGCCCCCGACCGCGGCCTGATGCGCAGCCACAGCCTCGACCGCGTGCCCCCGCGCGAGCGCGAGGCCATCCTCGCCCGTGTCGGCCCCGAGAGCGCGCGGGCGCTGCGCGAGGTGCTGAACTGGTGGCTCGACCCCTTCATGACCACCAGCGTGGGCGCGGGGCCGTTGCCGGTCCCGACGCTCGTGTTCGCCGGCGAGCGGGACCTGGTCCATCCGCCCGGCACCGTGCGCCAGACCGCCAAGCGCCTCGGCGGGGCGTTCCGGGCGATGCCCGGCATGAGCCACTGGCTGATCGGCGAGCCGGGTTGGGAGCGGGTGGCGGACGCCGCGCTCGCCTGGCTGGAAGCCGACGCCCGCGCCGCGGCCTAAGCTGCCCGCCCTCTCTCCCGATGGGGGAAGGCAACCCGTGGTCCCTACTCCTTCGTCACCAGCTTAAGCCCCACGATCCCGGCCAGGATCAGGCCCACGCAGGCCAGCCGCGCCACCGTGGCCGGCTCCTTGAACAGGACCACGCCCAGGACCACCGTCCCGGCCGCGCCGATGCCGGTCCATACCGCATAGGCCGTGCCGATCGGCAGGCTGCGCACCGCCAGCCCCAGGAGGCCCATGCTGGCCACGAGGCTGACGCCCGTGAACACCGTCGGCCAAAGGCGCGTGAAGCCCTCGGTGGACTTGAGCCCGATGGCCCAGCCCACCTCGAACAGTCCGGCGAAGAACAGGATCACCCACGCCATGAGGGGCTCCAGGAAGAGGACGCCGGAAGGCGCCAAGGAAGAACGGGCGGTTCGGTCGTGGCGGAACGAGACCCAATCCGACCGCGGAGAGGGCGGAGCCGCACGGCCTCTCTGCGACCTCCGCGTGATCTCCGCGACCTCTGCGGCAAATCCCCCCGGCCCCGCACTCAACGGGAAGACAGCCCAAAATGAAAGCGCCGGGGGTCGCCGGCGCCTTCGGGTCGCGACAGGGTCGGAACCGATCCTAGAACTTGCGTTCCTGGTACTGGAAGGTGGCCAGGTCGTAGGCCTTGTTGACCGGGCTGCCGTCCGGCTTGCGCACGGTCGAGATATTCAGGCCCGTCGACGAATTCGACTGCACGTTCTCCCACGAGCGGCGCACGCGGGTGAGGCCGTCCGGGTCGACCGGCTGGGTGTAGTTGGCGGTCGGGTCCAGCGGCGGCTGGTGAACGAAGGCCCAGACGTTCAGCGCCTGGGTGATCGGGGCGTCCTGGCCGATGGCGAAATGGACCTCGCCGAAGCAGGAATCCTTGTTCGAGCCCTGCGGGAACAGGATGACCTGATAGGCCTTGGCGCCGCCGAGCGGCTTCGACCAGGTCATGTCGCGCTTGTTCAGCTTGAAGCCCTGGGCCTTGGCCAGGTCGTCCAGCTTCTGGCCGCGCACCGCGGGCACGCAGATGTTGTCGAGGACCGAGATCACGGCCGCGCCGTCGCCGGTGGTCGGCAGGGTGGGAGCCGGCGCGGCCGGCTGCTCGGCCGCGGGGGCCGGCGTCGGAGCGGTCGGGTCGGCGGGCTGGGCGACGTCCTGCGCCTGGGCGGCGGTCGCGAGACCAGCGGCGAGGATCAGGCTGGAGATGGCGATACGCATGGACGGTTCCCCTGACTTTTCGGCCGGCATCAAACTTTAGGCTCGCGCCCGAGGCAAGACCCGACGGCGCCGACGATGCGGCGCGGCGCCGGGCGCCTCGTTACGCAGCTTCCGAGGCGTGCTCGGCCAGGATCGTGAGGCCTTCCGGCGTCACGTCGGCGAAGCCGCCGCGCACGTCGTACACGGTGATCTTGCCGCCATTGTGAACGCGGACCTGGCCTTCCTTCAGCGCCGTCATGAACGGGGCGTGGTTGGCCAGGACGCCGAAGTCGCCTTCCGACCCCGGCGCGTCGACCTGGTCCACCGGGCCCGAGAAGAGCTCGCGCTCGGGGGAGACCAGCGAGAAGTGGAGCTTTTCGGCCATCGGTCCTTACGCTTCCGCGGCCAGCTTCTCGGCCTTGGCGACCGCTTCCTCGATGGTGCCCACCATGTAGAAGGCCGCTTCCGGCAGGTGGTCGTACTCGCCGTCGCAGATCGCCTTGAACGAGCGGATGGTGTCCTTCAGCTCGACGAAGGCGCCGGGCGTGTTGGTGAACTGCTCGGCCACGTGGAACGGCTGCGACAGGAAGCGCTGGATCTTCCGGGCGCGGGCCACGGTCAGCTTGTCCTCTTCCGACAGCTCGTCCATGCCCAGGATGGCGATGATGTCCTTCAGGGCCTTGTACTGCTGCAAGATCTCCTGCGTGCGGCGGGCCACCTGGTAGTGCTCCTCGCCGATCACCAGCGGGTCCATGATCCGCGAGGTGGAGTCCAGCGGGTCCACGGCCGGGAAGATGGCCTGGGCGGCGATGTCGCGCGACAGCACGGTCGTGGCGTCCAGGTGGGCGAACGACGTGGCCGGGGCCGGGTCGGTCAGGTCGTCGGCGGGCACGTAGATGGCCTGCACCGAGGTGATCGAGCCCTTGTTGGTCGAGGTGATGCGCTCCTGCAGGTTGCCCATCTCCGTGGCCAGCGTCGGCTGATAGCCCACGGCCGAGGGGATGCGGCCCAGCAGCGCCGACACCTCGGCGCCCGCCTGCGTGAAGCGGAAGATGTTGTCGACGAACAGCAGCACGTCCTTGCCTTCCACGTCGCGGAAGTACTCGGCCTGGGTCAGGCCGGTCAGGGCGACGCGGGCGCGGGCGCCGGGCGGCTCGTTCATCTGGCCGTACACGAGGGCGCACTTGGAGCCTTCGGTCGAGCCGTTGTTCTTCTTCGGGTCCACGTTCACGTTGGACTCGATCATCTCGTGGTAGAGGTCGTTCCCTTCGCGGGTCCGCTCGCCCACGCCGGCCAGCACGGAGTAGCCGCCGTAGGCCTTGGCGATGTTGTTGATCAGCTCCTGCATCGTCACGGTCTTGCCGACGCCGGCGCCGCCGAACAGGCCGATCTTGCCGCCCTTGGTGTAGGGGCACATCAGGTCGATGACCTTGATGCCCGTGACCAGCACCTCGGCCGAGGTGGACTGCTCCGCGAAGCTCGGGGCCTCACGGTGGATCGGGGAATAGGTGGTGGTCTTGATCGGGCCGGCCTCATCGATCGGCTCGCCGATGACGTTCATGATGCGGCCGAGCGTGCCCGGACCCACCGGCACGCTGATCGAGGCGCCGGTGTCGGTCACCGGCTGGCCGCGGGTCAGGCCCTCGGTGGTGTCCATGGCGATGGTGCGCACGGTGTTCTCGCCCAGGTGCTGGGCGACCTCGAGCACCAGGCGGAAGGGCTGGCCCGTCCGCTGGTCGGTGTTGGTGGTCTCGAGCGCGTTCATGATCGCCGGCAGGTGGCCGTCGAACTCGACGTCGACGACGGCGCCGATGACCTGGACGATCTTGCCCGTGGCGACGCCCTTGGCGGCCTTGGCGGCGGCGGGAGCCTTCGGGGCGGCGGCCTTCTTGGCCGGGGCCTTCTTGGCGGGCTTCTTGGCGACAGCAGCTTCAGACATGGCGGGCTCTTTCGGTGACTAGAGCGCCTCGGCGCCGGAGATGATCTCGATCAGCTCCTTGGTGATCTGCGCCTGGCGTGAACGGTTGTATTGCAGGGTGAGGCTGGCGATCATGTCGCCGGCGTTGCGGGTCGCGTTGTCCATCGCGGTCATCTGGGCGGCGAAGAAGCCGGCCTGGTTCTCCAGCATCGCCGAGAAGAGCTGCGTGGTGACGTTGCGCGGCAGCAGGGTCTCGAGGATCTCCTCCTCGCCGGGCTCGTACTCGTAGCTGGCGCCCTTCAGGTCGAGCGAAGCGCCGCCCTCGGCCACCTCGGCCGGGATGAGCTGGCGCACGGTCGGGACCTGCGAGACCACCGAGCGGAACTGCGAGAAGATCAGGTGGACGACGTCCACCTTGCCCGCCTCGAACAGCTCCTGGACCTTGGCCGAGACCTCCTCGGCGACGGCCAGCGACGGGTTGGAGCCCGCCTCGAAGGACTCGATCAGCCGGTCGCCGGCCAGGCGGCGGAGCTGGTCGCGCGCCTTGCGGCCGATGGTCAGGACGCTGACCTCCTTGCCCTGGGTCGACAGGCTGTTGATCTTCTCGCGCGCGGCGCGGACGATCGATGAGTTGAAGCCGCCGGCCAGGCCGCGGTCCGAGGTCGCCACCACCACCAGATGGCGCTGGTCCGAGCCGGCGCCGACGAGCAGCTTCGGCGCCCCGTCGCCGGACACGCCGGCGGCGAGGTTGGCGATGACGGCCGCCATGCGCTGGGCGTAGGGCCGCGCGTTCTGGGCGGCGTCCTGCGCTTTGCGCAGCTTCGCCGCCGCCACCATCTGCATCGCCTTCGTGATCTTCTGCGTGGCCTTCACGCTTCCGATCCGATTGCGCATCTCCTTGAGGCTGGCCATCGCCGGCTACTCGCTCCTGGGTCCGCGTGCGCTTAGGCGAAGGATTCGGCGAAGGCCGAGAGCACGGCCTTCAGCTGGTCTTCCACCGGGCCGAGGTCCTTCTTGGTGCGGATCGCATCCAGGATGTCCTGGTGCTTGGCGTGCATGTGGCTGAGCAGCTCGGCCTCGAAGCGGCCGACCTGGGCGGTCGGGACCTTGTCGAGGTAGCCGCGGGTGCCGGCGTAGACGCTGACCACCTGCTCTTCCACCGCCAGCGGCGAGTACTGGGGCTGCTTCAGGAGCTCGGTCAGGCGCTCGCCGCGCGCCAGTTGGCGCTGTGTGGCGACGTCGAGGTCCGAGCCGAACTTCGCGAAGGCGGCCATTTCCCGGTACTGGGCGAGCTCGCCCTTGATCGGGCCGGCGGCGGTCTTCATGGCCTTGATCTGGGCCGAGGAGCCCACGCGCGACACCGAGATGCCGACGTTCACGGCCGGGCGGATGCCCTGGAAGAACAGGTCCGTCTCCAGGAAGATCTGGCCGTCGGTGATCGAGATCACATTGGTCGGGATGTAGGCCGACACGTCGTTGGCCTGCGTCTCGATGATCGGCAGGGCGGTCAGCGAGCCCAGGCCGTTGTCCTCGTTCAGCTTCGCCGCGCGCTCCAGCAGGCGGGAGTGCAGGTAGAACACGTCGCCCGGATAGGCCTCGCGGCCCGGCGGACGGCGGAGGAGCAAGCTCATCTGGCGGTAGGCGACGGCCTGCTTGGAAAGGTCGTCATAGATGATCACGGCGTGCATGCCGTTGTCGCGGAACCACTCGCCCATGGCGCAGCCGGCGAACGGGGCCAGGAACTGCAGCGGGGCCGGCTCGGAGGCCGTCGCCGACACGACGATGGTGTAGTCGAGGGCGCCGCGCTCCTCGAGGGTCTTCACGATCTGGGCGACGGTCGAGCGCTTCTGACCGATGGCCACGTAGATGCAGTAGAGCTTCTGGCTCTCGTCGCCCGAGGCGTTGATCTGCTTCTGGTTCAGGATGGTGTCGATCGCCACGGCGGTCTTGCCGGTCTGGCGGTCGCCGATGATCAGCTCGCGCTGGCCGCGGCCGACGGGGATCAGGGTGTCGATGGCCTTCAGGCCGGTCTGCACCGGCTCGTGCACCGACTTGCGCGGGATGATGCCCGGGGCCTTCACGTCCACGCGGCGGCGCTCGGCCACGTTCTTGATCGGGCCCTTGCCGTCGATCGGCTCGCCCAGCGGGTTGACGACGCGGCCCAGCAGGCCCTTGCCCACCGGCACGTCCACGATCTCGCCCAGGCGGCGGACCTCGTCGCCCTCGCGGATGGCGCGGTCCTCGCCGAAGATCACGATGCCGACGTTGTCGCGCTCGAGGTTCAGGGCCATGCCCTTCACGCCGGCGGAGGGGAACTCCACCATCTCGCCGGCCTGGACGTTGTCGAGGCCGTAGACGCGGGCGATGCCGTCGCCGACCGACAGCACCGAACCGACGTCGGAGACGTCGGCTTCCTCGCCGAAGTTGGCGATCTGCGACTTCAGGATGGCCGAGATTTCGGCGGCGCGGATATCCATGGGCTTTACGCTCTCTTGAGGGCGAATTTCAGGGAGTCGAGCTTCGAACGGAGCGAAGCGTCGAAGAGGCGGGAGCCGACCTTCACCTTGATGCCGCCCAGGAGGGCGGGATCGACGCGGGTCGTGATTTCGGGGTCCTTGCCCAGGGCCTGGCGCAGCGCTTGAGCCACGCCCTTGGCCTGCGCCGGCGACAGCGGGAGCGCGGTGACGACTTCGGCCGAGACGGCGCCGCGGGCGTCCGCCGCCAGGCGCTCGAACGAGGCGATCACGGCCGACAGCGCCGAGGCGCGGCCGTTGACGGCCAGCAGGCCCAGGAACTTCTTGGTCACCGCGTCGAACTTCGCCTTGTCGGCGATGGCGGTCAGGCCCTTGCGCTTGGCGTCCGCGTCGAACGCGGGCGAGGCCAGCAGCACGCGCAGGTCGCGGCTGTCGGCGATCGCGGCCTTCAGCGATTTCAGGTCGGCCTCGACCGCGGCGACCTTTTTCTGCTCGGCCGCCAGATCGAACAGGGCCTGGGCGTATCGTTCGCCCACATTCGTAGCCTTGGAGTCGTCCGCCACTTAAAACTCGCCCGGTGCGTTTCATGTGCCGCCAACGGAGCGTCCGCGGCAGCCTAAAGGCTTGGAAGTGCTTGGAAAAAAGCACAGCGAGCCAAGAAGTCCGAAAGACCCCTGACCGTCAGCCGCGCGCCAGTTAGCACGCGATGTTTTGCGCTGCAACCGAGGGGGACGGGGGGGCGGCAATTAAGCCCGCCCAAAGCCCGGAAAGGCGCCGCAACGTCACCTTGGCCGAAAGTCCAGCCCAGGACGAAAAAGGGCCGCCGGGAAGCCCGGCGGCCCAGTTCGCAACAGAGCTCGACTAGAGACTGCTGGGAGACTTGAAGGCTTACTGCTTGGCGAGCTGGGCGCCGCCGGCGGCCTTGGCCACGGCCTTGGCGTTGCAGTCGGCGAGGCGCGCCTCGTCCAGGGTCTTGCGGCCGGAGAAGGCGGCCACCGGGCCCACCTTGTCGGCGACGGTCTTGCAGGTCGACGTCGCGAAGGTCTGCGAGGTCGGCGCGGTGGCGATGCAGGTGTCGCCCTCGCAGGCGAACATCGCGCCGCCGGCGATGAACTTGGTCTTCTCGGCCACCGGGGCCTGCAGCTTGGCGGTGACGGCCTCGGCCGCGAAGGCGGAGCCGGCGGTCAGGGTGGTGAAAGCGGCGCACACAGCCGCGAAGGTATGGAGCTTCATCGAGCCCTCCAGCGTTTTGGGGAGTGACGGCGCCCTGCTCAGGTGACGCCGGCCCCGCCCGCCGAGTGGATTCGCCGCGAGTATCCCCACCCGCGGCGCACGACGAACTGAGCAACGTAAAGATAACGGTGTTAAGATCGGTCGCGCAACCGCTATTTGCGCAACGCCGCTATGCGGGAATGCAGACCCCCCGCGCCGTTCATGTCTCGTCAATCTTGTTGGGCGTTCCGTTCCCCTACGGTATGGCAGGCGCCGGGCTGGGGCGGCCTCGAATTCGGTAGGACGACGCAGAGATGGCCAATGCGGGACAGGGCGGTCGCGGATCGCGGCCCCCTCGCGACAAACGCTCGCCCCTGCAGGCGCTGATTTACTGGGTGCTCGTGCTGGGCGTCTGGGGCCTGATCTTCCTGGTGGCGTTCTTCGCGGTCTTCGCCGTCGACCTGCCCGACACCTCGACGCTCTACGACGTCAAGCGCCAGCCCTCGGTGTCCTACCTCGACCGCTCGGGGGCGCTGGTGGCCGTGCGCGGCAGCCAGTACGCCCCGCCCGTCGACCTCGACCGCCTGCCCAGGTACGTGCCCGAGGCGTTCATCGCCATCGAGGACCGCTGGTACTACTGGCACTTCGGCTTCAACCCCTGGGGCATCGTCCGCAGCCAGGTCTACAACTGGACCCACCGGGGCCAGGGCGGCCCCCTGCGCGGCGGCTCGACCATCACCCAGCAGCTCGCCCGCAACCTGTTCCTGACCCCCAACCAGACCTACCGCCGCAAGGCCCAGGAGCTGATCCTGGCGGTCTGGCTGGAGGCCCGCTTCTCCAAGAAGCAGATCCTCGAGCTCTACCTGAACCGGGTCTATTTCGGGGCCGGCGCCTACGGCATCGAGGCCGCCTCCCAGCGCTACTTCGGCAAGCCGGCCGAGAAGCTCACCCTCGGCGAGGCCGCCCTGCTGGCCGGCATGATGAAGGGCCCCTCGCGCTATTCGCCGGTCTCGGCCACCGA
This sequence comes from Phenylobacterium sp., assembly GCF_046463815.1. Lineage (GTDB taxonomy): Bacteria > Pseudomonadota > Alphaproteobacteria > Caulobacterales > Caulobacteraceae > Phenylobacterium. Next base: position 116,989 of record NZ_JBKBRO010000007.1, on the reverse strand, counting down.
CCGGGCCGCGCGCCGCGCCACCATCGTGCTCGACGAGATGGTCGAGAACCGCTTCATCACGCCCCAGGAGCGCGACGAGGCCTTCCGCACCAAGGTCCGCGTCAATCCCGTGCTCGCCAACCAGCGGGCCCAGTATTTCACCGACTGGGTGGACGATCAGGTCCGCGCCCTGGTGGGCGAGCCCACCGAGGACCTGGTGGTCGAGACCACCCTCGACCTGCCGCTCCAGGCCGCCGCCGAACAGGCGATCCAGCGCGGCGTCGAGGCCGCCAAGGGCTCGGGCGTCGAGCAGGGGGCGCTGGTCTCCATCGACGGCGAGGGCCGCATCCGCGCCTACGTCGGCGGGACCAACTACCTCCAGACCCAGTTCGACCGCGCGACCATGGCCAGGCGCCAGGCCGGCTCGGCCTTCAAGCCCTTCGTCTACCTCACCGCCATGGAGGCCGGGCGCACGCCCCAGACCCCGGTGGTCGACGAACCGGTCAGGATCGGCAACTGGGAGCCGCGCAACTACACCGGCCAGTACCTGGGCCCCATCACGCTCCAGACCGCCCTGCAGGAATCGGTGAACACCGTGGCCGCCCGCCTGGCCAACGAGGTCGGCACCGCCAACGTCGCGGCCACCGCCCGGCGCCTCGGCATCACCTCGAACATCCAGCTCGACCCCTCCATGGCGCTGGGCGCCGTCGAGGTCAGCCCGCTGGAGATGGCCCAGGCCTACGCCCCCTTCGCCAACGGCGGCTTCCTGGCCAAGGGCTACGGCATCGAGCGCATCCGCACGGCTGCCGGCCGGGTGCTCTACGACCACGGCATGGACCGCCCGCCCCGCCAGGCCGTCATCGGCCAGCCGGCGCTCGCCTACATGAACCAGATGATGCGCCAGGTGGTGCAGCAGGGCACCGGGGCGCGGGCCAACGTCCCGGGCTACGACCTCGCCGGCAAGACCGGCACCACCAGCGACTACCGCGACGCCTGGTTCGTCGGCTACACGGGCGGCTTCGTCACCGCCGTCTGGGTCGGCAAGGACGACAACAAGCCGATGCGCCGGGTGACCGGCGGCGGCGCGCCGGCCGGCATCTGGAAGGACTACATGACCGCGGCCCTGCCCCGGCTGAAGGTCCAGCCCATCCCCGGAAGCACGCCGCCCCCGCCGCCCGAACCCGACCCGATCGGCGACCTTATCGACGGCGTCACCGACTTCTTCGGCGGCGGCGACCGGCCCCCGCCCTCCGAGTTCGACCAGCCCGCCCGCCAGCGCCCGCGCGAAGAGGTCCCGTTCTGACGAGCTCTTCCCTCCCCCTCGTGGGGAGGGTGGCGAGCGCAGCGAGACGGGTGGGGAAGTGTCGACCGGACGCGGAGCCCGGGGATTGGCCTCCCCACCCTGCTCGCCTCCGGCGAGCTGTCCCTCCCCATTAAGGGAGGGAGGCCTACCGCCCGAAGGCGTGCAGCCTGGCCCCTTCCGCCCTGAGCCACGCCCGGTGGCGGCGCTCGTCGCCGACCAGCGTCCGCACATGGGCCCAGAACCGCGGGCCGTGGTTCAGCTCCAGCAGGTGGGCGCATTCGTGGGCGGCCACGTAGTCGGCCACCTCGAACGGCGCGAGCGCCAGGCGCCAGGAATAGCGGATCGAGGCCGGCAGGCCCCGCGTCGCCGGGCGGCACGAGCCCCAGCGTGACTTGGCGTCGGCCACGCTGACCTTCGGGACCGCCACGCCCAGGGCCTCGCAGTGGACCGCCGTCCGCTCGGTGAGCACCGCCAGCGCCCGGCGCTTCAGGACCAGCGTCACGGCCCGGGCGTAGCCCTCGCCCTCGCCCATGGCGGCGATGCGCGGGGTGGAGCCGTCCTCGGGTTCGATCCAGCGGGCCCGGCCCGATCCGGCCTCCAGCCGCACCGGCGTTCCGAACACGTCCACCAGCATCCCAGGCTGGAACGGCGCGGCCGGCGGCAGCTCGGCCAGCCGCTCGGCGATCCACTGGGCCCGCTCCTGGGCGAAGGCCGCCGCCTCGGGCAGGCGCCGCGGCGAGGGTGCGGTGGCCACGATCTCGCGCCGGGTGCGGTCCAGCCTCAGCGACACGCGCCGGGCCCGGCGGTGCACGCGCAGGCGCACCACCGCTCCGGCCACCTCCAGCCGGTCTCCGTCAGCGAAACCTCGGCCGAAGGGACTCACCGCCCCAATCTAGTGCGTCAGGCGGCCGCTTGCGACCGGTCGGCGGCGTCTTCCATGCGGCGGACGAACGCCCGCACGCGCGGATAGATCTCCTCGCGGAAGCGCTTGCCGTTGAAGACGCCGTAGTGGCCGACGTGCGGCTGCACCCAGTCCTCCTTCAGCGCCGCGGGAATGCCGGAGCACAGGTCATGAGCGGCCTGCGTCTGGCCGATGCCCGAGATGTCGTCGTTCTCGCCCTCGACGGTCATCAGGCCGATGTCGCCGATTCGCTCGGGCCGCACGGGGCGGCCCCGGTGGACCAGCTCGCCCTTGGGCAGCAGGTAGCGCTGGAACACCACGTCCACCGTCTGGAGGTAGAACTCCTCGGTCAGGTCCAGGACCGACAGGTACTCGTCGTAGAACTCCAGGTGCTTGTCGGCGGAATCGCCGTCGCCGTCCATCAGGTGCGCCAGGTAGCGCCGGTGCGCCTCCTGGTGCTTCTCCAGGTTCATGGACATGAAGCTGGCGAGCTGGACGAAGCCCGGATAGACGCGCCGCCCCATGCCCGGATAGGGCCCGGGCACGGTGTAGATCATGTTCGACTGGAACCAGGCGAAGGGCCGCTCCTCGGCCAGCCGGTTGGTCACCGTGGGCGACAGGCGCGCGTCGATCGGCGAGCCCATGAAGGTCATCGAGGCCGGGCGGCTCTCCTCGCCGTCCTCGCTCATCAGGGCCGCGGCGGCCAGCACCGGCGGCCCCGGCTGGCAGACCGCCACCACATGCGGCCGCGGGCCCAGCACGCGCAGCATCTCGCGCACGTGGTCGATGTAGTCGTGGAAGTCGAAGCGGCCTTCCAGCACCGGCACGTCCCGGGCGTTGACCCATTCGGTGATGAACACCTCGTGGTCCTGCAGGAAGGCCTGCACCGTGCCCCGCAGCAGGGTGGCGTAGTGGCCCGACAGCGGCGCCACGATCAGCACCGCGGGCTCCAGGCCGCGGCGCCCGGCCCGGCGCATGTCGGACATGTCGCGCACGAAGTGGGTCAGCTTGCACCAGGGCGTCGACCACACCTCCACGGCGCGCACCCGCACCGGCTGGCCGTCGACCTCGACGCTGTCGATCCCCCAGGCGGGTTTGCCGTAGCGCCGGGTCAGGTTGGCGTAGAGGTCCGAGACGGCGAAAAGCCTGCGGCCCAGGTCCGTGTCGGCCGCCGGATTGAGCGGCGAGCTCCAGAACTGCCGGTTCGCCAGCGCGGCGAACCGCAGCGGCGTCGAGGCGTAGTAGCCGGCTTCATAGAGGGAGTAGAGCATCGGGCCCCCTTATTGTGCACTGCAGCATAACACGCGAAGCGTAAACGAGGTCCACCCCTTCCTTGCCTCCCCCGCGAAGCGGCGGGAGGGGGACCGATCGCCGACCCCGGCCTCAAGCCCGGGGGAAGAGCGATTGGTGAGGGGGCAGGCACGGGACCTCGCCCCCCTTCTCCTCCCCCGTCGGGGGAGGGGGACCGGCCGAAGGACGGTGGAGGGGGCCAAACGACGAGCTCGGCGCTTCCGGCAAGCCCCCTCCACCATGCTGGCGCATGGTCCCCCTCCCCCGATTGGGGAGGAGAGAGGGCGCCGCCTCAGCAGCTCGTGGCGTCGGGGCCGGCCTTCATGGCGGCCTCGATCTTGGCCGTCACCTGCTCGGGCGTCAGCTCGTAGGCCAGGACGCAGACGAACCGCCCCTTGGGGCTCATCAGATAGGTGTAGGAGGCGTGGTTGACCGTGTAGTCGTCGCCCTCGCCGACCTTCTGGTAGTAGACGTGGTAGGCCTTGGCCGCCCGGTCCGTCTGGGCCAGGGTCCCGGTGAGCCCGATCAGGCGCTTCGGGAAGGCGTCGTTCCTCACATAGGCCGCGACCTGCGCCGGAGTGTCGCGCTCGGGGTCCACCGAGATGAACACCGCCTGGAAATCGTTCGCCTTGGCCCCGAGCTGCTTCTCCACCTCGCCCAGCTCGAACAGGGTCGTGGGGCAGATGTCCGGGCAGTGGGTGAAGCCGAAGAACACCGCGCTCCACTTGCCCTTCAGCACGTCCTCGTCGACGCTGCGGCCCGTCTGGTCGACCAGTTGGAACGGCCCGCCGACGGCGGCGGTCTGCGCCTTCTGGGACCCCAGGACGCCCTGTTTGACGGCGAGACCGGTGAGGATGGCGAGCGCCAGAGCCAAGACCGCGACGAGCGCTAGGACGCGCCTGGACATGCGAGCTTCCCTTGCCTTGCGGCCCGGCCGCGCCGGGCGGACCTGATCCCTATGGCGTCCCAGATGGCTTCACCGGCCTTGCAGGCGGCGACGGCCAGGTCGGACCCTGACGGCCTCGATAGGGCCCAGGCCCAGGCGGCGCAAGGCGTCTGGGACGGCGCCAACGTCCGCCGCAGCCGTCTGCGGGTGCGCACCCTGGTCGCCCTGCGCTGGCTGGTGCTGACGGGCGAGATCCTGCTGCTCGCCGTGCTCATCCTGGGCCTCGGCTACGACCCGCCGCTGACGCTGGCGCTGGCGACGGTCGGGGTGGGCGCCTGGGTGAACCTGCTGACCAGCGTCGCCCAGCCCATGCAGCGGATGATGGGCGACCGCGAGGCCGCCGGCCACCTGGCCGTCGACGTCGTGCAGATCGCCCTCTTCATGGCCCTCATCGGGGGGACCGCGAACCCCTTCGTGGTGCTGCTTGTCCTGCCCGTGACGCTGGCGGCGGCCACCCTGCCGCGCGGCCCCCTCCTGGCCGTGGGCGCCCTGGCCGCGCTGGCCTCCCTGGCGCTGGCCGAGTTCGGCCTGCCGCTCAGCCCCGCCCCGCGCCTCACCCTCGAACACCGCTACGCCGCCGCCCTGGCCAACATCGCCGGCATGGCCCTGATCGCCGGCTACGTGCGCCAGGCCGCCGCCGAGGCCGGCCGCATGGCGCTGGCCCTCGACGTCACCCAGGCCGTCCTCTCGCGCGAACAGAGGCTGTCGGCCCTGGGCGCGCTCGCCGCCGCCGCCGCCCACGAGCTGGGCACGCCGCTCGCCACCATCGCCATCGTCGCCAAGGAGATGGCCCGCGAGGCGCCCACGCCCCAGTGCAAGGAGGACGCCGAGCTCCTGATCGTCCAGGCCGAGCGCTGCCGCGAGATCCTGCGCCGCCTCACCGAGACGCCCGACAAGGCCTCCGACGAGGTCCACGAGCGGCTCTCCCTGCGCCAGCTCGTCCAGGAGGTCATCGAGCCGCACGCGAACGTGAAGGGGGTCCGCGTCGAGGCCATCGTCGCCGGCGCCAAGGGGGTGAAGACCCCCGACATCCGCCGCCTGCCCGAGATCGCCCACGCCATGACCTCGTTCGTCGAGAACGCCGTGGACTTCGCCGCCTCCGAGGTGCTGGTCACCGCCCGCTTCGACGCCGACAGCGTGTCGATCGAGGTGCGCGACGACGGCCCCGGCTTCTCCCCCGAGATCCTGGCCAAGCTCGGCGAGCCCTATGTCACCAGCCGCCAGGGGGTGGCGGGCGGGCGCACCGGCCATGTCGGCATGGGCCTGGGCTTCTTCATCGCCAAGACGCTGCTGGAACGGACGGGGGCCCAGGTGAGCTTCCAGAACGGCCGCCCGCGCGGCGCCGTCGTCTCGGCCCGCTGGCCCCGCCGGACCGTCGAGGCGGTTTGACTTATGTCGCAGCCAAGCTTGCGAAGATGCGTTTAGCTGCGACAGACTGCCGCATAATCAGGTGAGGGAGCCCCAGCCGGGGTCCTAGCATGACCGATCTTTCCGCCGACATCGCCGCGCTCCCCGACAAGTCCCTGTTGGTGCTCGACGACGATGCGCCCCTGCGCACCCGCCTCGGCCGGGCGCTGGAGCAGCGGGGGTTCGAGCCCACCCTGGTGGGCAGCGTCGCCGAGGCCATCGCCGCGGTGCGCGCCAGGCCGCCGGCCTACGCCGTGCTCGACATGCGCCTTGAGGACGGCTCGGGCCTGAAGGTGGTCGAGGCCGTGCGCGACGCCCGGCCCGACGCCAAGATCATCATGCTGACCGGCTACGGCAACATCGCCACGGCGGTCCAGGCGGTGAAGGCCGGGGCCGTGGACTACCTCTCCAAGCCCGCCGACGCCGACGACGTGGCCCGCGCCTTGCTGGCCCGGGGCGGCGAGGCCCCGGCCCCGCCGGAAAATCCCATGAGCGCCGACCGGGTCCGCTGGGAGCACATCCAGCGGGTCTACGAGCTCTGCAACCACAACGTCTCCGAGACCGCCCGGCGCCTCAACATGCACCGCCGCACCCTCCAGCGGATCCTGGCCAAGCGCGCGCCCCGGTAGAGCGTGGCCACCTGGGAGGACGTCCGCGCCGCGGCCCAGCCTCTGCCGGGCGCCGAGGAGGATGCCTGGTGCGGCGAGCCCCTGTTCCGGGTGGGGACCAGGGGCTTCGTCCAGACCGCGCGGGGCCGGGTGATCATGAAGCTCGACAGGGCCCATCAGGAGCTCCTCTTCGAGGCCCGCCCCGAGGTCTTCACCCCCTTCGTCGCCGGCGCCCTGCGCTGGGCCTGCGTCGACCTCGCCGCCCTCGACGCCCGCGAGACCGCCGACCTCGTGGTCGAAGCCTGGACGATGGTCGTGCCGAAGAAGACCAGCCGCCCCTGGCTGGCCGAACAGCGCTAGGCCCCTACCTCCCCCGCAAAGCGGCGGGAGGGGGACCGCTCGCCGCAGAGCGAGCGGTGGAGGGGGCGAGCCTCAGGCACAGCGGCGACAAGACACCACGGATTTCACGGATTCCACGGATTGGCCGTGCGCCCCCTCTCCCCCCGAGCGCAGCTCGGAGAGGGAGCCTGGAGCGCGACCGCCCCGACCGCCGCGAAGCGGCGACTCACAAGGACCAGACCACGGAAGACACGGACCACACGGACGGCGTCGGCGCTTTCCGTGTCTTCCGTGTCTTCCGTGGTTCCTTCAAAGGGCCGCGGAGTCCCACGGAGTGGCCGGCCATCCGTGCAATCCGTGAAATCCGTGGTTCTCGCCCCCTACAGCGCGAACGCCTCCACGCCCCCGGCCCGGAGCGCCGCCAGCCGTCCGAACGCCAGCGTCAGCGCCTTGCGCCGCGCCCCGGCCAGCGGCGTGACCGGCGCCTCGCGCAGGATCGCCCCGCCGAAGCCGTCGGCCACGATCAGGCCCGGGTCCTCCGGCAGGATGTCGCGCGGGAACTCCGGGGCCACCGCGAAGGCGAAGGCGTCGCAGTAGGGCAGGTACTCATGCCACTTCTGGTCGGTGCGGAAGTCCTCGACCCCCGACTTCACCTCGACGATGAAGATCTCGCCCTTGGGGCCCAGCGCCATCAGGTCGGCCCGCCGCCCGTTCGGCAGGGTGACCTCCGCCAGCGGCGCATAGCCCAGCGCCGTCAGGAACCTGGCCGCCCCGCGCGTGACGGCGGCGGTGGTCTCGGGCCGCGAGACGGAAACGACGGTGACGGAGACGTCCATGCCCTCTAGCTTGTTCCGGCTACGTTCCGGATGCAAGCGGGGCTTCAGCTCCGCGGCGGGCCCGGGAACTCCAGCCGCGCCGGGTCGAAGCCGAGCTGCTTCATGCGGGCGACGGCCTGGGCCTTGATGGCGGCCGGCAGGGTGGGCTTCTGCGACATCAGCCAGACGTACTTGCCGTTGGCGGTGCCCAGGATCAGCCAGCCTTGGTCGATGCGGTGCTCCAGCACCCGGTAGTCCTGGCTGACCAGCCCGCCGAAGAAGCTCATCTTGATGCGGGTGTTGGAGGGATCGGCGGTGGCCTTGGCCTTCCAGGTGGTCTGGCCGCCGTCGTCCTTCCAGCAGCGCTGGACCACGGCGAAGCCGCCCTCGCGCGGCGTCCAGTCCGAGGCGCCGGCCTCGCAGCCGTCCTGCAGCTTGTTGGGCACCCGGGCCACCTCGTACCAGCGGCCCATCATCTTGGTGAGCTCGATCTTCTCGGGCTCGGCGCTCGCCGGCGCAGCCACAAAGAGGGCGGCTGCGGCCGCAGCGAGGATCAGGCGCTTCATCATGCCGGGGACCGATACCCGTGTCTGGTGTCGAACTGAACGCCCCGCGTGCGGCGCGCGGCGCTACATATAGACGCGGGCGCCCTTTGGCCAATGTTCGGCGATTCTGTTGCGGGAATGCGAACGCCCGCCGATCGGCCGACCGGCGGGCGCTGCGTCTTGCGGCTTGAGAGAAAGCCCTACTCGGCGGCGATCAGGACCTGCTTGGCGCGGTCCTTGAAGTTGATCTCCTGGAGGAACTTGATGCCCTCCTCGGCGATCTCGTCGCCCACCATGGCCTCGCCCTCGGACTTCAGCTCGTCCAGGTCGACGTACATGGCGTAGAACGCCCGCGTCCGGTCGGTGATGATGCCGGCGTTGACCAGGGTCTTCACCAGCACGCGGAAGATGTTGGTCTGCTCCTTCATCCCCTCGCGGCGCTTCTCGTCGGTGATGATCTCGGCCAGTTCGGCGATCACCCGGTCGGGGTCGAGGCCGAACTCCTCGTAGAGGCTGCGCTGCTGCGACGGCCCCACCAGGTTGAACAGCAGGGTCTGGAAGCAGTGGGCCGCCCAGGTCTCGATGATCTCGTGCTCCTGGGGCGTCAGGTGCGGGATGGTCCGGTCGGCCCAGATCTTCCCGAACTTGTGGTGGAAGGCCTCGTCGGTCATCACGAGCTGGGTGAGCTGGCGGGCCAGCGGGTCGTTGGTCAGCTTGAAGACCGTGGCGAAGGCGCCCATCGCCAGGCCCTCGACCAGCATCTGCATGCCGATGATCTTCTTGTAGACCTCGGGGCTGCCGATGATCTCGACCAGCAGGGCCTTCAGGGTCGGGCCGCATTCCACCGGCCGGCCCCAGCGGGCCTTGATGTACTTGGCGAAGGCCGTGACGTGGCGGGCCTCCTCGCGGGTCTGGTTGGCCGCGTACTCCTGGGCGCCCTGGTCCTTCAGCACGTGGCACAGGCTGGCCGACAGGTTCAGCGCGCCCTGCTCGCCGTGCAGGATGGAGGAGAAGGTGCGCAGCGCGAACTGGTTGACGAACCGCACGCGGTCCTTGCGGTCCTGGAGGCGGTCCGAGACGTACTTGGTCTGCAGGGAGACGACCATGTCCTCCGGCAGGATCATCTCGTTCTCCATGTCGAAGGGCGTGGAGAAGTCGATGTACTTGGGGTCCAGCGGGTCCCAGAAGTGGTCGTGGGTGGCGCTGATGATCTTGTCGAAGGCCGTGGAGCGCGCGTTGTAGCGGTCCAGCTCCAGCATCGACTCGAAGTCGTCGGGGGCGACGGCGTCGTAGATGATGTCCTTGGTGATGTTGCCGTCCGCGGCCATGGCTTCTCCTCCGTCGGGCGCTCTGATGCCGCCCCGTCTGTCAGCCGGCAAGGATGGCGGCTGAACGGCGATCAGTCAATTAAAATGACGGCGGCGTCACTTTCCTTTCCTCCCCCTTCATGGGGGAGGGGGACCGCGAAGCGGTGGAGGGGGGCGGCCGCTATTCCGCCGCCTCGATGGCGTCGATGTCGCCGTCCGAGAGGCCGAAGTGGTGGCCGATCTCGTGGACCAGCACGTGGGTCACCAGCTCCTCCAGGGTCACGTCGCCCCGCTCGGCCCATTCGTCCAGGATCGGGCGGCGGTAGAGGAACACCCGGCTGGGCTGGGGCGCGTCGAACACCGACCGGCGCGTCAGGTCGACGCCCTGGTACAGGCCCGTCAGGCCGAAGGCGTCCTCGATCCCCAGCTCGTCCAGCACCTCGTCGGGCGGGAAGTCGTCCACGCGGAACACCACCTCGCCGGCCAGCCGGCGGAAGCCCTCGGGCAGCTCGGCGAAGGCCCGCTCGGCGATGAGGGCCAGGTCGTCCAGGCTGGGCGCGCGGCCGAAGGAGCCTTCACTCATCGGGCATCACGATGTGCGGCGCCTCGGGCGGGCGGGTCTCGAAGAGGCCGGTGTCCAGCGGCTGCTGCGGCTTCACGGGCCGCAAGGGCGCCCGCGCGATGGCCCGGAGCGTCTCGGTCTCCAGCGCCTGTTTCGCCCGCCTCGCCTGGCGGGCCTGCGGCGGGTCGAGCGGCCGCTCGGCCGTGGGGATGCGCCAGTACGACACCGTGAGGCGCCACACCGTCTTGGGCCTGGGCGGCGGGGCGGGCCAGCGGCGGCCGTTCTCGCAGGTGGCCTCGGCCGGGGCCGGGACGCGGCCGGCTTCCGCCGCCACCTGCTCCACGAGCTGGCAGTAGCGGTCCTCCGGCCCGGCGTCCTCCAGCCGCTCGCCATAGGCCGCCAGCGCCGCCTCGCGGGTCGGGAAGGCCGGGCCCGCCGGATCGGTCGTGAACGCCACCGCCCCGCCGGCCCGGCGGCGCGCCTCGCTCTCGCGCGCGGCCCGGCCCAGGGGCCGCGACAGGGCCTGCTCGGCGTTTACGGCGACGGGGTAGAGGATGGTCATGCGGCCGCCATCCTAGCCGCCCCGGCCCCGGCGGAACACCTCCTCCGCCCCCCGCCCGTCATGCCGTAAGCTCCGGCAGGAGTGATTCGCCGGGGCGTCGATGAGCGCGGACCAACTGATCCTGGCGGCGGCGGCCGGCGCGGTGTCCCTGGCCATCTCCGCGGTGCTGTGGGCGCTGGCGCAGCGGCGCCAGAACCAGGCGCGGGTCGACGACCTCGCCGCCCAGGTCCGCGCCCTGGAGGCCCGCGCCGAGGCCGCCACCGCCTCGGCCGAGGCCTTCGATTCCGCCCTGCTCGCCGTCGAGGACGGCCACGCCCTGCTGGCCTCGGGCGAGGAAAGCCTGGCCGCCTGCGCCGAGGCGCTCGGCGTGCCCCTGGAGGGTCCCGAATCCGGGTCCCCGAACGCTCCCCAGAACGCCCCCCCGAACGCCCCCCAGGCCCTGCTCAACGCCCTCATGCGGGCCGACCCGGACCACACGCGCCGCCTGCGCGCCCTCTTCGAGCGCGGCGAGCCCTGCGCCTTCGAGGTCCAGGGCCCGGGCGGGGCGGTCACCGTCGAGGGCCGGGCGGCGGGCGCGCTCGCCTGGCTGCGCCTCTCGGCCGTGCTGGGCGAGGACGCGGGCCTGCCCACCGCGCCCCGCTTCGCCGCCTTCCTGCACGCGCGCGCCTGCCCGGCCTGGATCGCCGCCGCCGACGGCTCGCCCATCTGGGTCAACGCCGCCTGGCTGAAGGCGGTGGACGCCGCCAGCCTCGACGAGGCGGCCCAGCGGGGGCTTTCCTTCGACCGCGGCGCCGACGCCCTGGCCAGCGAGGCCGCCAACCTGGGCCAGCGGCGCGAGGCCCTGCGCTGGCTCAGCCTGGAGGGCCGCCGGCGCGCCTTCCAGATCGCCGCCCAGCCCATCGAGGGCGGCGGCGTCGCCGTCTGGACCGACGACGTCACCGAGGTCGAGGAGCTGCGCGAACAGCTCCGCCGCAACATCGAGGCCCACGACCAGACGCTGAACCGCCTGGACGACGCCGTGGCCATCTTCGGCGAGGGCAAGCGGCTGATCTTCCACAACACCGCCTTCGCCGACCTCTGGGGCCTGGAGCCCGCCTGGCTGGAGGAGCGGCCCACCCACGGCGAGGTGCTGGACCGCCTGCGCCAGCGCCGCCGCCTGCCCGAGACCGCCGACTACGCCAGATGGAAGGCCGCCGAGCTCGACCGCTACGAGAAGCTCGGCGCCGAGCCGGACGACCTCTGGAGCCTGCCCGACGGCCGCACCCTGCGCGTGGTGCGCCAGCCGCACCCCATGGGCGGCATGCTGGTGCTGTTCGCCGACATCACCGGCGAGCTGAAGCTGAAGGCCCAGTACAACGCCCTCATCCAGGTCCAGCAGGCCACCCTCGACAAGCTGTCCGACGCCGTGGCCGTGTTCGGCTCGGATGGCCGGCTTCGCCTGCACAACGAGAGCTTCGAGCGCTTCTGGGGCATCGGCCCCGACGCCCTGGAGGCGGCCGGCGGCTTCGAGGGCGTGGTCGAGCTCTGCGTGCCCAAGCTGCACGACATGGGCTTCTGGCGCGAGCTGAAGGGCCGCGTCGCCGACCCCGACCCCAAGGCCCGCACGCCCATGACCGGCGAGACCCGGACCTCGGACGACCGCATCGTCGAGTACCGCTCGCGCCCCCTGCCCGACGGGGCGACCCTGATCGCCTTCACCGACGTCACCGACACCCGCCGGCTGGAGACGGCCCTGGCCGACCGCGAGGCCGCGCTCTCCGAGGCCGAGCGGCTGAAGCGCGACTTCGTGGGCAACGTCTCCTACGAGCTGCGCACCCCGCTCACCACCATCATCGGCTACTCCGAGCTGCTGGAGCATTCCGGCGACGCCCTGCCCGACCGGGCCAAGGGCCACGCCGCCGCGGTCAAGGCCGCCGCCACCCAGCTCGCCCGCTCGATCGACGACGTGCTCGACATGGCCCAGATCGACGCCGAGGAGATGGCCCTGGACCTGGCCGACGTGAACGTGGCCGACCTCCTGATCGGGGTCGCCGGCCGCTGGATGAAGCAGGCCGAGGCCGCCAAGGTCTCCATCGTCGTCGAGCGCCCCGACGACCTGGGCCTGATCCGCGGCGACGCCAGGCGCCTGGCCCAGGTGCTGGACCATCTCGTCGAGAACGCCATGGCCCAGACCCCGCCCGGCGGCACGATCACGCTGGCCGCCCGCAAGGCCCTGGGCGAGATCCAGCTCCAGGTGTCCGACACCGGGCGCGGCATCCCCTTCCACGTCCAGGCCCACATCTTCGACCGCTTCATCGGCCGCGAGCGCGGCGGCCCGGGCCTGGGCCTGGCGCTCGTCAAGGCGCTGACCGAGCTGCACGGCGGCTGGGTCGCCCTCGAAAGCGAACCCGGCGCCGGCGCCACCTTCACCTGCCACCTGCCCGAAGGCGCCGAACCCGTCGCCGCCCAGCGGGAGCTGGCGCTGTAGGGCGCTTGCGCCGACCTTCGCCGGAACATATCATGAACACCCATTTCCCTCCCCCTCCGTGGGGAGGGCGACTCGCCAAAGGCGAGCGGGGTGGGGGAAAGGGCGAGCGAGGGCAAACGGCCAATGACCTCCCAAGTCCAACGCGCCCGCGCGTTCCGCCAGGCGATGAGCGAACCCGAGGTGATGCTGTGGGCGCGGCTCAAGCAGCTCCGGGCCCAGGGCCACCACATCCGCCGCCAGGCGCCCTTCCGCGGCTACTACCTGGACTTCGTCTGCTACGCGCGGCGGCTCGCCATCGAGGTGGACGGCGGCCAGCACGGCCATGACGGCCAGGCGCGGCACGACGCCGTCCGCGACCAGGTCCTCGCCCGCCACGGCTTCCGCGTGCTCCGCTTCGCGACCAGCGATGTGCGCCGGGACATCGGCTGGGTGATGGACACGATCGTCCAGGCGCTGGAGGCGGCCCCACCCGTCTCGCGCCAGCGGCGCGATCCACCCTCCCCATGAAGGGGAGGGAAAAAATCGGCCCCGCCCCTTTCCCACCCCCTCGTGGGGAGGGCGACTCGCCAAAGGCGAGCGGGGTGGGGGGAGGAATATCTCGCCCGCTTCCGTGGTCAGGCCTGCCCCTTCACGCCGGCATAAGCTCCCGCGCCTCCTCCACCTCCGTTTCCGCCGGCCCCACCCCTGAGGCCACCTCCCACCCCAGACAGGCCAGCAGCACATGGCGGGGGACCGGTTTCTCGCCGCTCGAATAGTAGGCGACTATCCGGCGGGAGAGGCCTAGCGCCTTGGCCGCCTCGGTGAGCGACAGGCCATGGCGCTGACGCCAGTCCAGGAACGTCCGCGCGTCCTCATGTCCCGTGGCCGACAACGTCTCCAGCCATAGACTATCGGCGCCCGCCTCGACGCCGGACGGCCATTCGACGCTGTGCCCCCAGTCGCCGACACGGACCTGCTCGAACGCCCGCTCGTCCGCCAGCGCCCGGAAGGCGCGTCGGCGGAGGAAGGGCCGGAAGTCGATCTCGGCCTCGGGCCCGTCCGTCCAGCGGACGCGGAGCCGGTGGCCGGCCTCCGCCCTCACCGCCTCGATCCGCCGCAGCCGCTCGCCGAACTTCCGGTCCGCCGTCATGGGTTCAACTCCTTCCACGTCGCGCGAAGCTCGTCCTGGTGCGCCGCCGCCCAGGCCAGGGCTTCCTTCAGGACGCCCTTCGGCACGCCGCCGGCGATCTCGGACAGGCCCTCGATCGTCACGCTGCTGCGGTGCTCCGGGCATTCGATGTGGAAGTGCGGCAGCGCGTGGTTCTGCTCGGCATAGACCGCGATCTTCCACTTCGCACCCCGGTGAAGGGTCACCATGGAACACCCATATTAGTGCAATAGTTGCATCATAACAAACACCCCCTCACCCCTCCCACATCCGCCGGAGCTGCCGCGGCGTCGGCTCCTTCCCCTGCAGGAAGTCCCGCTGCTCGCAGGCCCAGCGGACCTCGGCGGCGAACGTGGGGTCGCGCTTCATCCAGCCGTAGAGCGTGGGGTGGCGGGGCATGCCGGGCCGCAGGGACAGGCTGTGCAGGGTCTCCCCGCAGAAGAGCGCCTTCAGGACCGCCTCGCGCCGGTCCGTCAGTTCCCCGCGCCGCCGCTTCATGCGCACCCGGTGGCCCCAGCGGATGGCGGTGCGCACCGCGTGGTCGAACTCGGGATGCGCGCGCCGCCAGGCCCTCAGCACCGGCTTGCTGGGCAGGCCGGCCACGCGATGCAGGTCGGGCAGGGGCGTCCCCTTCACCAGGGCCAGGATCACCTTGTCGGCGACCTCCTCCGAATAGGTGGAGACGGGCCGGCGCCCGAACCGCGCCCGGCGCGCGGCCTCGGCCAGGGCCTGGGCGAACTCGGGATGCTCGGCCTTCCAGCGGTTCAGGGCGTCCCGGTGGGGCATCCCTTCCGTCCGCACCAGGTCGCGCACCGTCTCCCCGGCCCGCACGCGGGCCAGGAACGCCTCGGCCTGGGCCGGATGCCAGGCGTGGCCCCGGCGGTAGGCGCGCCGCACCACCTTGCCTTCCATCTGGGCCTGCACGAGGTGGAAGCGGAAGTTCTCGTCGGCCCGGCCCCAGCGGAAGATGGTCTGGCGCGAGGGGAACTCGGGATCCGCGTCGAGCCGGGCCATGGTCGAGCCCTTCGACAGGCGGTCCAGGATGCGCGCCTTCAGGCGCGGCCGGTCGGCATAGGCGGGGCGCATCGCCCGAACCTAGCCCGGAAACTAGCACAAAGCAAGAACAATGAGCTCCGCGCGGCCTTGAGCCATGTCATGGTCCCGCCCCCGCCGCCGGGCCAGGATGGCGCCGTTCAGACGCGGGGACCGCCGATGCTGGAATACGAGGTCACGGCCCGGCGGATCGACGCCCATGGCGGCGTCGCCGCCTGCAAGGCGGCCGAGGTCGTGCTCGACACCGACGTGAAGGGCCGCCCCGACGCCTTCAACCCGGCCGAGCTGTTCCTGGCCAGCGTCGCCGCCTGCATGATCAAGGGCATCGAGCGCGTGGCCCCGATGCTGGACTTCCGGTTCCGCGGCGTCGGCGTGCGCCTGAAGGCGGTGCGCCAGGACGCCCCGCCGCTGATCCTCACCATCGACTACGAGCTGACGGTCGACACCGACGAGCCCGACCGCCGGCTGGAGCTGCTGCACACCAACGTGCGCAAGTACGGCACCATCTCGAACACGGTCGCCAAGGCTGTGACCCTGACCGGCGTGATCCGCCGCGGAGCCTGAGCTGGTCCGGAAAGGCCGCGATGCGGCTCTAGGAAACCGCGGATTTCACCGATTTCACGGATGATCGAGCCCAGCGCCCATCCGTGCAATCCGTGTCATCCGTGGTTCTCTCGAAAGCACGCCGCCGCTCGCGCGGCGGCCGGAGCCCTACGGCCCTTTCGTGCCTTTCGTGGTTCCCGAGAACCTAGTGCTGGCTTTCCGGCATGGTCACGACCAGGCCGTCCAGCTCGTCGGTCACCTTGATCTGGCACGACAGGCGGCTGTTCTCCTCGACGCCCTCGGCGAAGTCGAGCATCGACTCCTCCATGGCCGAGCGCGTGCCGGTCTTGGCCAGCCAGGCGGGGTCCACATAGACGTGGCAGGTGGCGCAGGCGCAGGCGCCGCCGCAGTCGGCGTCGATGCCCGGGATGTTGTTCTTCACCGCGCCTTCCATGACCGACAGGCCCGGCTTCACGTCGATGACGTGCTCGGTGCCGTTGTGCTCGACGTACGTAATCTTGGCCATGGCGCTCCTCGTGAGCCGCGCTTAAGCGGCGACCTCTTTCATTGAAACGGCGGGGTCGGCAAGCTTGGCCTTGTCGACCGGCTTGCGGTTCAGGATGAGCTGCTTGCCCATCATGAATTCGGGCGGGGCGTTGATCGCCTCGACGGCCTGCACCTGGTTCCCCTTCAGGTGGAACACGGCGAACCTGGCCGTGGCCGGGTCGCCCCGCACCACGATCTGGTCGGCGTCGAAGGGATAGCCCGCGATCTGGAGCTTCAGGTCGTACTGGTCCGACCATTGCCAGGGGCACTCGCCCGGCGGGCGGGGCCGGCCGGTGATGGCGGCGGCGGCCTGCTTGGCCTGCTCCAGCGCGTTCGGCACGCTCTCCATGCGGAACATGCGCTCGTAGATCGGCATGGGCCTGTGCGCCACGTCGCCGATGGCGAAGATGCTGGGGTCCGAGGTGCGGGCGTCCAGGTCCACCACCACGCCCCGGGCGCACTCCAGGCCCGCGTCCTTGGCGATCTCGTCGTTGGGCGCCGCGCCCACGCCCACCACCGCGGCGTCGCAGGGCAGGGTCC
This sequence comes from Phenylobacterium sp., assembly GCF_046463815.1. Classification (GTDB taxonomy): domain Bacteria; phylum Pseudomonadota; class Alphaproteobacteria; order Caulobacterales; family Caulobacteraceae; genus Phenylobacterium. The sequence continues at coordinate 100,129 of NZ_JBKBRO010000007.1, read as the reverse complement.
GGCCGTCGGCCAGGGTGACGCCGGTGACGTGGCCGCCTTCGCCCGTGAAGCCCGTCACCGTGCAGCCCAGCTCGAAGGCGACGCCGTGCTTCTCGTGGTAGTCGCGGAAGAAGGTCGAGAGCTGTTCGCAGGCCACCCGGGCGAGCAGGCGGGCCTCGCGCTCCAGCACCGTCACCTCGGCGCCCAGGGCCCGGCCCGAGGCGGCCACCTCCAGCCCGATGTAGCCGCCGCCCACCACGGCGAGCTTCTTGCCGGGACTCACGGCGGCCTTGAGCTGTTCGGCGTCGGCCGCCGTGCGCAGCGCCATGACGCCCTTCAGGTCCGCGCCGGGGATCGGGAGCGCGATGGCGCGCGCGCCGGTCGCCAGGATCAGGATGTCGTAGGAAAGCGTCGAGCCGTCCGACAGCGCCACCGTCTTGTCGCCGCGCTTCAGCGAGAGCGCCTTCACGCCGGGCCGGAAGTCGATGCCGTTCTCGGCGTAGAACTCCAGCGGCTTCAGGGCCAGCGAGTCGGCGTCGGCCTCGCCCTTCAGCCAGGCCTTGGAAAGCGGGGGCCGCTGGTAGGGCGGGATCGGCTCCTCGCCCACCAGGGTGATCGGGCCCTCATGGCCGTACTGGCGCAGCAGCGCGGCGGCCGTGCCGCCGGCATGGCCCGCGCCCAGGATCACGACATGCGCCGCCGGGTTGCTCATACCTACCCCCGATGCCGAAAAGTGACGGCGGCGTCAACTTATCAAAGCGCCGCTAGAGAACCCGGTCCGCCAGCATCTTCTTCACCTCGGCGATGGCCTTGGCGGGGTTGAGCCCCTTCGGGCACACCTGGGCGCAGTTCATGATGGTGTGGCAGCGGTAGAGCTTGAAGGGGTCTTCCAGGTCGTCCAGGCGCTCGCCGGTGGCCTCGTCGCGGGAATCGATGATCCAGCGGTAGGCGTGCAGCAGGGCGGCCGGGCCCAGGTACTTTTCCTGGTTCCACCAGTAGCTCGGGCAGCTCGTCGAGCAGCAGGCGCAGAGGATGCACTCGTAGAGGCCGTCCAGCTTCTCGCGGTCCTCGGGGCTCTGGCGCCACTCGGTCTGCGGCTCGGGCGTCTCGGTGTGCAGCCAGGGCTCGATCGAGGCGTACTGGGCGTAGAACAGGGTCAGGTCCGGGACCAGGTCCTTGACCACCGGCATGTGCGGCAGGGGGCTGATCTGCACCTGCTGGCCGGGAACCTCCTCCCAGCCGTGGGTGCAGGCCAGGGTGTTGCGGCCGCCGATGTTCATGGCGCACGAGCCGCAGACGCCCTCCCGGCACGAGCGCCGGAAGGTCAGCGTCGGGTCCATGGTGTTCTTGATGTGGATGAGGACGTCCAGGACCATCGGGCCGCAGGCGTCCACGTCCACCTCGTAGGTGTCCCAACGCGGGTTGGCGGAGTCCTCGGGGTCGTAGCGGTAGACCTTGAAGGTCTTCGTGCGCCCCGCGCCCTCGGGGGCCGGGTGGTGCCGGCCGCCGGTGATGCGGGAGTTCTTGGGGAGCCGGAATTCGGCCATGTGAGCAGCTCCTTCCGGTCCTAGTACACCCGCGCCTTCGGCGGGATGTAGGCGATGTCGTTGGTCATGGTGAAGCTGTGCACCGGCCGGTAGTCGATCTTCACCTTCCCGGTCGCGTCGTCAAACCAGCTGAGGGTGTGCTTCATCCACTTCGAGTCCAGGCGGTCCGGGAAATCCTCGCGGGCGTGGGCGCCGCGGCTCTCGGTGCGGTTGGCCGCGCTGTTCACCGTGACCGCCGCCTGGCCGACCAGGTTCTCCAGCTCCAGCGTCTCCATGAGGTCGCTGTTCCAGATCATCGTGCGGTCGGTGACCTTCAGGTCCTTGCGGCCCTCGTGGACCTTCTGCAGGCGCTTGACGCCCGACTTGAGGCTCTCGCCGGTGCGGAAGACCGCGGCGTCCTCCTGCATGGCGCGCTGCATCTCGAGACGCAGCTCGGCCGTCGGGGTGCCGCCGTTCGCGTTTCGCAGGCGGTCGAAACGGGCCAGGTGGCCCTCGGTCATGTGCGGCTTCAGCTCGGGCTGGCTCGCGCCCGGCGTCAGGATCTCGGCCGCCCGCAGCGCCGCCGAGCGGCCGAACACCACGAGGTCGATCAGGCTGTTGGAGCCCAGGCGGTTGGCGCCGTGCACGCTCACGCACGCCGCCTCGCCCACGGCCATCAGCCCCGGCACCACCTTGTCCGGGTCCTTGCCGGCCTTGGTGACGACCTCCGAATAGAAGTTCGTCGGGATCCCGCCCATGTTATAGTGAACCGTCGGGAGCACCGGTATCGGCTCTTTAGTGACGTCGACGCCCGCGAACACCTTGGCGCTTTCCGAGATGCCGGGCAGGCGCTCGGCCAGAATCTTGGGATCCAGGTGGTCGAGGTGCAGGAAGATGTGGTCCTTCTTGGGCCCGACGCCGCGGCCTTCGCGGATCTCGATGGTCATGGCCCGGCTGACCATGTCGCGCGGCGCGAGGTCCTTCACGGACGGGGCGTAGCGCTCCATGAAGCGCTCGCCCTCGGAATTGGTCAGATAGCCGCCCTCGCCGCGGGCGCCCTCGGTGATCAGGCAGCCGGCGCCGTAGATGCCGGTGGGGTGGAACTGCACGAACTCCATGTCCTGCAGGGGCAGGCCGGCGCGCAGCGCCATGCCGCCGCCGTCGCCGGTGCAGGTGTGGGCGCTGGTGCAGGAGAAGTAGGCGCGGCCGTAGCCGCCGGTGGCCAGGATCACCATCTGGGCCTGGAACCGGTGCAGGGTGCCGTCGTCCAGCTTCCAGGCGGTGACGCCCCGGCAGACGCCCTCGTCGTCCATGATCAGGTCGAGGGCGAAGTACTCGATGAAGAACTCGGTGTCGTGCGCCAGGCTCTGCCCGTACATGGTGTGCAGCATGGCGTGGCCGGTCCGGTCGGCCGCGGCGCAGGTGCGCTGGATCGGAGCCTCGCCGTAGTTGCGGGTCATGCCGCCGAAGGCGCGCTGGTAGATCTTGCCGTCGGCCGTGCGGCTGAACGGCACGCCCCAATGCTCAAGCTCGTATACCGCCGCCGGCGCGTTGCGGCAGAGGTATTCGATGGCGTCCTGGTCGCCCAGCCAGTCCGACCCCTTGACGGTGTCGTACATGTGCCAGCGCCAGTCGTCCTCGCCCATGTTGCCCAGGGAGGCGGAGATTCCGCCTTGAGCAGCAACCGTGTGCGAGCGGGTCGGGAAGACCTTGGTCACGCAGGCCGTCTTCAGCCCCGCCTGGGCGCAGCCCAGGGCGGCCCGGAGGCCCGAACCGCCGGCGCCGACGACGACGACGTCGAACTTGTGGTCGATGAATTCGTAAGCCGCCATGGGGTCTCTCACGCGCCTCCCAGCGCGACCTTGAGGACGGAGAGGACGGCGAGCGCGCCGGCCAGTCCGCAGACGAAGAGGTTGAGCAGCAGCAGCGCCGTCTTGGAGAGGGTCTTGTGGATGTAGTCCTCCACCACGACCCGCAGGCCGGCGTGCATGTGCCAGAAGCTGATGGCGATGGTCAGGACCATCAGCGTCATGTTGAGCGGGCTCGCGATCCAGGCGACCGCGCCGTAGTAGTCGAGCGCCGCCAGGCGGATCACGGCGTAGATGGCCCAGAGCGTCAGCGGGATCAGGGCGACGGCGCCGACGCGCTCGCCGATCCAGTGGCCGACGCCGTGCTTGGCGGCGCCGAGGCCGCGGGCGCGGGAGAGGGGCGTGCGGTAGCTGGCCATCAGAGCGCTCCCGTCATGCCGGCGATGACCCAGACGGCCAGGGTGGCCGCCACGGTGAAGGCGAAGACGCCGACCGCCGAGGCGTTGGCGCTCTTCACGTCCAGGCCGTGGCCCAGATCCCAAGTCAGGTGCCGGACGCCGTTGCCCAGGTGGTAGAAGGCCGAGACCGTCAGGCCGAACAGCACGAACTTGCCGAGCGGCGAGCCCATCAGCGCCTTGAAGCCGGCGTAGGCCTCGGGCCCGCCGGCCAGCGACAGCGCCCAGGCCGCGGCGATCAGCGCGCCGACGTAGAGCGCCACGCCGGTGGCGCGGTGGAGGATGGAGGTGGCCATGGTGATGTGCCATCGCCAGACCTGAAGGTGCGGCGACATCGGCCGCTCTCTAAGACCCTTCGATACCTCAGCCATCAGCCCTGCCCGCTCGTGCGTCGTGTCGGAAGAGAAGGCCGCTTGTAAGCCTGCCCCGCCGGGTGTCAACGAAGGCTGCGGCCCCGCGGGACCTTCCTTCGCAGCCGCCGAAGTTCAAGCTCCACGAGCTTACGCGCAAGTCGTCTTTCCTGTAGTCTTCCTTCGTGAAAGGCGAAGGATGCGGTTTGACCTGACGGATCTGCGGCTGTTCTGCGAGGTGGTTGACGCGGGGTCCATCACCGCCGGCGCCGAGCGCTGCGCCCTCGCCCTGGCCGCCGCCTCCACCCGTATCCGCAACATGGAGGCCGCCCTGGGCGCGGGCCTGCTGTCGCGCTCGCGCCAGGGCGTCACGCCGACGCCGGCCGGCCGAATGCTGCTGAAGCACGCCCGGGCGATCATCGCCCAGTCGGCCCGCATGCGGGAGGACCTCTCGGCCTACGCCGGGGGCCTGTCGGGCGAGGTGAAGCTGCTCGCCAACACCAACGCCCTCACCGAGTTCCTGCCCGAGGCGCTCTCCAGCTTCCTGGCCGACCATCCGCACGTCAGCGTCGACCTCGAGGAGCGCCTGTCGGACGAGATCGTGGGCCTGATCGCCGAGGGCGTGGGTGACATCGGCATCGTGGCCGGCACCGTCGAGGTGGGGGCCTTGCAGACCTATCCCTTCCGCTCGGACCGCTTCGTGGTGGTGACGGCGAAGGACCATCCGCTGGCGGCCCGCCGGGACGTGGCCTTCGGCGAGGTGCTGGACTTCGATTTCGTGGGCCTGGAGCGGTCGAGCTCGCTGCAGCGGTTCCTTACCGCCAAGGCGGCGCGCGAGGGCCGGCCGCTGAAGCTGCGCGTGCAACTGCGCAGCTTCGACGCCGTCTGCCGCCTGGTGGAATGCGGCGTCGGCGTCGGGGTGGTGCCGGAGACGACGGCGGCCCGGGCGGCGCGGACCATGGCGCTCTCGGTCGTGGCGCTCGCCGACGACTGGGCGCTGCGCGAGCTGAAGATCGTGATCCGGGCCGAAGACGAACTGCGCCCCTATGCCCGCGAACTGGTCGAGACATTGCGGGCGTCGCAGGCCGGCAAAACCACATCGGCGAGCGTGGGGGATATTCACAACCTTGACGCGAATACGTCCTAGTGTTCGGTATCGTCGGGTTCAGACGGCCTGCGACGCGACCGCGACATCGGTCGCGGCGTTCGCCCCAGGATGAGGAGGAAGACTCCATGACTCCGAGAGACCTGACCGCCATGGCGGTCTTCGCGGTGTTCGCCGCCGGCCCGGCGGCGGCCCAGACTGTAGTTTCGACCGGCGTCGTCGTGCGCGGCGTGACGGTGCCCGGCGCCGGGGTGCCGGGGATGAAGGTGCCCGGCCGGACCTGCGACTTCAGCGGCGAGGAAACCTATCCGAACGGGCGAATGACGGGCGCCAGCGTGCAGTGCCGCGCCGGCGGGAACCTCGCCAACACCATTCCGGGCCTGCCCCAGCGATTCAACGCCTACTGCGTCATCGACGCCAGCACGCTGAAGGGCGCGCCGCGGCTGATCACGGCCCCGATCCCCGGCGACGCCAACCATTGCGACCTCTCCGGCATCACCCCGAAGGACGCGACGGGGCGGTTCGGCGGCGCCATCTGGCGCTAGGCCGAGATCGGCGGACTGGCCGGAGGCTTCACCCTCGCTGTTCCAGCCAGTCCGCCGAGCGCATCTCCTGGAGGCGCGAGGCGGTGCGCTCGAACTCGAAGGCGCCCTCCCCCTCCGGATAGAGCTTCACGGGCTCGGCCTCCGCCAGCACGATCAGCTTGGTGCGGGCCTCGTAGAGAGCGTCGACCAGGATCACGAGCCGCCTGGCCTCCTCCCGTCGCGCGGGCGTCAGCTTCGGCACGTGTTCCAGGAAGACCGTGTGGAAGCGCTCGGCCAGCGCCAGGTAGTCGTTGGGGCCCAGCGCCACCGCGCACAGGCTGGCGAAACTGGCCCGCAGCAGGCCGCCGCAGGCGTGCGGGAAGGTGATCCGGCGGCCCAGCACCTCCAGGGTCTCGCCGCTCTCCTCCCCGTCCGGCCCCAGCATTTCGCGCCACAGGGCGTCGAAGGACCGCTCGTTGTCGGGATCGACGGGGGAGAACCAGGTCCCCGTCGCGCGCAGGCGATCGAGGCGATAGTCGTGCGGTCCCGCCACCGAGATCACTTCCACCTTCGACTTCAGGAGGTCGATGAAGGGCAGGAAGAGCTGGCGGTTGATGCCGTCCTTGTAGAGCTCCTCCGGCCGCCGGTTCGACGTGGCGACCAGGGTCACGCCACGCGCGAACAGCGCCTCGAACAGCCGCCCCAGGATCATGGCGTCGGCGATGTCGGTGACCTGGAACTCGTCGAAGCACAGCAGCAGCGCCCGCTCGGCCACGACATCGGCCACGGGCGGGATGGGATCGTCGCCTTTCGCCTGACCGAAGCGGGCCTTGCGGGCCGCGGCGTCGCCCTTGCGCCAAGCGTCGATGAGGCGATGGACCTCACCCATGAAGACGTGGAAATGGGTCCGGCGCTTCTTCGCGACCGGCGCGGTCTCGAAGAAGAGGTCCATCAGCATGGACTTGCCCCGGCCCACCGGCCCCACGAGATAGACGCCGCGCCGGCCCTCGGGGGCCGTCTTGCGGAACAGGGCCTTCAGGCCGCCGTTGGCGGGCGCCGCGGCGAGGTCGCCCTCCAGCCGGACGAGGGCCGCGAGCGCCGCCGCCTGGGCCGGATCCGGACGGATGGCGCCTTCGGCCAGACGGGCGTCGTAGGCGGCTTGCAGGACGGACGGCATCGTTTCCGCCTAGCGGGCCGCACCGTCCGGCGCAAGAAACGGACGCCGCCAGGGACCGAGGCGGCTCACTTCATCGTCGGGATGACGAAGGCTGAGTCCTCGACGGCGCCTTCCGGCCAGCGGGCGGTGATGGTCTTCACCTTGGTGTAGAACTTCACGCCCTCCATGCCGTGCTGGTTGGTGTCGCCGAAGGCGCTGCGCTTCCAGCCGCCGAAGGTGTGGTAGGCCACCGGCACCGGGATCGGCACGTTGATGCCCACCATGCCGACGTTGACGCGGGCGGCGAACTCCCGCGCGGCGCGGCCGTTGCGGGTGAAGATGGCCACGCCGTTTCCGTACTGGTGGGAGGACGGCAGGTCGAGCGCCTCCTCGAAGGTCTCGGCCCGGACGATCTGCAGGACCGGCCCGAAGATCTCCTCGTTGTAGGTCTTCATGCCCTTCTTCACGCCGTCGAACAGCGAGGGGCCGATGAAGAAGCCCTTCTCGTAGCCCTGCATCTGGAAGCCACGACCGTCGACCACCAGCTCGGCGCCTTCGTCGACGCCGGCCTGGATGTAGCCGGCGACCTTCTCCTTGTGCGCCTGGCTGACCACCGGGCCGTACTGGGCGGCGGGGTCGGTGGAGAGGCCGACCTTCAGGGTGTCGATCTCGGCCAGCACGCGCTCGCGCAGCTCGTCGGCGGTCTTCTTGCCGACCGGCACGACCACCGGCAGCGCCATGCAGCGCTCGCCGGCCGAGCCGTAGGCGGCCCCGATCAGGTCCTTGGTCGCCTGCTCCAGATCGGCGTCGGGCAGGATGATCCCGTGGTTCTTGGCCCCGCCCATGGCCTGGACGCGCTTACCGTTCGCCGTGCCGCGCGAGTAGACGTAAGAGGCGATGTCGGACGAGCCCACGAAGCTGACCGCCTTGATGTCCGGGTGGTCGAGGATGGCGTCGACCGCGACCTTGTCGCCATGGACCACGTTCAGCACGCCCGAGGGCGCCCCGGCCTCCATCATCAGCTCGGCCAGGCGCACGGGAACGCTGGGGTCCTTCTCGGACGGCTTCAGGATGAAGCTGTTGCCCACCGCGATGGCGATGCCGAACATCCACATCGGGATCATGGCCGGGAAGTTGAACGGCGTGATGCCCGCGCAGACGCCCAGCGGCTGGCGCATGGAATAGACGTCGATGCCCGGGCCGGCACCCTCGGTGTATTCGCCCTTCAGGACGTGGGGGATGCCGCAGGCGAACTCGATCACCTCCAGGCCCCGCTGGATGTCGCCCTTGCTGTCGGCGATCACCTTGCCGTGCTCGGACGACAGGAGCTCGGCCAGCTCGTCCATGCGGGCCTCGACCAGCCGCTTGAACTCGAACATCACCCGCGCCCGTCGCTGGGGGTTCACCTGGGCCCAGCCCGCCTGCGCGCGCAGCGCGGACTGGACGGCCCGGTCGAGCTCGGCCTCGGTGGCGAGCTGCACGCGGGCCTGGACCTCGCCGGTGTTGGGATTGAACACGTCGCCGTAGCGGCCGGACGCGCCCTGGACGGCGGCGCCGTCGATGAAGTGGGTGATCTCACGCATGGGCCGGGTTTCTACGCCCAACCCCCGGGCGCGCCTAGCTCCCGTTGGGGCAGGGTCCGGGGTCGAGGGGGCGCTTGCCCGGACGGGGCGCAGCGTCGCATGTTCGGCCCCATGACCGCGCTGTCGCACGCCCAGGCCCTGGCCCCCGCGGGAGGCGCCGACCACATCGTGGACGTGCTGCTCGCCGAGCGCGCGCCCAAGCTGTCGGGCTCGTCCCTGTGGCCGCTGGCCCGGCCGCTGCTCTACGCCCTCCTGGACTACGCCAAGGCGCGCGCGATGGCCGACGCCATCGCCCCCCTGCCCGGGCGCGCGGCGCTGGAATTCGTCTCGGACCTCCTGTCGGTGAAGGTCGAGGCGCGCGGGCTGGAGCGCGTGCCGGCGTCGGGCAGGGCGATCGTGGTCTGCAACCACCCCACCGGCATCGCCGACGGCGTGGCGGTCTATGACGCGCTGAAGGGCCTTCGGCCCGACATCTGCTTCTACGCCAACGCCGACGCCCACCGGGTCTCGCCCCGCTTCGACGAGGTGCTGATCCCGGTGGAGTGGGTGGAGGCCAAGCGCACCCGCGAACGCACCCGACTCACCCTGCAGCTCACCAGGGAGGCCATGGAGGCCGAGCGCTGCCTGGTCGTCTTCCCGGCCGGCCGGCTGGCCAGGCGCGGCGCCGACGGCGTGCTGGCCGATCCGCCGTGGATGCCCACGGCCGTCTCCCTGGCCCGCAGGTACGAGGCGCCGGTGATCCCGATCCACGTGGCCGGGCCGTGGTCGACGCTGTTCCACTTCTTCAACAGCTTCTCGCAGGAACTTCGCGACATCACCCTCTTCCACGAGCTGCTCAACAAGCGCGGCCGGCGTTTCGACCTCATCGTGGGGCGGCCGATCGGCCCCGGGGCGCTGGCGGGCGACTCGGCCGAGGTCACCGGCCGGCTGAAGCACCATGTGGAACGCGTCCTGATGGACGATCCGGACCGGGCCTTCGCATGATCCTGGAGGCCGAGGGCGACTTCCGTCTCGACGACGAGGCGGCCACGCAGCGCCTGGGCGCGGCGATCGCGGCCGAGCTGAGGTCCGGCGAGGCGGTGTGCCTGACCGGCCCGCTCGGAGCGGGCAAGTCGAGCCTGGCGCGCGCCCTGGTCCGGGCCCTGACGACGCCCGACGAGGATGTGCCGTCGCCGACCTTCACCCTGGTGCAGTTCTACGAGGGGCCGCGACTGAAGGTCGCCCACTTCGACCTCTATCGCCTCTCGAACCCCGACGAGGCCTATGAGATCGGTCTGGACGAGGCGCTGGGCGAGGGCGCGGCGGTGATCGAGTGGCCGCAACGGCTGGAGGGCCGCCTGCCGCCGGACCGACTCGATATAGAGATCGCCTTTTTAGGTGACGACGCAGACGGCAGGCGCGTGCGGCTCACCCCCCACGGCGCCTGGGAAGGACGAGGGCTTGAGTTCCGCGCCTGAGATTTCCGAACGCGAGGCCCTGAAGGTGGGTTTCCTCGAGGCCGCCGGCTTCGGCGACGTGCGCCGCCAGCCGCTGGGCGGCGACGCCTCGACGCGCAGCTACGAGCGCCTGCATCGGGCCGATGGGACCAGCTTCATCTTCATGGACCAGCCGCCGTCGATGGAGAGCGTCGTCTGCCCGCCCAAGGCCACGCCCGAACAGCGGATCGCCCTGGGCTACAACGCCGCCGCCCGTCTGGCGGGGGGGTCGGTGGCCGCCTTCGTCACCACCGCCGCCTATCTGCGCGACCAGGGGCTTTCGGCGCCGCGCATCTTCGCCCACGACGTCGGCGCAGGCCTCGCCGTGCTGGAGGACCTGGGCGACGGGCTCTTCGCCACCCTGATCGCCGGGGGCCAGGACGAGGCGCCGCTCTACGAGGCCGCAATCGACGTGCAGGTCGCCATGCAGTCGCGGACGCCGCCGGACGTGCTGAAGGCCGAGGGCTGCGAGTGGCCGCTGCTGACCTACGACACCCTCGCCCTGAAGATCGCCACCGACACCTTCCTGGAGTTCTGGCCGAAGTTCGCGGGCCTGCCGGACTTCGGGGCGGAGGCCGTGGCCGAATGGGAGGCGCTTTGGGCGCCCGTGTGGGCCTGGGGCGAGGCGGGCGCCTCGGTGTTCACCCATCGCGACTACCACGCCCAGAATCTGCTGTGGCTGCCCGAGCGGGCTGGCGTGGCGCGGGTCGGATTGCTCGACTTCCAGGACGCCCTGAAGGCCCACCCGGCCTGGGACCTCCTGCACCTGCTGCAGGACGCCCGCCGAGACGTCTCGCCCGAACTCGAGGCCGCCATGCTGGACCGGTACCTGGGCGCGAAGCCCGAGATCGAGCGCGACCGCTTCACCTCCGAGTACCGGGCGCTGGCGGCCTCGAACGCCGCCCGCATCCTGGGCCGGGTGTTCGCCCGGCAGGCGCTGCTGGGCCGGCCTCAGTACAAGGCCTACATGCCGCGCACCTGGCGCTATCTGGAACGGAACCTCGCCGACCCGGAGCTCGCTCCGCTGAAGGCCTGGTTCGACCGCCACATGCCGCCGGAGGCGCGGGCGTGAGCGCCTCCCCCAAGACCGCGATGGTGCTGGCCGCAGGGCTCGGCACCCGCATGCGGCCGCTGACCGAGACCCTGCCCAAGGCCCTGGTGCCGGTCGCCGGCAAGCCCTTGATCGACCATGTGCTGGACCGCCTGCGCGAGGCCGGGATCGAGCGGGCCGTGGTCAACGTCCACCATCTGGCCGACCAGATGGAGGCCCACCTCGCCGGCCGGAAGGACCTGGAGATCCTGATCTCGGACGAACGCGCCGAGCTGCTGGACTCCGGCGGCGGCATCCGCCGCGCCCTGCCCAAGCTGGGCTCCGATCCGGTTATGCTGGCGAACATCGACTCCCTCTGGATCGAGGGCGAGCGCCCGGCGCTGGAGACGCTCAAGGCGGCCTGGAATCCCGACCTGATGGACATCCTGCTGCTGCTGGTGAAGCGGGGCCAGGGGCTCGGCTTCGAGGGGCCCCAGGGCTTCTTCATGGATGAGGCCGGCCGCCTCACCCATTCGGTCGCGCCCGACGTGGTGACGCCCTTCGCCAACATCGGCTTCGGAATCCTGAAACCGCAGGTGCTGGAGGGCGAGCCGGACGCGGCCTTCCCGATCCAGCCCATCTGGCGCCGGCTCCAGGCCCAGGGACGCCTGCACGGCGTGCTCATGGACGCCTTCTGGATGCACGTCGGCGATCCCGCCGCGCGCGAGGCGGCGGAAAAGAGGCTCTCGTGACCGCCTTCTTCGAACGGCCCGGACCCCGCTGGTTCAACATCCCGGCGCACCGGCCGTTCGCGGACGACCTGGCCCAGGGCCTCTACGACGCGTTATCGCCGCTCGGACCGGAGGCGCTCTCCGACGCCCTGGTGCTGGTGCCGACGCGGCGCGGCGCCCGGGCGCTGGCCGACGCCTTCGTGCGGGCCGCCGGAGGCCGGGCGGTCCTGCCGCCGCAGATGCGCCCCCTGGGGGACCTGGAGGCGGGCGAGCCGCCGTTCGAGCCGGGCGACCTCGCCCTGGATCTGCCCGCCGCCATCGAGCCGCTGCGCCGCCGCTTCGAGCTGGCCGGCGTGGTGGCCACGCAGGCGCACCTGCTGGACGGCCACAGCCTGACCGCCGCCTCGACCCTCGAACTGGCCGACGCGCTGGGCGGCTTCTTCGACAGCGTGCAGATCGAGGAGATCGAGATCGAGGGCCGCCTCGAAACCCTCGTCGAGGGCGAACTCGCCGAGCACTGGCAGGTCTCGCGCCGGTTCCTGGAGGCCGCCGCCGCGCGCTGGCGGCGGCGCCTGGACGAGCTGGGCGTCGTGGACGTCAGCGAGCGGCGGGTCCGGCTGCTGCGGCGCCTCGCCGAGGCCTGGACCCTGAAGCCGCCGCAAGGGGTGCTGGTGGCCGCCGGCTCCACCGGCACGGCGCCCGCCACCCGCGCCCTGCTGATCGCCGCGGCCCAGGCGCCGCGCGGCTGCGTCGTCCTGCCAGGGTTGGACGCCAATCTGGCGTTCGAAGCCTGGCAGGACGTGGACGTCCAGCATCCCCAAGGAGCCCTGAAGACGCTGCTGGCTCAGGCTGGGGTCGAGCACGCGGACGTCGCCGTATGGCCCGCATCGGGAGCCGTCGACATGCGGGGCCACTGGCGCCAGCGCGTGATCAACGAGGCCTTACGGCCAGCGGACAGAACCGCCGACTGGCTCCAGGTGATCAAGACCCTGCGCGGGCTGGATCCCGATGGCGATCCGGTGGCGGCGGGCCTCGAGGGCCTTTCCCTGGTCAGCGCGCGGACCGAGGAGGAGGCCGCCACCGTCGCGGCGCTGCTGCTGCGCGAGGCGCTGGAGACGCCCGAGCGCACGGCCGCCCTCGTCACGCCCGACCAGGCCCTGGCCCGGCGCGTCGTCGCCAAGCTCGCCCGCTGGGGGGTCATCCCGGATTCCTCGGCGGGCGAGAGCCTGGCCGGCAGTCCGTGCGGGGTGCTGGCGGGCCTCCTCGCGCAGCTCGCCGCCGACCCGCTGAACCCGGTGCTGCTGCTGGCCATCCTGAAGCACCCTCACGTCCGCCTGGGCCGCGAGCCGCAGGACCTGGCCGCCACTCGGGAGGCCCTGGAGCGCCACGGCCTGCGCGGCCCCCGGCCGCAGGACTGGAGCCGCCTGAAGGGCAAGCTCGGCAAGCATCCCGAGGCCGCCGCCCTGGCGAGCGAACTCGAAACGCTGGTCGATGGGCTGCGGGCGCCGTTCGCGGACGGGGAGGCCGCCCCCCCTCAGGCCGCCAGGGCGCTCACCGAGGCCATGGAGCGCCTGGCCGCCGATGCTGCGGGCGACCTGGGCGGCCTCTGGGCCGGGCACGGCGGCGAGGCGATGAGCCGCCTGCTCGCCGCCCTCGTCCACGAGGCCGACGGCCTGCCGCCCGCGACCCCGCGCGGCTTCGCCGACCTGCTGTCCCGGCTGGTCGAGGGCGAGACGGTCCGCTCGGGCGGGGCCACTCATCCGCGCCTGCGCATCCTGGGCGCCATCGAGGCCCGGCTGGTGCGCGCCGACCGGCTGGTGGTGGCGGGCCTGGAGGAGGGCGTCTGGCCGAGGGGCGCGCCGCTCGATCCCTTCCTTTCGCGGCCGATGCGCGAGCGCCTGGGCCTGCCCAGTCCCGAGCGCCGCATCGGTCTGGCCGCCCACGACTTCGCCCAGGCCGCCTGCGCCCCCGAGGTCGTCCTGCTGCACACCGAGCGCCGGGAGGGCGCGCCGTCGGTGAAATCCCGCTGGCTCTGGCGGCTGCAGACCCTGGCGCGCGGGGCGGACACCGAAGAAGCGCCGGTCACGATCGCGCGGCGCGATGACGTGCTGGCCTGGGCCCGCGCCCTGGATGAGCCCGGCGCGTCCGCCCCGGCCAAGCGCCCCGCCCCGGTCCCGCCGGTGGCCGACCGGCCCCGGGAGATGGCCGTCACCCGGGTCGAGACCCTGACCCGCGACCCCTACGCCGTCTGGGCCCGCGACATCCTGCGGCTCTATCCTCTGAACCCGCCGGACAAGGCAGTGGACGCCCGCGAGCGCGGCACGGCCATCCACGCCGCCTTCGAGGCCTTCGCCCGCGACCACGCCGATCCCCTGCCGCCCGACGCCGCCGAGGTCTTCCAGCGCCTCTACCTCGAGGCTCTGCACGAGGCGGGCCTGCCCGAGGCCGCCCTGGCGCGGGAGGCGGTCCTAGCCCGCGAGATGGGCGCCTGGGTGGTGGAGCTGGAGCGCGAGCGCCGCGCCGACGGCCGCAAGGTGCATGTGGAGCTGAAGGGCGAGCTTACGTTCTCGGCCCCCGCCGGGCCCTTCACCGTCACCGCGCGCGCGGACCGCATCGAGGCCACGCCCGACGGCTTCGGCCACATCCTCGACTACAAGACCGGCAAGGCGCCCTCGAAGAAGGAAGTCGACACCGGCTTCTCGCCCCAGCTCACCCTGACGGCGGCGATCCTGGAGGCGGGCGGCTTCAAGGACATCGGCCCCTTGAAGCCGGGCGACCTGACCTACCTGGAAGTCACCGGCCGCAGGCCCGCCGGCAAGGTCGAGATCCGCGCCGAGGCGGGTGAGGTGAGCGCGTTGGCCGCGTCCTGGGCGCTGGAGGGGCTGCAGACCCTGGTCGGGCGCTACGACCGTCCCGACCAGGCCTACGTCTCGCGCACGGCGCCGCAGTTCGTGAAGGCCCGGGTCTCGGACTACGACCACCTGGCCCGCGTCTTCGAATGGTCCACCAGCGGCGAGGAGGGCGACGAATGAGCATCGACCTCGACACCCGTCCGGTCGATCCGCAGCAACGCGCCGCCGACCCGCGCCTGTCGGCCTTCGTCACCGCCAACGCCGGCTCGGGCAAGACCAAGACTCTGATCGACCGGGTGGCGCGCCTGCTGCTGGCCGGCGCCAGCCCTGAGACCATCCTCTGCGTCACCTACACCAAGGCCGCCGCCGCCGAGATGCAGCGGCGGCTCTACGACCTGCTCGGCCGCTGGTCGGTGATGGGCGACGACGCCCTGCGCGCGGCCCTGGCCAGGCTGGAGGACCGGCGGCCCGCCGCCTACGACGGCGAGGGGCTGTCCAAGGCCCGCGCCCTCTTCGCCCGGGCGCTGGAGACGCCGGGCGGCCTGAAGATCCAGACCATCCATGCCTTTTGCGAAAAGCTCCTGCGGCGCTTCCCGCTGGAGGCGGGCGTGTCGCCCGGCTTTAGGGTCATCGACGACGCGGCCGCCGCCTTCCTGAGCGGCGAGGCCCGCGCGGCCGTGGCCCGCCACGCCATGGCCGGCGAGGGCGCCGTCGCCGAGGCCTACGCCCGCTTCTCGGTGGCGCTCGACCACCAGGGCTTCCAGGGCATGTTCGGCGACTTCGAGACGCGCCGCGGCGCCCTTCGGGCCTTCATCGATGGCGTCGGCGGATTCGAGGGCGCCCGCGCCTGGGTCTGGACCACCTGCGGCTTCGCGGCCGAGACCTCGCCCGAGGCCGAAGCGGCCGAGGCCATGGCGCGGCTGGACCGGGGGCTGTGGCGGGCCGCCGCCGCGGTCCTGGCCCAGGGCGGCAAGACCGACCAGGCCTGCGCGGCGCAGATGGCCGCCGTGGCCGCCGATCCCGAAGCGTCGTTCGACCAGGCGCTGGGCCCCTTCTTCACCAAGGCGGGCGATCCGGCGACGTGGGTCGGCCGCACCAGCGCGCTCAAGGCCCGCGAGGAGCTGAGGGTTCAGCTCCTGTCCGAGCAGGCCCGGCTGGCCGCCGCCCGCGACCGCGTGCGCGCCGCCCAGGTGGCCGCGGACACGGTGGGCGCGCTCGCGCTCGCCAACGCCTACCTCGCCGCCTACCGCCTGGAGAAGCAGGCCTCGGGCGCCCTCGACTTCGCCGACCTGATCGAGAAGACCTGCGCCCTGCTGCACAGCCGCCCGGCCGCCGCCTGGGTGCTCTACAAGCTGGACGGCGGCATCGACCACATCCTGGTGGACGAGGCCCAGGACACCGCGCCCGACCAGTGGCGCATCGTGCGCGCCCTGACCGAGGAGTTCTTCTCAGGCGAAGGCGTGGACCCCGGGGCCGCCCGCACCCGCAACATGTTCGTCGTGGGCGACCAGAAGCAGTCGATCTATTCGTTCCAGGGCGCCCAGCCCGAGCTGCTGAACCACGAGTTCGCCTTCCACCGCGACCGCGCGACCGGCGCGGGCTACCGCTTCGAGAAGGTGGACCTGCTGACTTCGTGGCGCTCCACGCCCCAGGTGCTGAGCTTCGTGGACGCCGTCTTCTCGTCGCCCGAGCTGGCCCAGGCCGTGCAGCCGGGCCTGGAAGGCGCCTCGGTCGAGCATGTGGTGGCCAAGGCCCGGGCCGGTCATGACGGCTGCGTGGACATCTGGCCCCTGGTGCTGGAGGCGAAGGGCGAGGAGCGCACCGCCTGGGACGCGCCGCTCGACGCAGAATCCGAACAGAGCGCCAACAAGCGCCTGGCCCGCGCCATCGCCCGGGAGGTCCGCGACCTCGTCGCGCGCGGCGAGGCGGTGTTCGACAAGGAACTGGGCGAGTCGGGCGCGTGGCGGCCGGCCGACCCCGGCGACGTGCTGATCCTGGTCCGCCGACGCGGCGCGCTGTTCGAGGAGATCCTGCGGGCGCTCAAGCACGAGGGCGTGCCGGTGGCCGGCGCCGACCGGCTGGCGCTGTCCGAGCACATCGTCTTCGACGACCTGCTGGCGCTGGCGCGCTTCGTCCTCTTCCCCGGCGATGAGCTCAATCTGGCGGCCCTGCTGAAGAGCCCCTTCTGCGGGCTGACGGACGACAGCCTCTACGCCCTGGCCTTCGGGCGCGGGAAGGAGCCGCTCTGGGACCGGCTGACGCGGCGCGCGTCCGAACAGGCCGACTGGACCTCGGCGCTGGCGATGCTGGAGCGGGCGCTGGAGGCGGCCGGCGGGCGGCCCTTCGAGTTCTACGCCCGGCTGCTGGGCCTGACCGACGGCGAGGGGCGCTCGCTGCGCTGGAAGCTGCTGAAGCGCCTGGGGGCGGAGGCGCAGGACGCCCTGGACGAGTTCCTGGCCCAGGTGCTCGCCGCCGAGGGCCGCGGGGTCCACGACCTGGAGAGCCTGGTCGCCGCCTTCGCCGGCCTCGACATCACCGTGAAGCGTGAGATGGAAGCGCCTGCCGGCCAGGTGCGGGTGATGACCGCCCACGGCGCCAAGGGCCTGGAGGCCCCGATCGTCTTCCTGCCCGAGACGACCATGACCCGCACGGCGCGGGGCTCGCCGCTGATGGAGACCGACGCCGATGCCAGGGGGATCAGCGGGTTCCTGTGGTGCGCGTCCAAGGATCGCGATTGCCCCGCCTCCGCCGCCGCCCGCGAGCGCCGCGCCCGGCGGGAGGATGAGGAGGCGCTCCGTCTGCTCTATGTGGCGCTCACCCGGGCGCGCGACCGGCTGGTGCTGTGCGGCCGGGCCAGGGCCGGCGCCGACGAGGCCAGGATCGAGGGTTGGTGGGGCGCCGTCTATCGCGCCTTCGCCCACGAAAGCATCGCCCCGCATGTGCGGCCCGCCGCCAGCGGCGAGCTGGAGATCCGCCGCTATGGGCCGGACCCGAAGCCGCTGGGCCGCGCCGCCGGGAAGGCCGCCGCCGCCGAGGTCCTGCCCGCCTGGGCGCGCGCGGTCGCGACCCCGGAAGCCTTCGCCCGCTACGCCTCGCCGTCGGACCTGGGCGAAGACGCCAAGGTCCCGGCCCCATCGCCGCTGGCCGCCGCGCAAGGGCTCGGCCGGTTCCGGCGCGGCGACCTGATCCACCGCCTGCTGCAGCTCCTGCCCGACCTGCCGCCCACCGAACGGGCCGAGGGCGCCAGGGCCCTGCTCTCCCGCGAGCGGGACCTGACCCCCGCCCAGGCCGCCGAGATGGCGACCGCCGCGCTCGCGGTGCTGGAGGACGCCCGCTTCGCCGAGGTGTTCGGGCCCGGCTCGCGCGCCGAGGTCGCCGTGGCCGGGACGGCGGCCGCCCTGCCGCCGTCCTTGCGCATCTCGGGCCGGATCGACCGGCTGGTGGTGCTTGAGGACCGGGTGCTGGTGGCCGACTTCAAGACCAACCGGCCCTCGCCGGACCGGATCGAGGACGCCGATCCCGCCTATCTGCGCCAGATGGCGCTCTACGCCGCTGTGCTGGGCGAGGTCTTCCCCGGCCGGCGCATCGAGGCGGCGCTGGTTTGGACCGACGGGCCGAAGCTGATGCCCGTTCCAGAAAACCTGGTGGCCCAGACCCTTGCCGAGCTCCGCCGTGGCGGTTGATACCAGGACAAGGCCCGCCTACATCGGCGGATCAGAGAGGCGCGCGGCGACGTTCTGATTCCCGTGCGCGAGAGGAGCTTCCTATGAGCACCGTGAAGGTCACCGACGAATCTTTCGAGGCCGACGTCCTGCAGGCCGAGCGCCCCGTGCTCGTCGACTTCTGGGCGGAATGGTGCGGCCCGTGCAAGCAGATCGCCCCCGCCCTGGAGCAGCTCTCGGACGAGCTGGCCGACAAGGTGACGATCGCCAAGCTGAACATCGAGGAGAGCCCGACCACGCCCTCCCGCTACGGCGTGCGCGGCATCCCCACCATGATGCTGTTCAAGGGCGGCCAGATGGCCTCGATGAAGGTCGGCGCCATGCCCAAGCAGAAGATCCTGGAGTGGCTGACCGAGGCCGGCGTCGCCGCCTGAGAAGTACTAGATCCGGGTTAGTTTTCAGGGCCGCCTTCGGGCGGCCCTTCTCTTTTGGGCCTGCGCCGCAGCACGAACCAGCGCACCACGCGGGTCGCGATCAGGAAGCCCGCGACCCAGCCGATCAGAACCACGTCGGTGCGGCCGAACACCTCCACCAGCCCCCACAGGACCACCAGCGCCACGGCAAGCGTGATCAGGTAATGGCGCGGCAGGGCGAAGCGCAGGCTGTAGGGTTTGGCGGGCATCTAGGTCGGCCAGGTCTCGCGGCTCATCGCCAGCACCTCGCCGGCGAAATGGAGGCCTCCACAGACCAGTACGTGCGGCGCGGGTCCCTCAGACGCAAGGGCGCGGCGCACGGCGTCCTCGACGTTGGGCGACATCTCGGCCGGCAGGCCCGCCTGGACGGCGGCCACGGCGATCTCCTCGGCGCTGGCGGCCTGGGGCGAGTCGAAGGTCGTGGCGATGACGCGGGGCCGCATTTCGGCGAAGGGGCGGAAGAAGCCCTCGGCGTCCTTGCGGGCGAACATGCCGGTGACCAGCGTCAGCGGCCGGGGATCGCGGTCCACCAGGCGCGAGGCGGCCTCGGCCAGGGCCCGGCCGGCATGGGGATTGTGGCCGCCGTCCAGCCAGATGTCGGACCCGCGCTTGCGGGCGAGCTCGGCCAGCGGCCCCGCCGTCAGCCGCTGCATCCGCGCCGGCCACACCGCCGAGGCGACGCCCTGGCCCAGCACCTCGTCGGACAGGCCGTGGTCGAAGGTGAGCGCCGCGGCCACCGCCAGGCCCGCATTGGCGAACTGGTAGCCCCCGAACAGGCTGGGCGCGGGCAGGTCCAGCAGGCGTTCAGGCATCTGGACCAGCAGCCGGCCGCGCTCCTCCCAGGCGTCGAAGTCGCGGCCCATCAGCAGCATGGGAGCCATGCGGTCGTCGGCCTCGCGCTCGATCATCTCCAGCGCCTCGTCGAGCTGCCGGGCGACCACCACCGGACGGCCGCGCTTGATGATCCCGGCCTTCTCCCAGGCGATCTTGGCGAGCCCGGGGCCCAGCATCTCCAGGTGGTCGTAGTCGACGGGCGTGATCACGCTGACCGCGGGCGCCTCGAAGACGTTGGTGGCGTCGAACCGACCCCCTAGGCCCACCTCCACGACGCACAGGTCGGCGGGCGTCTCGGCGAAGGCCAGCAGCGCCAGCACGGTGGTGATCTCGAAGAAGCTGATGTCCTGGCCGGCGTTGGCGGCCTCGACGCGCTCGGTCAGCGCCAGGAGCTGTTCGTCGCTGATCAGGCTCCCGGCCAGGCGGATGCGCTCGGCGAAGCGCACCAGGTGTGGCGAAGTCAGCGTGTGGACGCGCAGGCCCGCCGCCTCGGCGATGGCGCGCAGGTAGGCGACGGTCGAGCCCTTGCCGTTGGTGCCGGCCACGTGGATCACCGGGGGAAGGCGGCTCTCGGGATGGTCGAGCGCCGCCAGCAGGCGCTCCACCCGTCCCGTCGTCAGGTCGATCAGCGTCGGGTGGTTGGCGCGCAGCCGCTGGATCACCGCGTCGGAGGCGCGGATCGGGTCGAAGCCGGGATCAGACTTCAGATCAGGCGGCGGAGGAAAGGCGCTCACGCCCCATCATAAGCGTCTTCAGGATCGAACCCAGCACTTCCGGGATGTCGGCGCGGGCGACGACCTGATCGATCATCCCGCGCTCCACCAGGAACTCCGACTTCTGGAAGCCGGGGGGCAGGGTTTCGCGGATGGTCTGCTCGATCACGCGGCGGCCCGAGAAGCCGATGGTGGCGTTGGGCTCGGCCAGGTGCACGTCGCCCAGCATGGCGTAGGAGGCGAGCACCCCGCCGGTCGTGGGATCGGTCAGCACCACCACGTAGGGAAGGCCCGCGTCCTTGACCTCGTTCAGGGCCAGCGTCGTGCGGGCCATCTGCATGAGGGACAGCGTACCCTCCTGCATGCGCGCGCCGCCCGAGGCGGTGAAGATCACCAGGGGGACCCCACGCTTCACGGCTTCCTTGGCCGCGGCGATGAACGCCTCGCCGGCGCCCATGCCCAGCGAGCCGCCCATGAAATGGAAATCCTGGACCATGACCACCGCGGGCTGGCCCTTGATGTGGCCGTAGGCGGCGGCGATGGAATCCTGTTCGCCCGTCTGCTTGCGGGCCGCCTTCAGGCGGTCGGGATAAGAGCGGTCGTCCGGGAAGCCGTGCGGGTCCTCGACGACGGACGGCCAGTCGATCTTCTCGTACTTGCCCTCGTCGAAGGTGATCGCCAGCCGCTGGGCCGAGCCGATCCGCATGTGGTGGCCCGAAGGCGTGACCCACAGCGCCGCCTCGAGGTCGGGCCGGTAGATCATCTCGCCCGTCTCGGGGCATTTCACCCAGAGGTTCTCGGGCGTCTCGCGCTTGGCGAAGTTGCGCACGCCGGGCGCGATCCGGGACAGCCAGCCTCGGCGCTCCCGCGGGGCGGCCGGACGGCCGGCCTTGTCGTTACGCTGATCAGCCATAGCCATGGTTTTCAGACCGCCTCGCGGCTCCGCCGGGCAAGGCGCACAGCCTTAGCCAAGGATTCGACTTTGGAAAGAACCCGCGAGGTCACGTCTTCGTTCATCTCCACCGCTTCCGCCACTTCATCCACAAGCGCGGAACCCACCACGACCGCGTCGGCGACCTGGGCTATTTGAGTCGCCCTTTCCGGAGTCTTGATGCCGAAGCCCACTGCAACGGGCATGCCAGAGGCCTTGCGCACGCGCTCCACCTGGGGCGCGACGGCGGCCGCGTCGGCCTCCTTAACACCCGTCACGCCGGCGACGGAGACATAATAGACGAAGCCCGAGGTGCGGCGGACCACCACCTGCAGGCGGGCGTCGTCGGTGGTGGGCGTGGCCAGCCGGATCAGGGAGACGCCGGCGGCGTCCAGGGCGTCGGCCAGGGGTTCGGCCTCCTCGGGCGGGCAGTCCACGACGATCAGCCCGTCCACGCCGGCCTCGGCGCAGTCGCGGGCGAAGGCCTCGAAGCCCCAGGTGACCAGGGGGTTCATGTAGCCCATCAGGATCAGGGGCGTGGTCTGGTCGCCCTGACGGAAGGCCCGCACCAGGTCGAGCGTCCCATGCAGGGTCATCCCCTTGGCGAGCGCCCGCTGGGCGGCGCGCTGGATCGGCGGACCCTCGGCCATGGGGTCCGAGAACGGAAAGCCCAGTTCGATCAGGTCGGCGCCGGCCGCCGGCAGGCGCTTGAGGATCG
The DNA here is from genome assembly GCF_046463815.1 of Phenylobacterium sp. Classification (GTDB taxonomy): domain Bacteria; phylum Pseudomonadota; class Alphaproteobacteria; order Caulobacterales; family Caulobacteraceae; genus Phenylobacterium. Next base: position 78,224 of record NZ_JBKBRO010000007.1, on the reverse strand, counting down.
CCAGCGCCGTCTCCCGGTCCGGATCGCCCGCCATGACATACGGAATGAAGGCCGCGCGGCCTTCCGCCTTCAGCGCTGCGAAACGGGCGTCGATACGGGCCGTGGTCAAATCTGGCGTCCCAGGAAGTTGGCGACGGTGTTCACGTCCTTGTCGCCGCGGCCCGAGAGGTTGAGCACCACCACCCCGTCCTTGCCGACCTCCTTGGCCACGTCGCCGATGCGGGCGATGGCGTGGGCGCTCTCGATGGCCGGCAGGATGCCTTCCAGCTTCGAGAGCAGCATGAAGGCGTCCAGCGACTCCCGGTCGGTCGCCGTAAGGTAGGTCGCCCGGCCCACGTCGTGCAGCCAGGCGTGCTCGGGCCCGATGCCGGGATAGTCGAGGCCGGCCGAGATGGAGTGGGCCTCCTCGATCTGGCCTTCGCGGTCCTGCAGCAGGTAGGTCATGTTCCCATGCAGCACGCCGGGGCGGCCGCCGTTGATGGCCGCGGCGTGGCGGTGGGTGTCCACGCCCTCGCCCGCCGCCTCGACGCCGATCAGCTTCACGCCGGCGTCGTTGAGGAAGGGGTGGAAGATGCCGATGGCGTTCGAGCCTCCGCCCACGCAGGCGACCACGGCGTCGGGCAGGCGGCCTTCGGCCTCCAGGATCTGCTCGCGCACCTCGCGGCCGATCACCGCCTGGAAGTCGCGGACCATCTCCGGATAGGGGTGCATGCCGGCGGCGGTGCCGATCAGGTAGTAGGTGTCGTGGACGTTGGTGACCCAGTCGCGGAGCGCCTCGTTCATGGCGTCCTTCAGGGTCGCCGAGCCCGAGGTCACGGGGCGGACTTCCGCGCCCAGCAGGTTCATCCGGAAGACGTTGGGCTTCTGCCGCTCCACGTCCACCGCGCCCATGTAGACGACGCAGGGCAGGCCGAAGCGCGCGCAGACGGTGGCCGTGGCCACGCCGTGCTGGCCGGCGCCGGTCTCGGCGATGATGCGGGTCTTGCCCATCCGCATGGCCAGCAGGATCTGGCCCATGCAGTTGTTGATCTTGTGGGAGCCGGTGTGGTTCAGCTCCTCGCGCTTCAGATAGATGCGCGCGCCGCCGAAGTGCTCGGTCAGCCGTTCGGCGAAATAGAGCGGGCTGGGACGGCCGACATAGTGGGTCAGGTAGCCGGAAAGCTCGCCCTGGAACGCCGGATCGGCCTTGGCCGCCTCGTAGGCCGCGGTCAGCTCATGGACCAGCGGCATGAGCGTCTCGGGCACGTACTGGCCGCCGTAATCGCCGAACCGGCCATGGGCGTCCGGATAGGCGGAATAGTCGTTGGGACGGATCGGGGCGTTCAAAACCGCCTCTTCAAGCGCGTCTGACGGCGTCGAGGAACGCCTGGATCAAGGCCGGGTCCTTTAGTCCGGGACCGCGCTCCACGCCAGAGGAAACGTCCACGAGGGGCGCGCCCGAGGCGGCGACGGCCTCGGCCACGTTCCACGGATCGAGCCCGCCGGCCAGGAACCAGGGCCGCGCGAATCGGCGACCCTCCATGAGCGTCCAGTCGAAGGCGACGCCCAGGCCGCCCGGCCGGTCGGCGTCCTTCGGCGGCTTGGTCTCGAACATCAGGTGCTCGACCAGGGGCTCGTAGGACGACGCCGCGGCGAAGTCCGTGGGGTCGGCCACAGGCAACACCTTGACGATCCCCCGCCCCGAGCGGGCCGCGATCTCGCGCACCCGCCCCGGGCTCTCCTTGCCATGGAGCTGGATCAGGTCGGGCGCCAGGCCCGCCACGATGGCGTCCACCTCGTTGTCGGAGGGATCGACGGCCACCGCCACGATCTTGACGCCCTTCGCGCGCGCCGGCGGGGTCAGCCGGCCGGCGGCCTCGGGCGCGATGTTCCGCGGGCTTCTCGGGAAGAACATGAAGCCGAGGTAGGCCGCCCCGCCGTCCACCGCCGCGCGCACCGCCTCTGGCGTCGTGACTCCGCAGATCTTCGCCTTGGCCGTCATGGTTCGGGATTAGGGGCGCCGAGGGGCCCGCCGCAAGTGCGACGTGGCGGAACAGGCGCGGCCCGGGCGGGTTCTTCGCCCGGCTCCAGGAGCACGTCCGCGAGGAGGAAGAGGATAACTCCGGGCTGACCCGGGTGATGAACTGGGAAGGCTTCAAGGCGGCCTAAGGGCCGCTACTTCGCCTTCTGCGCCTTCAGGAGGTCCCGGATTTCAGTGAGCAGCGTTTCCTGCGGCGTGGGCGCGGGGGCCGGGGCGGGCTTCTCGGCCTCGCTGCGGCGGATGACGTTCACCAGCTTGACCAGCATGAACACCGCCCAGGCGACGATCAGGAAGCGGATGCAGGCGTTGATGAAGAGCCCGTACTGGATCGCCACCGCGTCCGCCGCGGCCGTGGCGGGATTGTCCGCCTTCAGCACCCACTGAAGGTCCGAGAAGTCGACGCCCGACAGCATCAGGCCGATCGGCGGCATGATGACGTTGTCGACCAGGCTCTTGACGATGTCGTTGAACGCCGCGCCGACGATGACGCCGACCGCCAGGTCGATGACGTTGCCCCGGGCGATGAACTCGCGGAACTCGGAGATGATGCTCATCGCCTCACCCCTAGGCTTGAGGATCAGGATTCGTCGACGTTGAGCCGCTCGCGCAGCTCCTTGCCGCTCTTGAAGAAGGGCACGTGCTTGGCCCGCACGTTCACCGGCTCGCCGGTGCGCGGGTTGCGGCCCGCGCGGGCGTCGCGCGAGCGCACCGAAAGCGCCCCGAAGCCGCGCAGCTCGACCCGGCCACCCTCCTCGAGGGCCTCGATCATCCGCTCCAGAATCACGCCCACCACGCGCTCGATGTCCCGCTGGGTGAGGTGCGGATTCTCTTCGGCGAGTTTCGCGATCAGCTCTGACTTGATCATGAGGCCCCTCGAACCGGCGCGACCATGGGCGACTCCGCCAATCCGTTCAAGGCGGAAAAAGGGTTAGCGGCCGGCGACGGCCAAGCCTGCGCAAGCATTTGGCGGCAGGTGGGCGGGAGGGGCGGCTGGAAAGGAAAAAGCCCCGCCCGGGGTCCGGGCGGGGCCTGATCCTCTGACCATCCGGCGAACCGGAAATGGTCTTACTCCTTCTGGGCCTTCTCGCGGAGAGCCGCGCCCAGGATGTCGCCCAGCGAGGCGCCGCTGTCCGACGAGCCGAACTGCTCGATGGCTTCCTTCTCCTCGGCCATTTCGAGCGCCTTGATCGACAGCGAGACGCGGCGCGCGGCCTTGTCCACGTTGGTGATCTGGGCGTCGACGCGATCGCCCACGGCGAAGCGCTCGGGGCGCTGGTCGGCGCGGTCGCGGCTCAGGTCCGACTTGCGGATGAAGGCCGTCATCGGCGCGTCGTCCTCGCCGAACTTCACCTCGATGCCGCCCGAGGTGACCTCGGTGACGGTGCAGGTGACGGTCTGGCCCTTGCGGAAGACGTCGCCCTGCATCGGGTCGCCGCTGAGCTGCTTGATGCCCAGCGAGATCCGCTCCTTCTCGACGTCGACGTCGAGGACGCGGGCCTTGACCACGTCGCCCTTGTTGTAGCGGGCCATGGCCTCTTCACCCGACACCGCCCAGTCGAGGTCGGACAGATGCACCATGCCGTCGATGTCGTTGTCGAGGCCGATGAACAGGCCGAACTCGGTGGCGTTCTTGACCTCGCCTTCCACGGTCGAACCGACCGGGTGGGCCTCCAGGAAGGCCTCCCACGGATTGGCCATGGCCTGCTTGAGGCCGAGCGACACGCGGCGCTTGGACGGATCGACGTCGAGGACGACGACTTCCACCTCCTGCGAGGTGGAGACGATCTTGCCGGGGTGGACGTTCTTCTTGGTCCACGACATCTCCGAGACGTGCACCAGGCCTTCCACGCCCGGCTCCAGCTCCACGAAGGCGCCGTAGTCGGTGATGTTGGTGATGCGGCCGGTGAACTTCGCGCCCACCGGGTACTTGGCTTCCACGCCGTCCCACGGGTCGGACTGGAGCTGCTTCATGCCGAGCGAGATGCGCTGGGTCTCGGGGTTGATCTTGACGATCTGCACCTTGACCGTGTCGCCCACCGCCAGCACCTGGCTCGGGTGGTTGACGCGCTTCCAGCTCATGTCGGTGACGTGCAGCAGGCCGTCGATGCCGCCCAGGTCCACGAACGCGCCGTAGTCGGTGATGTTCTTGACCACGCCTTCGCGGACTTCACCCTCTTGCAGCTGCGACACCAGCTCGGTGCGCTGCTCGGCGCGGGCTTCTTCCAGGATGGCGCGGCGCGAGACCACGATGTTGCCGCGCGGGCGGTCCATCTTGAGGATGGCGAACGGCTGCTCGCGGCCCATGAGCGGGCCGACGTCGCGCACCGGGCGGATGTCCACCTGCGAACCCGGCAGGAACGCCGAGGCGCCGCCCAGGTCGACGGTGAAGCCGCCCTTCACGCGGCCCACGATGACGCCCATGACGGGCTCGTTGCGCTCGTAGACGGCTTCCAGGCGCGTCCAGGCTTCCTCGCGGCGGGCCTTCTCGCGGCTGATCACCGCCTCGCCCATGGCGTTCTCGACGCGCTCCAGGAACACCTCGACGGTGTCGCCGGGCTTCAGGGCGGGCTTGTCCTCGCCGGGAGCCGAGAATTCCTTCAGGGCCACGCGGCCTTCGGTCTTCAGACCGACGTCGACGATGGCGAAGTCCTTCTCGATGCCCACGACGGTGCCGCGCACCACCTGGCCTTCCATGATGTCGCGCCCGCCGAGGGACTCGTTGAGCAGCGCGGCGAAGTCGTCGCGCGAGGGGTTCAGGCTAAGATCGTCAGCCATGGGTGTCTTTCGTACTTCAATGACCTAAGGGGCCCGCGCGCCGAGGCGCCGGGCGGATCCCGTTCAGTCGGGTTAGGGGTTGCAACCGAAGGCGCGAGGGATACCCCGCGCGGTGAGTTCTGCCCGCGGCGATCGAGGGAATGGCGCGGTTGGATTTGCCTTACCGGGAGTTTTCCCAGCGGGCGCGCGCCGCCTCGACGATGCGGCGGGCCGCATCGGCGGCCTGTTCTATAGTCATTCCGGACGTGTCCAGCAAGACGGCGTCCTCGGCGGGCCGCATGGGCGAATCGGCGCGGCCGCCGTCGCGCGCGTCGCGCCTGGCGATGTCGGCGAGGATCTCGTCGTAGGTCACGGCCTCGCCCTGGGCCTGGAGCTGCTTCCAGCGGCGCTCGGCGCGCACCTCCGGACTGGCGGTCACATAGAGCTTGGCGGGCGCCTCGGGACAGATGACCGTACCCTGGTCGCGGCCGTCCAGCACCGCCCCGCCGGGGCGTCGGGCGAAGGCGAGCTGCAGGTCCCGAAGCGCCAGGCGCACCGGCGTGTGCACCGCCACCCGGCTCGCGGCCTCGCCGGCGCCCCGGGTCCGGAACTCCGGGTCGCCCAGGTGTTCCACCTGAATGCCGCGGGCGACCCGCGCCACCGCCTCGCCGTCGTCGAGGTCGACGCCGGCCCGCCCGGCCAGCACGCCGGCCGCCCGGTACAGCAGGCCGGAATCCAGCATCGGCAGGTCGTACTCCCGGGCCAGGCGGCTCGCGATGGTCCCCTTGCCCGAGGCCGCGGGCCCATCGACGGTGATGACGAACGGAACCCTCATGCCGCCGCCGGCGCGTCCTCGGCGATCTCGCCGCCCAGGCCGCGCATCAGGGCCACGAAGCCCGGGAAGCTGGTGGCGATCATGCCGGGTTCGTCCACGGTCACCGGCTCGCGCGCCGCCAGGCCGAGCACCAGGTGGGACATGGCGATCCGGTGGTCGCCGTGGGTGGTCACCCGACCGCCGCCCCGCACCTCGCCCACGCCCGAGACGATCAGTCCCTCGGGCTCCTCCTCGACCTCCACGCCACAGGCCGAAAGACCCGCCGCCATCAGGGCGATCCGGTCGCTCTCCTTGACCCGCATCTCGCCGATGCCGCGCATGACCGTGCGGCCCTTGGCGAAGGCCGCCGCCACCGCCAGGATCGGGTACTCGTCGATCATCGACGGCGCCCGCTCGGGCGGGACCTCCACCCCTTCCAGCTCGGAGTGGCGGGCGGTGACGTCGGCCACCGTCTCGCCGCCCTCGTCACGGACGTTGGCGACCGAAAGGTCGGCCCCCATCTCGCCCAGCGTGTCCAGGAGGCCGATGCGCAGGGGGTTGAGCAGCATGTTCTCGACCGTCACCTCCGAGCCCGGGACGATCAGGGCCGCCACCAGCGGGAAGGCCGCCGAGGACGGGTCGCCTGGCACCCGGATGCGCGTCCCGGACAACTTCTGGCCGCCCGGCAGGACGATCCGCCGGCCGCCGGCCTCCTCGAAGACCTCCACCTGGGCGCCGAAGCCCCGCAGCATGCGCTCGGTGTGGTCGCGGGTCGCTTCGGGCTCGAAGACCTCTGCGCCGCCTTGGGCGTTCAGGCCCGCCAGCAGCACCGCCGACTTCACCTGGGCCGAGGGCTCGGGCAGGCGGTAGGCGACGCGCTTCAGGTTCCCGCCCTTCAGCGTCAGCGGCAGCCGGCCGCCGGCGCGGCAGATCCACGTCGCACCCATCTCGCCCAGCGGCTTCAGCACGCGGTTCATCGGCCGCCCGCGCAGGGAGCCGTCGCCGGTGAAGGTTGAAGCGATGTCGAAGCCCGCCGCCGCCCCCATGATGAGCCGCACGCCGGTGCCCGCGTTGCCGCAGTCCACGACGTCGGAGGGCTCGGCGAACCCGCCCTTGCCCTCGACGCGCCACGCGCCCTCGCCGGTGCGCAGGACGCCCGCGCCGAACGCCTGCATCGCCCCGGCCGTGCGCCGGACATCGTCGCCCTCGAGCAGGCCCTCGACCTCGGTCACGCCGCTGGCGAGCGCGCCCAGGATGAGGGCGCGGTGGCTGATGGATTTATCCCCCGGGGCCCGCACGGTCCCCTTCAGGGACCCCGCGCGCCTGGCGGTCAGATGCGCCGCCGTCATATGCCGAAACCGAGCCTCCGGGCTGTGCTGGAAATCACGAGGGGGATTGCTTTGACAGCGGCGTTCGCGCGTGGCAAGGGAGCCCGCTTTTTCCGAGCAACCACCTACAATTCAGAGGGTCGCCACCTTTGGCCAATCCCGAGCTGGGCACGAAGCAAATCTGCCCCCATTGCCAGGCGAAATTCTACGACCTGGGCAAGCGCCCCGCGCACTGTCCCAAGTGCCACACCGAGTTCGACCCTGACGAGGCGGTCCGCAACCGCCGCGTCCGCGCCCGCGCCGTGACCCCGGACACCGAGGCCGACGAGGAGCGCGAGGATCAGGTCCTGGAGGACGCCGAGCGCGACGAGGACGAGGAAGAGGAAGCGGCGACCCCCGAGCTGGACGAGGTCACCGACGAGCCGCCGCTCACCTCGGACGAGGACGAGGACGCCGCCGAGCCCGGCGTGGGCCCGGTTTCGGACGACCTGGGCGAATTCGCCGACGACGAAGAGGTCGAGGACGACGCCGACGTGCCCTTCCTCGAGGACGAGGAAGAGGACGACTTCGACGAGTCCGAGATCGAGGGCCTGCCGGACGGCGACGAGGACTGATCCGGGGGTGCGATAAAAAAGCCTGAAAACCGGGCTTGATCACGGAAACCTCATTGAATAGGTTCCGCGCCTTCCCGGGGGGGGGCCAGCCTCTCCGGGAAGGACAAGACCTCGGGGCTATAGCTCAGTTGGTAGAGCGCTTGAATGGCATTCAAGAGGTCAGCGGTTCGACTCCGCTTAGCTCCACCATGAAGGCCCGCCGGTAACGCCGGCGGGCCTTCGCCTTTTCCAACCCCTTTCCTGGCCCCCGTTGCGCGGGCCGCGCGGCCCCGGCTAACTGTCGCCGCGCAATTCGGGGAGCCGCCGTGAAAAGACCTGCCGTCGCCATGCTCTCGCTCGCGGTCCTCGCGGCCTGCGACCAGCCGAAGGTCCGCGACCAGGGCCCGACCGCGACCGCGTCGGTCCCCGTGGCGGCCGAGCCGCTGCCGGCCATGCCCGAGTGGGCGGCCGCCTACATGGGCAAGGGCCTGCGCGACGTCTTCCCAGAGACCGGGGAGTGCGTGGGCAACACCGACACGGTGAAGACGCGCTACGCCGGGCCGCCGGCGGGCGTGGCGATCATCGGCTGGGGATGGAACGTGACCGAGAAGGCCCCGGTCGCGCGCATCGTCGTCGTCGACAAGGAATTCACCATCATCGGAGCCGGCGAGACGGGGCTCGAGCGCCCGGACGTGCCGAAGGCCCGGTCGGACGTCACATCCAGCACCACCGGCTGGCGGGCGGTCACCACCGCCACGTCGGGCGGCCTCGACGCCTATGGCGTCACCAACGGAGGCAGGGGCGTCTGCAAGCTCGGCCACCTCGACCTGTAGCCCGCCCCATGCGCCAAGCCCTCGGACTGCTCGGCCGCGGGCCGGCCCTCCATGATCCCCGCTGGCTGGAGGCGGCGCTCTATGGGGCGCTCGCGACGGCGGCGATCTGCTGGATCGCCTGGCCCGGCTTCATGTCCTTCGACAGCCTGCTGGCCTACGAGCAGACCTTCACCGGCGTCCAGACCATGACCTGGCCGCCGATGCACACCTACCTCCTCTGGCTCAGCCGCAGCACCGGCCTGGGTCCCGGCGGCCTGCTCGCGGCCCAGACCTTCCTGCTGTTCTTCGGCGCCGCCTTGGCGCTGAACCTGCTCGCGCCGAACCGCTGGCTGGCGCTCCTCGCCCAGATCGTCTTCGCCGGTGGCTTCATCTACGCGCCGCCCCTGCTGGGCTCGCTGCTGGCCCAGTGGCGGGACGTGCCGACCGCGAGCTTCGCCGTCCTGGCCGTGGCGCTGTGGCTCGCCGCCGCCCGCTACCGTTCGGTCCCGCTTCTGGTCGCCGCGGCGGTCGCGATCGGCCTGGGGGTCTCGCTGCGCTACAACGCCATCCTGCTCGTGGTGGGGATCGTGCCCTTGATGGTGGCGCAGCCCTACCTCGGCCAGCGGGCTTCGGCCTGGGTCCGCGTGGCGGCCGTCCTGGCGCTCGCGGCCAGCCTGGGCCTGGCCTGGGCCTCCACCCGCTGGCGGCTGCCCGACCTGGCCCGGCCCGACAAGGCCGACAACTTCGCCGGGACCCAGCTCTTCGACCTGTTCGGCATATCGGCCTGCGCGGGGCGCGACTACCTGCCCGGCGCCGTCACCGAAGGGGCCACGGTCACCGGCGAACAGATCCGGCAGGCCTATGATCCGAAGCACCTGCAGCGGACGCTGGCGCCCAGGCCCGGGCTGCCGCGCTTCTACGAGACCGACGGCCGCGGCACGGTCCAGGCGGCGTGGTGGTCGACCGTGCCCAAGGAGCCCGGCTGCTACCTCGTCCACCGGCTGCGGGTGTTCCGCCGCCAGATGGGCATGGCCGCCGAGGACGTCTTCTATCCGGTGCACGGGGGCATCGACGAGAACCGCTTCGGCCTCACGCTCGCCCATCCCGACGCGTCGCTCGCGGTCAGCACCTATATCGAGGACAACGCGTCCGAGCCCTGGCGGCGTCCGGGCCTGCTCTACCTCGCCGCGGCGGCCGCAGGCCTGCTGGCGATCTGGCGGTCGCGGGACGTGTCGAGCCTCGTCCTGGTCCTGCTGGCCGGCTGCGCGGCCTATCCCCTGGCGCTGTTCGTCGCGGGACCGGCCGCCGACGCACGCTATGTCTTCCCCTCGAATGTGTTCTGCGTTCTCGTGATCGCCGCGGCGTTCACCACGCTCCTTTCTTCGACAGCCCGGGCCGCCCGACGCCGATGACCAGTCCTCCCCCCGCCGGCGCGCCGCGATCCCGCAGGGGCCGCACGCTGTCGCTCGTGGCGCCGATGCACAACGAGGCGGCCGGACTGGACGCCCTGTTCGCCCGGATCGACATGGCGCTGAGCGGCCTGGGCGTGGCCCTGGAGATCGTCTGCGTCGACGACGGCAGCCGCGACGAGACCCTGGCGCGACTGAGGGACCGCGCCGCCGCCGACCCTCGGGTGAAGGTCATCGCGCTCACCCGCAACTTCGGCAAGGAGGCCGCGCTGAGCGCGGGACTGGACGCCGCCACCGGCGACATGGTCGTGCCCATCGACGCCGACCTGCAGGACCCGCCCGAGCTGATCGCCGAGTTCCTGGCGCTCTGGGAGCAGGGCTACGACGTGGTCTACGGCGTGCGTTCGGATCGGACCAGCGACACGGCCCTGAAGCGGACCACGGCTGGCCTCTTCTACCGCGTCTTCAACCTGCTCTCGGACTACCCGATCCCGGCCAGCACCGGCGACTTCCGGCTGATGGACCGGGCCGTGGTCGAGGCCGTGAAGGCTCTGCCCGAGCGCAACCGGTTCATGAAGGGCCTGTTCGCCTGGGTGGGCTTCCGCCAGGCCGGGGTGCCCTACGCGCGCCCCCCGCGCGAGGCGGGCGAGACGTCCTGGGGCTATGTGAAGCTGTGGCGCTTCGCGGTGGACGGCCTGACCGCCTTCACCACCCTGCCGCTCAGGGTCTGGACAGGGGTGGGAGTCGTCACGGCCCTGCTGGCCGTGGCGGGCGGCGTGGGGCTGATCGTGCGGGTGCTGGTAGCGGGCCGCGACGTGCCCGGCTACGCCTCGCTGATGGTCGTGCTGCTGTTCGGCTTCGCCCTGCAGCTCATCGCGCTTGGCGTGCTGGGCGAATACATCGGGCGCATGTACCACGAGGTGAAGGGCCGGCCGCTCTATCTGGTGCGCGAGCGCCTGGGCTTCGACCGCTAGCGTCATGGACCGCGAAACCTACGACCGGATGCGGGTCCTGCAGCAGACCCACTGGTGGTTCGTCGCCCGGCGGAGGATCCTGGCCGATCAGATAGCCCGCCTGCCGCTGCCCGCAGACCCCCGCATCCTGGAGGTCGGCTGCGGGCCTGGCGGCAACCTCGACATGCTGAAGCGCTTCGGCCGCGTGGAGGCGATCGAACCCGACGCGGAGTCGCGGGAGTACGCCGCCGCCCGCGCCGGCGTGAAGGTGCGCGGGGGCCTGCTGCCCGACGGACTGCCCGCCTTCGAGGCGCCGTTCGACATGGTCGCCGCCTTCGACGTGATCGAGCACGTGGACGACGACGCCGGCACGGTGCGGACCTTGGGCGGCCTCATGAAGCCCCGCGGCTTCCTGGTCACCACCGTCCCGGCCGGCGCCTGGATGTGGAGCCGCCACGACGAGCACCACCACCACAAGCGCCGCTACGCCCTGCCCGCCTACCGCCGCCTGTTCGAGACGGCGGGCCTCAAGGTCCGGCGGGCGACGCACTTCAACACCCTGCTCTTCCCCCCCATCGCCGCCGTGCGCCTGGCGCAGAAGCTGACCGGCCGCGAGGGCGGGAACGACGAGGCCCTGCCGGCGCCGCCCGTCAACGCGGCCCTGACCCGGCTGTTCGCCGCCGAGGCCGGCCTGCTGCGGGCGATGGACCTGCCGTTCGGGGTTTCCATCCTGCTGATCGCCGAGCGTCCGGCATGAGCGTCCGCCTGGTGGCGCGCCAGGGGCTGGTGTTCGGCCTGGTCGGCGTCGCCGCCACCCTGACCCATGTGGCCGCCGCGTTCGGCGCCCGGGCGACCTTCGACGCCTCGGCCATGGCGGCCAACTTCGTCGGCTACGTCTGCGCGGTCGGGGTCTCGTACCTCGGCAACGCCCGGCTGACCTTCGGCCAGCCGGCGCTCAGCGGGACCCGCTTCGCCCGCTTTCTCGTGGTGTCGCTGGCGGGACTGGGCGCCAACCAGGCGATCACCTGGCTGCTGGTCGAGCGCCTGGGCTGGCCGTTCCGCTGGGGCCTGGCCGTGGTGGTGGTGGTCGTGCCCCTGCTGTCGTTCGCCGCCGCCAGGCTCTGGGCGTTCCGCGACCGCGCCTCGGGTCAGGCCAACGGCCCCTCGTAGAGCACGCCCGGCAGACCGCTGGAGTCGTAATAGACCACCGAGCCCTGCGCGAAATAGTGACCGACGATCGAGCGGCGCGACTTCGACAGGTCCTTCCGGGGCGACCCGGCGTGCATCAGGTTCTCGTGCCAGATCAGCACCGTGCCCGCCTTGGGCCGGTAGACCTCGCGCCCAAGCCTGTTCTGCACGATGAGGTCGGTCCAGTAGGACACCACCTTCTGCTGGAACGGCCCCCAGTCCTCGCCGACCTTGGACAGGCCCACCGAGCTCATGTAGACGCGCGGCAGCTTGTGGCTCTTGGGGAAGACGATCAGTTCGCCCGAGTCCGGCTGCACGTCCTCCAGCGCCGTCCAGACCCCGCACATCCGCCCGGCCGGGAAGGGCGTCAGGTGGACCGTGTCCTGGTGATGCTCCTGCTGCGAGCCGAAGACATAGGTCAGCGACTGGCAGGGCCGGGCCGGCTCGCCGAAGATGAGGCCGAGCAGGCGCATGACCTTCGGATGCAGCCACAGCTCCCGGATCGCCGGGTACTGGAGGTGGAGGTTGTGGAGCCGCTGGCTGGAGCCCCACTCGTAGCCCTCGACCTTCTTCTCGACGGCGTCGTCCAGGGCCGCGTTCAGGCGCTTCAGGTGGTCGGGGGCGATGAGGTCCTCGACGACGAGGTAGCCGTTCTCGACGAAATGGCGCAGGGCCTCGATCTCGTCCGGCGTGGCCTTGCCGCTCGCCGCGAGCTCGGCCAGATGCGTCTCGACGGCCGCCGGCTCCCGGTCGAACCATGCCGTCAGGGTGGGGTCGCCATAGTCGTACATGCGGCTGTCGCAGGCGCCGTCCACCACAAGGGGCACGCCCGAGGCGCGCAGGCTCTCGGCCACCTGGCGGGCGAGCTCGCCCTCGTTGCGGACCTTCAGGGTCAGCGTCCGCTCGGCCAGGACCGCGCCGCCGCGGCCGACGAGTTCGAGCCGGACCTTGGCGGGACCGTTGGGCAGCAGGTGGCCGTGGAGCGCGATCCACGGCGTCTGGGCGGTGGGCGAGAGGCGGACGGGCTTCTCCAGCGCCGGCTTCGTCTGGTCTCCCACGAACGCCTTGAGCGTCGCGTCGGTCTCGACCTCGGCCTGGAGGATCGTCTCGATGACCAGCAGCCCGCCGGTGGGCTGACCCTCGGCCGGTGAACTGGCCTTGAGCACGGCCTCGGCCGCGGGGGGTTTGCGGAACAGATTCAACAGCGCGCGGACCACGGCCAACACTCTCGGGATCGAAGGAAAACGGGGCGCCTACGGAGCCTTGCGCCGAAGGCGAGGTCAACCCCGGCGCGACGGGCGGCGCGCACATTGCAACGAACGCCCGCCGTCCCCAAATATCCATAGTCCGGCCAAGCCGCGCCGATGCCGGGCGGCGGGGCCGGAGAGTCGCTTCACGTGAGGACTCTTCGAGGCATGAACCGGTCCCTGATCTTCGACAGCCCCTTCCTGCTGGGTTTCGAGCACACGCGCAGCCTGATCGAGCGGGCGGCCAAGGCGGCGGCGGAAAGCTATCCGCCCTACAACGTCGAGGACCGCGGCGCGGGCGGCCTGCGCATCACGCTGGCGGTCGCGGGCTTCTCCCCCGACCAGCTGCAGGTCACCGTCGAGGATCGCCAGCTCGTCATAGCCGGCAAGCGCGACGGGGCCGGGTCCAGGTCCGAAGACTCCTATCTCCACCGCGGCATCGCCGCCCGGGGCTTCATCCGAAGCTTCGTGCTGGCCGACGGCATGGTGGTCGAGGGCGCGACCCTGGAGCACGGTCTGCTCCACATCGACCTCGCGAGGCCGGAGCCGGAAAACCGGGTGCAAAGCATCCCGATCCGCACTCCCGGCCAAGCTTAGTCGAAGTGTTGTTTCCGAGGTCGCTGGATGAACCGGGGCCTCACCCTAAACGAACGGCCGGCTGAACCGGCGACCGTTCGGAGCGTTGAGTTTCATGGAGGTGGTCATGATGACGCCTGTTCTTTCGACTGAGGCCTTTGCGGCGCTGGGCGCCCCGCATCTGGTCTATGTGCGCCCGGTGAAGGCGGCCGAGATCCTGGCCAGCGTGCCTTCCGCCCAGGTCCAGGGCTTCGAGCTCGATCCCGAGCAGACCCTCTACGCCGTCCACCGCGCCGACGGCGAACGCCTCGCCGTCCTCACCGACCGCGAGTCGGCGGTGGCCGCCGCGCTCGCCCACGAGCTGGCGCCGGTGTCGGTGCACTAAGCAGATCCGTCCCGACGGAACCCTCAGGCCGGCGGAAACGCCGGCCTCTTTGGAGGCATAGAGGGGCCGGCGGAAACGCCGGCCTTTTTCATGGGGTCACGCCGCCGAGCGCGAGGCGTCCTGCACCAGCAGGGCGTAGATGGCGTCGACGGTGCGGGCCTTGCGGAGCTGCTCGCGCAGCTCGGCCTGGCGCAGCAGGCGCGAGACCCGGGCGAGCGCCCGCAGGTGATCGGCCCCCGCGTCCTTGGGGGCGAAGAGGGCGAAGATCAGGTCCACCGGCTGGTCGTCGACGGACTCGAACTCCACCGGCTGTTCCAGGCGCACGAAGACGCCGCGCATGCGCGTGAGGCCCTCCAGGCGGGCATGCGGCGCGGCCACGCCGTAGCCGACGCCGGTCGACCCGGCCGCCTCGCGCTCGCTCAGCGCGTCGAGGATGTCGCCGGCGTCGAGGTCCAGCTTCCGGGCGGCGATTTCGGCGACCACGGCGAGCGCCTGGCGCTTGCTGGACGCGCTGACGCGCAGGGAGATCGCGGAGCGATCGAGGAGGTCGCCGATTTGCATGCTTGTTCGATACTCACTCTGACCGCGCCGCCTCTAACGGGCGGATGTGACGGCCGTTCGAAAGTGTCTGTGTCCAGTGGACCCGTGCTTGGTGGACCCGCTCAGTGAGCCGAGGCGGTTCCTTCCCCATCCGCCCCGTCCCCGTTACGCGTCCGCTCCGGGTCGATCCAGCCGATATTCCCGTCGGGGCGGCGATATACCACCGACAAACCGCCGTGCGCAGCGTTCCTGAACACAATTGTTTGAGCCTCGGTCAGATCCAGCTCCATGACCGCCATCGAAACGGTCATTTTCCGGATCGGCTTCTCGGTCTCGGCGATGATCATGGGCTCGGGGAAGGCCTGGGCGCCCCCGTGGGCCTCGCCGAGATCCTCGTCCTCTTCCTCCTCCAACTCCGGCGAGCGGATGACGAAATAAGCGGCGCTTTCGGCCTGTTTGGCCGCCGCCTGCGGCGAGTGGTCCTTGAGCCGGCGCTTATAGCGGCGGATGCGCTTGGCCATCTTCTCGAGGGCCACGTCGAAGGCCATGTGGGCGTCGCCGCCGACCCCGTGGGTGGTGAGCTGCTGGCCTGAGGCGAGGGTGACGGCGCAGTCCACCTTGAAGGCGGCGCCCTCGCGGCTGATCACGACGTCGGCGGCGCCGCCGCGGTCGAAGTACTTCGCGATGCTGGAGGAAAGTTCGTCGGCGACCCGCGACCGCAGAGCCTCGCCGACATCGACATGTTTGCCGGTGACCTGGACTTGCATGGAATGATCAACGCGCCCCGCGCCGGTTGGTGTCAAGCGCCCGAAACGACGGCCCACGCATGCTCCAGCATGGCCACGATGACCGAGGCCGCGAGCGCCAGCACCGCCCCGCTCACCGCCACCAGCGCATACCCCGCCAGCGCCAGGACGCCGTCCTTCAGGATCAGCGCCAGCGATAGCGCGCTCACCGCCAGGGCCGGCAGCATGTTGCCGCCCCAGATCGGCAGGATGAGAACCAAGGCCAGCGCGGTGCAGACCACGCCGATGAGCCGCTCGCCCACGGGCCCGAACAGGAAGGTGAGCCTGGGCTGGGAAATCGCCTCGATGCGCCGGAGCCAGCGGATCAGCCTGGGCAGGCGGGCCCGCATGTCGTCCAGCGGCACCTGGCGCAGCCTGAGCCGCTGGGGCAGCCAAGGCGCGTGGCGTCCGATCACCAGCTGGGGCGCGAGCAGCAGCAGCGGCAGGCCAAAGATGGTGGTGCCGCCAGGCGGCAGGGGCAGCAGGCAGAGCAGGCCGAACACCAGCAAGAGGGCGCCCATGGCCCGCCCGCCGAACCGCTCCACCAGCTCGGCCACGGTGATGCGCTCCGACGGGAGGTCGGCCACTTCCTGCAGCACCTCGGAGAGAGGCTGGTGATAGTCCGCCAGAAGCGTCATGTCCCCTCATCTGGCGCTTCACCGAAGCCGCGCCAAGAGGGGAACCCCAAAGTGGGTTAGACGGCTTCCTTCAGCATGCGCCGGCGCTCCACCGACGAGGGGATGCGCATGGCCTCCCGGTACTTCGCCACGGTGCGCCGGGCGATGTCGACGCCGGCCTCCTTCAGGATCTCGACGATGCGGTCGTCCGAGTGGACGTCCTCCTCGCGGGCCTCGGCGTCGATGAGCTGTCGGATCTTGTGGCGCACGCTCTCGGCCGAGTGCGCCTCGCCGCCTTCGGTGGCGGCGATGGCCGAGGTGAAGAAGAACTTCATCTCGAACAGGCCCCGCGGCGTGGCGATGTATTTGTTCGAGGTCACCCGGCTGACGGTGCTCTCGTGCATGCCGATGGCGTCGGCGACGGTCTTCAGGTTCAGCGGCCGCAGGTGCTCGACGCCGAAGGCCAGGAAGCCGTCCTGCTGGCGCACGATCTCGGACGAGACTTTCAGGATGGTCCGGGCCCGCTGGTCCAGGCTCTTCACCAGCCAGCTCGCCTGGGCCATGCAGTCGGCGACGAAGGTCTTCTCCTCGTCTGTGCGCGCCTTGCCGCTGACGTGGGCGTGGTAGCGCTGGTCCACCAGCAGCCGGGGCAGGGTGTCGGAGTTGAGCTCCACGTGCCAGAGGCCGCCCGGGCCCTCCCGCACGAAGACGTCGGGGCTGACCGGCTGGGCGGGCTCGCCCCCGAAGGCCGCGCCGGGCCGGGGCGTCAGGCCGCGCAGCTCGGCGATCATGTCGCGCAGGTCCTCGTCGTCCACCCCGCAGGCGCGCTTCAGCGCGGCCATGTCGCGCCGGGCCAGCAGGGGCAGGTTGTCGAGCAGGGCCGCCATCGCCGGGTCGTACCGGTTGCGGTCCTTGAGCTGCAGCATCAGGCACTCGCGCACGTCGCGGGCGCAAACCCCGACCGGCTCGAAGCCCTGGAGCACCCCCAGCACGCGCTCCACGAGGTCCAGTCCGCAGCCCAGCCGCTCGGCGATCTCGTCGAGGTCACAGCGCAGGTATCCGCCCTCGTCCACCGAATCGATCAGCACGCTGGCGACCCCGGCCTCGGCGGGCGTCAGGCCCGCGACCGCCACCTGGTCGTGCAGGTGCTCGGTCAGGTTCTTCTCGTGGGCCAGCGCGCCTTGCAGCGCCTCGGGATCGCCGTCGAAGCCGCCGCCCTTGCCGGCCCGTGACCAGTCCACCGCCCCGCCCGCGTCGCCGGCGGGCTCGGGGGCGTCGCCGGTGGCGCGTTCGCCGGGAGAGCCCTCGTCGTGGGCGGCGTCGAGGTCGGCGCGGGCGTCCGCATCGTCGACGCGGTCGGCGGCCGCGTCGGCCGGCGGGGCCTCGGCGGGCGCCTCCTCCGGCTCGTGGTCCCGCTCGTCCCGCTGCAGGAGCGGATTGCGCTCCAGTTCGGCCTCGACGAACGCCTCCAGCTCAAGGTTGGACATCTGCAGCAGCTTGATCGCCTGCTGCAGCTGGGGCGTGATGACCAGCCCCTGTCCCTGCCTTAGCTCCAGTCGCGCGCCGAGCGCCAAGGTCGAGCCCCCTCGTGGCCTGTTTCTTGCTGGAGGCTAAGGGCGCGATCCCTCCTGAGTGGTTAATGGCGAAACGATCTCAGGCCGCCACCGGCGCGCGGACGGCGCCCAGGTCCCACTCGAACTCCGGATAGAACCGGGCCATCAGGCGGTCGACATAGGCCACCAGGGTCCCGAAACCCTCCGCCCGTCGCCGCAGCTCGCCCGAGAAGAAGGGCGTCAGCGTCGCCGCCAGCAGGGCGAACACCGTGGCGTCCGCCCCGCACGGCCGGCGGCCGAACAGGAAGGGCTTGTCGCCGAGCAAGGCCGCCACCGCGGCCAGCGACCGGACGCCCAGCGCCACCTGCTCCACATGCGCGTGGCGGCCGATCCCGACGGCCCGGATGTTGGCCCGGACCTGGGCCTGCGCCGCCTCGCGCACGCCCTCGGGCGCACCGTCGAAGAAGTGGGCCGGCCCCTTGGCGAAGTTCTCGGGCGAGAGCCAGCGCTCGGCGGCGTTCACCCAGCCGAAGTGGTTCTCCATCATCCGCTCGACCGCCCATGCCGTGGCCCGCTCCTCGGGCGTGAGCCCTTCGTCGAAGTCCAGGCCGAAGGCGCGCTCGAGATAGCCCCGGATGAAGGTCGAGTCCGAGACCCGCGCGCCGGCCACGTCTATGTATGGAAGCTGGCCCTTGGGGCTGTCCTCGCGGGCGCCCGTCCGCTTCTCGTAGGCCAGGCCCGCCATGCGGAGCTGCACCTCGGTCTTCATGACGTAGGGACTGATCTCCGGGAGGCCGAACCCCTCGCCGATGCCGTAAAGGGTGATCATCGCGACCTCCATCTGCGGTTGACAGGAGGACCCTACGCCCGCCTTGCTGCCAGCATTCTGTCAGCAGCTTGGCGGGAGGCCGACATGCGCCGCGCGGACCGGCTTTTCCAGATCATCCAGATCCTGCGCCGCAGCCGCCGGCCGGTGACGGCGGACGCCATCGCCGAGGAGCTGGAGACCTCCAAGCGCACCGTCTACCGCGACATCGCCGACCTGATCGGCCAGCAGGCGCCCATCCGGGGCGAGGCGGGCGTGGGCTACATCCTGGAGGACGGTTTCGACATGCCGCCCCTCATGCTGACGCCCGAGGAGGTGGAGGCGGCGGTGCTGGGCGCCCAGATGGTGGCCGCGCGGGGAGATCCCGCCCTGAAGCGCGCCGCCGAGGACCTGATGGCCAAGATCGCCGCGGTGATCCCGGAGAACCTGCGGCCGCTGGTGCTGGAACCGGCCACGCGCGCCGCGCCGAGCTGGAAGACCCTGCCCGACAACCTGGACATGGCCGAGGTGCGCCGGGCCATCCGCGGCGGGCGCAAGATCACGCTGACCTACCGCGACGAACAGGAGCGGGAGACGCGGCGCACGGTCTGGCCCTTCGCGATCGGCTATTACGAGACGAGCCGCCTCTTGGTCTGCTGGTGCGAGCTGCGCGCGGGCTTCCGCAGCTTCCGCACCGACCGGGTCTCCTCGGCCGACTTCCACGAGGAACGCTATCCCGAGCGGCCGTCCATGCTGCGCGCCCGCTGGCGGCGGCTGCGCGAGGAGGAATGGTCGAAGATGAAGGCTGGCTGAACCCTTCCCTCCCCCTTGTGGGGAGGGTGGCGACCCCGGACTTGGTCCGGGGGAGACGGGTGGGGGAGTATGGATCAGACGGTGAGCTCGCCGCCCGGTCATGGCCTCCCCACCCTGGCCGCTGACGCGGCCTGTCCCTCCCCATCAAGGGAGGGAACGGTTAGCTGAACCGGTCGCCCAGATAGACCCGGCGGACTTCCGGATCGTCGACGATCTCGTCGGGCCCGCCCTCGAACAGAACCTCGCCGCCGGCGATGATCGACGCGCGGTCGATGATGTCGAGCGTCTCGCGGACGTTGTGGTCGGTGATCAGGATGCCGATCCCGCGCTGCTTCAGGTAGCTGATGACCTCGCGGATGTCGGCGATGGCCAGGGGGTCGATGCCCGCGAAGGGCTCGTCCAGCAACATGAACGACGGTTCGGACGCCAACGCCCGGGCGATCTCCACGCGCCGCCGCTCACCGCCGGAAAGGGACACGGCCGGGGCGTTGCGCAGGTGCTCGATATGCAGCTCTTCCAGCAGCTCGGTGACGGTGGCCCGGGCCTGCTTCTGGTCGCGCTGGCGAAGCTCGACCACCGCCATGACGTTCTCCCACACGGTCATTCCGCGGAAGATCGACGTCTCCTGGGGCAGGTAGCCCACGCCCATGCGGGCGCGCTGGTACATCGGCTGGGCGGTGATGTTCTCGCCGTCGAGGTAGATCGCGCCGTAGTCGGCCGGGATCAGGCCGGTGATCATGTAGAAGCACGTGGTCTTGCCAGCCCCGTTCGGCCCGAGCAGGCCCGCCACCTCGCCGCGCGCCAGGCGCAGGGACACGCCCTTGACCACCGGCCGGCCGCGGAACGACTTGCCGATGTTGTCGACGACGAGGCCTTCGGCCGGCAGGGCCGAGCGGGTCATGGTCTGCTCTGGCGCCACGCGGTTCACTTGGAGGGGCTCTGCGTCTTCTTGCTGGGGTAGAAGACCGCGCGCGGCCGTCCAGTTTGGTTCGGGCCCGCGGCCGTCCCCACCATCCGGCCCTCGCCCGTCTCGGCGTTGATCACCATGCGGCTGCCGCGCAGCACGTTCTGGCCCTGCACGGCCACGACATCGCCGGTCATCACGATCGTCTCGGTCTTGGCCTCATAGGTGGCGGCGTCGCTGCGGACGCGGCGGTCGGGGGTTACGTAGTAGACGCTCCCCTCGGCCTCCAGGCGGGTGAGGTCGCCGCAGTCGTTGCTGGCGCCGCCCGGCTTCTTGGGCTTGGCCTCGAAGAAGGCCCGGATCACGTCGGCGCGCAGGCGCGCGTCGCCCTGCAGCGCCTCGGCGTTGCCGCGCCAGGTGGAGCTGCACGCGCTCTGGGCCACCTCCGCCACATCGGCCGCGATGTCGATCGGCCCGTCCGACTTGGGAGAGAGCTGTGCGGCGGCGGGCGCGGCCGCCAGCAGCGTCGCGATCATGGCGATCGGCAGGGCCGTGGGGAGGACGAGAGCTTTCATGGGCCAGCTGTTCTTCTACTTCTTCGGGTTCACGCGGGCGCGGACCCCGCCCTTGAAGACCATGCGATCACCTTCGCCGTAAACGCCATAGGACTCCGCGGTGATTTCTCCAAGACCGCCAGACCCCTGAATGGGGCCTGAACCGACCAGTTCGCCGGTCTTGGTGTCGAACAGCGAGGACGCCGTCTGGAAGGTGTTCTTCAGGTCGGCCATCTGCACGCCGCCCGAGAGCGCGAGCTTGCCCGTGGCCTCGTGGAACACGCCGTCCACGCCGCGCAGGCGCAACTGATCGGGCCCGCCCTCGTCGAGGACCAGGGCGGGGTTCTTGAGCAGCACCCGCTGGTAGTCCTGGCGGTCGCGTACGGCCGATTCGGCGGTCAGCACGAACGCACGGCCCTTGCTGTCGCGACCGACGAAGCGGGGGTTGATGAGGCGGATGGGCTCGTCCTCGCCCTGCGCCTGCCGGGGCTGGGCGCTGAAGGTGGACCAGGCGACGCTTCCCGCCAGGCCCAGGAAGATCAGCACGATCAGCGCCGGCAGCAGGACCCTGAGCAACCGGATCGTGCGCGAGCGGCGGCGCCAGCGCTCGAAATCGGCGCGCCGGGCGACGGTCTGGACGGGAATGGAAGCCTCTGTCGCCGTCATGGCAGGCCTCACGAATGGGCGAAGATGTCGACGTCCTCCCAACCCGCGACGTCGAGGACCGCGCGGTGCGGAAGGAATTCGAAACAGGCGCGCGCGAGCTGGTCGCGGCCCTCGCGGACCAGCATCTCCTGGAGCCGGTCGCGCAGCGCGTGCAGGTGAAGCACGTCCGAAGCGGCGTAGGCCACCTGGTCGTCGGAAAGCTTGGCCGAGCCCCAGTCCGAGCTCTGCTGGGCCTTGGACAGGTCGACGCCCAGGAGCTCCCTGGTGATGTCCTTCAGGCCGTGCCGGTCGGTGTAGGTGCGGGCGATCTTCGAGGCGATCTTGGTGCAGTAGACCGGGGCGGTGAGCACGCCCAGGTGCAGCCAGAACATGGCGATGTCGAAGCGGCCGAAGTGGAAGATCTTGGTGACTGCCGGGTCGGTCAGCAGGCGCTTCAGGTTAGGCGCGTCGTAGGTGGTCCGGTCCAGCTTCACGACGTGGGCGTCGCCACCCCCGTCCGAGAGCTGCACGACGCACAGCGGGTCGCGGCCCAGCCTGAGGCCCATGGTCTCGGAATCGATGGCGACGGACGAGGCCCTGGCCAGGACGTCGGCCGGCAAGTCTCCCTCATGAACGAAAGTGGTCACGTCGCCTCAGACTCCGGCGCCGGCCGCCCGAACGGCGACGGCTTCAATCGCACTGGCTCCCGCGCCGACGCCGGAGGCCCGAAGGGGCCGATCTAGGATCGCGGTCCCCAAGGTTCAACCCGGGCGCGTCGCGCCGCCGGACGCCCCGGCCAAGCTGCGGCGCCAGTCCCGTCTTTAGATGATCCGGCGGAAGGGAGCCAGCGCCGAGGCGCCGGTCTCGGAGGCGGGGCCTCAGATCTCGATCATGTCGAAGTCGCTCTTGGGCGTCCCGCAGAGGGGGCAGCGCCAGTCGTCCGGCAGATCGGCCCAGCGCGTGCCGGGCGCCAGACCCTCGCCCGGATCGCCGTCGGCCTCGCTGTAGAGGTAGCCGCAGGTGCGGCACTGCCAGGTCTTGTAGGGCTCGTCGCTCACGGAAGGCGCTCCGCCTGGCCGCCAGGCGCGAAGGCCAGGCGAAGGGTCTCGAGGCTGGTCCGGCGGATGGCGTCGAGGTCGATGTGGGGGTCCACCAGCCACTGGACGGAGAGGCCGAGCAGCAGGCTTCCCACCATCAGGGCCGCCGATTGGGGATCGATCTCCCGCCGGACGCCGCCCTCGGCCTGGCCGCGGACCACCAGCTCGGCGAGCCTGGCCTTGATGGACTCGTGCGTGCGCGCGAAGGCGGCCCGGAGCGCCGAGGCGTCGGCCACCGCTCCGGCCAGCAGCATGAAGTAGGCGCGCGTCGCCTGCTCGTCGCCGAGGTGCCGGAGATAGAGGTCGACATAGGCCAGGACCGCCTCGATCCCGGCGAGGTCGTCGATGTGATGCAACGCCAGCATCTCGGCCTGGCGCTCCTGGAGGTCGGCGATCAGCGCCTCGATGAGCCCATCCTTGGAACCGAACTTCTGGGTCGCCAAGCCCCGGCTGTAGCCGGCGCTGCGGCCGATGGCCTCGAAGGTGGCGGCCGAGACGCCCTGCTCGGCCACGACGCGGGCGGTGGCCTCAAGCAGGCGCCGCTCGGATTCGTCGCGCCGTTCGGCCTGGCTGCGGCGTACGGGGGCGCGGGGGCTGGGAGCCTGCAGGGTCTCGCTCATGGACCCTTGGTACTTATTTGTTGAACGTATAGCAAGTTGCGCCTATGCCTTGCGGTGAAGCCCGCGGCCAGAGCCGGGCCGCCCGGAGGAACACCCCATGATCCCGCAGGACATCGCCAACACCATTGTCGACCCCAAGGCCTACGCGGCCTGGACGCCCGTCGACGAGGCCTTCCGCTACCTGCGCCGCGAGGCGCCGCTGGAGCAGGCCCAGCCCGAGGGCTTCGATCCGTTCTGGGTGGTCACCCGCCAGGACGACATCCGCGAGGTCGAGCTGAAGAACGAGCTGTTCCACAACGGCGACCGCTCGACCGTGGTCACCACCATCGAGGCCGACAAGAAGGTGCGCGCGCTGATGGGGGGATCGCCGCACCTCGTCCGCTCGCTGGTCCAGATGGACAACCCCGACCACGGGAACTACCGCCGGCTCACCCAGGGCTGGTTCCAGCCGCAGAACCTGCGCGCCCTGGAGGACCGCATCCGGGTGATCGCCCGCGGCTTCGTCGACCGCATGGCCGCCCACGGCGACCGCTGCGACTTCGCCAAGGACGTGGCCTTCCTCTATCCCCTGCACGTGATCATGGAGGTCCTGGGGGTCCCCGAGGTGGACGAGCCCCGCATGCTGAAGCTCACCCAGGAGCTGTTCGGCAACGCCGACCCCGAGCTGAACCGCAGCGCCGGCCAGCTGCAGGACGTCGACCAGGCCCTGCTCGCCCTGCAGGGCACGATCGCGGACTTCATCGCCTACTTCAACGAGATGACCGAGGACCGCCGGGCCAAGCCCCGGCAGGACGTGGCCAGCATCATCGCCAACGGCATGATCGAGGGCCAGCCGCTGGGGCACCTGGAGGCCATGAGCTACTACATCATCGTCGCCACCGCCGGCCACGACACCACCTCGTCCACGACCGCCGGCGCGCTCTGGGCCCTGGCCGAGAACCCGGAGCAGTTCCGGGCGGTCAAGAACGACATGTCGCTGGTGAAGGGGCTGATCGAGGAATCGATCCGCTGGGAGACGCCGGTGAAGCACTTCATGCGCACCGCCACCGAGGACGCCGAGCTGGCAGGCAGGAAGATCGCCAAGGGCGACTGGATGATGCTGAGCTACCCCTCGGGGAACCGCGACGAGGCGGTGTTCGAGGATCCCTTCAAGTTCGACGTGACGCGGACGCCCAACAGGCACGTGGCCTTCGGCTACGGCGCCCACGTCTGCCTCGGCCAGCACCTGGCGCGGATGGAGATGCGGGTGCTGTGGGAGGAGCTGCTGCCGCGGCTCCAGTCGGTGGAGCTCGACGGCCAGCCCCGGCGCATGGAGGCGAGCTTCGTCTGCGGCCCGAAGTCGGTGCCGATCCGATTCAAGATGAACTGAGGACGCGGGCCCAGGGCGGTTGGGACTTCGGCGAAGACCCAACCCGCCCGACGGGTGGTGCCCAGGAAAGGACTCGAACCTTCACGGCCGTTAAGCCACTGGCACCTGAAGCCAGCGCGTCTACCAATTCCGCCACCTGGGCCCGTTCCGTCGGATCGGGAGGCGGCTACATATGGCGCCGGCCGCAGCCGGTCAACACAGCGCGGACGTTCGTCGCAGATCGGTGGATGATGGCCTCTCGCCGCGCTTAGGGTCGAGTTCGCCTTCAGCCCGATCCGGAGCCCGCCATGTCCACCGCCGCCGCCCTGCTCGCCATCCTGGGCGCCCTGCTCCTGGGGGCCATGAGCCCAGGGCCAAGCTTCGTCCTCGTCTCGCGCACGGCGGTGACCCGGTCCCGGGCCGATGGCCTGGCGGCGGCGCTGGGGATGGGCTTGGGCGCGGCCCTCTTCGCGCTGCTGGCCATAGGGGGCCTCGTCGCCGTGCTGCGCCAGGCGCCCTGGCTCTACGCGGCCCTCAAGGCGGGAGGCGGCCTCTACCTCCTCTACATCGCGATCCGCATCTGGCGCGGCGCGGCGGAACCGCTCGACACCGGCGAGGCGGGCGTCCGCTCGCAAGGGTCGCTGACCCGCTCCCTGGGCTTGGCGTTCGTCACCCAGGTGAGCAACCCCAAGGCCGCCGTCGTGTACGGCTCCATCTTCGCCGCCCTCCTGCCGGCCCATGCGCCGGCCGGCCTGCTCGTCGCCCTGCCGCCGCTCGTCCTGCTGCTGGAGACCGGCTGGTACGCCATCGTGGCGCTCGTCTTCTCGGCTCGCGGCCCCCGGGCGGTCTATGCCGGGTGGAAGGCCTGGGTCGACCGCGCCGCCGCCCTGGTCATGGGCGCCCTGGGCGTCCGGCTGGCCCAGGAGGCCCTCTTCGCGCGGGCCTGATCGCGGCCCCGATTGCGGGAGGGGGCCGCATCGTCTAATCCGCTGGCTTCCGCGGACCCGACAACTCGAGCAGGAACCGGCCGGCCCATCATGCAGAACCTCGTCACCGTCTTCGGCGGATCAGGCTTCATCGGGACCCAGGTCGTACGGCAACTGGCCAAGGCCGGCTGGCGCATCCGGGTCGCGGTGCGCAACCCGAGCCTCGCCTACGCCATGCGCCTGCACGGCGACGTGGGCCAGATCGACGTGGTCCAGGCCAACATCCGCGACGCCGCCTCGGTGCGCCGCGCGCTGGAGGGCGCGACCGCCTCGATCAACCTCGTGGGCGTGCTCTACGAGGCGGGCCGCCAGGGCTTCCAGGCCGTCCACGTGATGGGCGCCAGGACCGTCGCCGAGGCCGCCCAGGCGCAGGGCGTGGCCCGCGTGGTCCAGATGTCGGCCCTCGGCGCCGATCCCGCGAGCCCGTCGAAGTACGCCCGCACCAAGGCCGAGGGCGAGGCCGCCGTGCGCCAGATCCGCCCCGACGCCGTGATCGTGCGGCCCTCGGTCGTGTTCGGCCCCGAGGACGGCTTCTTCAACAAGTTCGCCGCCATGGCGTCCATGAGCCCGGCCCTGCCGCTGGTCGGCGGCGGCCTGACGAAGTTCCAGCCGGTGTTCGTGGGCGACGTGGGCAAGGCGATCGCCCGGGCGACGGCCGAGGCGGACGCGGCCGGCCGGACCTATGAGCTGGGCGGGCCCGCCGTCCTCACCTTCCGCGAGCTCATGGAGCTGATGCTGGCCGAGACCGGCCAGAAGCGCCTGCTGCTCCCCGTGCCGTTCCCGGTCGCCGGCATGCTCGGAGCCCTGGGCGACCTGGTCGCCGGAATCATCCCGCCGCCGATCACCTCCGACCAGGTGAAGCTCCTGAAGGCCGACAACGTGGTCAGCGGCGCCCATCCGGGCCTGGCGGAACTCGGGGTCACGGCCACGACCCTGGAAGCGGTGCTGCCGACCTACCTCTACCGCTACCGCAAGGGCGGCCAATACGCCGACCAGGACGCCCGCGCGCTGGCCGGCGGCCGGGCGTAGGCCTCAGGGGGCGTAGGCCTCAGGTCAGCGCCAGGACGGCGAGCCCCAGGCCGCCGATCGCGATCCGGAACCAGCCGAAGGGCGCGAAGCCCCGGCGGGTGACGATGGCCAGCATGGCCTTGATCACCACCATGGCCGCCAGGAAGGCCGTGACGAAGCCGATGCCCAGCAGTTCCGCGCGTCCGGCGGCGGCGAGCTGGTCCCGGCTCTCCCAGGCGTCGAGCACGAACGCCCCCGCCATGGTCGGGATCGCCAGGAAGAAGGTGAACTCGGCCGCGGCCCGCTTCTCGACCTTCATCAGCATGCCGCCCACGATGGTCGAGCCCGAACGGGAAACGCCGGGCATCATCGAGAGCACCTGGTAGCAGCCGATGAAGAAGGCGGTCTTGAGCGGCAGCCGCATGGCGTCGTCATGCACCGGCGCCGGCGCCTTGCGGTCGATGAACAGCAGGATCACGCCGCCCAGGATCAGGGAGACGCACTGGACGGCCGGGCTGTCGAAAAGCACCGCCTTGATGAAGTCGTGCAGCAGGAGCCCCAGCACGACGGACGGCAGGAAGGCCGCGATCACGCTGAGCGCGAAGCGGCGGCTGTCCGGACTGGTGGGCAGGGTGACCACCGCGCCCCACAGCTTCTGGAAATAGAGAACCACCACGGCCAGGATCGCACCCAGCTGGATCATCACGGCGAAGGTGTTCCAGAAGGGGTCCGTCAGGCCCATGGCCTGCTTGGCCAGGAGCATCATGCCCGTCGACGAGACCGGGATGAACTCGGTCAGCCCCTCGATGATCCCGAGGACGACGGCATAGACCCAATCCGGCATCGCGGCTCCGTGAGGCGAGAGAATTCAGGGGCTGAAAGGGCGGTCACTATGGTGAAGAAGAGGTTCATCTCAAAATTGGACTAATGGAGTCCGCGAACGCCAGCTTGACCGAGCCGCGACGCCGCGACGCGATTCTGATGGTCCCATTATTGGATCAATGGGTTTTCCGGCCACGCCTGGGCCTCTAAATGCCGCCCACGACGGGAGGAGCCCCCATGGCCGAGAAGATGCTGAAGTTCACGACGACGCCGCGCGCGACGCCGGAGAAGCGTCCGGCCGGGGCGCGCACGCACGACTTCCACGAGATCTACAAGGACTTCATCGACGCCAAGGCGGCCGAGCAGGCCTCGCGCTGCTCCCAATGCGGCGTGCCGTTCTGCCAATCGCACTGCCCGCTGCACAACAACATCCCCGACTGGCTGCGGATGACGGCCGAGGGCCGGCTGGAGGAAGCCTACGCGCTGTCCCAGGCCACCAACTCCATGCCCGAGGTCTGCGGCCGCATCTGCCCGCAGGACCGGCTGTGCGAGGGCAACTGCGTCATCGAGCAGTCGGGCCACGGCACGGTGACCATCGGCGCCGTCGAGCGCTACCTGACCGACAAGGCCTGGGACATGGGCTGGGTGAAGCCGCTGGTCCCGGGCGAGGCCCGCGGCCAGTCGGTGGGGATCGTGGGCGCCGGTCCCGCGGGCCTGGCCGCCGCCGAACGCCTGCGCGAGCTGGGCTACGCCGTCACCGTCTACGACCGCCACGACCGCGCCGGCGGCCTGCTGATCTACGGCATCCCCGGCTTCAAGCTGGAGAAGGACGTCGTCGAACGCCGGACGAAGCGGCTGGCCGACGGCGGCGTCGAGTTCAGGCTGGGCTTCGAGGTCGGCCGCGACGCCACCCTGGCCGAGCTGCGCCAGAAGCACGACAGCGTGCTCCTGGCCACCGGCGTCTACGCCGCCCGCGACCTGACCGTCCCCGGCGCGGGTTCGGAGGGCGTCGTCCCGGCGCTGGAGTACCTGATCGCGTCCAACCGCAAGAACCTCGGCGACGAGGTCCCCGACTACGACTCCGGCCGGCTGAACGCCGAGGGCAAGCATGTGGTCGTGGTGGGCGGCGGCGACACGGCCATGGACTGCGTCCGCACGGCGATCCGCCAGGGCGCGGCCTCGGTCACCTGCCTCTACCGCCGCGACCGGGCCAACATGCCCGGGTCGGCCCGCGAGACGGCCCACGCCGAGGAGGAAGGCGTGATCTTCGAATGGCTGGCCGCGCCCAAGTCCATCACCGGCGAGGCCCTGAAGGCCGCCGGGGTGCGGGCCGCCCGCATGCGCCTGGGCCCGCCCGACGCCTCGGGCCGCCAGAGCCCGGAGGAGATCGAGGGCGCCGACTTCGAGCTGAAGGCCGACCTCGTCATCAAGGCCCTGGGCTTCGACCCCGAGGACCTGCCGAAGGCGTTCTCGGCCGAGGACCTGGCGGTCACCCGCTGGGGCACGGTGAAGGCCGACTTCCGCACCATGATGACCTCGATTCCGGGCGTGTTCGCCGGCGGCGACATCGTCCGCGGCGCGAGCCTGGTGGTGTGGGCGATCCGTGACGGACGCGACGCCGCCGACGCCATCCACCGCTACCTGACCGCCCACGCTGGGGCCGCCCTGATGGCGGCGGAGTGACGCCGATGACCGACATCCTGACCCGCTACGAACGCGACCGGCAGCGCCTGCTGGAGGCCAACGGCGGCTACGACATCACCGCCCAGCACGACGCCTGCGGCGTGGGCCTGGTCTGCGCCATCGACGGCAAGCCGCGCCGCGAGGTGGTCGAGCTCGCCATCCGTGCGCTGAAGGCCGTCTGGCACCGCGGCGCCGTGGACGCCGACGGCAAGACCGGCGACGGCGCCGGCGTCCTGGTCAGCGTTCCGCAGGACTTCTTCGCCGCCCATGTCGAGGCCATCGGCCACGAGGTGCGCCCGGGCCCGATCGCCGTCGGCCAGGTCTTCCTGCCGCGCACCGACCTCGGCGCCCAGGAAGCCGCCCGGACCATCGTGGAGAGCGAGGCCCTGCGCTTCGGCTTCTACATCTACGGCTGGCGCCAGGTGCCGGTGAACACCTCGGTCATCGGCGAAAAGGCCAACGCCACCCGTCCCGAGATCGAGCAGATCATGCTATCGCCGCCCAAGGGCATGGACGGCGAGGCGCTGGAGCGCGCCCTGTTCCTGTGCCGCAAGCGGATCGAGAAGCGCGTCGCCGCCGCCAACATCCAGCACTTCTACATCTGCTCGCTGTCGGCCCGCAGCCTGATCTACAAGGGCATGTTCCTCGCCGAGCACATCGACGAGTTCTACCCGGACCTCAAGGACCCGCGGTTCATGGCCGCGGTGGCGATCTTCCATCAGCGCTACTCGACCAACACCTTCCCCGAGTGGCGCCTGGCCCAGCCGTTCCGCATGCTCGCCCACAACGGCGAGATCAACACGCTGAAGGGCAACACCAACTGGATGAAGTCGCACGAGATCCGCATGGCGGCTTCTGCGTTCGGCGACTACCAGGACGACATCAAGCCGGTGATCCAGCCGGGCGGCTCGGATAGCGCCGCGCTCGACAACACCTTCGAGGTGCTGGTGCGCGCGGGCCGCGACGCGCCCATGGCCAAGACGCTGCTCATCCCCGAGGCGTGGAACACCCGCTCGGACGCGCAGATGAAGGCCAGCCACCGGGCCCTCTACGCCTACTGCAACGCGGTGATGGAGCCCTGGGACGGCCCGGCCGCCGTCTGCGCCACCGACGGCCGCTGGGTCGTGGCCGGCAAGGACCGCAACGGCCTGCGCCCCCTGCGCGTGGCCGAGACCAGCGACGGCCTGCTGATCGTGGGCTCCGAGGCCGGCATGTGCCGCGTCGAGGAGGCGCGCATCGTGCGCAAGTCGCACATCCAGCCCGGCCGAATGCTGGCCGTCGACCTGGTGGGCGGCCGCCTCTACGACGAGGACGGCATCATCGACCGGCTGGCGGGCCAGCACCCCTACGACCGCTGGCTCGGCAACATGGTCGAGCTTGAGGAGAAGATCGGCCCCGGGCCCGAGCCGCGCCTCTACGCGCGTGAGGAGCTGGTCCGCCGCCAGGCCGCCGCCGGCATGACGCTGGAGGATCTGGAGCTGATCCTGGCCCCCATGGTCGAGGAGGCCAAGGAGGCCGTCGGCTCCATGGGCGACGACGCGCCGCTGGCGGTGCTGTCCGACCAGTACCGGCCGCTCAGCCACTACTTCCGGCAGAACTTCAGCCAGGTGACCAACCCGCCGATCGACTCCCTGCGCGAGACGGCGGTCATGAGCCTCAAGACCCGGTTCAAGAACCTGGGCAATGTGCTGGCCGAGGACGAGGCCCAGACGGACGTGTTCGTCATGAACTCGCCCGTGCTGACCAACGGCATGTACGAGCGCCTGGTCGGCGTGATCGGCGAGAAGAACATCGCCGTGATCGACTGCACCATGCCGATCCCGGCGGCGGACGCGCGGCCCGGCGACGCGCTGCGCGCCAACCTCGAGCGCATCCGCGCCGAGGCGGAGGAGGCGGCCCTGCGCGGCTGCTCGACCATCGTGCTGTCCGACGTCGGCACGGGTCCCGAGCGGGTCGCCCTGCCGATGATCCTGGCCACCGGCGGCGTCCACGCCTGGCTCGTGGCCAAGGGCCTGCGCTCGTACGTCTCGATCATCGTCCGCTCGGCCGAGTGCCTGGACACCCACTACTTCGCGGTGCTGGTCGGCGTGGGCGCCACGGCGGTCAACGCCTACCTGGCCCAGGAAAGCTTCCTGGACCGCCAGGAGCGCGGCCTGACGGGCGAGCTCACGCTCCGCGACCTTTGCCTGAACCACAAGAAGGCCATCGAGGGCGGCCTCCTGAAGATCATCTCCAAGATGGGCATCAGCGTCATCTCCTCGTACCGGGGCGGCTACAACTTCGAGGCCGTTGGCCTGTCCCGCAGCCTGGTGGCCGAGTTCTTCCCCGGCATGCCATCGCGCATCTCGGGCATCGGCCTGGCGGGCCTGGAGGCCAAGGCCGTCGAGCTGCACCGCCGGGCCTGGAACCCGGCGGCCGTCAGCCTGCCGGTGGGCGGCTTCTACAAGTCGCGCCGCTCGGGCGAGGCGCACGCCTTCGAGGCGCGCTCGATCCACACCCTGCAGAGCGCCTGCGACCGCGGCGACTACCAGCTCTACAAGCGCTACTCCGACGCCCTGAAGGCCATGCCGCAGATCCAGCTGCGCGACCTGCTGGAATGGCGCGCCGACGGCAAGCCGGTGGCCATCGACGAGGTCGAGAGCGTCAACGAGATCCGCAAGCGGTTCGTCACGCCGGGGATGAGCCTGGGCGCCCTGTCGCCCGAGGCCCATGGCGTGCTCAACATCGCCATGAACCGCATCGGCGCGAAGTCCGTGTCGGGCGAGGGCGGCGAGGACCGCGCGCGCTACCGGCCGCTGCCGAACGGGGACAACCCCAACTCGGCGGTGAAGCAGGTCGCCTCGGGCCGGTTCGGCGTGACCGCCGAGTACCTGAACCAGTGCCGCGAGATCGAGATCAAGGTCAGCCAGGGCGCCAAGCCCGGCGAGGGCGGCCAGCTTCCCGGCTTCAAGGTCACCGAGATGATCGCCCGGCTGCGGCACGCCACCCCCGGCGTGATGCTGATCAGCCCGCCGCCGCACCACGACATCTATTCGATCGAGGACCTGGCTCAGCTCATCTACGACCTGAAGCAGATCAACCCCGACGCCAAGGTGACGGTGAAGCTCGTCGCCATGACCGGCATCGGCGCGATCGCGGCGGGCGTGGCCAAGGCCAAGGCCGACATCATCCTGATCTCGGGCAACGTCGGCGGCACCGGCGCCTCGCCCCAGACCTCGATCAAGTACGCCGGCGGCCCGTGGGAGATGGGTCTGTCCGAAGCCCACCAGGTGCTGACGCTCAACAACCTGCGCCACTTCGTGCGGCTCAGGACCGACGGCGGCATCCGCACCGGCCGCGACGTGGTGATCGCCGCCATGCTGGGGGCCGAGGAGTACGGCATCGGCACCGCCAGCCTGATCGCCATGGGCTGCATCATGGTGCGCCAGTGCCATTCCAACACCTGCCCGGTGGGAGTCTGCACCCAGGACGAGGCGCTGCGCGCCAAGTTCACCGGCAGCCCGGAGAAGGTGATCAACCTCTTCACCTTCATCGCCGAGGAGGTGCGCGAGATCCTCAGCGAGCTGGGCGTGCGCAGCCTTCAGGAGATCGTGGGCCGCACCGACCTGCTCATGCAGGTCAGCCGCGGCGGCGAGCACCTGGACGACCTCGACCTCAACCCGCTGCTGGTCAAGGCCGACCCCGGCCAGAACAAGCCCTACTGCACGATCGAGGGCCGCAACCCGGTTCCCGACACGCTGGACGCCCAGATCGTCCGTGACGCCGCCCCGGTCTTCGACCGCGGCGAGAAGATGCAGCTCACCTACACGGTGGCGAACACCGCGCGGGCCATCGGCGCCCGGACGTCGTCGCACATCGTGCGCAAGTTCGGCATGGACGGCCTGGCGCCCGGCCACCTGACGGTCCAGCTCAAGGGCTCGGCCGGCCAGAGCCTGGGGGCCTTCGCGGTTCAGGGGCTGCGCCTGGAAGTGACCGGCGAGGCCAACGACTACGTGGGCAAGGGGCTTTCGGGCGCCACCATCGTGGTCCGGCCGTCCCCGCACCTGGAGCGGCAGGCCAGCGCCAACGCCATCATCGGCAACACGGTGCTCTACGGCGCGACCTCGGGCCGGCTGTTCGCCGCCGGCCTGGCGGGCGAGCGCTTCGCGGTCCGCAACTCGGGCGCCACGGCGGTGGTCGAGGGCTGCGGCGCCAACGGCTGCGAGTACATGACGGGCGGGACCGTCGTGGTCCTGGGCAAGGTGGGTTTCAACTTCGCGGCCGGCATGACCGGCGGCATGGCCTTCGTCTACGACGCCAGGGAGACCCTGCTTGACTGGCTCAACCCCGAGAGCGTGGTCACCTGCCGGGTGGAGAACGCCCACTGGCGGGGGGTGCTGAAGGGCCTCGTGGAGGAGCACGCCCGCGAGACGGGGTCGGCGCTCGCCCGCGACCTGCTGCGCAACTGGGACGAGGCGCTCGGCCGCTTCTGGCAGGTCTGCCCGAAGGAGATGGTGGGCCGCCTCGACCACGGCCTGGAAGCCGAGGAGGCCGTGCACAGGCGGGCGTAGCCCCCTCCCCTTCATGGGGAGGGACAGGCCCCGCAGGGGCCAGGGTGGGGAAGCCAATCCCTGGGCTCGGCGCCCGGTCGAGACTCCCCCACCCGTCTCGCTACGCTCGCCACCCTCCCCATTAAGGGAGGGATTCCGGCTCCGGTCCGACGTAGCGCGCTCGTGGACGAATGAGCGCGTCGGATTGCCCCTGTTCGATGGCGTGGGCGATCCAGCCGGCGCAGCGGGCCACGCTGAAGATGGCGAAGGGCGCGTCCGCCGGCAGCCTCAGCGCCTCGCAGGCCGCGAGCAGGGCGAAGTCGATGTTGGGCGCCTGGCCCGCGACCGCGTCCACCTGCCGCTGGAGCTCGCCAAGGGCGTCCGGCGGCGTGAAGCGCTGCAGCAGCGCGGCGGCGCGCGGATCGCCTTCCGGATAGAGGGGGTGGCCGAAGCCGGGGAGCGCCCGGTCGTCGTCCAGCCGCCGCAGGATCGCCTCGCGAGGACCTGCCTGGGCCGCCTCGGCCGTGAACGCCCGCACCGCCGCCGTGGCCCCGCCGTGGCGGGGGCCGGAGAGGGTCGCGAGCCCCGCCAGCGCCGCCGCCGACAGGGACGCGCCGGTGGACGCCGCCACCCGCGCGGCGAAGGCCGAGGCGTTCAGCTCATGGTCGGCCACAAGCACCAGCATCCGCCGGATCAGGTCCGCGCCCGGGCCGCCCGGCCCCTGACCCCAGGCCAGCGCCAGGCGATTGTGGATCGCGCCCCCGCCCACCTCGCCGGCCACGGCGTCGGTCAGGATGTCGAGCAGCGTGGCCGCCTCCACCGCCAGGGTCAGCGGTGCCCGGCCCCGGGCCGGCGGATCGATCGCGGCGCGGGCGGCGAGCGCCAGGAAGGCCCGCGCGCGCATGTCGGGGGCTTCCGGCGGCAGGGGCCGGTCCGTGCGCTTAAGCGCCGCGCCGTGGCCGCCGCGCAGCAGGCGCGCGACCGATTCCAGGGTCTCGGTCTCCGCCAGGCGGATGGCGTCCCGGCCCCGGTAGTAGAGCCGCCCGCCCGCGACGGTGGTGATCGCCGAGGCCAGCACCGGCTCGCCCCAGCTGATGGCGCCGGCCGCCACGTCAGAGACCTTGCGGCTGCGGGACTTCCGTTCGGCCAGGGCGGCGATGTCGGCGGCCCGGTAGAGGCTGCGCCGGGGGTCGTGCGGGTCGGGCCGCACCTGCACCCGGCCGCGGCTCACGTAGGCGTAGAGGGTCTGCGGCCGGACCCCCAGGCGGGTCTGCGCCTCCTCGGCGGGAATCCAGTCGCGATGCGGCATCTATATATTGATCATATTGATCAAGATTGACGATCAGAGCCTGAAGGCAAATCTGCCGTCCGGCAAGAGCTTTTGGAGGCCGTCATGTCGGATGGATTGGAAGGCGTCGTCGCGGCGCACACGGTGCTGTCGGAGGTGGACGGCCAGGCCGGGCGCCTGATCATCCGCGGGCGCTCGCTGGACGAGCTCGCGGGGCGGACGGCGTTCGAGCAGCTCGTGGCCCTGTTGTTCGAGGGCTTCTATCCGGATCTGCCCGACGACCTTCGGGGCGCCCTCGGGCGGGCGCGCGCCGAGGTGTTCGCCGAGGTCGCCGCGCTCGACACCGGCCTGCTGGACCGGACGCCCGTCGAGGCGGTGCGGGCGCTGATGGCCCGGCTCGCCGACGGCGACGATGTGGAGACCGCGCTTCGCCTGCTGGCCGCGCCGGCGGTGTTCACGGCGGCCGTGGTCCGGGCCCAGGCGGGCGAGGCGCCGGTGGCGCCCGACCCGGCTCTGTCACATGCGGCCGACACCCTGCGGATGCTGCGCGGCGCGCCGGCGACGAAGGCCGAGGCCGACGCGCTCGACACCTACCTCGTCACGGTCAGCGACCATGGCCTCAACGCCTCGACTTTCGCGGCCCGCGTGGTGGCGTCCACGCGGGCGGGGCTGACCTCCGCGGTTCTGGCGGGGATCAGCGCGCTCAAGGGGCCCCTGCACGGCGGGGCGCCCGGCCCGGTGATCGAGATGCTGGACGCCATCGGCGAGCCGGCGAACGCCCGGGCCTGGATCGAAGGGGCGCTCGCCCGGGGCGAACGGCTGATGGGCTTCGGCCACCGCATCTACCGGGTCCGCGACCCGCGCGCCGATGCGCTGAAGCAGGCCGTTCGCTGGCTCGACGCCCGTCAGGGCCGGATCGAGTTCGCCGAGGCGGTGGAGGCCGCCGCGCTCGCCATCCTGCGCGAGAAGAAGCCCGACCGGCCGCTGGACACCAATGTGGAGTTCTACACGGCCCTGCTGCTGGAGGCGCTTCAGTTCCCGCCGTCGGCCTTCACCTGCGTCTTCGCCATGGGCCGCGTCGCCGGCTGGCTGGCGCACGCCCGCGAACAGCTCGCCGGCGGCCGGCTGATCCGCCCGCAGTCGGTCTATGTGGGGCCCATGCCGAAGAAGGCGGCTTAGCCTTCCCTCCCCCTCGTGGGGAGGGTCGACTCGCCGCAGGCGAGCGGGGTGGGGAGTCGCGACCGGACGCCGAGCCCAGGGATCGGCCTCCCCACCCTGGCCGCTTGCGCGGCCTGTCCCTCCCCATGAAGGGGAGGGAAGAACGCTAGACGTCCAGCAGCAGGCGCTGCGGGTCCTCGATGGCTTCCTTGACGTGGACCAGGAAGGTCACCGCGCCCTTGCCGTCGACGATGCGGTGATCGTAGCTCAGCGCCAGGTACATCATCGGACGGGCCACGATCTGACCGTTCACGACCATCGGCCGCTCCTGGATCTTGTGCATGCCCAGGATGCCCGACTGCGGCGCGTTCAGGATCGGCGTCGACATCAGCGAACCGTACACGCCGCCGTTCGAGATGGTGAAGGTGCCGCCCTGCAGGTCCTCGAGCGCGAGCTGGCCGTCGCGGGCCTTCTTGCCGAGGTTCCCGATCTCCTTCTCGATGTCCGCCAGGCTCATCAGGTCGGCGTCGCGGACGACCGGCGTGACCAGGCCCCGCTCGGTGCCGACGGCGACCGAGATGTCGTAGTGGTTCTTGTAGATGATGTCCGTGCCGTCGATCTCGGCGTTGACCTCGGGCACCTGCTTCAGGGCGTGAATGCAGGCGCGGACGAAGAAGCTCATGAAGCCCAGCTTCACGCCGTGCTTCTTCTCGAACACGTCCTTGTACTGGTTCCGGAGCGCCATGACGTTCGTCATGTCCACCTCGTTGAAGGTGGTCAGCATGGCCGCGGCGTTCTGGGCCTCCTTCAGCCGGCGCGCGATGGTCTGG
Organism: Phenylobacterium sp.; assembly: GCF_046463815.1. GTDB lineage: Bacteria > Pseudomonadota > Alphaproteobacteria > Caulobacterales > Caulobacteraceae > Phenylobacterium. The sequence continues at coordinate 41,560 of NZ_JBKBRO010000007.1, read as the reverse complement.
CGCAGGCGGGTCATCTTCACCCGCTCCTCGCGCTCGTGCAGCGCGCGCGGCGCGGCCGGAGCGGCGGGAGCCGGCGGGGCCTTGGCCCGGGCGTCGAGGGCGGCGAGCGCGTCGGCCTTGGTCACCCGGCCGTCCTTGCCGGTGCCGGCGATCGAAGCCGCATCCAGCTTGTTCTCGCCGACGATCCGCTGGGCGGAGGGGGCCAGCACCTTCTCGGCGGCGGCCGGCGCCTTGGCGGCGGGAGCGGGGGCCGGGGCGGGCGCGGGCTCCGCCTTGGGCGCGGGGGCGGCCGGGGCGGCGGTCGCGGCGGCGCCTTCGGCGATGCGGCCCAGGACCGCGCCGGGCTCGACCGTGGCGCCTTCCGCCGCGGCGATCTCCGAGAGCACACCGTCGGCCGGAGCGGCCACCTCGAGGCTCACCTTGTCGGTCTCGAGCTCGACCAGGATCTCGTCCTTGCGCACCGCGTCCCCGGCCTTCTTGGTCCACCGCGCGACGGTGGCCTCGGTGACGGACTCGCCCAGCGCCGGCGTCATGATGTCGGCCATTTCGGGATGCGCTCCTTGCTAGATCTCGGACACAAACAAGAGTGGGTTAGGCGAAGTTCGGCTAGGCGAAGGCTTCGGTGAGGAAGGCCTCGAGTTCCTTCAGGTGTCGGCTCATCAGGCCGGCGGCCGTGGACGCCGAGGCCGGGCGGCCGACGTAGCGGGCCCGCTTGGCCTTCACGTTCAGGCGCTCCAGGGTGAGCTCCAGCCAGGGGTCGACGAAGGTCCAGCCGCCCATGTTCTTGGGCTCCTCCTGGCACCAGACGAGCTCGGCGTTCCTGAACCGCTTCAGCTCGTTCGAAAGCGACTTCAGCGGCCACGGATAGAACTGCTCCAGGCGCAGCAGGTAGATGTCGTCGCGGCCGGTCTTGGCGCGATGCTCCACGAGGTCGAAGTAGACCTTGCCCGAGCACAGGATCACGCGGGTGATCTTGTCGTCCGGCTTCAGGGTCACGCCGCCCACGTCGCAGCCGGCCTCGGCCCCGTCGATCAGCACCCGGTGGAAGCTCGACCCCTCGGCCATGTCGGAGAGGTTCGACACCGCCCGCTTGTGGCGCAGCAGGCTCTTGGGCGTCATGACGATCAGCGGCTTGCGGAACTCGCGCAGCATCTGCCGGCGCAGCAGGTGGAAGTAGTTGGCCGGCGTGGTCGGATAGACGACCTGCAGGTTGTCCTCGGCGCAAAGCTGGAGGTAGCGCTCCAGGCGGGCCGAGGAGTGCTCGGGCCCCTGGCCCTCGTAACCGTGCGGCAGCAGCATCACGAGGCCGCTCATCCGCAGCCACTTGCGCTCGCCCGAAGAGATGAACTGGTCGACCACCACCTGTGCGCCGTTGGCGAAGTCGCCGAACTGGGCCTCCCACATGACGAGGGTGTCGGGATCGGTCAGCGAGAAGCCGTACTCGAAGCCCAGCACCGCCTCTTCCGACAGGGCGGAGTCCAGCACCTCGAAGTGCGCCTGGTTGGGACCCAGGTTGCGGAGCGGGAAATAGACCTCCTCGGTCTTCTGGTCGATGAAGCCCGAGTGGCGCTGGCTGAAGGTGCCGCGCACGCTGTCCTGGCCGGAGAGGCGCACCGGATAGCCCTGGTCCAGCAGGGTCGCGAAGGCCAGGTGCTCGCCGGTCGCCCAGTCGATGCCCTCGCCCTTCTCGATCGCCTCGCGGCGGCCCGCGACGACCCGCTCGACGGTCTTGTGGACGCTGATCCGCTCGGGGATCGTGGTCATCTTGCGGCCGAGGTCCAGCAGCTTCTGCTTGGCCACGCCGGTGGCGTACTTCTCCTCGCCCGAGGGCTTGCGGCCCGACCACTTGCCGTCCAGCCAGTCGGCCTTGTTCGGCTTGTAGGCCTTGCCCGAGTCGAACTCCGCGTCGAGGAAGCGATCGAACTCGGCGATCCAGCCGTCCACGTCGCCCTGGCTCGCCACGCCCTCGGCCACGAGGCGCTGGGCGTAGAGGTCGCGAACCGAGGGGTGCCCCTTGATCTTCGCGTACATCAGGGGCTGGGTCATCGTGGGGTCGTCGCCCTCGTTGTGACCGAACCTGCGATAGCAGAACATGTCGACGACCACGTCCTTGCCGAAGAGCTGGCGGTATTCGGTGGCCACCTTGGCCGCGAACACCACCGCCTCCGGATCGTCGCCGTTCACGTGGAAGATCGGCGCCTCGACCATCAGCGCCACGTCGGACGGATAGGGCGAGGAACGCGAATTCTTTGGACTGGTGGTGAAGCCGATCTGATTGTTCACCACGAAGTGCATGGTGCCGCCCACGCCGTAGCCCTTCAGGCCCGACAGCGCGAAACATTCGGCCACCACGCCCTGGCCGGCGAAGGCGGCGTCGCCGTGCAGCAGCAGCGGCAGCACGTGGCTGCGGCCGGCCTGCGGATTGTCGCGCAGGGTGAAGGCCTGCTTGGCGCGGGCCTTGCCGATGACCACCGGGTTGACGATCTCGAGGTGCGACGGGTTGGCGGTGAGCGAGAGGTGGACGCTGTTGCCGTCGAACTCGCGGTCCGAGCTGGCGCCCAGGTGGTACTTCACGTCGCCCGAGCCCTCCACGTCGGACGGTACCGACGAGCCGCCCTGGAACTCGTGGAAGATCACCTGGTAGGGCTTGCCCATCACGGCGGCCAGCACGTTCAGGCGGCCGCGGTGCGGCATGCCGATGACGATGTCCTTCACGCCCAGCGCGCCGCCGCGCTTGATGATCTGTTCAAGCGCCGGGACCATGGCCTCGCCGCCATCCAGGCCGAAGCGCTTGGTGCCGGGGAAGCGGCGGTGGAGGAAGCGCTCGAAGCCCTCGGCCTCGATCAGCTTCTTCAGGATCGCGACCTTCCCCTCCTTGGTGAAGGTGATCTCCTTGTCGCGGCCCTCGATCCGCTCCTGCAGCCAGGCCTTCTCCTTGGGGTCGGAGATGTGCATGTACTGCACGCCGACGTTGCCGCAGTAGGTGCGGCGCAGGATCGCCAGGATCTCGCGCAGGGTCGCGGTCTCGAGGCCCAGCACATAGTCCAGGAAGATCGGGCGGTCGAAGTCGGCCTCGGCGAAGCCGTAGGTGGCCGGATCGAGCTCGGAGGCGTCGCCGGGCGTGGTGGCGATCTGCAGGGGGTCGAGGTTGGCCTTCAGATGGCCGCGCATCCGGTAGGCCCGGATCATCATGATGGCGCGAAGCGAATCCAGCGTGGCCGCGCGGACCTCGTCCTGGCTGGCGGCGGGCTTGCGCTCGGCGATCTTCTGCCCGACCTTGGCCTCCACCGCGGGCCAGAGGCCGTCGATGGCCGACAGCCAGTCGGGCCGGGCCTGCGGCGCGGAGGGCTTGGTCCAGGCGGGCTTGCGGGCGGCGGCGGCCACCTCGTCGGCGCGGTCGGCCAGCGAGGCGAAGAACGCCCGCCAGGACGGCTCCACCGACTCCGGGTTGGCCGCCCATTTGGCGTAGAGGTCCTCCACGAACGTGGCGTTGCCGCCGTAGAGGAATGAGGTCTCGGCCAGAACTTCGTTGATCAGGCCCGCATCGTCCGCCATGTCTTCGCCTTCCGGGGCCGGTCCGCGGACCTTTTCAAGAAGGCGCCGGCGCGAACCGCCCTTACCTAACAATACAGTCCTCAGGCGCCCTTCAGCACCTCGACCAAGGTCTCGCCGAGTTTCGCCGGCGACGGGGAGACGCGGATGCCCGCGGCTTCCATCGCGGCGATCTTGTCCTCGGCTCCGCCCTTGCCGCCGGAGATGATCGCGCCCGCGTGGCCCATCCGGCGGCCCGGAGGCGCCGTCCGGCCCGCGATGAAGCCGACCATAGGCTTCTTGATAGCTGAATTCTTGATGAACTCGGCCGCGTCTTCCTCGGCCGACCCGCCGATCTCGCCGATCATGATGATCGACTCGGTCTCGGGGTCCTTCAGGAACATGTCGAGCACGTCGATGAACTCGGTCCCCTTGACGGGGTCGCCGCCGATGCCGACGGCGGTCGTCTGGCCGAGGCCCACCTGCGAGGTCTGGAACACGGCCTCATAGGTAAGCGTGCCCGAGCGGGAAACAACGCCCACCGAGCCGCGCTTGAAGATGTTGCCCGGCATGATGCCGATCTTGCACTCGCCCGGCGTCAGCACGCCCGGGCAGTTCGGCCCGATCAGGCGCGACTTCGAGCCGGACAGCGCGCGCTTCACCTTGATCATGTCGGTCACCGGGATGCCCTCGGTGATGCAGACGATCAGGGGGACCTCGGCGTCGATGGCCTCCAGGATGGAGTCGGCGGCGAACGGCGGCGGCACATAGATGACCGAGGCCTCGGCGCCGGTCTGCTTCACCGCCTCCTCGACCGTGTCGAAGACGGGCAGGCCGACATGGGTCTGGCCGCCTTTGCCGGGGGTGACCCCGCCGACCATCTTGGTGCCGTAGGCGATGGCCTGTTCGGTGTGGAAGGTGCCCTGGCTGCCGGTGATGCCCTGGCAGATGACGCGGGTGTCTTTGTTGATCAGGATCGACATGTCTTACGCAGCGCCCCGCACGGCCTTGACGATCTTCTCGGCGCCGTCCGAGAGATCGTTCGCGGCGATCACGTTCAGGCCGCTCTCGTTGATGATCTTCTTGCCCAGCTCGACGTTGGTGCCCTCGAGGCGAACCACCAGCGGGACCTTCAGGCCCACTTCCTTGACCGCGGCCACCACGCCCTCGGCGATGATGTCGCAGCGCATGATGCCGCCGAAGATGTTCACCAGGATGCCCTTCACGTTGGGGTCCGCGGTGATGATCTTGAAGGCCGCCGTCACCTTCTCCTTGCTGGCGCCGCCGCCGACGTCCAGGAAGTTGGCGGGCTCGGCGCCGTAGAGCTTGATGATGTCCATGGTGGCCATGGCCAGGCCCGCGCCGTTGACCATGCAGCCGATCTCGCCGTCGAGGGCGATGTAGGAAAGGTCGTACTTGGAGGCCTCGATCTCCTTCGGGTCCTCCTCGCTCTCGTCGCGCAGCGCCACCACGTCGGGGTGGCGGAACAGGGCGTTCGAGTCGAACGACACCTTGGCGTCCAGGACGCGGAGATGGTCGTCGCCGGTGACGATCAGCGGGTTGATCTCCAGCATCGACATGTCCTTGGCCAGGAACGCCGTGTAGAGCTGGGTCAGCAGGGTGGCGGCCTCCTTGGCGAGGCCCCCGGTCAGGCCCAGCGCCTTGGCCAGGCGGCGGCCGTGATGCGGGAAGACGCCCGTGGCCGGGTCGATGGAGAAGGTCACGATCTTCTCGGGCGTGGCGTGGGCCACGTCCTCGATGTCCATGCCGCCCTCGGTGGAGGCCACGACCGAGACCCGGCTCGTCTCGCGGTCCACCAGCAGCGACAGGTAGAATTCCTTGGCGATCTGGGCGCCTTCCTCGATGTAGAGGCGGTTCACCTGCTTGCCGGCGGGGCCCGTCTGGTGGGTCACCAGCACCCGGCCCAGCATCTCGGCTGCGTTGGCCTTCACGTCCTCGACGCTCTTGACCACCCGGACGCCGCCCTTGGCGTCGGGACCCAGGCCCTGGAACTTGCCCTTGCCGCGTCCGCCGGCGTGGATCTGCGACTTCACCACAAAGACAGGGCCGCCGAGCTTCTCGGCGGCCTGGACGGCGTCATCGACGGAAAAGGCGGGGTATCCGCGCGGGACCGCCACGCCGAACTCTGCGAGGACGGCTTTGGCTTGGTGTTCGTGGATGTTCATGAGGCCTTGGAGCGCACTTGCGAAGGGCTCGCCTCTGCGGGCGAGTGACGGGGCTTATAGGCGCCGCGTTCCGCGATGACAACCGCGTGAGGGCCCATTGTTAGCGATCCCGCGCACACGCCTGCCCTTGGGGCGCCCGCTCAGCCGAAGAACACCCGCCAGAGCGCGCGCCCGGGGATGAAGGCGATGAACAGATTGATGGCGAAGCCGCCGTAGAACAGGCCCATCATGTGCCGGCGGTGTTTCATCACCTGATGCCGCCTTGCCCAGAAAACCGCCAGCGGCAGCACGATAAGCGTCCAGCCGGTGAACAGGTGCAGCAGCGACCAGCGGCCGTGGTTGAGGCTGGTGATGAACAGGGTCGAGCCCGCCGTGACGGCGACGAGGGCCACCCAGGCCCAGCCGGCCGTCCGGTGGAAGGTCCGGCCCTTGCGCGCCGCCATCAGCACCGCGCCCAGGACCAGGGCCGCCAGCGCCGCGGCCAGGTGCACCTTGATGGCGGGAGACAGTCCGGCCAGGAACGCCAGGTCGGGTGCGTGCAGCCGACCCGACCGCGCCGCGCGGAAAACCAGCTCCCGCGCCGGCGTCATGACGATCAGCAGGATCGCGGCGGTGAACCCGAAGGCCAGCGCCCATCGGCTGGCGTCGCGCCCCCGCGCCGGCGTTTGCGAAACAGGCGACATCCTTTATCTCCGTCTGCGATGGGCCGGCGATGGTGCGCCGGCGTCCTGACGGGGCTCTTGGGGGCGGGCGGGGCGATGCGCGACCGCGGATGCGTCGAATGACGGCGCCGGTTCGCGAACGGCCGGTGGGCGCCGTTCACGCTTCGCCGACGGCGGGCCAAGCCCGACGCGAGGCGGCGCGGCGGGTGCTCGCCAGCCTGCTGATCCCGGCCGTGCTGGTGGGGGCGTTCCTCAGCTTCGTGGGGGCGTTCGGCACGCGGGACATGCCGCTGCCCCTGCGGACTCTCTTCATGGTCGCCATCTCCGCGGTGGCCACGCTCCTGGGCTTCCTGACCTTCCGGGTCACCGGGCGGCTGGCGTGGACGCGCGGCGCCTACTGGCGTCACGGCCTGGCGGCCGCCGTGGTGATGGCCGTTCCCATGGGCCTCGTCGTCTGGAGCGCGGTGAACCTGGTCGCGCCGGCAGGACATGGGCCGGCCATCCGGAACATCCCCGACTATCTCGTGGTCTCGCTGATCACCTCGGCGTTCTTCTGCCTGTTCGTCGCCTGGGCCCGGCGCAACGATGGCCGCGCCGCCCAGCCGGACGCGCCGGTTCCGCCCAGGTTCCTGGAGCGCCTGCCCCTGAAGCTGCGCGGGGCGGAGGTCTGGGCCGTCGAGGCCGAGGACCACTACCTTCGGCTCCACACCTCCAAGGGCCAGGACCTGATCCTCATGCGCCTGGCCGACGCCGTGGCCGAGCTGGAGGGGATCGAGGGCCTGCAGGTCCACCGCTCGTGGTGGGTCGCCCGCGAGGCCATCGTCGACGCCCGCCGGGGCGACGGCCGGGCCACGCTGACCCTGAAGGACGGCGCCCAGGTCCCGGTCAGCCGCACCTACGCCGGCGAACTGCGGGCCAGGGGCTGGATCTAGGCCCGCCCCCGCCGGGCCATCCACTGGTCGCGGCTCTGGCCCCAGGCGTCGATGGTCATCTCGAACGGCGGCGGCATGGGCGCGGGGCGCAGGATCGTCGACGCCAGGCCACCGGCCGGAGCTGGACGCCGCCGATGTGGCGCATCACCTCCTCGTCGGCGGCGAAACCGGCACAGGCCTCGAAATCCCCGGCCGAGGGGGCGCGCAGAATGAGGCGTTCTGTCTCAAGCCTAGGTATTGGATTCGTCACCGTTTTCGGCCTCTACTGGCGGTCGGGAGAGAGTTCGGGGATAGGGCCGCCGGAGCTGCGCATGCAGCTTCGCCTTTCCATCCATGCGCGTCGAGGGACCCGTATCACGAGGGGTCGCCGATGGCGCACGACCAGTTCGAGGATCAGCAGCAGACCACCGGAGACCAGGCGGCGCGGCCACGCAGCCGCTTCGTCATGGCCGGCGTGATCGGCGCCTGCGCCCTGGGCGTGGGGCCGGGCCGTGGAGCGCGCCCCCAAGGCCATCAAGGCGAAGGTGGAGACGGCGACGCCCAAGCCGAAGCCCAAGCCCGCGCCTGTTCGGAAGGCCGTGGTCCGTCCGAAGCCGCCTGCGCCACGCGGCCAAGGGCCCATGCGGGTGGCCCGCGACGGCTCGTGGGCGGTGGAGGAGGTCTATGAAGCCCGGATCGCCGAGCTGAAGGACCTGGCCCGCGACGCCCGGGACTATTGAGCCCCGGGACTACCGAGCGGGGCCGCGGGTCGCGGGGTCCTAGCCCAGCATGTCCTTCACCGTGTCGCGCTCGGCGACCAGCTCGTCGTTGGTGATCTTGATCTTCGACTTGGCGAAGTCGTCCATCTCGTAGCTGGTCACGACCTCGTAGGCGCCCGGCGCCGTGGTCTTCACCGGCATGCCCGCCCACACGCCCTCGGCGAAGCCGTAGCGGCCTTCGGAATTGACCGCCACCGAGTGGATCGCGCCGGGGGTCGACAGGTCGCGGACGTGGTCGATCAGGGCGTTGGCCGCCGAGGCCGCCGAGCTCTGGCCGCGGGCGTCGATGATGGCCGCGCCGCGCTTGCCGACGGTGGGCAGGTACTCGGTCTCGAGCCAGGCGCGGTCGTTGATCACGTCAGCCGCCGCCTTGCCGCCGATCTTGGCGTGGGTGAAGTCGGCGAACATCGTCGGGCTGTGGTTGCCGTAGATGAAGAGCTCGCTGACGTCGTTGATCGACACGCCGGCCTTCTTGGCGAGCTGGGCGCGGCCGCGGTTCTCGTCCAGGCGCACCATGGCGGTGAAGCGGTCCGGCGTCAGGCGCTTGGCCTGGCTGGCGGCGATCATGACGTTGGTGTTGCAGGGATTGCCCACCACCGCGACGCGGGCGTTGTCGGCGGCGACGGCGTCGATGGCCTTGCCCTGGGCGATGAAGATCTTGCCGTTGTCCTTCAGCAGGTCGGCGCGCTCCATGCCGGGGCCGCGGGGCTTGGAGCCCACCAGCAGGCACCAGTTGGCGTCCTTGAAGGCGACGTTGGCGTCGTCGGTCAGGACCATGTCCTGCAGCAGCGGGAACGCGCAGTCCTCGAGCTCCATGGCCACGCCCTTCAGGGCCTTCTGCGGACCTTCGGCGGGGATTTCGAGGAGCTGCAGGATGACCGGCTGGTCCTTGCCCAGCATCTCGCCCGAGGCGATGCGGAAGAGCAGGGCGTAGCCGATGTTGCCGGCGGCTCCGGTGACGGCGACGCGGATGGGCGGCTTAGAGGCCATGGGACTGCTCCTTGATGTGCTGTGCTGCGCGCCGGGTCCGTAGCCAATTGACGGCGTTGCTGCAATGCCGCACGCAGGTCCCGCCGCCATGTTCCGCATCGACCCCGCCTTCGAGAGCACCTCGCTCACCCTCGGCGAGCTTCCCCTCTGCCATGTCCGGTTGCAGGCCGACGCCCGTTTCCCGTGGATCGTGCTGATCCCGCGCGTCACGGGCGCGCGGGAGATCGAGGACCTGCCGCCCGGCGACCGCGCCCGGCTGATGGATGAGATCCTGCTGGCCGGGACCGCCGTCCGGGCGGTGGGCGACGCCCTCGGGCGGCCGGTGGAGAAACTGAACGTCGGCGCGCTCGGCAACGTCACGCCCCAGCTCCACGTCCACGTCGTCGGCCGTCGCGCGGACGATCCCGCCTGGCCGGGGCCGGTGTGGGGGTTCGGCGCAGCCCAGGCCTACGCCGAGGCGGACCAGGCCGCCGCCCTTGTCATGGCCCGGGCGGCGCTGGAGATCCGGATCTAGGGGGCCCGGGCGAGGGTCACGGCGCGGCGGGCGCCCGCCTCGTCGAGTTCGCCGCTCCAGCGGCCGTCGCCGCCGGACCGCAGGGTCGCGACCCGCCCGCCGTCGAAGCGCAGCACCACCTCGCCGCCGAGCTGTTCGACCGCGTCCACGAAGCCCGAGGCGTCCAGGGCGCCCGGGCGGCGCAGGTCGCGCCAGGCGCCTTCCACGGCGCCGGTCCCCCGGTCCACGAGCTGGAAGGCGTAGAGCGGACCCTCGGGGGAGGTCAGCGTCCAGCCGCCGTCGAGCGGGCCCTGGAAGCCTTGCGCCGAAACCATAGAGGCCCGGATGCGGGAATCGTAGGCGACGCCGCTCAGCGCGCCATCCTGGGGCGGGATGTACGGCCTGGGGGCCTCGGGCGTGACCGTCACGGGCGCGCCGGCGGGCGGCGCCTGGACCGGGGCGGCTCCGGTTGCGGCGGCTTCCTCGTCGGGCGGCGGGGCTTGAGCCAGCAGGGCGCCGATCGGGTCGACCGCCGGCGCCGCAACGTTCTGGGCGAGCGCGGGCGCGCCGGCCGACAGGACCAGGATCAGGATCAGAGCCAGCGACCCCGCACCGAACCTCATCTCGTCTTCACCTCGCACAGCGGCGGAATTCCACCTTCCGATCAGCGCCCAAGCTCGGCCTCAAGGCAAGGCCCCTGCGCGGGCGCCGGAAGACCTGAACGCGCGGGCGGGCGGATCGGCGCATCCGGCCTTGGCGGGGCCGCGGAGTTGGCGTTTAGGATGGCGCATGGCCCTCCGCCCCCTTCGCTACGACGCCGGCGCCCGCAACGTCCTGGGGACCGAGCTGCAGCCCTGCTCGCTGGACCCGGTGACGGGCTTCTTCCGCAACGGCTGCTGCGAGACGGGCCCCCACGACGTCGGCATGCACACGGTCTGCGCGGTGATGACGGCCGAGTTCCTGGCGTTCTCGAAGTCGGTGGGCAACGACCTCTCCACCCCCCGGCCCGACCTCGCCTTCGACGGCCTCAAGCCCGGCGACCGCTGGTGCCTGTGCGCGCCCCGCTGGAAGGAGGCCCTCGACGCCGGGGCCGCGCCCCAGGTGGTGCTGGAGGCCACCCACGAGGAGACCCTGGCCATCGTGCCGCTGGGAGTTCTCAAGGACCACGCGGTGGAGACCTAGAAGGCCTCTCCCCCGGACGGAGCCCGAGAGGGAGAGGAGATCACCCCAGCAGGTATTCCGCCTCGATGCGGTAGTGCGACCCCTCGCCACCCAGCACGCTGGAATAGAGGGCGAAGCGGTCCACGGCGAAGGCCGGCGACTTCAGCAGGTTGTTGGCCTGGATCCAGGCGGCCACCTGGGCGGGGTCGGCCTGGCGCAGGTAGGCCAGCGTCACATGGGGCCTGTAGCGGCGCTTCTCGGGCTTGAGCCCGACGCGGCGGGCGGCCGTCTCGCAGGCGTCGGCCAGGCGGCGCAGCGGGAGGCTTTCCTCGACCCCGGCCCAGATGGCGTGGATGTCGCGTCCCTCGCCGAACGCGCCCGCGCCCTCCAGCATGATCTCGAACGGCGGGGCGTCGATAGCCGCCAGCTCGGCGTCCAGGTCGCGGGCCACGTCCTCGCGGACCTCGCCGAAGAACCGCAGGGTGAGGTGCAGGCTCTCGGGCGGCCGCCAGCGGGCGGCTTCCACCCCGGCCTGGCGGCCGACGAGGCCCTGGACGATGTCCGCGGGCAGCGGCAGGGCGGCGAAGAGGCGGATCATGCGACCCGTTTAGCGCGCCGCCGCCCCCCGGGCCACATGGGGGCCACGCGTCCGTTTTGGAGCCGCCCGGTCCGGAAACGCTTGCTTAGCCCAGGCGCCCACCCGATATTTCCCCTGCGTCCGACTGGGACGCGCGACTTAAGAAGGGCTTTGCCTCTCATGAGCGACTTCAACCGCGGCTACGCGCGCACGGTCCCCGCGGACCGCGCCGACATGTCGGTGGACGCGGGACTTCGCAGCTTCATGCTCGGCGTCTACAACAAGGTGGCCCTGGGCCTGGTGGTGTCCGCCGCCCTGGCGTTCCTGACCGGCCAGTACGCGCCGGTCCGCGACCTGATGTATGTCGTCACGCCCGAAGGCCGTCTGGCCGGCATGACGATCCTGGGCACTGTGGTGGCCTTCGCCCCCCTGGCGGTGATGCTGTTCGGCATGTTCGCCCTGCGCAACGCCACGCCCCGCAGCTCGGGCGTCCTCTACTGGACGATCGTCGCGCTGATCGGCGCGGGCCTGGGCGTCTGGACCCTGCTCTATACGGGCGCTTCGATCGCTCAGACCTTCCTGATCACGGCGGCGGCCTTCGGCGGCCTGAGCCTCTTCGGCTACACGACCAAGAAGGACCTGACCGGCTTCGGCAGCTTCCTGATCGTCGGCCTGATCGGACTGATCATCGCCGGCCTGGTGAACATCTTCCTGCAGAACTCGATGCTGAACTTCATCATCAGCGCTCTGGGCGTGTTCATCTTCGCGGGCCTGATCGCCTACGACACCCAGCGCCTGAAGATGACCTACTACGATCTGGGCGGGAACCAGGCCGCCATGGGCGTGGCCACCAACTATGGCGCGCTCAGCCTCTACATCAACTTCATCAACCTGTTCCAATTCCTGCTGCAGTTCTTCGGCCAACGCCGCTAGGCGCGCAGCAGATCCGGACACGGGAGAGCCCCGGCGGACCCCGCCGGGGTTTTTTCGTTGGGGGCTTTTTCGTTGGGGGTCAGTCCACGACCTTGAAGCGGCCCTTGTCGAAGAAGCGCAGCACCTGCTCGAGTTCGTGCCCGCGCCGCAGGATGTGGCCGCCTTCGCCCACGATCGCCCAGGCGCCCTGGCGCCTGGCCAGGGCCGGACGCTTCTCGATGCGGTAGAGCGGGGCCTCGGCGGTCCGGCGGAAGACGGAGAACACCGCCGCGTCGGGCAGGCTGTCCATGCCGTAGTCGCGCCATTCGCCGGCGGCGACCATGCGGCCGTAGAGACGGAGCAGCCGCTCCAGTTCGCGCCTTTCGAAGAAGACGCCGGCCTGGCGCGGGGCCGCGTAGCTCGGGTCGAAAGCCATCGAGGAGGCAGCCTGACGCAATTCTCGGGGATCGGCCACCCGAAATAGGCGCCCCTTCGCGGGCCGCAAGCGCGGGCCGGCGCGCCCCGAAATGACCTTATTTCGGTCCCGCGAGCGTCAGATGACGCTTCGATATTGGCCTCGTCGGTTGGTCGGAACCTGGCGGTCCCGGATCCTGAACAGCCCCCCCAGCCCCCCTGGATCGGCGGAACTGGCCAACCGACGCTCTCTCCCCTCCAAGCGTAAGCCCGCGCGGTTCCCCTCTCTCCAGCCGCGTGGGTTTGCCTGTGCGCGCCGGAAGACGCCAGTCCGCCGGCCAGTCGCCTCGGGTCAGTCGCCCCGGTCGGTCACGCCCAGCACGCGCCCGCCCCGCGTCGCCTGGACGATCACCGCGGTCCGCAGCCCCTCGTCCTCGGCCCTGGGCAGCCGGTAGGCCTGGGGCCGGCCGCGCCAAGCGCCCAACCGCCGGATCTCCCGGACGACGTTCTTCTGCACCACGGTCTCGCCGCGGTTGTCGCCGCCCTTGACCGTCACCTCTACCGCCTTCGGATCGTAGCGGACCAGCCACACCTCGGCGCCGCCCGGGGGGACGCGCCCCGAGCCCACGTCGACCCGGCGAGGGCCGATGAACTTCATGTCGGGCGGGTCGCGCTGCGCCTCGGCCGCGGCCCGCACGAGGCGGTCCACCTCGGCCGTCTTGAGGCCCGCCACCTCATGCCGGCCGTCCACGACGACCTGGGGCGTGTAGGGCTCGCGCAGCTTCAGCCGGGTGACATAGGCGTGCTGGCGCTCGGCGAACTCGGGCCTGGCGAAGGTATCCGTCCAGCCGAGATAGTCCCAGTAGTCCACGGAATAGGTGAGGGCGAGCACGCCCTTGCGCTCGGCGAGCTGATTCACATGCTCCGAGGCCTCGGTGCACGAGCGGCAACCCTGGGCCGTGAACAGCTCCACCAGGACAGGGGATGATCTGGCGGCCGCGAAGCTCGGCGCGGCGACGAGGATCAGACTGACGAGCGCCGCTTTCCGCATCGCACGGTGTTTAGCCGGAGTTCTGGGGCCAGGGGTGGTCAAGATGGCGTGAGGATCGGCGGGCGGCTCGACGCGCGTCAAGCCGCCCCGGAGACCCCCGCTTACGCCGCCGGCTTCGCCAGGCTGCGCAGCACGTAGTTCAGGACGCCGCCCTGCTTGAAGTATTCGAGCTCGGTCGGCGTATCGATCCGGCAGCGGACCGGGAAGCGCGCGATGCGGCCGTCGCTCGGACGGTACATCTCGACGATGAGCTGCTTGCGCGGCGCGAGGTCGGTGAGGCCGCGGATGGTCACGATCTCCTCGCCGGTCAGGCCCAGCTTGTGCCAGCCTTCCTGCAGGAACTGCAGCGGCAGCACGCCCATGCCGACCAGGTTCGAGCGGTGGATGCGCTCGAAGCTCTCGGCCACCACGGCCCGGACGCCCAGCAGCTTGGTGCCCTTGGCCGCCCAGTCGCGCGACGAGCCGGTGCCGTATTCCTTGCCCGCGAACACCACCAGCGGCCGGCCCTCGCCCTGGTAGCGCATGGCCGCGTCGTAGATGGACATCTGGTCGCCCGACGGGAAGTGCTTGGTCACCCCGCCTTCGATGTCGGGCGTGATGCGGTTGCGGATGCGGATGTTGGCGAAGGTGCCGCGCATCATGACTTCGTGGTTGCCGCGGCGCGCGCCGTACGAGTTGAACTCGGACTGCGGCACCTGGCGCTCACGCAGGTAGACGCCGGCCGGCGAGGTGGCCTTGATCGAGCCGGCCGGGCTGATGTGGTCGGTGGTGATCGAGTCGCCGAACACGCCCAGGACCCGGGCCTCGACGATGTCGGTGACCGGCGCCGGCTCCATGCTCATGCCCTGGAAGTAGGGCGGGTTCTGCACGTAGGTCGAGCCGATGTCCCAGGTGTAGGTCTGGCCGCCGGCGACCTTGATGGCCTGCCAGTGCTTGTCGCCCTTGAAGACGTCGGCGTAGCGGGTGGCGAACATCTTGTTCGTCACGTGCTTGCGCTGGAGCGCGGCGATCTCGGCGGTCGTGGGCCAGATGTCCTTGAGGTACACCGGCTTGCCGTCCTTGCCCTCGCCCAGCGGATCGTTGGCCAGGTCGATCAGCATGTTGCCGGCCAGCGCATAGGCCACCACCAGCGGCGGCGAGGCCAGGTAGTTGGCCCGCACGTCGGGGTTCACGCGGCCCTCGAAGTTGCGGTTGCCCGAGAGCACGCTGACGGCCACCAGGTCGTTCTTCTGCACGGTTTCCGAGATCGCCTCGGGCAGCGGGCCCGAATTGCCGATGCAGGTGGTGCAGCCGTAGCCCACCAGGTTGAAGCCCAGCGCGTCCAGCGACTTGTCCAGCTTCGCGGCCTTCAGATAGTCGGTGACCACCTGGGAGCCGGGGGCCAGCGAGGTCTTCACCCAAGGCTTCACCTTCAGGCCCTTCTCGACCGCCTTCTTGGCGACCAGGCCCGCGGCGATCAGCACGCTCGGGTTCGACGTGTTTGTGCACGAGGTGATGGCGGCGATCACCACGTCCCCGTTGCCCAGGTCGAAGTTCTCGCCCTGCACCGCGAAGCGCTCGGCGTAGCCGTCGGCCTTGCCGAAGTCGTTGGCCAGGGCGGCCTTGAACTCGGACGCCGCGTCGGTCAGCAGCACGCGGTCCTGCGGACGCTTCGGGCCGGCCAGCGAGGCGGCGACCGTGCCGAGGTCCAGTTCGAGCGTGTCGGTGAACACCGGGTCCGGATCGGCCGGATCGCGCCACAGACCCTGCTCCTTGGCGTAGGCCTCGACGAGGGCCACGCGGGCCGGGTCGCGGCCGGTGGCGGCCAGGTAGTCCAGGGTCGCCTGGGTGACCGGGAAGAAGCCGCAGGTGGCGCCGTATTCCGGAGCCATGTTGGCGATGGTCGCCTGGTCTTCCAGGGTCAGGTGCTGCAGGCCCGGGCCATAGAATTCGACGAACTTGCCGACCACGCCCTTCTTGCGGAGCATCTGGGTGACGGTCAGCACCAGGTCGGTGGCCGTGGTGCCATCGGGCAGGACGCCGTCCAGGCGGAAGCCGATGACTTCCGGGATCAGCATCGGGATCGGCTGGCCCAGCATGGCGGCCTCCGCCTCGATGCCGCCCACGCCCCAACCCAGGACCGACAGGCCGTTGACCATGGTCGTGTGGCTGTCGGTGCCGACGACGGTGTCGGGATAGGCGACTTCCTGGCCGTCGTCCGAATTCGTCCAGACGGTCTGGGCCAGGTACTCCAGGTTCACCTGGTGGCAGATGCCGGTGCCGGGGGGCACCACGCGGAAGTTGTTGAAGGCCGACGAGCCCCAGCGCAGGAAGCGGTAGCGCTCCATGTTGCGCTCGTACTCGCGCTCGACGTTGTTCTGGAACGCCTTGGCGTTGCCGAAGTAGTCCACCATCACCGAGTGGTCGATCACGAGGTCGACGGGGTTCAGCGGGTTGATCTTCTCAGGGTCGCCGCCGAGCGCCGTCATGGCGTCGCGCATCGCGGCCAGGTCCACCACCGCCGGCACGCCGGTGAAGTCCTGCATCAGCACGCGGGCGGGGCGGAAGCTGATCTCGTGCTCGACGGAGCCCTTGTTCTCCAGCCAGGCGGCCAGCGCCTTCAGGTCGTCCACGCCGACCGACTGGCCATCCTCGTTGCGCAGCAGGTTCTCGAGAAGGACCTTCATCGAGATCGGCAGGCGCGAAACGCCCGAAAGTCCGGCTTCCTCGGCGGCGCGAAGGCTGTAGTAAGCGTAGGTCTTGTCGCCCACCACGAGTTCGCGGCGGGTTTTCAGGCTGTCGACAGACGCCATTGTGGGAGATCCTTTCTCTGTTCCCGGCCGCCCAACGACCACCCCAGGGATCGCGCGCTCTGGAGGGACGGACACACAGCGTTCGTCCCCGCGCGGCGTTGCCCCCCTGGGGCTGCGGCGGCCGGCCGCTTCATAGCCCCGGGCCGCGCGCCCGTCCATGCGCTGAAAGTCCTGCGAATCGTTCGCAAAATCCGGCGTCTAGGCGGACCGGCGGAGACGCCCGCGCATGATCGCCGAACTGCTGATTTCAGAGGCGTCGGTGCGGCGGGGCGGACGCGTGCTGTTCGAGGGCCTCTCCTTCGCCCTGCTGCCCGGCGAGGCCTGCGCGCTGGCGGGGCCCAACGGCTCGGGCAAGACCAGCCTGCTGCGCGCCATCGCCGGCCTCGTGCGGCTGGAGGCGGGCGAGATCGGCTTCGGCGGCGCCGACCCGGCCGAGGCGCGGGCGTCGGGCCTCCACTTCGTGGGCCACCAGGACGGGCTGAAACCCGCCCGCACGGTGCGCGAGGAGCTGGACTTCTGGGGGCGCTGGGCCGGCGGCGACCCGGCCGCCATCGCCCGGGCCGCCGAGGCCTACGACCTCGTCCGTCTGCTGGATCTGGAGGTCCGCCGCCTGTCGGCCGGCCAGCGCCGGCGTCTGGCCCTGTCGCGCACGGCGGCGGCCGAGCGGCCGCTCTGGCTGCTGGACGAGCCTCTGAGCCCCCTCGACGCCCAGTGGCGCGAGCGGATGGGCCAGGCCATGGCCCGCCACCTCGACGCCGGCGGCATGATCCTGGCCGCCGTGCACGATCCGCTGCCGATCCCGGCCAAGACCCTGGACCTCGGCGCATGAGCCGCCTCCTCGCCCTCCTCGTCCGCGAGACGGCGCTGGCCTGGGGCCGGGGCGGCGGCCCGCTGGTGGCCGTGGGCTTCTATGCGGGCGTGGCGACCCTCATCCCGCTGGCCATCGGTCCGGAACCCGAGCGGCTGGCCGCCATCGCGCCGGGGGCCGCCTGGGTCGCGCTCGCGCTGGCGTCCCTGCTGTCGCTCGACCGGCTGTTCGAGCGCGACTACGAGGACGGCGCCCTCGACCTCCTGGTCCTCTCGCCCGTCCCCCTGGAGCTGGTCTGCGCCGTCAAGTGCCTGGGCCAGTGGCTGGCGACGGGCGCGCCGCTGGCGCTCGCCGCCCCGGTCGCCGCCATCGCCCTGGGCGCCGACCCGGCGCTGGCGCCCCTGATCTTCGCCTGCGCGCTGGCGGGAGGCCTGGCGTTCGCGTTCGTGGGCGGGATCGGAGCCGCGCTCAGCCTCGGCGCGCGGCGGGGCGGCCTGCTCACCGCCGTGATCGTCCTGCCGCTCTTCGTGCCGCCGGTGATCTTCGGCGGCGGCGCCCTGGACGCCTTCGCCGGCGGCCTGCCGTGGAAGGCGGGGTTCTCGCTGCTGGCGGCCTACGCGGCGGGCGCGGCGGCGCTCGGCCCCCTGGCCATGGCCGGCGCGTGCCGCAACGCGCTGTCCTGACGGATCAGTTCGCCGCCGCCGGACGCGCCTTGGGCTGCCACATGGCGTTGACGATCACCCACCGGTCGCCGAACCGGCCCAGATGGAAGAAGTCGGTGAACCAGGGCGTCTCGACCCGGGCCACGGCCACGTCGCCGGCGATGTCCAGCACCTTCACCGAACGGCTCCACTGGTCCTTCGGGGTCTTCAGCACGCCCTGTTTCGTCAGGTCCACCAGCTCCTCCTTGGTCATGCGGCGCAGGCCCAGCATCTCGTCCGGATTGGGACGCACCGCGCGCTTGGCGAGGTCCGGGTGCAGCGAGCGGGCGACGCGGGCGGCGTCGCCTTCGAGCTGGCCGTCCACATAGTCGTAGGCCACGGCCTCCACGGCCTTCACCTGCGCCGGGTCCAGGGCCGTAACAGGCGCGGACGCCACGACGGCGGCGGCGAGAAACGAAGCGAACATGCAATATCCCCCAAGGTCTGTTGCGGCGCCGTATGCCGCCCGTAACCCCTTTTGACACATGAACAATTCTTCATTCCGCCCGCCGCTTTTTCGCCTCAAGCGGACGGTTGAGCTTGTTAGGAAAGATCACCCGCCACAGGAGACGATAGAGATGTCCAAGCCCAAGACCTGGCTCCTCGCCGGAGCCGCCCTGGCGCTGCTCGCCGGGGCCGGCGCGGCCGCGGCCCAGCCCGACGGAGACGGCAAGGCCGGGGCGCAACCCCGGCGCCACGTCCACATGCGCCACGGCGACCCCGCCCAGCACCTCAGGGACATCCTGCAACTGCGCCCCGACCAGGAGCCGGCGCTGAAGGCCTTCCTCGAGGCGACCAAGGCCGGACACGACCGCGGCGGGGCCCGCTTCGAGCGCGACGAGACGAAGACCACGCTGGAGCGCCTGAACGACATGGAAGCCCGAATGGCGAGGCATCAGGCCGCCATGAAGACGCGCATCGACGCGACGCGGACCTTCTACGGCCAGCTCGACGCCAAGCAGAAGAAGGCGTTCGACGCCATGCCGATGCTGATGTTCGCGGGTCCGGGCTTCGGCCCCGTGCCGATGCCGCATATGGCTCTCCGCATGCCGATGCCCCCCATGCCGCCGGCGCCGCCCGCGCCCCCGGCCCCGCCGTCGCCGCCCGGGGAGTAAGCGCGGCAGCCGCTTGCGAGGCGGCCCGCCGGGCCTTAAGCGAAGGCCGATGATCCCGGCGCCCGCCTTTCTCGCCAATCCCGAGCGCTTCATGGCGTTCTCGCGCTGGGCCGCCCCGCTGTTCGGCGTGATCGCGGTCGCGCTGGCCGCCGCCGGCCTGTGGCTGGGCTTCACCGCGCCCGAGGACTACCAGCAGGGCCTGACGGTCCGGATCATGTTCATCCACGTCCCCGCCGCCTGGATGAGCATGTTCGTCTATTCATGCCTAGGGATCGCCAGCCTGCTCGCCCTGGTCTTCCGCCACGTGCTGGCCGACGCCGCGGCCCAGGCCGCCGCCCCGCTGGGCGCCGCCTTCACCTTCCTCGCCCTGGTCACCGGCTCGCTATGGGGCCGGCCCATGTGGGGCGCCTGGTGGGTGTGGGACGCGCGGCTCACCTCGGTGCTGGTGCTGTTCCTCTTCTATCTCGCCTACATCGCCCTCCGCGCCTCGCTGGACGACGAGACCAAGGCCGCCCGCGCCGCGGCGATCCTCGCCCTGGTGGGCCTCGTGAACCTGCCGGTCGTCCACTGGAGCGTGGAGTGGTGGAATTCGCTCCACCAGGGCGCCTCGGTGTTCCGGGGCGAGGGTCCGGCCATGCCGCCGGTCTACCTCTGGCCGCTGGGGCTGATGGCGCTGGCCTACATGGCCGCCTTCGGGTCGCTGTGGCTGGTGCGGATCCGCGGCGAGGTCTGGCGCCGCCGGGCCGAGGCCGCCGCCCTGCGTGCGGCGAGGGCTTAAGACCATGCCCGACTATTCCGCCTACATCTGGCCGTCGTTCATCGTCACAGGCGTGGTCTTCGCCGGGATGGTCTGGACGTCGCTGGCGCACGCCCGCCGCTGGAAGCGCCGCTTCCAGGAGCTGAACGGCAAATGAGCCGCTGGCTGGCCCTCGCCCCGCTGATCGTGCTGGTCGCGCTGGGCCTGCTGTTCGGGCTCTACGCGCTGAACCGCAATCCGCAGGTGCAGCCCCAGGCCCTGGTCGGCAAGCCGGCCCCGGCCATCGCCCTGCCCACCCTCGCCGAGGGCCAGCCGGTCTCGATCCGCGAGGCGGCCTCGGAAGGCCCGATCCTGGTCAACTTCTTCGCCTCCTGGTGTGCGCCCTGCGAGATCGAGCATCCCGTCATCATGGGCCTGAAGGGCCAGCCCGTCCGCGTGGTGGGGGTCGCCTACAAGGACGCGCCCCAGAACACGGCGGCCTTCCTCGACCGGCTGGGGAACCCCTACGCCGAGGTGCTGGTGGACCGGGACGGCCGGGCCGGGGTCGAGTTCGGCGTCACCGGGGTGCCCGAGACCTATGTGGTGGGCCGCGACGGCCTGGTGATCGCCAAGCACACCGGACCCCTCACCGAGACCGACGCCCAGCGCCTGGCGAAGCTCGCCCGTTAACCCGCCGTTGACCGGCGCGCGGCCAAGTCTTGCGGGCGCGTTAACCATGTTCGGGCCCCGCTCGTGACCGCTATCCGCCCAGGCCTTTCCTCCCAGGTTCCGCCACAGCCCGCGACGCGGCCCCTCGACCCGGGCCGGGCGGCGGCCCAGCGGGCGTTCTTCGCCGCGGCTCTTGGTCAGGCGACCGCCGCACCCGGTTCCGCGCCCAAGCCAACTCTGGCCGCCCCCACGCCGGGCCGCATCCCTGATCCCGCGCCCAGTCCGGCCGGCGAGCCGCCCAAGCGGATTCTGCGCCCCGGATCGCTGCTGGACATCCGCGTCTGACCGCCAGGTTCCACGGCTAAGCCCCCTGCCGCCGCCCTCTGGCGCGAGCTTTATGGCGAGCCCCCGCCCGCGACGGGAACGGGGCCGGCGGACGGCGCCCTGATGCTTGGGATGATCATGGGGAGGCTGCCCGAGGTCGGCTACGAGCGCCTGCGCACCCCGCACCTGCGGCCGTCGGCCGACGTCGTGATGCCGAAGCCGCCCCGGGCCTAGGCCGCCTTCTTGACCTTCTTCTTGGCCTTGGGAGCCTTCGCGGCCTTGGCCGGTTTGGGGGCCTTCGGCGCCTTGGCCTTCTTGGCGGGTTTTTCCTCGCCGCCCTCCAGGGCCTCGCCGGCCCGCACCAGTTCCTTCAGCAGGCGCACGAAGGTCTCGCGCTTGACCCGGCCCGTGATCAGCTTCAGGAGCTTGGCGTCGGCGGCGGCCATCTTCGGCTGGGCCTCGGCCAGCGTCGCCTGCCCCTCGGACGTCAGGCGCACGGCATTGGCCCGGGCGTCCGACGAGGACCGTTCCCGGGCCAGCAGGCCCTTGGCGATCATCCGCGCGGCCATGTCCGCCAGGGTGGAGCGGTCGATGCCGGTGGCGCGGACGAGGTCGGTCTGGGTCGCGCCCTCGTGGGCGGCGACGGCGGCCAGGACGGCGTACTGGCGCTGGGTGATCCCGCCGGGGCCGAACTCGGCGGCGTAGCCGTCCAGCGCCTGCTGCACGGCGCGATGGAGGAGATGGCTGGGCGACTGGTCCAGGGCGGCCACCGCGGCCTTCGCCCGGGTCTTGCCTTTGGCCATGTCGCACCGTCCCCCAACTGGCTTGGACCGCCGGAGGATTAGCCGTTCAATGCGACGGTTTGACGACGGACGATCTGTCTCGGGGGAGCCTGTGCCGCGGCCCTATTCCGTGGGCACGTCCGGCGGCGGCGGCGGGACCTCGCTCGCCTTCATGTATCGCATCAGCAGCGGCGCCTGGGCCAGGCCGAAGAGGGCGCTCAGCACCCGGATGCCGATGGTGTCCCAGGTGACCCAGGTCGCCTCGGGCTGGGTCTTCCAGATGACGAAGTTCGCCACCCCGATCCCCAGGCAGAAGAACCCGTAGCGCAGGCCCAGCGTCCGCCAGGCCTCGTCCGGCAGGGAGAGCGCCCAGCCCATCACGGCCTTGATCGGATTTCGCTTCAGCGCCACCCCGCCCAGCAGCAGGGCCGAGAGGAACAGGTTCACGAAGGTGGGCCGGTTCTTCAGGATCCAGTCCTGCTTGAAGTAGAGCGTCAGCCCGCCGAACACGATGCCCAGGACCGCCACGAACAGCGGCAGCCAGGCGATGCGGCGCTCGACCACCAGGCCGACGACGAGGGCGATCAGCCCCACGACGATCGACACGCCGGTGGCCTTCATGAAGTCGCGCCCGCCGAGGAAGTAGGCCAGCAGGAACGAGACGGGCGCCGAGAAGTCGACGAAGTAGCGGATCCAGTCGCGGGTGCGTTGGGTCATCGGACGGGCTCCGAAAGGCCCACGAGGCTGCGGGCGAAGGCGCGCGCGTCGAACGCCTGCAGGTCCTCGATCCCCTCGCCGACGCCGACCAGCTTGATGGGGCTGTCCGAGGCCTGCGCCACGGGCACCAGCACCCCGCCGCGCGCGGTGCCGTCCAGCTTGGTCATGACGATGCCCGAGACGCCGATCTGGTTGCCGAAGATGTTCTCCTGGGCCAGCGCGTTGCGGCCCACCGTGGCGTCCAGCACCAGCAGGGTTTCGTGCGGGGCGTCGGGATCGACCTTCTTCACCACCCGGATGACCTTGGTGAGTTCGTCCATCAGGCCCTGCTTGTTCTGGAGGCGGCCGGCGGTGTCGATCAGCACCACGTCATAGCCCTGGGCCTTGGCCCGCTCCACGGCGTCGAAGGCCAGGCCCGCCGCGTCCGAGCCCGTGGGCCTCGACATGAAGTCGGCCTTCGCCCGTTCGGCCCAGACCTTGAGCTGTTCCACGGCGGCGGCGCGGAAGGTGTCGCCGGCCACCACCAGCACCTTGGCCCCCCGGCCGGTGAGGTCGGCGGCGATCTTGCCCAGGGTCGTGGTCTTGCCCGAGCCGTTCACGCCGATGAACAGGACCACATAGGGCTTCGGGCCCGACAGCGGGTCGAAGGTCCCCTGGCGGCCGGAGAGCTCGTCGCCGATGGCCTGGGCCAGCGCCTCCTTGATCTCGGCCTCGCCCACGTCCTTGCCGAACTTCTCCTTGGCGAAGCGCTCGGTGATGCGGGCGGCGGAATGGGGGCCGAGGTCCGCCTCGATGAGCATCTCCTCGAGCTCGTCGAGCTTGGCCTGGTCGAGGGGCTCCTTGGCCGTGAAGACCTGGGCGATCTGCTCGCCCATCTGCTTCGAGGACTTCGTGAGCCCCTGGGTGAGCCGCTGGAACCAGCCGCGTTTCGGTTCGGACATGGGTTGGGCTTCTAGCCGGGAGCTTGCCGCGCGTCACCTGGGACCGCATGAGTGGGGCATGGACGCGCTCGCCGCCAGCCTCACCGTGCTCGACTACGCCGCCGTCGCCGTGTTCGGCGCCTCCGGGGCGCTGGCCGCCGCGCGAGCCAAGCACGACATCATCACCTTCGGCTTCTTCGCCGCCGTCACCGGGGTGGGCGGAGGGACGCTGCGCGACCTGCTGATCGACGCGCCGGTCTTCTGGGTGCAGCGGCCGGAGTACCTCGTCGTCTGCCTGGCGGCGGCGGTGGCGGTCTGGATCTTCGGCTGGGGCCAGGGGCGCGAGCGCCTGCTGCTGTGGCTGGATGCGCTGGGCATGGCCGCCTACGCCATCGTGGGCGCCCTGAAGGCCATCTCGCTGGGCGTCTCGCCGCTGGCCTCCGTCGTCATGGGCGTGCTCACCGCCACTTTCGGCGGGGTGCTGCGCGACGTCCTGGCCCATGAGCCGTCGGTGCTGCTGCGGCGCGAGCTCTACGTCACGCCAGCCCTGCTGGGCGCGGCGGCCTTCGTGGCGCTCGACGCGGCCGGCGTCCCGCTGCTGGCGGCCCAGGTCGCGGGCTTCCTCACCGCCTTCGCGGTACGGGCGGGCGCGATCCTGTTCGGCTGGCAGATGCCGGGGTTCCCGGGGCGCGCCCCGCCCGCCTAGGCGTCGCGGTCGGGGTGCTGGTAGCTGGTGATCGTCTCGTAGTAGCCGGGCGGCGGCTCCAGCACCTCCAGCTCGGTGACGTGGGCCACCCAGCCGGGCATGCTCTGGGGCTCGAGCTGGATCACGGGGACGATCTCGGCCGCGCGGTCGAAGGCGAAGATCGTCAGGTCGATGGTCTTGTCGGTCTCGAAGGTCAGCGGCGTGCCGCATCCCGGGCAGAAGCCCCGGCGGACCTTGTTCGAGCTCTGGAAGCGGCTGGGCTCGTCGCCCGTCCAGGTGAGGTCCTGCGCCTTCACCGTCACGAAGGCGCCGAACGGCCCGGCGAGCGCCTTCTGGCACATGCGGCAGTGGCAGATGCTGGGCCGCCCCAGCTCGCCGTCCACCCGGAAGCGGACCTTCCCGCACTGGCAACCGCCCGACCAGCTCATGCCGCGACCCTCTCCTCGACGTGGGCGATGGCCCGCTTGCCGTCGTGGCCGGTGACCACGAGGTCGGCGAGGCCGCCCACCGCCGCCTCGCCGGTGAAGGCGATCTCGGTGAAATCCGGAGCGCGCGCCACGCCCGGACGTTCCACCAGGCCGCTCAGCGTTCGGCCCACCTGACGCTCCAGGTGGCGGACGAGCGCCGCCTCGCCCGCCGCGCGCAGCCGCGCGGCCCGGGCCTTCACCACCTCGCGGGGAAGCTGCGGCATCCGCGCCGCCGGCGTGCCGGGCCGGGGGCTGAAGGGGAAGACGTGCAGGAAGGAGAGCCCCGCCGCTTCCACCAGCTTCAGCGTGTTCTCGAACATCTCGTCCGTCTCGGTCGGGAAACCCGCGATCAGGTCGGCGCCGAAGGCGGTGTCGGGCCGCACGGCGCGCACGCTCTCGACCAGCTTCAGGGCGTCCGCCCGGAGGTGCCGGCGCTTCATGCGCTTCAGGATCATGTCGTCCCCGGCCTGCAGGCTGAGGTGCAGGTAGGGCATGAGCCGGGGTTCCTCGCCCAGGCAGCGCAGCAGGTCTGCGTCGATCTCGGCCGCATCGATCGAGGACAGGCGCAGGCGGGGCAGCTCGGGGACGAGCTTGAGGATGCGCGCGACGAGCTGGCCCAGCGTCGGCTGGCCCGGCAGGTCGGCGCCCCAGCTCGTCACGTCGACGCCGGTGAGCACCACTTCCTGGTAGCCTTCGGCCGCCAGCCGGCGAACCTGCTCGACCACCTCGCCCGCCGCGGCCGAACGCGAGTTCCCGCGGCCATAGGGGATGATGCAGAAGGTGCAGCGGTGGTCGCAGCCGTTCTGGACCTCGACATAGGCCCGGGCGCGATCCTTCAGGCCGTCGATCAGGTGCCCGGCGGTCTCGCGCACGCTCATGATGTCGTTGACGCGCACGCGGCCCTCGGCCGTCGGCGCATAGGCCCCGGCCTGGCTCTTCTCGGCGTTGCCCAGCACGAGGTCGACCTCGTCCATGGCCGCGAAGGCGGCGGGGTCGATCTGGGCCGCGCAGCCGGTGACGATCACCTTGGCGCCAGGCCGCTCGCGGCGGGCCTTGCGGATCGCCTGCCGCGCCTGGCGCACGGCCTCGCCCGTCACCGCGCAGGTGTTGAAGACGATGGCGTCGGTGAGCCCGTCCTCGGCCGCCCGCTTGCGGATGACCTCGCTCTCGTAGGCGTTCAGCCGGCAGCCGAACGTGACGATGTCGACGTCCGCTCCTCCCCCATCGGGGGAGGGGGACCGCGAAGCGGTGGAGGGGGCCGGCCCCCCGCGCGGCGCTTCAGGCAAGCCCCCTCCACCCTGCTGCGCAGGGTCCCCCTCCCCCGATGGGGGAGGAGAAAAGGCGAGGGCCCGACCGCTCACGGCAGCTCGCCCTGGAAGTCGACGGCCGCGGGGCCGGTCATGATCACGTGGCCGTCGGCGCGCCACTCGATGAACAGCTCCCCGCCGTCCAGCTCCATCGTCGCGTGGCGGCCGATCAGGTCGCGGCGGGAAGCCGCCACCATGGCCGCGCAGGCGCCGGTGCCGCAGGCCTTGGTCAGGCCGGCGCCCCGCTCCCAGACCCGAAGGCGGATGCGGTCGCGGCCCTTGATCTGGGCGAAGCCGACGTTGACGTGCTCGGGGAACAGCGGGTGCTTCTCGATGACGGGCCCGGCCTCGGCGGCCGGGGCAGCCTCGGCGTCCGGCACGAAGAACACCACGTGCGGATTGCCCATGGAGACGCACCCCGGCGGGGCCATCAGGTCGGCGTGGTGGTAGAGCACGACGTCGAGGGCGCGGGTGTCGTGCTCCTCGGAGAGCGGGATCTCGCGCCAGTCGAGGCGCGGCTCGCCCATGTCGACGCTGACCAGCCGGTCGCCGGCGCGGGTGGCGGTCAGCCGTCCCGCCCTGGTCTCGATGACCGCCTCGTCCCTGCCGCTCGCCTGCATCAGCAGCCAGCCGACGCAGCGCGTGCCGTTGCCGCAGGCCCCGACCTCCTCGCCGTCGGCGTTCCAGAACCGCACGCGGGCGTCGGCGCCCTCGACGGGCTCGATGGCGATGAGCTGGTCGCAGCCGATCCCGCTCGCGCGGTCGGCGATCGCGCGCACCTCCTCCGCGGTGGGGGCGAAGGGAGCGGAGCGGGTCTCGACCACGACGAAGTCGTTGCCGAGCCCGTTCATCTTGAGGAACGGACGGCCCATGGCGGCGGACATATAGGCGAGAAGCGGCCCAAAGGCACGCCGGGGGCAGACAATCGCGGCGAAGCCCGGCTAGATCGGGGCATGAAGATGCTCGCCGGCGCGCTCGCCGCCCTCCTGCTCACCGCCCCCTCCGCTATTGCTCAGGACGATCCCTACCTCTGGCTCGAGGAGGTCGAGAGCCCCAGGGCGCTCGCCTGGGCCGAGGCCGAGAACGCCCGCACCGCCGGGGTGCTGGAGACCGACCCGCGCTACCAGCCGATGCTGGCCGAGGCGCGCGCCATCTTCACCGCCAGGGACCGCATCCCGACGCCGCGCTTCCGGGCCGGCGGGATCGACAACCTGTGGCAGGACGCCGAGCATCCGCACGGCCTGTGGCGGCACGCGAGCGAGGCCTCGTACCGCACCGCCGACCCGGCCTGGGAGACTCTGATCGACGTCGACGCGCTGTCCAAGGCCGAGGGCAGGAACTGGTTCTTCAAGGGCGCGACCTGCCTGAAGCCGCAGGAAACGCTCTGCCTCGTCCGCCTCTCCGACGGGGGCGGCGACGCCGTCGAGCTCCGCGAGTTCGACACCAGCACCAAGGCCTTCGTCGCGGGCGGCTTTCGCTTCGCCGAGGCCAAGCAGTACGTCGAGTGGCTGGACCGCGACACCCTGGTGGTCGGCCGCGAGTGGACGCCCGGCGAGGTCACCGAGTCCGGCTATCCCTATGTGCTGAAGATCGTCGGCCGCGACGGCGCCGCGCGCGAGATCTTCCGGGGGCGCAAGACCGACGTCTGGGCCCAGCCCGTCGTGCTGCGCGGCGAGGGCGGGCGGGCCGACGGCCTGATCGTCGACCGGGGTCTCTCCTTCTTCGAGGCCGAGTTCAGCCTCGTGACCGACAAGGGCCTCGTCCCCATCGCCCTGCCGAAGAAGACCCGGGAAGAGGCCTATGTGGACGGCCAAGTCTTGTTCAGCCTGCAGGAGGCCTGGGGCGGCTTCCAGCCGGGCGCCGTCGTCGCCTACGACCTCGCGGCCCTCAAGGCCGACGCGGCCAAGGCCCGACCCACGCTGGTCTTCCAGCCCGGCCCGCGCCAGGCGGTGCAGCAGGTGGCCGCCACCGACGGACGGCTGATCGTCACCCTGCTCGAGGACGTGAAGGGCGCGGTCGACGCCTACGACTTCGCGGACGGCCGCTGGAGCGGCAAGCGCCTGCCGTTGCCGGCGGACGCCAATATCCAGCTCGTGGACACGGCCGGGAGCGACGACGAGCTGTTCGTCACCGTCGAGGGCTTCCTGACCCCCACCAGCCTGTGGCTGGCTGATGCGGCGTCGGGCGAGGCGGCGCAGGTCAAGGCCCTGCCGGCCCGCTTCGACGCCTCGACCCATGTGGTGGAACAGTTCTGGGCGACCTCGTCCGACGGAGCCAAGATCCCCTACTTCTTGGTGCGCCCGAAGGCGGCGAAGCTCGACGGCTCGCTGCCGACGCTGATGTACGGCTACGGCGGCTTCCAGCTCGCCAAGCCGCCGATCTACATGCCCGAGGCCGGCAAGCTCTGGATGGAGCGCGGCGGCGCCTACGTCATCGCCAACATCCGGGGCGGCGGCGAGTTCGGCCCGGCCTGGCACCAGGCGGTGCTGCGCGAGAAACGGCAACTGGCCTTCGACGACTTCGCCGCCGTGGCCCGCGACCTCGCCGCCCGCAGGATCACCTCGGCCCGCAGGCTGGGCATCTACGGCCGCTCGAACGGCGGCGTGCTGACCACCGTCTCCATGACCCAGCACCCCGAGCTCTGGAACGCCGTCGTGGTGGAAAGCCCGCTGATCGACATGCTGCGCTACCACAAGCTGTCGGCGGGCGCGTCCTGGGTCGGCGAATACGGGAACCCGGACGTGCCGGAAGACCGCGCCTTCATCGCCAAATACTCCGGCTACCAGAACCTCAAGCCGGGCGTGCGGTACCCGCTGGCCTACATCACGACCAACACGCGGGACGACCGGGTCCACCCGGGCCACGCCCGCAAGTTCGCCGCGCGGCTGAAGGAACTGGGCGTCCCCTACCTCTACTACGAGCAGACGTTCGGCGGGCACGCCAACGACGCCGACCCCGAGCTGAACGCCCGCCGGTGGGCCCGGCACTACGTGTACCTGGCCCAGCGGCTGATGGACTGATCACACCCGCTCGATGGCGGCGGCCGTGTCGTCGATCATGCCGACGATGCGGTCGAGTTCGTCCTCGGTGACCGGCCGCGACAGCCGCGTCTTAAGCGCCATGCCGAGGTTCATCATGGCCCGTCCCACCCGCGGCCGGACGGGACCGGCGCTCCGTGCGGCCTCCTCCATGCGGGCGAATACGGCCTCGACGCCCGTGCGGTTGGCGTCCAGCGCCGCGCGGCCCTGGTCGGTGATCTCGTAGAGCTTGCGGCCGGTCTCGCCGCCGGCCAGGGCGACCAGGCCCTCGTCCTCCAGCAGGGCGAGCGTCGGATAGATGACCCCGGCGCTCGGGCGGTAGGCGCCGCCGGTGCGCTCCTCCAGCTCCTTGATCAGTTCGTAGCCGTGGCGCGGCTGCTCCTCGAGCAGCGCCAGGATCACGAAGCGCAGGTCGCCGTGCTCGAAGAACCGGCCGAAGCGGCGGCCGCGCCGGTGCTGATGGTGCTCGTGATGGTGGCCCATGCGGCCGAAGCCGCGCCCGCCACGTCCGGGATGATGTGCAAATCGCATGTGTTCAGACCCTATTTAGATATGTCTTATTGTTCGATACATCGAAACCGTATCGTCGCGCAAGCTATTTCGATTGTGTCGAATCAGGTCGGCCGCTTCAGGCATCCCCTTCAGGCGTCCTTGAGCACCTCGGCCAGCAGGCGGCCCTCGGCGCGGCGGTTCGAACCCGCCCGCCAGGCCACCACGATCTCGCGCGCCGGATGGTCGGCGGCGATCGGGCGGACGGCCACCGGCGCGGACTCGGTCAGGCCCGACGCCACCGCCATCCGGGGAATGAAGGTGACCCCCAGGCCCGATCCCACCATCTGGACCACGGTCGGCAGGGACGTGGCCGCGAACGGCTCCTCCCCGGCTCCGGCGCGGGGCGGATTGAGACGGCAGGCCGACAACGCGTGCTCGCGCAGGCAGTGGCCGTCCTCCAGCAGGATCAGGTTCTCGCGTTCCAGGTCGTCCGGGTTCGTCGCCTTCTGGGCGGCCAGCGGATGGTTGGCCGGAAGGGCCGCCAGCAGTTCGTCGTCCGCCACATGCGCCCATTCGAGGCCCGCCATGTCGAAGGGCAGGGCGATCAGCGCGGCGTCCAGCCGCCCGGCCTTGAGCTGGGCGATCAGGCGCTGGGTCAGGTCCTCGCGCAGATAGAGCTTCAGCTTCGGGAACCGCTCGCGCAGCAGCGGCAGGGCCCGGGGCAGCAGGAAGGGCGCGATGGTCGGGATGACGCCCAGCCGGAAGCGGCCGGTGAGCGGCTGGCCGGCGTTCTTGGCCGCCTCCACCAGCTCCTCGGCCTCGTTCAGGATCACCGTCGCCCGGCGCAGCGCCTCCTCGCCCACCGGCGTCAGGATGACGCCCGAGCGGGCCCGATCGACCACCGGCGCGCCGAGGGTCCGCTCCAGCTCCTGGATGCCGGCGGACAGCGTGGGCTGGGTGACGTGGGCGGCCTCGGCCGCACGCCCGAAGGCGCCGTGTTCGGCGAGCAGCTTCAGGTACTGGAGCTGGCGGATGGTGGGCAGCATGGGCGATCCTTCCGGCCGGATCATAGTTCCGTTCTATGCGACTTCCAAAAACAATCGATTGGTCAGTTGAACGGGCGATCCCTATCTCAAAGGGCGGCGGGACGTCTCTCCCACCCCCGCCGATCCTGCCGACGCCGCGCCGCACACACCCGCGGCTTCGGTCAAGGTCCGGGCGGCGCCCTCTCCCCCCTGCGCCGCCCGGGCGCCCCCCTTCAGTCCAGATCCGCCAAGGCCTCGGCCAGCCGGGCGACGCCGGCGGCCATGCCGCGCGCCGGGAAGCCCGAGAATCCGAGCAGCAGGCCGGGCCGCGCCGGGGCCTTCCGGTAGAGCGGGCTGATCGCCCGGGCGTAGAGCCCCCGCCGCGCCGCCGCCTCCTGCACCGCCAGGTCGTCCTGGCCGTCCCTCAGGAAGGCCATCAGGTGCAGGCCCTGGTCGGGAACGTCCACCTCCACCCGGTCGCCGAGGCGGGCTCGCAGGGCCTGCGCCAGGGCGTCGCGCTGGGCGCGGTAGGCCAGGCGCCGCCGGCGGATGTGGGCCGCGAACTGGCCGCTCTCCATGAAGTCGAGCACGATGGCCTGGGTCACCGTCGGCGGCTGGCGGTCGGTCAGCGCGCGCGCCTTGGCCAGCGCCGCCACGAGAGACCTGGGGGCGACCATGTAACCGAGCCTCAGGCCCGGGAAGAGCGCCTTGTTGAGGGTGCCGACGTAGATCACCCGCTCGCCGCCATCGAGCCCCTGCAGCGAGGCGAGCGGCGGGCCCGAGTAGCGGAACTCGGCCGAATAGTCGTCCTCGACGATCCAGGCCCCGGCCGCCCGCGCCCAGGCCAGCAGCTCCAGCCTGCGGCCCATGGTGAGGGTGACGCCCAGCGGGTACTGGTGCGACGGCGTGACGAAGGCCAGCCGGGCCCGGGGCGCGGCGGCGACGCCCGCGGCCACGTCCAGGCCCGAGGCGTCCACCGGGATCGCATGGGTCTGGGCGCCGGCGGCGTCCAGGGCGTGCCAGGTCGGCTGGTAGCCGGGGTCCTCCATCCACACCGGATCGCCGGGCGCCAGCAGGACCCGAAGCGCGATGTCCACCGCGTGCTGCGCCCCGGCGGTCACGATCACCTGGTCCGGTTCGCACACCACGCCGCGCGCGGCCCGCAGGTAGTCGGCCACCGCCGCCCGCAGCCGGGGCTCGCCGCGCGGGTCCGAGTAGCCGAAATGGACAGGGTCCAGCGTGCGCAGCGCGCGGCGCGTGGACTTCGCCCAGGCGTCCAGCGCCCGGGCGTCCATCAGGGTGCGGCCGTTGGAGAACATCCGCGCCTCGGGCGCCGTGGGCGGCGGGAAGGCCAGGCCGTCGAGTTCGCGGGCCCTCGACGGCAGTTCGGGCGGCGGCTCCGGCGCGGGCTCGGCCCGGGGCGCCTTCAGGTCCAGCACCCCCGAGAGATCCCCCGAGACGTAGGCCCCCGAACCCCGGCGCGCCGTCACATAGCCCTCGGCCGACAGGAGCTCGTAGGCCGCCACCACCGAGGCCCGCGCCACGCCCAGGCGGGCGGCGAGGTCGCGGCTGGACGGCAGGCGCCCGCCAGGTTTCAGGGCGCCCGCGTGGATGGCGCCGCGCACCTGGTCATAGACGTGGCGGGTCACCGGCCCGCCCGCCGCCGGCGGCTCCCAGGGATAGATGTCGGCCCAGCTCATGGCGCCTCAAGTGGTCTGTCCAGAAGTCCGGAACTGGACCTGCCCTCTAGACCACACATGGCCTAGGTGCGGAACCCTTCGAGACTGGAGTTCCGCCGATGGACGACGCCACGGGTCATCCCGCCTTCTCCCCGACCGAGCGCTCCCGCGTGCGCCGGCGGCCTCAGCGGGCGCGCTACGACGAGGCTGCGGTGTTCGAGGTGCTCGACGCCGGGCTGATGGCCCATGTGGGCTACGTGATCGACGGCCAGCCCTTCGTCACCCCGACCGCCTACTGGCGCGAGGGCCGCCGCCTCTACTGGCACGGCGCGGCGGCCAGCCGGATGCTGAGGGTCGTGGGCGAGGGCGCGCCGGTCTGCGTGACGGTGAGCTTCCTGGACGGCCTGATCGTCGGGCGGACCGGGATCACGCACTCGCTGAACTACCGTTCGGTCATGGCCTTCGGCCGGGCCCGGATCGTCGAGGACGCGGAGGCCAAGCGGGCCGCCATGGACGCCTTCATCGACCGGCTCTATGCGGGCCGCCCCCTCAAGCTGCGCCCAACGACGGATGAGGAGCTCGCCCGCATCGTCCTCGTGGAAATGGAGATCGAGGAGGCCTCGGCGAAGACCCGCCGGTCCGACGGATCGGACCTCGTGGCCGAGGAGGGCTGGGCGGCCTGGTGCGGCGTGCTGCCCGTGGAGACGCGGATCGGCGCACCCCTGCCCGCGCCGGCGATGGCGGGCGAGCGCCCGGCGAGCGCCGACCTCGCCCCCTATGCGGAAGGGGCGCCGCTCGACGCGGCGCTGGCCGAGGCCAGCCGGGCGGCGGCCTCAGGCCGGCTCGAAGCTTAAGGGGCCTCCCCAGAAGGTCTCGACCAGGCTGTTCTGGGCGCCCGGCTCGCCGGTGGTCAGGAACCGGCGCAGGCCCGAGCGGCCGGGGTCGAATTCCGGATGCCGCTCCAGGTAGCGCGCGAGCGCGTCGGCCGTCGCCTCGGGCTGGCGGATCAGGGGCGTGCCGGGCGGCAGCGCGGCCTGGAAGATGTCCGCCACGATCTCGTAGTGGGTGCAGCCCAGGATGGCCCGGTCGGGGGCCCGGCCGATGCGGGTCTTCAGCGCCTGGACGTGGCCCTGGATCACCTGCGCCAGCTCGTCGCGCGCGGCGCCGGCCTCGATCATCCGGGCCAGTTCCGGGCAGGGCTCGGAGAAGACGGCCACGTCCTGGCGGCGCTTGTCGATCTCGATCTCATAGACCCGGCTCCTGGCCGTCGCGGGCGTCGAGAAGACGCCCAGCACGTCCAGCTTCTCCACCTTGTCGCCCCGGCGCTCGGCCTCGTGCTCCCAGGGAAGGCCGGTGGCCGCCTCGATGGTCGGCACCACGATGCCGAGCACGTTGAGGGCGCGGCCCGTCTCGCGCCGGTAGTCGGGCAGCCAGGTCTGCTGCAGGCGGCGCAGCGCCACGCTGGCGGCGGTGTTGCAGGCCAGGACCACGAGGTCGCAGCCTTCCTCGAACAGCCGGATGCAGCCCGCCTTGGTGAGCGCCACGATCTCCTCGCCGGGCCGCCCGCCGTAAGGCGCGTTCGCCTGGTCGGCGAGATAGACGAAGTCGGCGTCGGGGAAGCGCTCCACGAGCCTGTGGTGGACGGTCAGGCCGCCCACGCCGGAATCGAAGACACCAATGGCCATGACCGGTGCTTAAACGGCGTCGCGCGGCGCCGCCAGCGGCCTATGGGGCCGACGGCGCCTGCAGGCAGATGACCGCGCAGCTCGCCGCGGAGGCGACGCACGTGGGATTGCCGGCTTCGGGATATCGCCACGCGGCGGAGTCCACCGGCCGGCACCAGCTCTCGCCGCCGGCGACGCGCCAGAGCTTCTGCCCGTAGGCGTCGTGGTAGTGGCAGACCAGCCCGGTGTGGAGAAGCTCCGCGCCATCGAACGGGATCGGCAGGGTCGGGTCCGGCTCGGTCGCGCGGCTCTGGGGGTAGAACGGGCCCGGCGTGCGGAAGTCGGCGGTGCAGGCGACCTGCACCGGGGTGGCGTTCGGCGGCGGCGGCGTCTGCGCCCCGGCCGCCGCGCCCCAGACGATCAGCGCGCCCGCGCCGGCGATGGCCATCCCGGGTTTCATGACCGCCCCGCCGCCTACAGGCAGCTCACGTAGCAGGTCGGGTCCGAGCCCACGATCACGCCGGCCGGGACGGGATAGCAGTTGCCGTCCGGGTTCCAGAAGCCCGTGCTCTTGGTGCAGTTCTTGGCCGTCGGGATGGTATAGGAGAAGCTCCCGTACCGGCAGATGAGCTGGCCGCCGTCCACGGTCACCAGGGTCAGCTTGAGCTCGGCGCCGTTCTGGTCGACCCGGCTGTAGCCGGCCGGCGTCGTCACCGTGGCCGGGATGGATGGCGGGCAGGTGAGCTTCTGGGGCGCCGCCGGCGGAGCGGGCGCCTTGCCGGCCGGCGAGGGCTGCGGGATCTGGGCCAGGGCCGCGGCGGGCGCGATCGCCAGGACGGCGGCGAGGACGGCGGGGACGAGCTTGGGCATGGGACCTCCCACGTTGATCATTGGCAGCGGGCGTAGCAAGGGCCGGGCGAGGGAATGCCCGGCGGCGCGATGAAGCAGGTCCCGTCCGACTGCCGCCAGGGACCGGAGGCCCGGACGCAGCCGGTCGCGGTCGAGCGCACGGTGATGCTGCCGTAGCTGCAGTAGAGCTGCCCGCCGTCGACCTCCATGTAGTCCAGGTCGATCGTGGTGCTCGTCGGATTGACCCGCGAGAAGCCGGCGGGCGCCGGCGGGTTGGCCGGAAGGGTCTTCGGACAGGTGATCGTCTGGCCTGCGGGCGGCGCATTGGCCGGCGGCGCCTGAGACGCCTGGGCCAGGGCCGCCGTCGCGGTGAACAGGACGGCGGCCAGCGCCCCGCCGGAAATCGTCTTCAGCATCATGCGAACCCCCGATTCGCGAACAAGCTAGACCAGGGACCGGGGTCGCGCGACGCCGTTATGCGGCGGTCCTCAGGCGAAGAGGTCGCCTTGGGCGACGGCCTTGGGCGTCACGACGGCCGCGCCCTCCATGGCCAGCAGCTTCAGCTTGGTGTCGACGCCGCCGCGGGCCGAGAAGCCGCCGGGCTTGCCGCCGGCCGCCGTCACCCGATGGCAGGGCACGACGATCGGCCATGGGTTCTTGCCGAGCGCCTGGCCGACGTCGCGGGCGAGCAGCTTGTCGCCCAGCTTCTCGGCGATCTGGCCGTAGGTGAGGGTCTCGCCGGGCGGGATGGCGCGGGCGATCTCGTAGACGCGGGCGTGGAACTGCGGCGTGCGCGACAGGTCGAGCGGCGCGTCCGTCAGGTCGGCCTTCTCGCCGCGCATCAGCGCCTGGACCCCCTCGATCGTCGGCGAAAGCGAGGCCGGCGGCGGGACCTCCACGGCGTCCGGGAAGCGGCGCAGGAAGCTCCGGCGGGCGGTGTCCTTCTCGCGCTCGGGCAGGTGACAGGCGACGAGGCCCGCGTCGTTCCACGCGATCCCGGCGAAGCCGATGGCGGTTTCGAAGAGGGCGTATCGGGTCATGGCGGGAAGATAGTGCGTCGCGCCGAAAGCCGCTGGCGGCTTTCGGACATGCTAGGCCAGGGTCTTCTGGGCGCGCGTCCGCTGATTTCTTGACTCGAAGTTCTCCACGGGCGCATAAGCGCGCCCTTCCGGCCCTGATCTCGGTCAGCGCCCTCCACCGCCACGACCCCCATCACCATATGGGACGAGGGCGGCGA
This sequence comes from Phenylobacterium sp., assembly GCF_046463815.1. Lineage (GTDB taxonomy): Bacteria > Pseudomonadota > Alphaproteobacteria > Caulobacterales > Caulobacteraceae > Phenylobacterium. Next base: position 5,865 of record NZ_JBKBRO010000007.1, on the reverse strand, counting down.
GGCCCCCCGTCGACGCAATCGTCCACGGGGGTCGATCGCGTTTGGGGCCATAGGAGTGAGCTTTGTTCGACGCGCTTTCTGATCGGCTGACATCCGTCTTCGACCGGCTTTCCGGTCGCGGCGTGCTGTCCGAGAAGGACATCGACGAGGCGATGCGCGAGGTCCGCGTCGCCCTGCTCGAGGCCGACGTCGCCCTGCCGGTCGTGCGGGCGTTCATCGAGAAGGCCAAGGAGCGCGCCACCGGCGAGGCGGTGATCCGCGCGGTCAAGCCGGCCGACCAGGTCATCAAGATCACCTACGACGGCCTCGTCGAGATGCTGGGCGGCGAGGGCGAGCCCGAGGGCCTGCGCCTCTCGCAGAATCCGCCGACCGTGATCCTGATGTCGGGCCTCCAGGGCTCGGGCAAGACCACCACCGCCGGCAAGCTCGCGCTGCGCCTCGCCAAGGAACGCAAGAAGGTCCTGCTGGCCTCGCTCGACACGCGGCGCCCGGCGGCCATGGAGCAGCTCGCCCTGCTGGCCGCCCAGGCGGGCGTGGACAGCCTGCCGATCGTGCCCGGCCAGGCCGCGCCCGACATCACCCGGCGCGCGCTGTCGGCCGCCAAGCTGCAGGGCTACGACGTCCTCATCCTCGACACCGCCGGCCGTACGACGCTGGACGAGGCGATGATGGCCGAGGCGGCCGAGATCGCGAGGATCTCGAACCCGTCCGAGACCCTGCTGGTCGCCGACGCGCTCACCGGCCAGGACGCGGTGCGCACCGCCAAGGCCTTCCACGAGCGCCTGCCGCTGACCGGCCTGGTGCTGACCCGGGCCGACGGCGACGGCCGCGGCGGCGCGGCGCTGTCCATGCGGGCCGTCACCGGCCTGCCGATCAAGTTCCTCGGCGTCTCCGAGAAGATCGACGGCCTCGACGCCTTCGACGCCCACCGGGTGGCCGGCCGCATCCTGGGCCGGGGCGACGTGGTCGCCCTCGTCGAGAAGGCCGCCCAGGACCTCGACGTGGCCAAGGCCGAGGCCATGGCCAAGAAGCTGGCCAAGGGCCAGTTCGACCTCGACATGATGGCCGAGCAGCTCCGCCAGATGAAGCGCATGGGCGGCATGGAAGGCCTGATGGGCCTGCTCCCCGGCGTCCAGAAGATGAAGAAGCAGATCGCCGAGAGCGGGATCAGCGACAAGACCTTCGACCGCCAGATCGCGATCATCTCCTCGATGACCAAGGCCGAGCGCCGGAAGCCCGACATCCTGGCCGCCTCCCGCAAGCGGCGCGTCGCGGCCGGCGCCGGCGTCGACGTGGCCGAGGTGAACCGGCTGCTCAAGCAGCACCGCCAGATGGCCGACGCCTTCAAGGCGCTCTCCAAGAACGGCGGCAAGGGCTTCGGCCAGATGGCCAAGATGCTCGGCGGCGGGAACATGGACATGGGCGAGCTCGCCCAGATGACCGGCCAGCCCGCGCCCACCCCCGAACAGATGGAGGAGATGGCCGCCAAGCTGAAAGGCCTCGGCGGTCCCGGTCTCCCGAAACTTCCCGGCCTCGGCGGCGGCCTGCCGCCGGGCTTCAATCCCTTCAAGAAATAGATTTCAGACCAAGGACTTACGACAATGCTGAAGATCCGTCTCGCCCGTGGCGGCGCCAAGAAGCGCCCCTACTACTCGATCGTCGTCGCCGACAGCCATTCGCCCCGCGACGGCCGCTTCATCGAGAAGGTGGGTTCCTACAACCCGCTCCTGAAGAAGGACGACCCGAACCGCGTCGTGCTGAAGGCCGAGCGCATCCAGGAGTGGCTGAAGAAGGGCGCCCAGCCCACCGACCGCGTCGCCCGCGAACTCGCCAAGCTGAGCCTGGTCAAGTGGGAAGCCGGCAACAACCCGAAGAAGGGCGAGCCCGGCCAGAAGGCCAAGGAACGCGCCGAGGAGCGCGCCCAGCGCGAGGCCGACCGCGCCGCCGCCGCCGAGGAAGCCAAGAACGCCCCGGCGCCCGAGCCCGAGCCCGTCGCCGAGGAAGCCGCTCCTGAGGCGGCTCCGGCCGAAGAGGCTCCGGCCGCGGAAGCCGCCGCCGAAGAAGCCGCCCCCGAAGCGGCTCCGGCCGAAGGCGAAGAGCAAGCCTAAGCTATCCGGGTGGGCGACAGCCTCATCCTCGTGGGCCGCGTCGCGGGCGCCTTCGGCGTCCGCGGCGAGGTCCGCATCACCAGCTTCACGGCCGATCCCCTGGCCCTGCTGGACTACCGCGAGCTGAAGCGCGAGGACGGCTCACCCGGTCTCACGCTGCTGTCCGGCCGCCCCGCCAAGGGCGGCCTCGTCGTGCGCGCCCGGGAAGTCGAGACCCGTGAACAGGCGGAAGGCCTGCGTGGCCTGCGCCTCTACATCCCGCGCGACATCCTGCCCGAGCCAGACGAGGACGAGTTCTACGTCACCGACCTGATCGGCCTGTCCGTGGAGACGCCCGAGGGCGAGCCCCTGGGCCGCGTGAAGCACGTCCAGGACTTCGGGGCCGGCGACCTGCTCGAGATCGAGCCCCCCGAGGGCGCCTCCTGGTACCTGCCCTTCACCCGCGAGGCCGTGCCCGAGGTGCGCATCGCCGAGGGCCGGATCGTGGCCGTCCGGCCCGAAGAGGTGGAGTAGCCCCCTTCCCTCCCCATCATGGGGAGGGTGGCGACCCCGGACCTGGTCCGGGGGAGACGGGTGGGGGAGCGGCGTTCAAGCGTCGAGCTCGCCACCCGGTCATGACCTCCCCACCCTCGCTCGCCTCCCGGCGAGCGTTTCCCTCCCCATCAAGGGAGGGAAGGCCCTACGTCTTCCGCATCCGCATCAGGCCTTCCTGGGCGCAGGAGGCCACCAGGGCCCCGTCCGAGGCGCGGTAGATCTGGCCCAGGTTGAAGCCCCGGCCGCCCGAGGCCGACGGGCTCTCCTGGACGTACAGGTGCCATTCGTTGAAGTCGGTCGGCCGGTGGAACCACATGGCGTGGTCCAGGCTCGCCGTCTGCATCCCCGGCGTCTGCCAGTTGACCCCGTGCGGCCGAAGACCGGTGCCGAGCAGGCTCATGTCCGAGGCGTAGGCCAGGATCACCTGCTGCATGCGCGGGTCGTCGCCGATGGCGTCCTTGGCCCGGAACCAGACGAGCTGGCGGGGCTCGACCTTGGGCGGGTTCGGCGTGTCGAACCGGCCGCCCACGGTGCGCATCTCGATCGGCTGCGGCCGGTCGAGCCATTCCTTCATGCGCGCCGGCGCATCCTTCAGCAGGCGGCGCTGGACCTCGCGGTCGTCCTCAACCGTGTCCCAGTGCGGCGCCTCCGGCATCTGCGCCTGGTGCTCGTAGCCTTCTTCGGCGACCTGGAAGGAGGCGGCGAGGTTGAAGATCTGCTGGCCGTGCTGGACCGCGATCACCCGGCGCGTCGTGAAGCTGCCGCCGTCGCGGGAGCGGTCCACGTCGAAGATGATCGGCACGTTCGGGTCGCCGGGCCGGATGAAGTAGCAGTGCAGCGAGTGGCAGAGCCGGTCCTCGACCGTCTCATAGGCCGCCAGCAGCGACTGGGCGATCACCTGGCCGCCATAGATGCGGATGCGCGACTCCTCGTCGGGCGTCACGCCCCGGAAGAGGTTCACCTCCAGACGCTCCAGCTTCAGCGTCTGCATGAGGGTCTGGGTGTCCATCGGCAAGTCGGGCTTTGCTGCAAGTGCGAAGGCGGACGCCTTACGCGCGGGCGGCGGACGCCGCAAGGCTTGACGCGGCGACGTTTGCGGCGCCCTAGCAGCGTCCATGTCCTTCGACTGCACCGTGCTGACCATGTTCCCCGAGGCCTTTCCCGGGCCGCTGGGCGTCTCGCTCATCGGCACGGCCTGGCGCGAGCAGGGCCTTTGGTCATTGGAAACAGTGGACATTCGGGCCTTTTCCAAGGATAAGCGCGGCTTCCTCGACGACACCCCCGCGGGTGGCGGCCCGGGGCAGGTCATGCGGGCGGACGTCATCGCCTCCGCGCTGGACAGCGTGGATCGGCGCGGGCGGCCGCTTTTGTACATGTCCGCCCGGGGGAGGCCCCTGACCCAGGCCCGCGTGCGGGAATGGGCCAAGGGTCCCGGCCTGATCGTCCTGTGCGGGCGGTTCGAGGGCGTGGACCAGCGGGTGCTCGACGCCCGGGGGTTCGAGGAGGTCGCGGTCGGCGACGCGGTGCTTGCCGGCGGCGAGTCCGCGGCGATGGTGGCGATCGAGGCGTGCGTACGGCTCGTGCCCGGTGTGTTGGGCCAGGCCGAGAGTTTGAGTGAAGAGAGTTTCGAGGACGGGCTCCTCGAGCATCCGCAGTACACCAGGCCGCGGACGTTCGAAGGGCTCGACATCCCCGAGGTGCTCCTGTCGGGCCACCATGCCGAAGTGCGGAAGTGGCGCGAGAAGCAGCGCGAAGACGTCACGCGGGAGCGGCGGCCGGACCTCTGGGCGCAGCGTACCGCCAATCAACAGGCAAAGGGCGAGTAAAGCCCAGTAAGGACAGACGACGATGAACGTGATCGAACAGCTCCGCAAGGAAGAGGCCGACCGCCTCCTGGAGAAGCGCAAGATCCCCGAGTTCCGCCCGGGCGACACCGTGCGCGTGAACGTGCGGATCAAGGAAGGCGACCGTGAGCGCGTGCAGGCCTACGAAGGCGTGTGCATCGCCCGGTCCGGCCAGGGCGTGGACGAGAGCTTCACCGTCCGCAAGATTTCGTTCGGGGAAGGCGTGGAGCGCCTGTTCCCCGTGATGTCGCCGATGATCGAGTCGATCGAGGTGAAGCGCCGCGGCGTCGTCCGTCGCGCCAAGCTCTATTACCTGCGCGACCGCCGCGGCAAGTCGGCCCGGATCGCCGAACGCCAGATGACGGCGGCGTCCAAGGACGAGGCCCCGGAAGCCTAGGGCCTTCCGCGCGTTGGAATTCAAGGCGGCGGCCGCAGCGATGCGGCCGCCGTTTCGCTGTGAGGGCGGCCATGGGCGACCTTAGGCAGTACGAGACCCGCGACGGCCCCATGCTGGGCTTCGCCAGCGACGTCTATGTCGCCCGCTCCCTCGAGCTCTACGGGGAGTACTGCCCGGGCGAACGCCGGCTGTTCGATCAGCTGGTCAGGCCGGGCCACGCCGTCGTCGAGATCGGCGCGAACATCGGCAGCCACACCGTCGCCCTGGCGCGGGCCTGCGCGCCCGGGACGCTCTACGCCTTCGAACCCCAGCAACGGGTGTTCCAGGTCTTGTGCGCCAATCTGGCCCTCAATGGCGTGACGAATGCGCTCGCCTATCCCCAGGCGTGCGGCGAGGCCCCCGGCTGGGCCGTCGTGCCGCCGGTCGACTACGCCTTGACCCGGAACCCCGGCGGAGTCTCGCTCCAGGCCGATGGCGCGGACGGAGTGCGGACCCAGGTCGTGGCCCTCGACGACCTGGAGCTTCCCGCCTGCGACCTTATCAAGGTCGATGTCGAGGGCTTCGAACCCGCCGTCCTGCGGGGCGCGGCCCGCACCATCGCCCGCCACCGGCCCATTCTTTACGTCGAGAACGATCGCGCCCGGAACCAGCAGACGGTCCTCGACCTGATCCACGGCCACGGGTACCGGATGCACTGGTACATGCCGAAGCTCTTCGACGCCGACAACTTCCGCGGCAATCCCGAGAACGTCTTCTCGGGGATCGTCTCGCTGAACGTGCTGGCCATCCCCGCCGAGCGCCCGAGCAACATCCCCACCGCCCCGATCGACCCGGCGAACTGGCGCTCGCCGATCCCCCTGAGCTAGGACCAATCCACATTCAGGATTCCCATGCCTGAAAGGTGCTGAATCAATCGGTCTCCGGGTTTGTGATTCGGAGCGGGTTGATGAGCGTGAAGCGCTACGAGCTGAGCGGGAAGCAA